>CAZJAL010000031.1:0-32509 GCA_964544175.1 uncultured Limnohabitans sp.
CTTGCTCACCGAACAAGTCGGTTTCTGTTTCTTCTTTGAAGTTGGTTTCAATGATACCGGCCTTGCCGCCACCGTTGGCCATGGCGTAGCTGAGTGCCAAGGCACTGGCTTTGCCGCTCTTGTCTTGGTGCACCGCCACGAGGTGGGGCACGCCGCCGCCTTGTGTGTAAGTGTTGCGCACAGTGTGACCGGGGGCCTTAGGCGCCACCATCCAAACGTCGAGGTCTTCACGGGGCACCACTTGGTTGTAGTGAACGTTGAAGCCGTGAGCGAAAGCCAAAGAAGCACCCTTTTTGATGTTGGGTTCAACATCGTTGCGGTACACGTCGGCGATTTGCTCGTCGGGCAACAAAATCATGACCACGTCAGCAGCTTTGACTGCATCAGCCACTTCCATGACTGTGAGGCCAGCTTTTTCAACTTTGGGCCAGCTTGCGCCGTTTTTGCGCAAACCCACAACCACTTTCACGCCACTGTCGTTCAAGTTTTGTGCGTGTGCGTGGCCTTGTGAGCCGTAGCCAATGATGGCCACTGTTTTGCCTTTGATGACGCTGAGGTCACAGTCTTTGTCGTAAAACACTTTCATGGGTTCTCTCCTTCAAAAATCGTTCAAAAAATCAATGGGTAAACGCGGAAAACGCGCTGAGTTAAACGCGCAAAATGCGCTCACCCCGACCAATGCCACAGGCACCGGTTCGGACTGTTTCAAGAATGGCGCTGCGGTCGATGGCTTCCAAAAACGCATCGTTTTTGGATTGGTCGCCCGTCAGTTCCACGGTGTAGCTTTTGTCGGTGACATCAATCACGCGACCCCTGAAGATATCGGCCATGCGCTTCATCTCTTCACGTTCTTTGCCAACGGCGCGAACTTTGACAAGCATCAGTTCGCGCTCGGTGTAGGCACCTTCGGTTAAGTCAACCACTTTGACCACTTCGATGAGGCGGTTTAAGTGCTTGGTAATTTGTTCAATGACGTCGTCGGAACCAGCCGTTTGGATGGTCATGCGTGACAAGCTGGGATCTTCGGTAGGTGCCACACTGAGAGACTCAATGTTGTAACCCCGTGCGGAGAACAAGCCCACCACCCGTGACAATGCGCCGGGTTCGTTTTCTAGCAAAACTGCGATGATGTGTTTCATGTGCGATTCCTCTTTTCGCCGCCCTCCCCCGCACACGGTAATGTGCAGGCTTGGCGGTCAATAGATTCTTCTAAAGTTAATTCAATAAATGACGTGACTCAAAGGTCTTCAGGACTCAGCAACATTTCTGTAATGCCCTTGCCTGCTTGAACCATGGGGAAGACGTTTTCTGTGGGATCAGTACGGAAGTCCATGAACACCGTGCGATCTTTGAGCTTGCGTGCTTCACGCAATGCTGGCTCGACGTCTTCGGGGCGCTCAATGAGCATGCCCACGTGACCATAGGCCTCGGCCAACTTCACAAAGTTGGGCAAAGCGTCCATGTAGCTGTGGCTGTAACGGCCGGAGTATTCAATTTGCTGCCACTGACGAACCATGCCCAAATAGCGGTTGTTCAATGACAAGATTTTGATGGGCGTGTTGTATTGCAAGCAAGTCGACAGTTCTTGAATACACATCTGCACAGAACCTTCGCCCGTGACACAGAACACTTCTGATTCGGGCTTGGCCAATTTGATGCCCATGGCATAGGGAATGCCCACACCCATGGTGCCCAAACCACCGGAGTTGATCCAGCGACGGGGTTCGTCAAACTTGTAGTACTGGGCAGCCCACATTTGGTGCTGACCCACATCCGACGTGATGTAAGCATCGGCGTCTTTGGTCATGCAGTACAAAGTCTCAATGACTTTTTGGGGCTTGATGACTTCAGTGTTTTCGCTGTCGTACTTCATGCAATTGCGTTGGCGCCAGCCATCAATGGTGGACCACCAAGCACCGAGTGCATTGTTGTCGGGCTTGAGGCCGGACTCTTTGATCATGGCAATGAGTTCGGTCAACACATCTTTGACATCGCCCACGATAGGCACATCAACCTTCACGCGCTTGGAAATGCTGGAGGGATCGATGTCGATGTGAACGATCTTGCGTTCGTTTTGCGCAAAGTGCTTGGGGTTGCCAATGACGCGGTCGTCAAAGCGCGCACCCACGGCCAACAACACATCGCAGTGCTGCATGGCGTTGTTGGCTTCCCATGTGCCGTGCATACCCAGCATGCCCAAGAACTTGGGATTGGTGGCTGGGAATGCCCCCAAGCCCATGAGGGTGTTGGTGACGGGGTAGCCCAGCATCTCAACCAATTGGCGCAATTCTGCTGAGGCATTGCTGAGCAACACACCACCGCCGGTGTAAATGTAAGGACGCTTGGCCGCCATCAACAACTGAAGGGCTTTGCGAATTTGTCCGCTGTGGCCTTTGCGCACAGGGTTGTAAGAGCGCATTTCAACGGTTTCGGGATAGCCGGTATAAGGCACCTTGTTGAAAGACACATCTTTTGGAATGTCGACCACCACAGGACCAGGACGGCCGCTGCGCGCAATGTGGAACGCCTTCTTCATGACTTCTGCCATGTCGCGGGCGTCTTTGACCAAGAAATTGTGTTTGACGATGGGGCGCGTGATGCCCACAGTGTCGCACTCTTGGAAGGCATCAAGACCAATGGCCGCAGTGGGCACTTGACCACTGATGATGACCATGGGGATGCTGTCCATGTAGGCCGTGGCAATGCCAGTGACCGCATTGGTCAGGCCGGGACCTGAGGTGACCAAGGCCACGCCCACATCGCCAGTGGCACGCGCATAGCCATCGGCTGCATGAACTGCAGCTTGTTCGTGGCGAACCAGCACGTGCTGAATGGTGTCTTGTTTGAAGAAAGCGTCGTAGATGTGCAAAACGGCACCACCTGGATAACCCCAGATGTATTTGACGTTTTCGGCTTGGAGCGCTTTAACGAGAATTTCGCCACCACGCAATTCGACGGGTGACGAGGAAGCTGCGGCAGCAGCAACGTTGGCCGCGTTGGCCATTTCAGCTTTGGAGATTTCCATATTCAACCTTTGTGAATTTCTCTAACGAAAAACCTTGGGTGCTCATTTGCGGGACTCTTGTGAAGTCGCATCAGAACTTAAGACCACCAACATAGACCTGCACATGTAAGTACCTTGGCCGGATGGTGATCCGTTTGCGTTTTTTCAATTGCAACCCAGCATTATAGGGCCCAGAATGCCATAATCCGACTCGCACAAAACAGGTGCAAGCTGTGGCCACCGAACAAGAACTTTCAGATTTCCTCAAAAACACGGAGAAGCGCGCCTTCAAACGCACGCTTTACCACGTGCGCAACGAGGAGTCGGCCTTGGACATCCTGCAAGACAGCATGATCAAGCTGGCCACCCACTACGGCGACAAGCCCGCCGCCGAGTTGCCCATGCTTTTTCAGCGGATTTTGTCCAATACCACCCTGGATTGGTTCCGCCGTCAAAAAACACGAAACGCCTTGTTCTCCAACATGGGCGACTTTGGCACCGATGCAGATGGCGAAGATTTTGACTTTCTCGAGAATCTGGGGGGACTGGGCGAGCCCGGGCTTGGCGAAAGTACCGAAGACCAAACACACCGCAAACAGGTTTTTCTTCAAATAGAAGCTGAAATTCAAGAATTGCCACCACGTCAACGCGAAGCCTTCCTGCTGCGTTATTGGGAAGAGATGAACCTTTCCGAGACGGCTGCAGCCATGGGTTGCACAGAAGGCAGCGTCAAAACGCACTGTTCTCGAGCTGTTCAGGCGCTTAGTAAGGCCCTTCGCGCCAAAGGATTAAACACATGAAATCGCAAGCCAATCTAGACATGACACGTGTCGACCGGGTGGGTCAGGCGCTAGCGCGCCACTTAAATGACCATGCCCCAGACTTGCCCCACGACATTAGCGAGCGTTTGCGCGCGGCTCGCATGCAAGCCCTCGCCCAGCGCAAACGCGAGCCTGTCAGTGTCTTGCTTCCGCAGTTGGCCATGGCAGGGCACGCCAGCAACGCCCCCCAAGACGAAGGCCTGAACCTCTGGAGCCGCTTGGCATCGGCCTTGCCCCTTTTGGTTTTGTTGTTTGGCCTTGCCAGCATTTACATGTTCCAAAACGAGTACCGCACCAACGAAATTGCCTCGCTCGATGCCGAATTACTTATCGACGATTTGCCACCCGACGCTTACACAGACCCGGGCTTTTTGGTGTTCCTCAAATCCAATCCGCTTCCTACAAAGGCCCCCGATTGATTGCAAAGCGCGTCATCAAGGTCTGTATAAGCGCACTGATTTGCACAGGGCTGGCGCAAGCTTGGGCCCAAAACGCCCCAGCCGCCCAGAACACAAAGCCGGCGGCGCAAGCATTAGCCAATGCAGAATGGCAAAAACTCTCTGCTTCGCAAAAAACAGCCTTGGCCCCTTTGGCCTCACTTTGGACTCAAATCAGCCCAGCCCAAAAGAGCAAGTGGCTGGCCATTTCGAATAACTTCGACAAACTTTCGGGCAAAGAGCAAGCTGTGCTGCACGAACGCATGGCCAATTGGGCAGCCCTCAGCCCGCAGCAGCGAGCCCAAGCACGACTCACTTTCAACGAAACAAAGAGCCTGGGTTCTGACGAAAAAAAGACGCATTGGGAAGCCTATCAAGCGCTCAGTGCCGACGAGAAGAAAAAATTAGCAGCACAACAAAAAACTGGCATTCAAGGTGCAGCCACTGCATCACAAGCGCCACCGCCAGGCAAAGTTATTCGCTTGCCGGGCAAGTCCACGCCGGCCCCAGCGCCAGGTAAATCTACGCCAGGCATCGTGATCGACAAAAAGACACTGCTGCCTACCCCCGTTGCCATTCCAGAAGGCACCTGAGTTGAGCGATTCTCAATTTCCCAACCCCGCACCACAGGCATCCAACACAACCGACGCCGCAAGCCCTTTCAAAACGCCCTCGCTCAGACGCCGAATGGCTTGCTGGCTTTATGAGGGCATGCTTTTGTTTGGCGTGGTTTTCATTGCAGGTTATTTGTTTGGAACCCTCAGCCAAACCCGTCATGCACTTGACAACCGACATGGCCTGCAAGCCTTTCTGTTTTTGGTCTTCGCCATTTACTTCACCTGGTTTTGGTCCAAGGGTCAAACATTGGCCATGAAGACTTGGCACATTCAGCTTTTGGACACTTCGGGCAAACGTGTGACGCAAGGCCGCGCGTTTTTGCGTTATGTCCTCAGTTGGGTTTGGGTTTTGCCCCCCCTGCTCTTGGCAATGCCCTTCAAACTACCGGCGCCAGAGGTTGGCGTCTTGATGGTGGGATGGATCATCGTGTGGGCCATCTTGAGCAAATTCCAATCTCGTCGACAATATTGGCACGATGTGTGGGCGGGAACTCAGCTGGTTGATGTTCAAAAACCGCCTACACCCCCTTTGTCTACCTAATCTCTTCATGAGCACCCCCAACGTCAATCCACAAAAAGACCGCAAAGGTTTGTCTCGCATCTTGCACGCGGGTGGCTACTCGCTGCAAGGTCTTCAAGCCGGCTGGGGAGAAACGGCCTTCAGACAGGAGGCCATCTTGGCCATCGTTTTGTTGCCGCTGGCTTTTTGGCTGGGTCAAACTTGGGTCGAGGTGGCCTTGCTGTGCGGCTCTGTGGTGTTTGTCATGGTGGTTGAGTTGCTCAACACTGGCATCGAAACCGCCATTGACCGCATTGGCACCGAATGGCATGCCCTGTCAAAACGCGCCAAAGACATGGGCAGTGCTGCTGTTCTTTTAAGCCTCTTGCTTTGCCTGGGCATTTGGGCTGCAGCCATCTGGAAATTCATCCATGGCTGAGCCGGCCTTTTCTGTCTGCGTTTACTGCGGCTCCAAGCCAGGCAATTTGCCTGCCTTTGCTGAATCAGCCAAGATGGTGGGGCGCTGGATTGGTCAGCACGGCGGTCAATTGGTCTATGGCGGTGGCAGAAACGGTCTGATGGGCATCGTCGCAAACGCAACATTGGCAGCTGGCGGCCGTGTGGTGGGCGTCATTCCAAGGGCCTTGGTCGAAAAAGAATGGGCGCACACCGAGTGCACCGAATTGCATGTCGTCGAGACCATGCACGAGCGCAAGCAAATGATGGCGCAAAGGGCTGATGTATTTCTAACCCTGCCAGGCGGTATTGGCACTTTTGAAGAGTTTTTTGAGGTCTGGACATGGCGCCAGTTGGGTTACCACAACAAACCCATTGGCCTTTTGAACCTCAACGGGTACTACGATCCGCTTCTGACTTTTTTAAACACCGTGGTGAGCCATGAGTTTATGGGCTCATGGCAAATGGATTTGGTCCAATCTCACCATGACGCACGGCAATTGCTGCCCAACCTGGTCCAAGCTGCAGGATTGCCTACAGCGTTCCAAAGTGACGCAATTTAAACTTGATTGAGACGGAAGATTAGACCGCGTCGTCGTCCAATTCGCCGGTGCGAATGCGAATGACGCGTTCTACGGAGGTGATGAAGATTTTGCCGTCGCCAATTTTGCCTGTTCGTGCGGCTTTCACGATGGCATCGACGCAGCGCTCAACATCGCCATCTTTCACGGCCACTTCGACCTTGACTTTGGGCAAAAAGTCGACCACATATTCGGCACCGCGATAAAGCTCTGTATGGCCTTTTTGACGGCCAAAGCCTTTGACTTCAGTGACGGTCAGTCCGGTCACGCCGCATTCAGCAAGCGCTTCTCGTACTTCTTCCAGTTTGAAGGGTTTGATGATGGCTGTGATTTGTTTCATGAAATAAGTCCAGACTGAAAAAATTAGGCTCGAAATCGATTGGTTATAGGATAACGCCAATCTTTGCCAAAACTGCGGTGGGTGACGCGAATTCCCACGGGTGATTGACGGCGCTTGTATTCGTTCAACTTGATCAAACGGGTGACCTTTTCCACATCGGCACGTTCAAAACCGTCGGCCTCTAATGCGCTGATGCCCTCGTCATTTTCCATGTACCTTTGAACGATAGCATCCAACACCTCATAAGGCGGTAGGCTGTCTTGGTCCTTCTGATCGGCACGCAACTCGGCACTGGGTGGCCGTGTGATGATGCGCTCGGGGATAGGACAAGAACCGGTGCCATAGGGATCGTTTTGGTTGCGCCACTCGGCAAGGCGAAAGACTTGTGTTTTGACCACATCCTTGATCACAGCAAAACCACCAGCCATGTCGCCGTATAAAGTGCAATAGCCAGTGGCCATTTCGCTCTTGTTACCTGTGGTTAAAACGATGGCGCCTGTTTTGTTGGACATGGCCATGAGCAAAGTTCCGCGCACGCGCGCTTGGATGTTTTCTTCTGTTGTGTCTTCGGCCAAGCCTTTGAACTGATCGGCCAAAGCTGTTTTGAAGCCTTCAAACAAAGGTGCAATGGAAATTTCGTCGTATTGCACATTGAGACGCTTAACCATGTCGCGGGCATCTATCCAACTGATGTCTGCCGTGTAAGGCGATGGCATCATGACCGCATGGATTTTGTCGGCACCAATGGCATCAACAGCCAGCGCCAAAACCAATGCGGAGTCGATGCCGCCTGACAGTCCCAAAATTGCCCCGGGAAAGCCGTTTTTGCCCAAGTAGTCACGAATGCCCAAAACCAGGGCATGCCAAAGGTCCTCTTCCCAACTGCTCTCAGGCACCACTTCACGACCTGTTAATTGAACCGCAGCCAAATCCTTTGTCGACAGGACGTCGACAAATTGCAAACATTCTTTGAAGGCAGGTGCACGCGCCACCACCTCAGCTTGCGCATTCATGGCGAAGGATCTACCTTCAAAGATGACTTCATCTTGTCCGCCAACTAGATGTGCATAAACAAGTGGTAATCGGCAAGTAGTTACTCGGCGAGCCATTTGCACTTCGCGCTCCAGCCCCTTGCCGACATGGAATGGCGAAGCATTGAGGACCAATAAAACCTGTGCGCCCGCATCGCGCGATTTTTGGGCAGGCTCTTCAAACCAAGCATCTTCGCAAATGAGAAGGCCCAACTTGACGCCATCGACTTCAAACACACAAGCTTCGTGGCCGGGCGTGAAATAGCGGCGCTCGTCAAATACTTGGTAATTGGGCAATTCTTGCTTGGCATAACTGGCCAGTACCTGCCCTTCACACAACACAGTAGCGCGGTTGAAGCGCTTCGTAATGGCCACGCTTTTGCTTTGAATGCCCCCACCTTCGGGGTGACCCAAAACAACGTGCATGCCTTTTAACCCAGCCAACTCACGGGCCACTGTTTTCAAGGCATCATCGCAGGCATCGATGAATGCAGGCCGCAACAACAAATCTTCAGCGGCATAGCCACAAATGGCCAATTCGGGCGTGACCAAAACGCGCGCGCCTTGCGCATAGGCTTTTTTAGCAGCGTCGATAATTTTGCGGGCATTGCCCGCCATGTCACCCACGACGAAGTTGAGTTGGGCGATACAAAGTTGAAGGGTCATACAGGTGCAGGAATTCAGTTCCAACAATTATGTCATCGCAGTGCAAGATTCCATGCGAAATATCACTGCGCTCGCTTGGGATTCTCTGTTGGCCACGCAATCCGAGCCTACCCCTTTCATGCGACATGCCTATTTAAGCGCCATGGAAGAGAGTGCATCGGCCAGCCCAGAGACGGGTTGGACCGTCCGTGTTATCTCTCTCAGACACACAGACAGTGCGGCAGATGCGCCACTGGCCGCCGCCGCGGTGATCTACATCAAACCCCACTCTTATGGGGAATATGTGTTTGATTGGGCCTGGGCCGACGCTTACCAACGCCATGGTTTGAACTACTTTCCCAAAGCGGTTGGCGCAGTGCCGTTCACGCCAGTACCGGGCTCGCGTTTGCTGGCCGACAGCCCTCAGAGCAAGGCGTGCCTGATTGAGGCCATGGTGGCCTTGGCCAAGCAATGGCAATGGTCATCTGTGCATGTTCTGTTTTTGTCAGAGGACGACAGGCAAGCCACAGAAACAGCTGGGTGGCTTAGCCGTTACACCGTACAGTTTCATTGGCACAACAACAGCCATGCCGACTTTGAGCATTTCTTGGCGAGTCTCAGCCAAGAAAAACGCAAAAAAATCAGACAAGAACGCCGCAAAGTGAGCGAAGCTGGCGTGACATTTACCAGCCTTGAAGGCCAAGCCATTCAAGCCGCCGATTGGGATTTCTTTTACAAATGCTATGCGCAAACCTATTTTGAGCATGGCAACGCGCCCTACCTCAGTCGCGACTTTTTTCAGCGGATGCAAGACACCATGCCAGAAAACTGGGTGTTGTTCATTGCAGAAAAAGAAGGCCAGCGCATGGCTTGCAGCCTGATAGCCGTTCAAGACAATGTGGCTTATGGTCGCTATTGGGGCGCCCTACAGCGCGTGGACTGCCTGCACTTTGAGACTTGCTACTACCAGCCCATTGCTTGGTGCATTGCCAAGGGCTTGGCAAGGTTTGAAGGCGGTGCGCAGGGCGAACACAAAATGGCGCGTGCACTGCTTCCCGTGAAAGCCAGCAGCGCGCATTGGTTGGCACACCCAGACTTTGCCGATGCTGTAGAGCGCTACTTAGAAAAAGAAGGCCGCGGTGTAGCGGCCTATCTAGAGAATTTGGAAGCCAGGTCGCCTTTGAAAAAGGCCTGAACCTGGTTCACCGAACCCATTCGGGCTCGGTTTTGAGCTTAGGCGTTGGCCTTTTGATAATTGGCAATACCGTCCAAGATTTCTTTCTTGGCAGACTCTGGGCCTTCCCAGCCCAAAATTTTGACCCACTTGCCAACTTCCAAGTCTTTGTAGTGTTCAAAGAAGTGGGCGATGGTTTTCAAACGCAAAGGGTTCAAGTCTTCAGGCTTTTGCCATTGGGTGTAGATGGACAAAATTTTGTCGGTGGGAACGGCCAACACTTTGCCATCTTCACCGGCCTCATCTTCCATTTTCAAAATACCAATGGCGCGGCAAGGCACCACGACACCAGGAATCAAGGGCACAGGGGTAATGACCAACACGTCGACGGGGTCGCCGTCGCCGCTGATGGTTTTGGGCACATAGCCGTAATTGGTGGGGTAATGCATGGCCGTGCTCATGAAACGGTCTACAAAAATGGCGCCAGTGGCTTTGTCCACTTCGTATTTCACGGGATCGGCATTCATCGGAATTTCGATGATCACATTGAATTGCTCAGGAACTTTGCTGCCAGGGGTAACGTTGTCTAGGGACATTTTTCTGAAAATTTAAAGAGTTGAAGTAAATCTAAGAACCTTAGGATTAACCCCGATTTTACTTTCACAGGGCTTGCGTCTTGGCAACAATCCTCTTTTAATGAAATTGTTGGCCAATCGTCTCCTCCGGGAAACGAGGAAGCAACGCCGGGAGGTGTTTCTCGAGCGTTGCACCTCTTTTCAGCGGTAACAACTAAGGAGATTAATTTATGACTGGCAATTCAGCGTTGATTTTGGCGCTTGTTTGCGGACTGATCGCCGTATTTTATGGCGTTTGGGCCCGTGGATGGATTCTCGCCCAAGACCCCGGCAATGAGCGAATGCAAGAAATTGCAGCCGCCATTCAAGCCGGTGCAGCAGCTTACCTTGCAAGACAATACAAAACCATCGCCATCGTGGGCGTGGTTCTGGCCATCTTGATGGGTGTGTTCCTCGACATGACCACAGCCATTGGCTTTGTCATTGGTGCGGTGCTTTCTGGTGCTTGCGGTTTCATCGGCATGAACGTTTCTGTTCGCGCCAATGTGCGTACTGCGCAAGCCGCCACCAAGGGCATCGGCCCTGCCCTTGACGTCGCCTTCCGTGGCGGCGCCATCACCGGCATGCTGGTGGTGGGCCTGGGTCTATTGGGCGTCACCGGTTTCTACTGGTTTTTGGCGGGCAATGGCAACCTCACGCCTGGCGTCAAACTGTCTGTCATCTTGAACCCGCTTATTGGCTTTGCCTTTGGTTCGTCCTTGATTTCTATCTTCGCCCGTTTGGGTGGCGGCATCTTTACAAAAGGGGCTGACGTTGGGGCCGACTTGGTCGGCAAAGTAGAAGCCGGCATTCCAGAGGACGATCCTCGCAACCCCGCCGTGATTGCAGACAACGTGGGCGACAACGTAGGCGACTGTGCCGGCATGGCCGCCGACTTGTTCGAAACGTATGCCGTGACCCTCATTGCCACCATGGTGCTGGGTTCCTTGCTGATCACGGGTGCACCCGGTAACGCCGTGATGTACCCCCTTGCTTTGGGTGCAGTATCTATCGTGGCGTCCATCATTGGCTGCTTTTTTGTCAAAGCCTCTCCTGGCATGACCAACGTCATGCCTGCGCTTTACAAAGGCTTGGCCATCGCCGGCGTTTTGTCCTTGATTGCCTTCTACTTTGTGACGCTTTGGATCATGCCGGACAACGCCATTTCGGCCAGCGGTAGCCAAATGAAACTGTTCGGCGCCTGTGCCGTTGGCTTGGTCTTAACGGCCGCCTTGGTCTGGATCACTGAGTTTTATACGGGAACGCAATACAGCCCAGTTCAGCACATTGCGCAGGCCTCCACAACCGGCCATGGCACCAACATCATTGCAGGTTTGGGCGTTTCAATGCGCTCTACGGCATGGCCCGTGATTTTTGTCTGCCTTGCCATCATTGCCTCTTACAGCCTTGCAGGCCTGTATGGCATTGCCGTGGCAGCCATGTCGATGTTGTCGATGGCGGGCATTGTGGTGGCCTTGGACGCTTATGGCCCCATCACAGACAACGCTGGCGGCATTGCCGAAATGGCCGAATTGCCCAGCAGCGTGCGTGACATTACCGACCCGCTAGATGCCGTGGGCAACACCACCAAAGCCGTGACCAAAGGCTACGCCATTGGCTCTGCAGGTTTGGCATCCTTGGTTTTGTTTGCAGACTACACCCACAAGCTGGAAACCTACGGCAAGGCCATCACCTTTGACTTGTCCGACCCTCTGGTCATTGTGGGCTTGTTCATTGGCGGCCTCATCCCCTACTTGTTTGGTGCCATGGCCATGGAAGCCGTAGGCCGAGCAGCTGGTGCTGTGGTGGTCGAAGTGCGTCGCCAATTCAGCGAAATCAAGGGCATCATGGAAGGTACTGCCAAGCCCGAATACGGCCGCGCGGTCGACATGCTGACCACTGCGGCCATCAAAGAGATGGTGATTCCAAGCTTGTTGCCTGTGGTGGTGCCCATTGTGGTGGGCTTGTTGCTTGGCCCCAAAGCCTTGGGCGGCTTGCTGATGGGCACCATTGTGACGGGCCTGTTTGTAGCCATTTCCATGTGTACTGGCGGCGGCGCTTGGGACAATGCCAAGAAGTACATCGAAGACGGCCATCACGGCGGCAAAGGCTCTGAGGCGCACAAAGCCGCTGTCACAGGCGACACCGTGGGCGATCCTTACAAAGACACGGCAGGCCCAGCCATCAATCCGCTGATCAAAATCATCAACATTGTGGCTCTTCTCATCGTGCCCTTGGTGATGAAGTTTCACAGCTGATTGAAGGCCCTTGTATCTGGCGTACCATGGGTACGCCATGTCAGTGTCACAAAGCCCGCGCATGGTCTTCATCGCGGGCTTTTTTACGCGCAAAATAGCACCATGCAACTGAACTTCATTCACAACCAATCGGTGACCAGTCAAAGCGGGCAAACATTGCCTGTGATTGACCCGTCTGATGGCCAAATCTTTGACCACATCCAACGCAGCAATGCGCTGGACATTGACGCAGCCGTCAAATCATCACGCGAATGCTTCGAAGGCCCCTGGTCCAAATTGAACGCGGCAGAACGCGGCAGATTGCTAATGGCCCTGTCTCGCAAAGTTGCCGAACATGCCGATGAATTGATGCAGCTAGAGCAACGCGACTGCGGCAAGCCTACGCAGCAAGCCATGGCCGATGCGCGCGCACTGGCTCGCTACTTTGAGTTCTATGCGGGCGCTTGTGACAAGCTGCATGGCGACACCATTCCTTACCAAAACGGCTACAGCGTTTTGACATGGCGCGAGCCCCATGGCGTCACTGGCCATGTGGTGCCCTGGAATTACCCCATGCAGATATTTGGCAGGTGTGTGGGAGGTGCATTGGCAGCGGGCAACGTTTGTGTGGTCAAACCGGCTGAAGATGCCTGCTTGAGTCTCATCCGAGTTGCACAATTGGCCGCTGAGGTGGGCTTTCCGCCAGGTGCCATCAACATCGTCACAGGCTTGGGACATGAGGTGGGCGACGCACTCGCCAAGCATCCGGGTATTGATCACATTAGTTTTACAGGCAGCCCACATGTGGGCACCTTGATCCAGCAAGCTGCGGCCGCAAGGCATTGCCCCGTTACCCTGGAGCTGGGGGGCAAAAGTCCGCAAATCATTTTTGCAGATGCCGACTTAGATGCGGCAGTGCCGGTCATCATCAATGCCATTGTTCAAAACTCTGGCCAAACTTGTAGCGCGGGTTCCCGCGTACTCATTGAGAAAAGCATTTATGAGCCTCTGCTGGCAAGACTTGGCGAGGCGTTTTCCAAACTTCGCGTTGGGCCCGCAAGCGCAGACTTGAATTTGGGCCCCCTCATCAGAGCCACCCAAAAACAACGTGTACAAGGTTTTTTAGAAGAGGCTCGGGCAGCAGGCATTCCAACCGTTGCGCAAGGTACGGTGGTTGCCGACGCACCAGAATCAGGCTTTTACCAGGCCCCCGTTTTGTTGCGTGATGTGCCCGTCAACCACCGTGTAGCCCAAGAAGAAGTGTTCGGGCCCGTTCTGTCTGCCATGTGTTTTGAAGGCGAAGAACAAGCCATCGAGTTGGCCAATGCCACGGCCTTTGGACTGGTGGCTGGCGTTTGGACGCGCGATGGTGGACGTCAATTCAGAATGGCCAAGCGACTGCGCAGCGGCCAAGTCTTTATCAACAACTACGGCGCCGGTGGCGGTGTTGAATTACCCTTTGGTGGCGTCAAGTCTTCTGGCCACGGCCGTGAAAAAGGTTTTGAAGCACTGTATGGTTTCACCACTTTGAAGACAGTTGCCATTCACCACGGCTAAAGCCTAGCTTCAAAAACCACAGGAATTATCATGAACATCAATCAAAAAGTCGTTATTGTGACGGGCTCGGGTGGCGGCATCGGTGAAGGCATCGCCAAACACTTTGCCGCGCACGGTGCCAAAGTTTTGGTCAACGACATCAATAGCACGGCAGGACAAAAAGTTGTGCAAGACATTCAAGCGGCAGGTGGTACCGCCGCATTTTTTGCCGCCGATGTCACGCGCTCAGACGATGTCAAAAACATGGTGCAAGAAGCCGTCAAGCTTTGGGGCCGGCTAGATGTGATGATTAACAATGCGGGCTGGACACATCGCAACCGCCCTGCCCTAGAAGTCAGCGAAGACGAATTCGACAAGTGTTACGCGGTCAACATGAAAAGCATTTACCTGTCCACCGTGCATGCAGTGCCCGAATTTCGCAAAACAGGTGGCGGCTCTTTCATCAATATTGCATCAACTGCTGGCATTCGCCCTCGACCTGGTCTGACTTGGTACAACGGCTCTAAAGGTGCCGTCATCACCACCAGCAAATCACTGGCAGCAGAATTAGGCCCCGACAACATTCGCGTGAATTGCATCAACCCGGTCTTCAACCCCGACACTGGGTTGTCCGCAGAGTTTGCGGGCGGTCCTGTGGACGAGGCCAAGCGCGCCAAGTTCATGGCCACCATTCCATTGGGGCGCTTCTCAACATCCCTTGATGTGGCCAATGCAGCTTTGTATTTGGCCAGTGATGAAGGCGCCTTCATCAGTGGTGTTTGCATCGAAGTTGATGGTGCGCGTTGTGTCTGAACGAGTCATTCCAGTCATCAGTCAGCCGCTGGGCAATTTGCCAATTCCACAGTTGCAGTTGGCCCCAAAAAGTTTGTCGCATCTGTCCTTGAAGGACCGGTTGAACAGACCTTTGCGAGACCTTCGCATCAGTGTGACCGATCGTTGCAATTTTCGCTGCAGCTATTGCATGCCCAAAGAGGTGTTCAACAACGATTACAAATATTTACCGCACAGTGCGCTGCTCAGTTTTGAAGAAATCACGCTTGCTGCAAAAAGCTTCATTGCCTTGGGCGTTGAAAAACTCAGACTCACGGGCGGTGAGCCACTGCTCAGAAAAAACTTGGAAGTTCTGATTGAACAACTGGCGGCATTGCGCACTGTCTCGGGTGAGCCCTTGGACATCACACTGACCACCAACGGCTCTTTGTTGGCGCGCAAAGCCCAAAGCTTGAGAGATGCTGGCTTGAAGCGGGTCACCATCAGCTTGGATGGTTTAGACGATGCCGTCTTCAAACGCATGAATGACGTAGACTTTCCAGTCAGTGACGTTTTGGAAGGCATTGCCGCTGCGCAAGCTGCCGGCCTTGGCCCCATCAAAGTCAACATGGTCGTCAAGCGCGGCACCAATGAGCAAGAAATATTGCCCATGGCACGTTACTTCAAGGGCACTGGCATCGCACTTCGGTTCATTGAGTACATGGACGTTGGCGCCACCAATGGCTGGCGCATGAACGAAGTGCTGCCCAGTGCAGAAGTGCTGAAAATTTTGCAATCCGAATTGCAACTGACACCCTTGTCACCTGCCCAAAAAGGTGAAACCGCAGAGCGTTGGGGCTATCTCAATGAACAAGGTGTGCTAGACACCCAACTAGGTGAAATTGGATTTATCAGCAGCGTCACCAAGGCTTTTTGCAGCGACTGCAATCGCGCTCGGCTAACCACAGAAGGACAGCTTTATTTGTGCTTGTTCGCCAGCCAAGGCTACGACCTTAAACCCGTCATCCGCAGCAGTCAACAACCAGAGGCTCTGACCCAAGCCATTGCGGCCATATGGTCACAACGTACCGACAGGTATTCTGAATTGCGCCAACAAGAGCCGGCCCTGGCCTCAACCGAAGATGGCAGCTTGCTCAAAAGACGCAAAGTCGAAATGAGTTACATCGGTGGCTAAAACTTTGCAGATGGCGCTTTGACTTTCCTTATCTCTGAATTGTTTCTTTATGCATGATCACAGCATCACGGGTTTAATTCTGGCAGGTGGCAAAGGTGCGCGCATGGGCGGCATCGACAAAGGTCTGCAAAACTTCAATGGCACACCCTTGACCTTGCATGCCTTGATGCGCCTGCAAATGCAAGAAGGCAGTCCCCTGTCGGACATCATGATTGTGGCCAATCGAAATTTGTCCGCTTATGAGTCATTGGGCGTTCAAGTCTGGCCCGACAGCACCGATGGTTTTGCGGGTCCCTTGGCCGGCTTTCTGACGGGTATGGAGCGCTGCGAATCAGAGCTTTTACTCACGGTGCCTTGTGACAGTCCACTTTTTCCTTTGGACCTTGTGCAAAAACTTCAAGTTGCTTTGGAACAAGAGAATGCGGACATCGCGGTTGCAGCAGCCAAAGAAGAGGATGGCAAGGTCAGACCACAACCTGTTTTTTGTTTGATGCGTACCCGCTTGTTAGAAAGTTTGGTCAAGTTCATGCAATCTGGGGGCCGCAAAATTGATGCTTGGACATCACAACACGCGTGTGTGGTAGTGCCCTTTGACGCACCCAACACCGACCCGCGCGCGTTTTTCAACGCCAACACCCTCGAAGAGTTGCATCGTTTAGAACAAACCCCATGACCCAACCTAAGTCATTGGCAGAAATTGCTGCCCATTTGCAAGGCTACGATCCACAAGCCTTGCCTGCATCGGATGTTTTGAATTTTCTTGCGCAGTTGGTCACCCCTTTGCAAGACACAGAAGACGTCGCCATTTTTGAAGCCCTCAACCGGGTCATCGCAGCCGACGCCATCAGCCCAGTTGATGTACCACCACACGACAACTCAGCCATGGATGGCTTTGCTTTCGATGGCACACAACTTAAGGCTGACACAAGTTTAGTGCTCAAGGTGGTCGGTACCGCCCTTGCTGGCAAAGCCTGGCAAGGCACCGTCAAAGCTGGTGAGTGCGTCAAGATCATGACTGGTGCCATCATGCCAAGCGGACTTGACACAGTGGTGCCACAAGAACTTTGCAAAGTCACGCCAGAGCAGATCACCGTGCCCTCCAACATGCTAAGTGCGGGCGACAACCGTCGTTTGTGCGGAGAGGACTTGAAGAAAAACAGCCCGGCTTTGCGCAAAGGAACGTTTGTCACGCCTGCGGCCGTTGGTTTGTTGGCCAGCCTCGGGCTGCCCACCGTCAAAGTCATGCGCAAACTCAAAGTGGCCTACTTTTCGACAGGCGATGAAATTCTCAGTTTAGGCGAGGCACCTCGCGAAGGCGCTGTTTATGACAGCAACCGTTACACCGTCTTTGGCCTGTTGCAAAACTTAGGCTGCGAGATGATTGACATGGGTGTTGTGCGCGACGACCCCAGATTGTTAGAGCAAGCTTTTTCTAAAGCAGCCACACAGGCAGACGCCGTGATCACCAGCGGCGGCGTCAGTGTTGGCGAAGCCGACTTCACCAAGGCCATGATGAAAAAGTTAGGCGACGTGGTCTTTTGGAAAATTGCCATGCGACCTGGCCGTCCCATGGCTGTGGGACGCTTGACGCAAGGCAATCACTCTGCGGTGCTGTTTGGTTTGCCGGGCAATCCTGTGGCAGTCATGGTGACTTTTCTGGCGTTTGTCAAACCTGCATTGCAACAAATGATGGGAATCACCGAGCCAGCCCCACCCCTCATGCGAGCCAGGTCTCAGGAGGTTTTACGCAAAAAACCGGGGCGAACAGAGTATCAACGCGGCATTGCAACTCGCAACGCGCAGGGTGAATTGCAAGTCGTTACCACGGGCAATCAGGGCTCTGGTGTGTTGAGCTCAATGGTGCAGGCAAACTGCTTGATTGTGCTTTCACACACCCAGTCGACCGCACAAGTGGGTGACTGGGTGGATGTATTGATGCTCTGATCTATTTAAATAAACCAGAGACTTGACTTAGGCTGATGGCTATGCGTGATTCGCAGCAGATGGCGATTCGAGAGCTTCTTTTTTGATAGGACCCGGCACCGATTGACGCGCAAACAAGCTGTACATGGTGGGCACCACAAACACGGTGAGCAGTGTGCCAAACGACATGCCGCCCACAATGACCCAGCCAATTTGAATGCGGCTTTCGGCGCCAGCGCCAGTGGCAAGGGCCAACGGCAAAGCACCCAGCACCATGGCGCCTGTTGTCATCAAAATAGGACGTAAACGCTGGCCTGATGCTTTGACGATGGCATCAAAAGTGTCGACGCCTTGCTCGCGCAGTTGGTTGGTAAATTCCACGATCAAAATACCGTGCTTGGTAATCAGACCGACCAAAGTGATCAAACCAATTTGCGAGTAAACGTTGAGCGTGCCCCCCGTTAATTTCAAAGTGATCAGCGCCCCAAACATAGACAAAGGCACCGACAGCATGATGACAAACGGATCGATAAAACTTTCAAATTGAGCGGCCAAAACCAAAAAGATAAAAAACAAGGCCAACACAAAAACGATAACCAACGCACCCTGCGAGCTGCGGAATTCGCGGGATGTCCCGTTTAATTCCGTGGTGTAACCGGTTTTCAAAATACCTGCTGCGGTGGTATCCAAAAACTTCAAGGCATCACCCAGCGCGTAGTCGGGGGACAAGTTGGATGTGATGGACACTGAGCGACGCTGGCCAAAGTGATTCAATTCGCGAGGTGAAACACTTTCGCGGATCTTGACCAAAGCAGACAATGGAATGACGGCATCGTTGCGCCCACGCACATAAATGTTGTCGATGTCATCAGGAGAATTACGGCCACTGGCTTGAGTTTGAACAATCACATCGTATTGTTCGGCGTCGCGCTTATAACGCGTGACGGTACGGCCGCCCAACATGGTTTCAACGGCGCGTGCAACCACATCAACATTGACGCCAAGCTCTGCCGCCTTGACACGGTCAACATCAATTCGCAATTCTGGTTTGTTGAGTCGCAAATCGACATCAGGCGAAATGAAACCTGGATTTTTGGCAATGGCATCCATCATTTGCCGCGTCACAGCATTCAAATTTTGATAGCTGTCGGAGGTTTGAATGACGAAGTTGACAGGACGCTCGCGAAAGCCTTGTCCCAATGAAGGCGGCGTAATGGGGAAGGCATTGATGCCGGCCACTCCATTGAACTTGCCCTGCATTTCTCGGGCGATTTCAAGCGTGGTGCGCTTGCGCTCGTCCCAATCGACAGCGCGGTAAATCACGCTACCCTGCGCCACAGTGGGGTTGCCCAAGTTAGCAAAGATACGATCGAATTCAGGGTAGGCACTGCCAATTTTTTCGAGGGCTTTTGCGTACTTGTCGGTATAGTCCAAAGTAGAGCCGTCTGGTGCAGTGACCGTTGCCAACACAGTGCCCCTGTCTTCCAAAGGTGACAACTCTTGTTTCATGGTGGGGTACACCAAAACAATGCCAACACCACATGACGCCATGATCAAGACCACTACCCAACGGGCTTTTTTCAAGACCCATTTGAGAAAGTTTTCATAGCCATTGGACAAGCCTGTCAGAGCCCGTTCCATGAAGCGATCAAATCGGTTCGGATTTGGGTTGTGGCGCAACAACAAAGAACTCATCATGGGCGACAGGGTTAGGGCCACCAAGCCCGACACCAACACCGCACCCGCCAAAGCCAACGCAAACTCACTGAACAGCTTGCCAGTGCGGCCAGGGGTGAATGCCAAAGGAGCAAACACTGCGGCCAAGGTCAATGACATGGCCACAATGGCAAAGCCGATTTCTCTGGCGCCTTTGATGGCGGCAGAAAATGGGTCCAATCCTTCTTCGATGTGCCGATAAATGTTCTCCAGCATCACGATGGCATCGTCCACAACCAAACCAATGGCCAACACCAAAGCCAAGAGCGTCAAGGTGTTGATGGTGAAGCCAGCCAAGGCCATGATGGCAAAGGTACCAATCAAACTAACGGGAATGGTAATGATGGGAATGATGGAGGCGCGGAACGTCCGAAGGAAGACGAAGATGACCAAGGCCACCAAAACAACCGCTTCCACAATTGTTTTGAAAACACTCTTGATGGATCTGTCAATGAAGACCGAGTTGTCGTTGGCCACGTCGATGCCCAAATCGGCGGGCAAATCTTGCTTCAAGCGGGGCATCATGTCGCGCACGCCTTTTGACAACTCCAAGGGATTGGCCGTTGCCTGTCGAATGACACCAGCAGAGATAGCGGGCTTGCCGTTCAGACGGACACGGCTGCGGTCGTCTGCAGTCCCCTCTTCTACCTTGGCAACGTCGCGAATTTTGATGGGAAAACCATTGACGTTGCGAATGGTGATGTCACCAAATTGTGAGGCTTTGATCAGGTCAGTTTGAGATGTGACGCTGAATTCACGCAACTGTGATTCGATGCGACCCGCCGGTAACTCTAAGTTGCTGCGCCTGATGGCGTCTTCCACATCTTGCGACGTTAAACGATAGGCGGCCATGCGACTTGCATCCAACCAAACGCGCATGGCGTATTTGCGTTCGCCATAAATGCGAACATCTGCTACGCCCGTAACCGTTTGCAAACGGGGCTTGACCACTCGGTTGATCAAATCATTGATTTGCAAAGGCGACAAAGTGTCGCTGGAAAATGCCAACCAAATCACTGGAAAAGCATCCGCTTCTACCTTGGCAATGACAGGCTCTTCAATGGCTTGGGGCAAGCGGCCCCTGATGCGGGAGGTTCTGTCGCGCACTTCAGCTGCTGCGGTGTCGGCGTCTTTTTCTAAGCGGAAGCGAACGGTAATTTGCGACTGATCGGCACGGCTGATGGACGTGATAACGTCAACCGCATCAATGCCGGCAATTGAGTCTTCTAGTGGCTTGGTGACTTGGGACTCAATCACTTCAGCCGATGCACCCGGGTACTTCACACTGACGGTGACGGTGGGTTCATCGATCTTGGGATACTCACGCAGTGACAAGCGATTGAAACTGACCGCACCAATCAACAAGATCAACAGTGACAACACCGTCGCAAAGACGGGCCGGCGGATGGAGGTTTCAGCGAGCTGCATTCAGACCTCGTAAGCAGGGGTTCTCGCCTGCAACTGCTGGCATTTTTGACTTGCCTTTGCCTGCACCTCTGGCTTCGTTAGGTTCTGCAGGCTTGGCGGCATTCGGGCCACCTGCGGCATTGGCAGGCGCTCCGCCTGGTGCATTGCCAGCACCACCCCCTGATGCATTGGCGGCTGCTTGACCCTTGGCGGTATCGATGATTCGAACCAAGGTGCCGTCTTTTTGCAGACGCTGCTGACCTGCAATGACCACCGAGTCATCCAAAGACAAACCTTCCAAAATTTCGACTTTGCCCGGCTGACGCAAACCGATTTTGACTGTGACACGCTCAGACACGAGCTCATCTTTGTTGGGTCCTGACACCACTTTGACCACTGTCGATCGACCGCCTTGGGGTACGATGGCTTCTTCGGGAATGATCAGGGCATCGGCTCTTTCGCCAAACACTGCGTTGACACGTGCAAACATGCCGGGACGCAGTTGCATCTGGCGATTGTCGATACAACCTCTGACCCCCACAGATCTGCCATTGGCATCGATCAAGGGGTCGACGGCTTGAATGACGGCTGTAAATTTACGGCCTGGCAGCGCGTCCAGTGTGACTTGTGCTTTTTGACCTGGTTTTACTTTGGCTTGAAAACGCTCAGCCAAACGGAAATCGAGCAAGACAGCTTCAATGTCTTCAATGTTCACCATGTCTGCGCCGTCTTTGAGGTAGTCGCCCACGTTGATTTGACGCAAACCAGCCACGCCATCAAAGGGGGCCACAACCTTGAGGCGCTGCAAAGTTGCCTGCGCCAAAGAAAGCTTGGCCTGTGCAACTTGTAACGCAGCATCGCTCTCATCCAAAGAGCGCTTGCTGATGAAGTTTTGCGCCACCAATTCTTGGTTGCGCTTGTGATTGGCTTGGGCAATGGACAGCTCAGCTGTCGCCTGCATCACTTGGGCAGCTGGCAATTGGTCGTCGAATTGAACCAACAACTGACCTTTTTTGACGCGCTGACCATCTTTGAACAGCACCTGGCTGACTCGCCCCCCCACTTCAGGCCGCAAAACCACACCCTGATTGGACTTCAAGCTACCGACCGACTGGGTTTCATCAACCAACATGGCTTTTTCAACCTTGGCCACCTCAACAGCAGTAGGTCTGGCGGGGCCACCTGCAGCGGGGGCACCTGCAACGCCACTGGCCGGTGGGGCCCCAGCAGGGGTAGCACCAGCGCCAACACTGCCGGCAGGTGTTGCGACCATCTCGGTGGGTTGGGTGGGTTTATTTTGGAGCCACCATGCTGCACCAGAAGCTGCAGCGACACCAAGCAAAGCAATCGCAAGATAAGGTTTTTTGAAGGACATCAATGTTTCCAAGCCGGACCTAAAACAGTTCTGAAATGTAACAGTACTTGGGGTTGTCCCGCATCGGCAAAAACCTCAGGTGATTCGCTAAAAACTCACGCTTTGGACTAAATTCACAAAATTTGCCCTTCTGTGCAAAAGATGGTCCTGAATTCAGCGGCCTAAAGCTTTTTCAACGCCCTGGTTGGCCAGGGCATCAGCCCGTTCATTGCCGGGGTCGCCTGCATGCCCCTTGACCCATCGCCATTCAATTTGGTGACCTGAATTGGCCACCAAAGCGTCTAGTTTTTGCCACAAATCGGCATTTTTCACGGGCTGCTTGGCAGCCGTTCGCCAGCCCTTGGCTTTCCAGCCATGGATCCACTCCGTGATGCCTTTGCGAACGTATTCACTGTCCAAATAAAGGGTCACTTTGCAAGGGCGTTTGAGCGCCAAGAAGGCCTCAATGACCGCTGTCAGCTCCATTCGGTTGTTGGTGGTGTCTAGCTCGCCACCGAATATTTCTCGAACATTCTCACCCGATCGCATCAAGGCGCCCCAACCGCCCGGCCCAGGATTGCCCTTGCAAGCGCCGTCGGTGTGTATTTCAACGTGATTCACATTCTTTCTTTCTTTGAAGGCTGGTATCGCCTGACGGCTTGATGTGCCTTTGTGCAATGCTGACAGCAGCCTTGGTTTGTGCTCGCTGGGTTTTCCAGCGGGCCCCCAAAATACGGCCCCCATGTACTTTTTTGACGGCCACAATGATGTAAGCACCGCCCAATATGGGCCACCACTGAGACCCCAAGCGGTCCATCCAAGACCAACGTTGAAACCAATTGGCTTTGTCCAATGCTGGGCGCCAGCAGCCAAACTGAGTCACTTTGACTTCGAAGCCCAACAAACGCAGCCAATCTCTTAGCCGCCAATAACCGATCATCTCTTCGCAGGGTGGCGCACTCAGTCCCTTGTATCCCCACTTTTGGTACCACTGCGAACGTTTGTGACGCCAGCCCCAGAGGCTGGTGGGGTTCAGACCCGCAATGACCAAATGTCCTTCTGGCACCAAAACTCGTTGGGCCTCACGCAGGCAAATGTGTGCATCCAAACTGAGTTCTAGAGTGTGCGGCATGACCACCAAATCCAAACTGTCTGCCTGAAATGGTAATGCAACACTGTGCGCCGCAAAATTCAGAGGCTTGTTGTCAAGGGCAGCGTCGAGATCGGCGGACGCAAGCCATTGATGGGGCATGCGATTGTTTCTGAGGGCATCCAACTCGGGCATGCCCAATTGGAGTGCGTGGTAGCCAAATACATCGGCCACCATGTTGTCGATTTGCGCTTGCTCCCATTGCAACAAATGGCTTCCTGCAGGCGAACGCAACCATTCACGCCAATCGTGCGTGTCAAAGCCACTTTCTATAATAGGATGAGTCATGAAACTTATTCCGTTGCCCGCATTCACAGATAACTACATTTGGTTGTTGCAACACCAAGGCCATGCCTTGGTGGTCGACCCGGGGGACGCTGAGCCCGTCACACAATGGCTCACCGACAATCAACACCAACTTGATGGCATTTTAGTCACGCACCATCATGGCGATCACACGGGTGGCGTCCTAGCCCTGCAAAAAAGTACGGGCGCACAAGTGTATGGGCCTGCCACCGAGGCCTTGTCATTTGAATACACGCCCATGCAGCAAGGCAGCCAGATGAGCTGGATGGGGGTTAGTTTCGAAACACTCGATGTACCGGGACACACGGCAGGTCACATCGCTTACTGGTCACAACCCCATGAACAAGACCCCATTTTGTTTTGTGGCGACACCTTGTTTTCTGGTGGATGCGGCAGAATTTTTGAGGGTACCCCTGCTCAAATGCTCAAAGCCATGGACACTTTGTCTGCGCTGCCTGGCAACACGCGTGTTTGTTGCGCGCATGAATACACCTTAAGCAATTTAAAATTTGCCCTTGCGGTCGAGCCCCAAAACATGACGCTCAAAAGCCATGTACAACATTGTGAAAATTTGCGGTCTCAAAATTTACCGACCTTGCCAGCTCAATTGGCCAACGAACTGAACATCAATCCTTTTTTGCGAAGCCGACACCCAACTGTCATTCAAGCAGTGAAGGCCTTTGCACCTCAAACATCCAATCAGGAAGTTGACATCTTTGCCAACTTGCGAGCTTGGAAAAACGACTTCAAATGAACCTATTTTTTTCGCGCCCCCTTTTTCAGTGGACTGGTTTCACACTCCTGGCCATGGCACTCACAGGCTGTGCCAACCTTGATAAATCCACAGAAACCAGCTTGACCCCAGAGCCTACAGTGGCCGCTGCCTCCTCTAGTGCGCCATCTACTGCGCCAGCGCCAGTAGTGGTCAGACAAGCGACAAAACCACCTACTAAGTTAGATCTCAACAACGAACCCCCTGCAGACATTTGGGTGCGCATTCGTCAAGGTTTTGCCATGCCAGACCTCGAAACTGACCTCGTCAAAGACCGCGAGGAATGGTATGCCGCTAGGCCAGATTACATACTGCGCATGACAGAACGTTCGCGCAAATACATGTTTCACATCGTTGAAGAATTAGAACGTCGAAACATGCCCACTGAACTGGCTTTGCTGCCATTCATCGAGTCTGCATTCAACCCCGAGGCAGTGTCATCGGCCAAAGCTGCAGGCATGTGGCAATTCATGCCAGCCACAGGCAAGTACTTTGACCTTAAGCAGAATATTTTTCGAGATGAACGCAGAGGTGTAATTGAGTCAACGCGTGCAGCCCTCGACTATTTGCAAAAGCTGTACGGCATGTTTGGCGATTGGCACCTGGCCCTGGCCGCTTACAACTGGGGCGAAGGCAGTGTGGGTCGCGCACTGGCCAAAAACAAGGCCGCAGGTCTAGGCCTCAGCTATACAGATCTGAACATGCCCACCGAAACTCGGTACTACGTTCCCAAGCTGCAGGCTGTTAAAAACATCATCTCGCAGCCCGAAAATTTCAATACGCGTTTGCCATTGATTCAAAATCACCCCTACTTCAAAACCGTCAACATCACGCGTGACATCGATGTCAAATTAGCTGCCAACTTTGCAGGCATCAGTTTGAATGATTTCAAGGCGCTCAACCCGTCCATGAGCCGCCCGGTCATTTTGGCCGCTGGTACACCTGAAATTTTGCTTCCTTGGGACAATGCCGATAAATTTCTGCGACGACTTGAAGAGCACGCCAACAAACCCTTGGCAAGCTGGACGGCTTGGTCTGTTCCCAAAACCATGAAGGTTTCTGAAGCCAGCAAATTGGTCAACATGACAGAGGCGGAACTCAGAAGTGTCAACCCTATTCCCAGCGGCATGCAACTCAAGCAAGGCTCTACTTTGCTGGTTGCACGACAAGGATCTTTAGACAGTGACGTCACAGAACACTTGGCTGACAACGCACAGCTTTCTTTTGCACCTGAAGTTGTATTGCGTCGCATCATGGTCAAGGTTTTAAAGGGCGACACTTTGGCAACTTTGGCCAACCGACACGACGTTTCGCCGGCCAACATTGCCGCTTGGAACAAATTGAAGATGCCGGTGGCACTCAAGCCAGGTCAGAGCATTGCCATTTTGGTGCCCACCACAGCCAGCAGCAAGGGCAGCAAAGTGCTTGCCAAAAAGAGCAGCATCAACAAAGGGGCCAAACCTGCGCCAAGTTCTGGCGCTGTTAAAAAGCAAAATACCAATGCGGGAGCCAAGTCAAAGAACCAAACCAATTCTCAGGTTCAAAGTAACGCCAAAGTCGCTTCTAAAAACAACGCCTCACCGCGCTAAGTTAGATGTGCAATTTGCGTTTGGCCAACATGACAAATTGATTGGTAAAGCTTCGGTCTAGCGCTGTCAGACTGCCCTGGTCTGATCCCATTCGAATCGCACGGGCCCGCCATGCGGTTTGGAGGGACTCGTTGCCAAATAAGCCATCCAAGCTGTAGCTTTCTCTGACTTTTTCTAGCGCCCCCAAATACATGGCGCGATCGCCCATCCAGTGGTTCGAGGGTACCGATTTCAAGATGTCGGAGGGGCCAGCTGTTTTGAGCCAACTCAAGGCCCTGACCACTCCCAACGCTAGCGCTTGCGTCAACTCTGGTCGGCGTTGCATGAAATCAACTTTGCAATAAAGACAAGCAGATGCCAACGCACCGCCAAACATGCGCTGCGTGTTGTTCAATGTTCGAACGTCTGCCAAGATGCGAAGTTCATTTTTTTGCTCTAAATAATGCAAGATTGGATCGACGTGACACAGCGCATCGACTGCGCCAGCGCGCATGGCCTCCATGACGGCGGAGGTGCTGCCGCCCAATTCGACAAACTGCACAACATCAGACTGCAAACCCACTTGACGCATCCAATGTTGCGCAACCCAATGGGTTGCAGAACCTTTGGCAGAAATGCCTAGCTTCAAGGCTTTCAATTCGGCAATGTTTTTGACACCGGACGCCTTACGACTGGCCAAGCCCACGCTGAGTTGGGGTGCGCGAGCCAACAACACAAACGCGCGAAAAGCAGACCCTGTGGTTTGCAAATCCAAAACGTGTTCAAAAGCACCCGAAACAATGTCTGCTTGGCTGTTGACAGCCATTTGCATGGCTTGGCTGCCTGATTCGCAATCTAGCCAATCGATGAGTACCCCTTCGTTGCGAAAATAACCCAATTGATCGGCCAAAACCAAAGGCAAGTGGTACAGGGTGTTGCGGGCCGCTAAAGCAATGCCAACGCGTTGGGGTGAAATGGCGGCAAAAGATGGCACCGGCGCACCCAGCAAAGTGGCTGCCGCCATGGCTGTGAAATTGCGACGACCCTGCCTGTCAAGCACCTCAATACCCCTTGAATAGTTCCCATCGATGAAGGGTTCAGCATACAAAGGTACTGGTGTTTGCGCATTGGGAAACTTCCCAAGCGGGTAATTACGTAATGAAGAATACTAGGTGGTGGGCCACAGAAAGTGGCGCTTGGTTAGCGTCGATCGACCAACGCATGGGCAATGGTTCCCAAATCGACGTACTCCAACTCGCTGCCGGCTGGCACCCCTCGCGCCAAACGGGTGACCCGCAAACCGCGTTTTTTAAGCATTTCGGCAATGACATGGGCGGTCGCCTCGCCTTCCCCTGTGAAGTTGGTGGCTAAGATAACCTCTTGGACAAGACCGTCACTGCATCGCTCTGACAACTTGGCAAAGCCTAGGTCATTGGGGCCTATGCCGTCTAAAGGGCTGAGTTTGCCCATGAGCACAAAGTACAAGCCCCGAAAAGTCGAGGTTCTTTCGATGGCGGCTTGGTCTGCCGGTGTTTCGACCACGCAAAGTTGTGCACGGTCTCGCTCTGGGTCGGCGCACATGCTACAAATTTCGGATTCGGTCAGGGTATGGCAAGTGGTGCAGTGCCTGACGTGATCGCACGCATGCTCCAACGCCCTGGCCAATTGCAGCGCCCCGCCCCGTTCGTGCTGCATCATGTGAAACGCCATGCGTGAGGCCGACTTGGCGCCAACGCCAGGCAACACACGCAGTGCTTGGATCAGCGCGTCGAGTGCATGTGGCGTTGGTTTTTGCATGGTGTGATGCGATTTAAGACGTTTTGATGCGATTGAATCAATTGTCTGAAAATCTAAATTAGAAAGGCAACTTCATGCCAGGCGGCAAGCCAGCCGTGAGCTTGCCCATTTTTTGTTGCGAAACTTCTTCAGCTTGACGAACCGCATCATTGAACGCTGCCGCAACCAAATCTTCCAACATGTCTTTGTCGTCGGCCAACAAACTGGGGTCGATGGTGACACGCTTTACGGCATGTTTGCAGGTCATCAACACTTTGACCATGCCGCTGCCGGAGCTACCTTCCACCTCGACAAATGCCAATTCATCTTGGGCTTTTTTCAGATTGTCTTGCATGGCTTGTGCTTGTTTCATCAAGCCTGCGAGTTGACCTTTGTTGAACATGTTTTTCCTTCGATCAATTAAGAGATAAGTTTGATGCTGCCAGGCACAATTTTGGCGCCAAAATCTTGGACCATGGCTTGGACCAGAGGGTCCGAATGGATGAGGTCTTCTGCTGCTTTTTGTTTTTCTGCCAAAGCAACAGCATTTCTTTGCGCGGGCGAATCGGATACTTTACCAATTTCAACCACCAATTTGACGGGATGACCTGCATCATGCAAGGCCGTTTGCAAACGCTCACGTGCAACGCCTTGATTCAGTGATTCGCTTTCAATTCTCAAGTGCCATTGGTCGGTATCGCGTGCAATGAGTTGGGACTGTAAAGCAAACTCTCTGACCAGTGCATTGATGGCTTCTGAACTGATCAAATTGCGAACCGTTTGCACCCAAAAGTCGCCCTCTTCGGTTGCCACCAAGGCACGGGGTGTGGTTCTTTCTGTCGGCTCACTGGCTTGCCTCACCTGCAAAGTTTGCACTGGACGAGGTGCCGTCATCCTTGGCTCTTCTGGCTCGGGGGCCGGTGTGGGCGCCAAATTTGCAAGGGTTAGAGTTTGAGGCTCGTCAATGGGTGAAATGTTTTCAGGTGGCGGCGTCTGCGCTGTTGCTAGAGTTTTTTTTTGAGCCATTGGCACAGTGCCGGAAGCCACTAAAGCTGCTGAGGCCACTGAGGCCTGCTTAGGCTTAAAGGCCAACAAACGCAACAGCACCATGGTCAAGGCTGCGTACTCATCGGGTGCAAGGCCCAATTCGCCGCGGCCATGCAAACACAAGCTGTAAAGAAGTTGGGTTTCATCTGCGGGCATGGCTTGCGACAAACGCAGCATTTCGAGGTGATCCGGGTCATCGGATTCGGCTGCAGCTTGTGGCACTGCTTGCAACACCGCCATGCGCTGAAGCGCAACAGACATGTCTTCTAGGGCAGAGGCGGCGGACAAACCATTGACGCGCAAGGTTTCTGAAATACGCACCACCTCAGCACCATCTGCGCGGGCCAAGGCATCAATCAAACCCAACACATGGCTTTGGTCAACGCTGCCCAGCATCAATCGAACCGTGGCTTCTTGCAATTGGCCACTGCCAAAAGCAATGGCTTGATCCGTCAAGCTGAGCGCATCGCGCATGGAACCCCGAGCGGCTCGGGCCAGCAGTTTGAGGGCCATGGGTTCGGCCGGCAAACTCTCTTGAACCAGCACCTTGGTGAGGTGCTCGTAGACCGTTTCAGGCGCCATGGGTCGCAAATTGAATTGCAAGCAGCGAGACAACACGGTGACGGGCACTTTTTGTGGGTCGGTGGTGGCCAAGACAAACTTCAAATACTCTGGGGGCTCTTCTAAGGTTTTCAACATGGCATTGAAAGCCGTGTTGGTGAGCATGTGCACCTCGTCAATCATGAAGACTTTGAAGCGTCCTTGCACGGGCTTGTAAACCGCTTGCTCTAACAAACTTTGAACTTCGTCAACACCGCGGTTGGAGGCCGCATCAAGTTCGGTGTAATCGACGAACCGACCTGAATCAATGTCTTGGCAAGCCTGGCACACACCGCATGGCTCTGCCGTAATGCCGCCCTGGCCATCAAGGCCTTGGCAATTGAGGGATTTGGCCAAAATACGCGACACCGTGGTTTTGCCAACGCCTCGGGTGCCAGTGAACAAATAAGCGTGATGCAGCCTTTGCTGAATCAGGGCATTGGTCAAAGCTTGCACCACGTGCTCTTGCCCCACCATTTCGGTGAAGTTGCGAGGACGGTATTTTCGTGCAAGTACTAAATAAGACATGTGCTGATTCTATCGGTGTCTTACAATAACACCCGACGGGCCTTCCCGCATGGTAAAGCGGCCAACCGAGTCAGGTGGGGAACCAAGCAGCTCTAACTGTGGCGCCAGTGCCGGGGTCAAGGCTCGTCACCTTTCATTTTGTTATGCAGCGCCTTGGCTGCATGTACTCCAGTGGCCATGCTGGCTGTTAGCAAATAGCCGCCTGTGGGTGCTTCCCAATCGAGCATTTCGCCTGCACAAAACACACCAGGCAAAGCCTTGATTTCATGGCCAGCATGCATCGCATCCCAAGCCACGCCTCCCGCAGAACTGATGGCCTCGTCGATCGGTCGAGTGGCCGTCAGCCTGATCGGCAAAGCCTTGATGACCTCTGCCAACTTCAAGGGATCATGCAGTTGCACAGGGGTCAAGAGTTCGTTGAGCAATGCCATTTTCACGCCCTCTAAACCCAATCGACTTTTGAGGTGCGAAGACAAGCTGCGTGTGCCACGCGGATGTGACACCTCTTTGCTAATCTGCACCAGAGAGCGATCTGGCAGCAAATCCAATTTAAGTTCAGCCTGGCCCAAGGAATTAATTTGTTCACGCAAATCAGCCGAGGCGGTGTAAACCAAACTGCCTTCGATGCCGTAGGAAGTGGCAACAAATTCGCCCTGCCGTGTCAATGTCTGTCCAGCTTGTGTGCGCCACGTGATGGCCACAGACTTGAGGGGATGGCCCGCAAAGCGCGATTCAAAAAACGGCGTCCAACCCTCCCCCATGCGGCCTGCCACATGAAAGCCGCAATTGGAAGCTTGCAAAGGATTGACATGCACGCCCAAAGATTGGAGCCATGGAACCCATGCACCATCCGATCCCAAGCGAGCCCAGCTTGCACCACCCAGCGCCAAAATGACGGACTTGGCACTCAGCTTCAGGTTTTGTGCATGCGCCGAGGTCAAACTCTGAACATCGAAGCACAGGGAAATTGGGCCCGTTTGGGCTTGCCTGTCAGCCGACAATCCTGTCAATTTGTGACGCATGTGGAATTGAACCGGCACCCCAGTTGAAGGGTGACGCAAACGGTGCAACCAAGCCCGCAACAAAGGCGCAGCCTTCATCTCTTTTGGAAAGATGCGGCCCGAGGTGCCCACAAACGTGTCAATGCCCAAGCTGTGGGCCCAGCTCTGAAGCTCTGGCGCACCCCATGCCTGAAGGACGGGCGCCAGTTGTAGATGATGCGCGCCATAGCGCCCCAAAAACAAATCAGCGGGCTCTGAATGCGTGAGGTTAAGCCCGCCACGCCCTGCCAACAAAAATTTACGGCCAACAGAGGGCATGGCATCAAACACATGAACTGCATGACCCCAGCTCGACAACAGCTCGGCGGCCATGAGGCCAGCCGGACCGCCGCCCACAATGGCCACGTCCAGTGTGGATGAAGCCAATGGCGAGGTGTGCTGAGAAGTCATGGTGTGAGCAGGGGGCAAAATATGAGAAAAGATCGCCCTCTTGTCTGAGCGGCTAATGGGTTTCTGTCAAAATACGCACAGTTTACTAAGGCACATTCGTTGCAATTCACATTCAAACAAGGAAAAGGCCATGGCCAGCGATTTGATCAAACACACTTCTGATGCCACATTTGACGCCGACGTTATCAAGTCAGCGACACCTGTGGTGGTTGATTTTTGGGCTGAATGGTGTGGCCCTTGCAAAATGATTGCCCCTATTTTGGACGATGTCGCAGGCGCCTACCAAGGCAAATTGCAAATCACCAAAATGAATGTCGACGAAAACCGTGACATTCCAGCCAAATATGGCATTCGTGGCATCCCTACCCTGATGATCTTCAAAGACGGTCAATTGGCCGCAACCAAAGTAGGCGCCATGAGCAAAGCCCAACTGACGGCTTTCATTGACCAACAATTGGCCTGACAAACCCCAGCCTCTAGCAGGGCGGGTCTCCAAAACCGTCCTGCTGATTAATTTCCTGTCATAATCGCCAACGTTGTTCCCCACAAGGGATGCATCACAGTTTCAAGATAGCAACTTAAAAAGCCACCCGCGTCGGCTTATCCCCCTCGACGTATCTTTCCAGGCTTTGGTTTCTAGACGTTTGAAATTTCGGTTTCCTCCTCCCCCAGATTTTTTTACACCAACCCATGCGGGTTGTTCTACGCAGGTAAATCCATGCACTTAAACGAACTCAAGGCACTCCACGTGTCTGAAGTCCTCAAGCAAGCTGACGAGCTCGAGATTGAAAACACGGGCCGCATGCGCAAACAAGAGTTGATGTTTGCCATCATCAAAAAGCGCGCCCGCGCAGGCGAACAAGTGTTTGCAGATGGCGTTTTGGAAATCTTGCCCGATGGCTTTGGCTTCTTGCGTAGCCCCGACACCAGCTACACCGCTTCGACAGACGACA
>CAZJAL010000032.1:0-8494 GCA_964544175.1 uncultured Limnohabitans sp.
GGACATCGTCAGGCTCTTATAGCGAGAAACGCCCCATAGTAATATGGGGCGTTTTTTTTTGCGTCTAAATTTAGGCAGTGTGAAGCATCTATTCAGAGATAAGACCTTCCAAGTCTTTTAGACGTTCAGCAACCATTCATCCTGAAATTCAAGTGCGTTGCTTCTTTCCAAATCTTTGAGCATCTCTAGTACCCAATCTTGCACACTTGAGTTTGGGCTGTAGGTTTGATGCAGCACTTTGAAATAACGCACTTCTGTTGCCCAAGCTACAAACTGTTGCAGTGGCACTTTGTTCATTTCTAAAAGTTTGTACTTCAGCAACACCTTGGCGCCATACTTTGCGTGCTTGGCTGGATTTTGGACAAAGCCATTGAGTTTTTGCCTTGCATTGTTCAGTGCAACTTCAACGTCAAAAAACAAGGGGCCGTGACCAGGAATGACCCACTGCGCATCCAATGATTCAATTAAATCAAGTGTGGCAGCCACCTCATCAAAGGCTGACACACCTTCAAGTTCAGGAAAGACGACACCAAATCCATTAGCCCACAATGCATCAGCTGAAATCAAAATGCGGTGTTGGGGTTCAAACAATATGACCGAGTGTGGGTCGTGACCAGGGGCGGCCATGACATGCCAATCAAGCTTGGCCATCTTCAAAGATTGGCCTGCGCACAAAACATCGGTGTATTTAAACTTGGGACATTCTTGGCCCGTGGACTCATAACTCAAAGCATCTACATCCCAACGTGACACAGCTTCAGATTCCCCAATTGGAATCAAAGTGGTCAATTGTGGATACACCCTTTGAAGTAAGGCATTGCCACCGCAATGGTCGCTGTGCAAGTGGGTGTTTACCAACCTGTCTAAAGGCTTCGTGCCCAAAGCATTTTGAAGCAGCATCAAGGTTTGATCTTGATGCGTCACATATCCACTGTCAATCAGCGTGCTTGAGTCTGAATCGGTCAACAAAATGTTGTTGGCCGAAAGCCAACCGCGCTCAAAAACTTGGAGGCCAGGAATGTTGAGCGCTTCTTGCATCAAGTTAGCAATGTATCAATGTTTCAATGTGTATTGGTACGCAATTCACGGCGCAAAATTTTGCCCACATTGGATTTTGGCAACTCGTCGCGGAACTCAATGTACTTGGGTCGCTTGTAACCGGTGAGGTTGTCGTGACAATAACGAGCCACGGCATCTTCCGTCAACATGCTGTCGCTGCGAACCACAAAGACCTTGATGGCCTCACCTTGCATGGCGTCTGGAATACCGATGGCGGCGCACTCGACCACACCAGGGCAAAGTGAAATGACGTTCTCTAACTCAGAAGGGAACACATTGAAGCCGCTGACAATGATCATGTCTTTCTTGCGGTCCACAATTCTGAAGTAGCCTTCTTCGTCCATGATGCCCACGTCGCCAGTGCGCATGAAGCCATCGGCCGTAAAGGCTTTGCGAGTTTCTTCTTCTTGTTTGTAGTAGCCCACCATCACGTTGGGGCCTCGAATGCAAATTTCACCAGACTCGCCTTGTGCCAAGCTGTTGCCTTCTTCGTCCTTGATGGCCAAGTCAATGCTGGGCAAGGGCAGCCCAATGGTGCCGCTGAAAGAGGTTCTCGTGACAGGGTTGTTGGTGCCAATGGCGCACGTCTCACTCATGCCCCAACCTTCAATCATGGCACTGCCAGTGGCGGCTTGCCATGCGCGAGCTGTGCCTTCAGAAGCGGCCATGCCACCTGCTTGTGTCAAACACAAATTAGAGAAGTCGATGGTCTTGAACATGGGGTGTTGCAACAAGGCATTGAACAAAGTGTTCACGCCTGGCAGCATGTGGAAGGGCCGTGTTTTGAGGGTCTCAATGAACTTGGCAAAATCGCGCGGGTTGGGCACCAGCGTAAGGTGTGAGCCTTGACGCATGGCCAAGAAGCACAGGGTCAGGGCAAAGATGTGATACAGCGGCAAAGCCGCAATGCTGTTGACTTTGCGCAAGTCGGGCAAGCGCGAAAGTGCAGGCGCAAACCATGTTTCGGCTTGCAAAATGGCCGCCACAATGTTGCGATGCGTGAGTACAGCGCCCTTGGACAAGCCTGTGGTACCGCCGGTGTATTGCAAGAATGCAATGTCGTCCAAGCTTTGGGTAACAGGTTTGAAGCTTAAGTGGCGGCCCGCTGCAACCGCATCTTTGAAGGATGTGACCTTGTGCTGCTCGCCCAGTGGCAGTTCAAATTCGGGCACCATTTTGGCCAAGTGACGAACGGCAAAGGTAATCCAGCGGCCATAAAACGGGCCGAGCAAATCGCCCATAGAGGCCAACACGGTGTGTTTGATCTGGGTGTTCCCAATCACTTCAGAGAGCGTGTGAGCAAAGTTTTCCAGAATCACAATGGCACTGGCACCAGAATCCTTCAACTGGTGCTCCAGTTCACGGGCCGTGTAAAGCGGGTTGACGTTGACGCAGGTATAGCCTGCGCGCAAGATGGCCGCCATGGTGACGGCAAATTGCGGAATGTTGGGCAACATCAGGGCAACACGATCGCCGGGTTGCAAGCCTTGCGATTGAAACCAAGCGCCCAGCGCTTGCGACAACTGGTCAAGCTCGCGGTAGGTCATCCACCGTTCCATGCAAACAGAAAAGGGGTTGTCGCCGTGTTGCTGAAAAGCGCGGGTTAGCAAATCGGTCAATGAACTGTATTCATTGGGGTCGATTTCGTGTTTCACATTGGCGGGGTAATTCTTAAGCCAAATCTTGTCCATGTACTGCTCCTAGGAATTCTGGCATTGTCACCAATCTGAGAGGGGACCGCCATGAGGCATTACCCCTGATGGGGAATTGAAAAGCGCATTTCGTCCCCTAAGCGACAAGACCCTCAGACTGCACGCAAAAAGCAATCGCGCCAGAATGCTGAAGTTGTGCAAGAATACGGGAAAACCCTATGTTCCAAATCGCTCAATTGACTCGAATCACCGGCGCCATGTGGCGTCGATGGCTGCGCTGGATCCCCATTCGCATCCTGAGTGACAAGCATCGACCCAAAATTGCGGCGCATTTAAAAAGCTTAGGGCCCCAAGACCGCTACCTGAGATTTGGTTATCCCGCCACAGACGAGCAAATCGACGCCTATGTGGAACATTTGGATTTTGTGCGAGATGACATTTATGGTGTCTTCAACCGCAAACTCGAAATTTTGTCGATGGCGCACCTGGCTTTTTCTGTCGATCCCCAGTGGGCTACCTGTGCCGAATTTGGTGTGTCAGTCGACGTCAAATTGCGCGGCCGAGGCTTGGGCGGCCGCATGTTTGAGCGCGCCGTGATTCATGCTCGCAACCAGGGCGTGGCTTTGCTCTTCATTCATGCCCTCAGCGAAAACACCCCTATGCTGAAAATTGCACGCAAAGCGGGTGCTCGCGTCGAGCGCGAAGGCAGCGAGAGTGATGCCTACCTCAGCTTGCCGCCCGCCAATTTAGACAGCCAAGTGCATGAGTTTTTGGAAGAAGGCATGGCCGATTTGGACTTTCAAATCAAATCGCGGGCCAAGCAGTTCATGCAATTTCTCAAAACAATGCAAGAGGTTCGCAAAGGGGTGCGCGAGTCTCGTCACCAATCGGGCGTTTAATCCGCTATCCTAGAGGCTTCGCAACAACGGCCTCATGCCAAACCCACTGTGTCCGACCCCCACCCCGCGCGTTTGAACGAACGTGACGAAAAACGTGATTCAAAGCGCGAAGACAAGCGCTCTTTTTTGCAAAAACTGGCTGAATTCATTCACCCCGGCCCCGACTCCAAAGACGAGTTAATCGAAACACTCGCAGAGGCCGAAGACAACCACATCATCAATTCTCAAAGCCGCTTCATGCTGGAAGGCGTGATTCGCATGGCCGACATGACTGCGGGCGATGCCATGGTTGCGGCGCCGCGCATGGAGTTGCTGTCCATTGATGCGCCCATCGATGAGTTGCTCAATCAAGTGATTGAAACAGCGCACTCCCGTTTTCCGGTGTACGAGGACGACCGCGAAAACATCATTGGCATTTTGATGGCCAAAGATTTGCTCAAGTTGCAACGTGCGCCCGAGCTAAATATTCGCGCCCTGTTGCGCCCCGCTGTGTTTGTGCCCGAAAGCAAGGGGCTGAACGAATTGCTGCGCCAATTCCGTGGCAACCGCCAGCATCTGGCCATCGTCATTGATGAGTTTGGCCGTACGGCGGGCCTCATCACCATTGAAGACGTGCTCGAAGAAATTGTGGGCGAAATTGAAGACGAATTCGACATCGACGAAGAAGCCGGCGACATCTTTGGCCTGGCCGATCAAACCTACCGCGTCAGTGGAGACACTTCACTAGAGCGAGTGTCAGAAGCCTTTGGCGTCAAGCTCAACCCCGATGTGGTTGACGAAGAAACGCACGACTTCGACACCATCGGCGGCCTCATTGCCCACGAGATGGGGCATGTGCCGCAGCGCGGCGAAAAGTTCAGCCTCTCGGGACTCGACTTCGTGGTCTTGCACACACGCGGTGGTGCCGTGCGATGGTTCAAAGTCTCACCGACCCACAAACATAAATAAACATGTGGGCCTACGGCGCATCAGTGTTGGCCGGTGTGTTGCAAGGGTTTTCAATGGCTTGGCCCAGCTTTGCGTTTGGCGAGGCCTTGGGCATTGCAGGGCAATCATTTGGGCTCTTGCAAGTCTTCAGCTTGGCGGGTCTTGGGGCCTTGTTGTTGCATGTCGCGTCTCACGAAGTTGAGTCATCGCTTGCAAAGCGTCAAGCCCCAAAACGCACATGGCTCAAGGGCGCAAAAATTTCGTGTTTGTTTGCCACAGCCGCCATGTCTTCTACATGGGGTTGGTTGTATGTGTCGATGCATCAATACGGCGGCTTGCCGTCTTGGTTGGCCGCTTTGGCCGTGGTGCTCTTGGCGATGGCCTTGTCTGTTTACTTTGCAATAGCGGGTGGCGTGTGGGTGGCACTTTATCGCAAGTGGTTCTTGCATGCGCGGCAACACGAAGGGCGCTACGCCACACATGCCAAGTCATTTTTGTTGCGCTCAGAAGTTAACTTAGGCCTGGCAGGTGCGGTCATGTTTGCCGCGCTCTGGACCTTGGCCGAGTTGGCCAGAGGGCAGTGGTTCACTGGTTTTCCTTGGGGCGCTGCAGGTTATGCGCATGGCAACAGCTTATTGGCCGTATATGCCCCATGGGTGGGGGTGTATGGCATGGGTGCCATTGCGGCGCTGGTGGCCATGGGCGCACCCCTCATGGTGTCTGTGATGTTGTCGCGGCGCACGCGAGCAGGGTGGGTTTTGTTGGCTGGCGGCGTGCTCTTGCTATTTGTGTTGCCGGCCTTGCTCGTGCGTTTTGTCCCCAGCTTCACGGCCCCTGCGGGCACGATGTCGGTCCGTTTGTTGCAGGGTAATATTCCGCAAGACGAAAAATTTATCCCAGGTACCGGTGTGCAAACCGCCCTCACTTGGTATGCCGAACAACTGTTGGCCAACCCTGAACCACTGGTGGTCACGCCCGAAACGGCCATTCCAGTTTTGCCGCAACAACTGCCTGCTGCTTATTGGCAAAGTTTGAACCACAAATATGCAGGGCGTACAGACCATCAAGGCGCACAAAACGCTGAGCCAGGCAATCGGCAATTGGCACTGATTGGCTTGCCCATGGGTGGCGCCAATGTTGGTTTTAGCAACTCGGTGCTGGCACTTGGGTCAGGTGCTCTGAAGTACCGATACGACAAACAACACCTTGTGCCCTTCGGTGAATTTGTGCCGCCATTTTTTCAATGGTTTGTGCGCATGATGAACATCCCTCTGGGCGACTTTGGCCAGCAGCGCACCTACGCCAGTGTGTTGTCTTGGCAAGGTCAGCGTTTGTTGCCGCAAATTTGCTATGAAGACTTGTTTGGCGAAGAGGTGGCCCAGTACTTTGCGAATGAAGATCAAGCGCCCACCGTGCTGGTCAATATGAGCAATTTGGCGTGGTTTGGCAACACCACGGCATCAGCGCAACACACTGCTATTTCGCAGTTGCGCGCGCTTGAGTTTCAGCGGCCTGTCATTCGTGCCACCAACACAGGTCTCACCGCGCTGATCAATCACAAAGCTGAGGTGACAAAGTCCTTGCCAACATTCACCAGAGGCGTGTTGGTGGGCGAGTTTGAGGGGCGCACAGGTCTTACGCCCTATGCGCAGTGGACCTCGCAATGGGGTTTGTGGCCGCTTTGGTTGCTTTGCGGCGCAATTGTTCTGTTTTTAGGGGCGTTTTTTCGGCGCTCTCGGTCTTAGGCGCTTTAAAATCAAGGGTTGCCACCGATGTTCGGGGGCGTAACTTTTTTCAGCCATGTTGACCTTCCAACAAATCATTTTGAAACTGCAGTCCTACTGGGATGCTCAGGGGTGTGCGTTGTTGCAACCCTATGACATGGAAGTGGGTGCAGGTACTTCACATACCGCCACTTTTTTGCGCGCCATCGGCCCCGAGCCATGGAAGGCAGCGTATGTGCAACCCAGCCGCCGTCCTAAAGATGGACGCTATGGCGAAAATCCAAACCGCTTGCAGCACTACTACCAATACCAAGTGGTCTTGAAGCCAGCGCCTTCCAATATTTTGGATTTGTATTTGGGCTCGCTCGAAGCTTTGGGCTTTGATCTCAAAAAGAACGACATTCGCTTCGTTGAAGACGATTGGGAAAATCCAACACTGGGTGCTTGGGGCTTGGGTTGGGAAGTTTGGCTCAATGGCATGGAAGTGACGCAGTTCACCTACTTCCAACAAGTGGGCGGCATTGATTGCAAACCCATCACCGGCGAAATTACCTATGGCCTCGAGCGTTTGGCCATGTACCTGCAAGGCGTCGACAACGTCTACAACTTGAAGTGGACCGACTCCCTCAGCTATGGCGATGTGTATCACCAAAACGAAGTGGAGCAGTCCACTTACAACTTTGAACACTCCGATGCCGAGTTCTTGTTCACAGCGTTTTCTGCCTACGAAAAACAAGCGCAGCATTTGATTGCTGCGCAACTTGCACTGCCCGCTTACGAGCAAGTGCTCAAAGGTGCGCACACCTTCAACTTGCTCGATGCACGTGGCGCGATCAGCGTCACAGAGCGTGCCGCCTATATTGGCCGCATTCGCAATTTGGCGCGCGCCGTAGCGCAAAGCTATTTTGAAAGCCGTGAGCGTTTGGGCTTCCCCATGGCGCCGCGCGAGTGGGTCGAGCAACTCAACGCCTTGAGCAAAAAAGCAGCCTGAAGGTAAGCATCCAAATGACACATCAAAACCTTCTCGTTGAATTGTTTGTAGAAGAGTTGCCGCCCAAGGCGCTCAAAAAATTAGGCGAATCATTTGCCAGCGTGTTGTTCGAGCAACTGCGCGATGCTGGCCTGGCCGATGCGCAATCGGTGGTCACCGCTTATGCTTCGCCACGTCGATTGGCGGCGCATGTCACGCAAGTGGCCGCACAAGCCGCTGATAAGGCCATTCAGCAAAAGCTGATGCCTGTTGCTGTGGGTCTCGATGCCAGCGGCAACGCCTCACCTGCGTTGCTTAAAAAATTGCAAGCACTCGGTGCCGATGTCAGCAATCCCGCCGCTTTAGTGGCTTCTTTGAAGCGCGCGCCCGATGGCAAAGCAGAAGCTTTGTTTTACGACAGCGTGGTCAAGGGTGCCAACTTGTTGCAGGGTTTGCAAAAAGCCTTGGACGAAAGTTTGGCCAAGTTGCCCATTCCAAAGGTCATGACCTATCAATTGGAAACCGATTGCGAAATGCCGGGTTGGACCAGCGTCAACTTTGTGCGCCCTGCACATGGCTTGGTAGCGCTGCATGGCAAAGATGTGGTGCCCGTCAAAACATTGGGCCTCAAGGCTGGTCAGCAAACGCACGGCCATCGTTTTGAAGCCAATGTGTCGCCCGTGGTCATTCAAGACGCCGACAGCTATGCCGCCACCTTGGCGCGTGATGGTGCCGTCATTGCCAGCTTTGCCGAGCGACGTGCAGAAATCGTCAAGCAACTCAATGCGGCAGCTGCCAAAGTGGGCGGTGGTGCCAAAGCCATTGAAGACGATGCCTTGTTGGACGAAGTCACTGCATTGGTTGAGCGTCCCAACGTGCTCACCTGCGAATTTGAAAAACAGTTTTTGGAAGTGCCTCAGGAATGTTTGATCCTGACCATGAAGGCCAACCAAAAATACTTCCCACTGCTGACGGCAGAAGGCAAGCTGACGCACCAGTTCTTGGTGGTCAGCAACATTTCGCCATCAGACGCCAGCGCGGTCATTGGTGGCAACGAACGCGTGGTACGGCCACGTTTGGCCGATGCAAAATTCTTCTTCGACCAAGACCGAAAGAAAACTTTGGCATCGCGTGTCGAAGGTTTGAACAAAGTTGTGTATCACAACAAACTGGGTACGCAAGGCGAGCGCATGGCGCGTGTGCGCGGCATTGCCAAAGCCTTGAGCCAAGCCAACGGGGGTGATGCATTGGAGCATGCTGCCG
>CAZJAL010000032.1:8504-31100 GCA_964544175.1 uncultured Limnohabitans sp.
CACAAGGCGAGCGCACCGAGCGCGTGCGCGCCATTGCCAAAGGCATTGCCGCGTTGTTGCCACAAGGCCAGGATGCCGCCTTTGTGCAAGCCGTCGACACGGCTGCGCAATTGGCCAAAACCGATTTGCTCACCGACATGGTGGGCGAGTTCCCTGAGTTGCAGGGCATCATGGGCGGCTACTATGCGCGCCACGATGGTTTGTCTCATGACATTGCCGATGCCATTGAAGATCACTACCGCCCCCGCTTTGCCGGCGACGAATTGCCACGCAACAACGTGGGCTTGGTCGTGGCCTTGGCCGACAAGCTAGAAACCTTGGTGGGCATGTTTGGCATTGGCAACTTGCCAAGCGGCGACAAAGATCCATTTGCATTGCGCCGACATGCCTTAGGCGTTATTCGCATGCTGATGGAAAAAGATTTGGCGCTCGATTGGCGTCAGCTCTTGGCTTTGGCTGTGCCTGTGTTTGGCGACAAAATCACCGACCCTTCAGAAGCCCTCACCACTTTCTTGTTCGATCGCTTGGCTGGCGCTTTGCGCGAGCAAGGTTACAGCGCGCAAGAAGTCGACGCCGTGTTGGCATTGCATCCTGCACGCTTGGGCCAAATTCCCAAGTTGTTGTCGGCTGTACGCGCCTTTGCAGCCTTGCCCGAAAGCCCTGCATTGGCAGCGGCCAACAAACGCATTGGCAACATTTTGAAGAAGGCCGACGAAGTCGATCCGCATGTCAATCCTGCGCTGCTCAAAGAATCCGCCGAGCAAGCATTGCATGAGGTGATGCAACGTTTGTTGCCCGAGTCTGAGGCCTTGTTCAAAGCCGGTGACTACACAGGCTCTTTGCAAACATTGGCTGCACTGCGCTCGCCAGTCGATGCGTTCTTTGACGATGTCATGGTGAATGCTGAAGAAATGGATGTGCGTTTAAACCGTCAAGGTTTGCTCAAGTGTTTGCATGTGGCCATGAACCGCGTAGCCGATTTGTCGCGCTTGGCCTAAGCTTTGCTGCACACGCCAAGGCCAACTATGAAACTCGTCATTCTCGACCGCGATGGCACGATCAATCACGACAGTGATGAGTTCATTAAGTCGCCTGAAGAATGGCAGGCCTTGCCCGGCGCCTTAGAAGCCGTGGGGCGTTTGAACCACGCCGGTTTCCACGTGGTGCTGGCCACCAATCAATCGGGTTTGGGCCGAGGCTTGCTCGATGTGGCGTCCCTCAACGCCATTCACACACGCATGCTGAAGCAATTGGCCGCGGTTGGTGGGCGCATCGATGCCATTTTTTATTGTCCCCACGCGCCTGAAGATGCTTGCACCTGTAGAAAACCTTTGCCAGGCTTGATTGAGCAAGTGGCCGATCGGTTTGGCATCGACGTCAAAGATGTCCCTTTCGTGGGCGACAGCTTGCGTGACATGCAGGCTGCGGTTGCAGCGGGCTGTTCGCCACATTTGGTCCTGACGGGGCGATCTGAAGTTTTGCGTGGCGCTGCCTTGCCACCCACATTTCCAGCAGACACCCAAATGCACACAGACCTCAACGCATTTGTAGATGCGCTCTTGAAAAAATCTTCGGAACCCGCGCTATGAACTTCATCCGCTCTCTTGTTCACATGGCTTGGATGACGATCACAGTGATCCCTTGGGCCTTGGTGGTGGTGGCAGGATCCTTGTTCATCAGCAGCAATCGTTTGTATTGGTGGTGTGCAGGATGGCTGCGCAACGCCATCAACAGTGGCACCTTCATTTTGGGCATTGAGAACCGCATCACGGGCATGGAGAATTTGCCTCTTGGTGAAAAAGACCCCGTCATCTTGTTGGTCAAGCACCAGTCCACTTGGGAAACTTTTTTGATGCCAGCCATCATGCCGCACCCTCTGGCCTATGTGTTTAAAAAAGAACTTTTAAGCGTGCCATTTTTTGGTTGGGCCATGGGCCGCCTCGACATGATCCACATCGACCGCAGCCAACGTGCGCAGGCCTTTCAAAAAGTGGTCACCCAAGGCAAACGTTTGATGGAACAAGGCGTGTGGGTCATCATGTTTCCAGAAGGCACTCGAATTCCACGCGGCCAAAAAGGCGTCTACAAAACGGGCGGCACACGCTTGGCGATAGAAGCGGGTGTGCCCGTCATTCCCATTGCTGTCACCTCTGCCAAATGCTGGCCTACCAAAGCCTTCATCAAGCGACCAGGCATTGTTGACATCTCCATTGGCAAGCCTATCTCTAGTGTAGGCCGTCAGCCTGAAGAGATGATGCAGGAAGTCGAAAATTGGATTGAAGCAGAAATGCGGCGCTTAGATCCAGAGGCGTATCTGCAGGCAGACACCGAGCCTGCCAAGCCCGCCTTCTAAATTCATTTGAGTCAAGCCGGAACAAAGAACACCGATGCGCAACCCGCTGCAACTTGTTCTTGATTTTTTAAGCCCCCCGCCTGTGGTGGCTGCGCCGCCGCCAAAACCAACCCCTCAAGGCGCTCAATCTGAAACGCCTCTAGCTTCTGACACGCCAGACAGCGGTGTTGTGTCATTGACGCACCCTCGCGCAAATCGCGAAACCGTTCTGGAAGGCATGCGCGTGAACTATTTGTTTCAGCGCGTGCGCAGGCGATCCATTGGCTTCGTGGTAGGCCCAGATGGACTCGAAGTCAGGGCACCTAAGTGGGTCACCTTGAAAGAAGTTGAGTTGGGTTTACAAGAGCGTGGCGAATGGGTGCTGCGCAAATGGGCCGAAGTGCAAGAGCGCCAAAAAAACATTCGTCAAATTGAATGGGCCGATGGCGCCTGTCTCGATTATTTGGGCTCGTCCATCCGTTTGCGACTCAGCCCAGAAGTGGGCCGCAGTGAGTTGCATGAAGGCATCGAACTCAGGTTGGCCTTGCCCTTGAATGCAGAAGCCTCACAAATTCGCGATGCCGTTCAAGCTTGGCTGATGCGCGAAGGTCGCGCCTTGTTTGAAGCGCGTTTGAATTTCTTTGCACCGCTAATGGGGGTGCAATGGCGCAAACTCAGTTTGTCAAATGCGGGTTCGCGCTGGGGCAGTGCGCGCATCGATGGCGCCATTCGCCTCAATTGGCGATTGATTCACCTCAAGCCAGACGCCATCGACTATGTGGTGGTGCATGAGTTGGCGCATTTGCGCGAGATGAACCACAGCCCTGCATTTTGGAAAGTAGTGGCCGAAATTTTGCCCGACCATGTAGAGCGACGCAAAGCTTTGCAGAAAGAGAATTTGGCCAACTGGGCTTGAGAGTCGTCTGCTGGCCGTTCAAGCTTGATGCGTCAAATTAGGGCAAGGTTTTAAATTGCCATACACCTTGCGCGTCTTGATGGCGCGACATCTTTCCATCAAACCAAAGTGCATGCAAATGCGCCACAGACTCGCCAATGGCAAACGTGGTTTGATGAAAATCCAAAGGCCTTTTGAAAATCACCTTCAACATGTCGTACGCGCTGCCTGCTTGTTCACGGCAAGCGGCCAAGACTTCGTCCAACCGATCTTCGTGGTGCTTGAGCAACTGCGCGATGCGTGTGTGCAAGCCTACAAAAGGCCTGCCGTGCGATGGCAGCACCAAGGTGTCGACTGGGAGTGAGTCGAAATGATGCAGGGAGCGCATGAACAGCGACAGCGAATTGGCCTCGGGCTCTTGGGCATACACACTCACATTGGTCGAAATTTTAGGCAGCACCATGTCGCCGCTGATCAGCACCTTGGCCTCGTCGCAATACAGTGCCATGTGCTCGGGGGAGTGTCCCCAGCCGCTGATGCAGCGCCAAGTTCGTCCGCCAATTTGCAACGCACGGTCGTGCATCAATCGGTGATACGCCTCTGGCACGGTGGGCACCATCTTGGCGTAATACGAAACACGGTCTTTGATTTGTTGTTGATCGGATGGTTCACGCCAGCCATGGTCAGCAAAAAACTTTTGGGTGCTCGGTCCGCCAAAGTTGGATGCGCCTGTCGAGGCCAACAACGCCGCTTGGTATTCGGTGGCGCTCATCCACAGCGGTGCATTAAATTGTTCACACAGCCAATGCGCCAAGCCCATGTGGTCGGGGTGCATGTGCGTCACCACCACGCGCAAAATAGGCAGACCTTTCATGGGCCCCGCCATCACTTGGCGCCAAGCGTCTTGCGTGCCAGGATTGGTCACGCCGCAGTCCACAGCAGTCCAGCCGTGTCGCACGCCAGTGGGCGTTTCTTCTGTATCGGCCAGCAGCCACAAATTGATGTGGTCTAGGGCAAAGGGCAGTGCCATGCGAATCCACCAAACCCCAGGTGCCACTTCCAAGGCCTGCCCCAATTCTGGCAAGGTGGTGCCCAAGGGAAAATGCAGGGCTTTTTCGCCTGCCAGCAAGTCGGCGGGGGACACTTCGGCAGTGGGAGAGACAGTTTGGGTCATAGCAATTCTGAGTTTGGGAAAAATCCCGTAGATAATTGACGTTTACGTCAACGTCAATTACATTTGGGGCATTGTAAGACGCATCAGACGACCCCGTCTGTCGCCTGTGCGCAAGCAAGAACGAAGCAGGAAAGTAGCAGCATGGCAACTCAATTCTCAATCAGCGACTTGGCCAAAGAATTTGACCTCACCACGCGCGCCATTCGTTTTTACGAAGACATGGGCTTGCTAGAGCCTGAACGCTCTGGACCGGGCGGCCGCAACCGCGTTTACTCCTCGCGCGACCGTACGCGCCTTAAGCTCACCTTGCGCGCCAAGCGACTGGGCTTGTCATTGACAGAAGCCAAAGAGCTGATCGACATGTACGACAGCCCTCGCGACACAGGACCGCAACTGAAAAAGTTTTTAGTGGTGCTGGCCGAGCACCGTCAGCAATTGGAGTCGCAATTGGCCGATTTGCATGCCACCTTGGAAGAAGTGAAAACGCATGAAAAAGATGCGCGCACTTTGCTAACGCGCGCTGAGAAAGTGGCCCAGAAAAAAGGTGCGGCATGAGTGCACACGATTTGACAACGCCCATGGCGCAGCGTGTCGCTGCCAGCATGGCACGCCAAGGCATGATGAGGCACTTGGACGCCAAGCTTGTGCGCGTTGAAAAGGGTGAAGTCGAAATTGCCTTGCCCTATGCCGACAAAGTGACCCAGCAACAAGGCGGTTTCCATGGAGGCGCCATGGGCGCGTTGGCCGACATCGCAGGCGGCTACGCCGGCCTCACAGTCTTGCCCGAGGGCATGGAGGTGGTCACTGTCGAGTACAAGATCAACTTTTTAAGTGCCCACCAAGAAGGCGAGTTGCGCGCTGTGGGCAAAGTGGTCAAGGGTGGCAAACGCATTGTGGTCACCACTGCAGAAGTATTTCACATCGATGCACAGGGCAAAAAATCTACGTGCGCCGTGATGCAACAAACCCTTGTGCCCGTTGCACAAACCTATTGATTGAATTTGGAGATATGAACATGAACATGCCAGGCTTGAACTTTCAATTGGGCGAAGACATCGATGCACTGCGCGATGCTGTCCGCGATTTTGCCCAGGCAGAGATTGCCCCTCGGGCGGCTGAAATTGACCGTACCGATCAGTTTCCGATGGACCTGTGGCGCAAGATGGGCGAAGTGGGCGTGTTGGGCATTACGGTGCCCGAAGCCTATGGTGGCGCCAACATGGGTTACTTGGCGCACATGATTGCCATGGAAGAAATTTCGCGTGCATCGGCCAGCGTGGGCTTGTCGTATGGCGCGCACAGCAACTTGTGTGTCAATCAAATCAAACGCAACGGCACTGAAGCGCAAAAACAAAAATACTTGCCCAAGCTCATCAGCGGTGAGCACGTCGGTGCATTGGCCATGAGCGAGCCAGGCGCTGGCTCTGACGTCATCAGCATGAAGCTCAAAGCGGAAGACAAAGGTGGTTATTACGTTTTGAACGGCAACAAAATGTGGATCACCAATGGGCCAGACGCCGACACTCTGGTGGTCTACGCCAAAACCGAACCCGAGATGGGCGCACGCGGCGTGACTGCTTTCTTGATTGAGAAAAACATGAAGGGCTTTTCGATTGCGCAGAAGCTCGACAAATTGGGTATGCGCGGCAGCCACACCGGTGAGTTGGTCTTTCAAAACGTAGAAGTGCCCGCTGAAAATATTTTGGGCGGCCTCAACATGGGCGCCAAAGTTCTCATGAGCGGCTTGGATTACGAGCGTGCGGTATTGGCTGCTGGCCCACTGGGCATCATGCAATCGGTCATGGACAACGTCGTGCCGTACATTCACGACCGCAAACAATTTGGCCAAAGTATTGGCGAGTTTCAACTCATTCAAGGCAAAGTGGCCGACATGTACACCGTGTTGCAAGCGGGCCGCGCCTTCTGTTACACCGTGGGCAAAAACCTGGACATGCTGGGCACAGACCACGTGCGTCAAGTGCGCAAAGACTGCGCCAGTGTTATTTTGTGGTGCGCCGAAAAAGCCACCTGGATGGCCGGTGAAGGCGTGCAGATTTTTGGTGGCAATGGTTACATCAACGATTACCCCTTGGGCCGCTTGTGGCGCGATGCCAAGTTGTACGAAATTGGTGCAGGCACCAGTGAAATTCGCCGTATGTTGATTGGCCGTGAATTGTTTGCGGAAACATGCTGATTCAAACCTCAGGTTTTTGAAACATTGAGACAATGCAGGTATGACTTCAAAACACCTTTCTCATCTCTTTGACAACAACCGCGCATGGGCTCAACGCATGGAGCTTGAGCAGCCCGGTTTTTTCAACCATTTGGCGCAACAACAGTCGCCCAAGTATTTGTGGATTGGCTGCTCTGACAGTCGAGTGCCCGCCAACCAAATTACCGGACTCGAACCCGGTGAAGTGTTTGTGCATCGCAATGTTGCCAATGTGGTGGTGCACTCCGATCTCAATGCTTTGTCGGTCATTCAGTACGCTGTTGACGCGCTCAAGGTAGAGCACATCATGGTGGTGGGCCACTATGGCTGTGGCGGTGTGTTGGCTGCCACACGCGGTACACGCATTGGTTTGGCCGACAACTGGCTGCGCCATGTGCAAGATGTGCGCTTGCGCCACCGTCAACGCTTGAACCACTTGCCGCAACAGCAACTCGAAGATGCCATGTGCGAAATGAACGTCATCGAGCAGGTGGGCAACGTGGCTTTGTCCAACGTCATGCAAGACGCTTGGGGCCGCGGTCAAAAAATTGCTGTGCACGGCTGGGTTTACGGCCTGAACGATGGCCTTGTCAAAGACATGGACGTCACCATGACGGGCTCGCACGAGGTTGTGGATGTGTTCCGCCGCGCCTTCAAACGTTACCCGCGCGGCGCCTGACAAAATTTATTTTTCAATTGATCTGGAGAACTTCAAATGACCACCTCTCATGACCCCGTCGTCATCGTCAGTGCAGCACGCACACCTATGGGCAGCTTTCAAGGCGACTTTGCCTCTTTGTCTGCACACGACTTGGGCGGCGCAGCCATCAAGGCAGCCGTAGAGCGCGCAGCAGAAGGCTCTCAGTTCAGTGCAGAGTTGGTCACTGAAGTTTTGTTTGGCAATTGTTTGATGGCCGGTCAAGGCCAAGCGCCTGCGCGCCAAGCTGGTTTTAAAGGCGGCCTGCCCAAGAGTGCTGGGGCCGTTACCTTGTCCAAGATGTGTGGTTCTGGCATGCGTGCCGCCATGTTTGCGCACGACATGTTGGTGGCCGGTACACACGATGTGTTGGTGGCTGGCGGTATGGAAAGCATGACCAATGCGCCTTACCTCATGCTCAAAGGCCGTGGTGGTTATCGCATGGGCCATGACAAAATTTACGATCACATGATGCTTGATGGTTTGGAAGACGCCTACGAGGCGGGTCGTTCCATGGGCACTTTTGGCGAAGACTGTGCTGCCAAGTACAGCTTTACGCGCGCCGAGCAAGACGCCTTTGCCATTGCCAGCGTCGAGCGCGCCAAAGCGGCGACAACATCGGGTGCCTTCCAAGCTGAAATTACGCCGGTCACTTTCAAAACGCGTGCGGGTGAAACAACAGTGTCTGTGGACGAAGGTCCTGGCAAAGTGAAGTTGGACAAAGTGACAAGCCTAAAGCCTGCGTTCAAAAAAGACGGCACCATCACAGCCGCCTCTAGCTCCTCTATCAATGATGGCGCAGCAGCTTTGGTCATGATGCGTCAAAGCACAGCCGACAAGTTGGGCTGCAAACCCTTGGCGCGCATTGTGAGCCACGGCACGCATGCGCAAGAACCCGAATGGTTTGCCACAGCGCCTGTGGGCGCCACACAAAAAGCCTTGGCCAAAGCGGGCTGGCAAGTTGGTGACGTCGACTTGTGGGAAGTGAACGAAGCCTTTGCGGTGGTGCCTATGGCCCTCATGAAAGAGCTCAACGTACCGCATGACAAAGTCAACGTGAATGGCGGCGCTTGTGCGTTGGGCCACCCCATTGGCGCATCTGGCGCGCGCATCATGGTCACCCTCATTCATGCGCTCAAAGCACGTGGCCTGAAAAAAGGTTTGGCCACGCTGTGCATTGGCGGTGGCGAGGGCACCGCGGTTGCCTTGGAATTGGTTTAAACACAGGCACAGCCAGGCCCTCAGCGATGAAAACTGTTTTGATCTTGGGCGCCTCGCGCGGCATTGGCCATGAGTTTGCACGCCAATACGTGGCCGATGGCTGGCGCGTGCTGGCCACCGCGCGCAATGATGAGGGCTGTGCCAACTTGCAGGCCCTTGGCGCAGAAGCTTTCAAGCTCGATGTGGCCAAGCCCGCCAGTGTCAGTGGCTTGTCTTGGCGTCTTGATGGCGAAAAAATTGACGTGGCTTTGTATGTGGCAGGCGTGATGGAACGCGCCTCGCCGCAAACACCGCCCACACAACAAGTGTTTGATGAATTGATGCACGCCAACGTGTTGGGCGCCATGCAAGCGCTGCCGCAAGTGGCGCCTTGGGTGTCCGAAGCCAATGGCACCTTTGCCTTTATCAGCAGTCGCATGGCCAGCCTTGAGTTAACCGACAGTGGCCGAGCGGCTTTGTACAAAATTAGCAAAGCGGCACTCAACATGGTGGTGCGCACTGCGCCCTTCGATTTTCCCAATGTGACGTGGCTGGCGCTAAGCCCAGGTTGGGTTCAAACCGACATGGGCGGTGATGCCGCACCCCTCAGCGTAGAAGACAGTGTGACGCACATGCGCGCTACGCTTGAAAATACCTGTGGCGCAGACAAACGCCCAACGGTTCAAGGCCAATTTTTGAATTACGACGGAACCACTTTGCCTTGGTAGGCAAAGTTTTTAGAAAGAGCAACATGCTGTTGACGCCCGACCAAGAAATGATTCGCGACGCCGTTCGCGACTTTGCCAAAGAACAACTCTGGCCTCACGCAGCCAAGTGGGACAAGACACACGAGTTTCCAAAAGAAGCGCACAAGGGTTTGGCCGCTTTAGGAGCCTACGGCATTTGTGTGCCCGAGTCTTTGGGCGGTGCCAATTTGGATTACCTCACCTTGGGCTTGGTGCTAGAAGAAATTGCCGCCGGTGATGGCGGCGTTAGCACGACCATTAGCGTCACCAACTGCCCCGTCAATGCCATCCTCATGCGGTATGGCAACGATGCGCAAAAGGAAAAGTGGCTCACGCGATTGGCCCAAGGTGAATTGCTCGGCGCGTTTTGTTTAACAGAGCCCCACGTAGGCTCTGATGCCTCCGCCTTGCGAACCACTGCTACCAAAAAAGGTGATGCATACCTCATCAATGGCGTGAAGCAGTTCATCACCAGCGGCAAGCATGGCGATGTGGCCATTGTCATTGCCGTCACCGACAAAGGTGCAGGCAAAAAAGGCATGAGCGCTTTCATTGTGCCCACCACATCACCAGGCTATCAGGTGGCGCGCTTAGAAGACAAGCTGGGTCAACATTCAAGTGACACAGCGCAAATCAATTTTGAAAATTGCGAAGTGCCTGCCGAAAATATGATCGGCCAAGAAGGCGAAGGCTACAAGATTGCATTGTCTGCGCTTGAAGGCGGCCGCATTGGCATTGCTGCGCAAAGCATCGGCATGGCACGCAGCGCCTTAGAGGTGGCCATTGAGTACGCCAAGCAACGCGAGAGTTTTGGCACTGCCATCTTCAACCACCAAGCGGTGGGTTTTCGGTTGGCCGAATGCGCCACACAACTCGAGGCTGCACGTCAACTGATGTGGCACGCAGCCACTTTGCGCGACGCCGGCTTGCCGTGTTTGAAAGAAGCCGCAATGGCCAAGTTGTTTTCCAGCGAAACGGCCGAAAAAGTCTGCAGCGCGGCCATCCAAACCTTGGGTGGCTATGGCGTGGTCAGCGACTTTCCTGTTGAAAGAATTTACCGCGACGTGCGCGTGTGCCAAATTTACGAAGGCACCAGCGACGTGCAAAAGATCATCATTCAAAGGGCTTTGGCTTGACCTTGCCAGCGCCCAATGCGTGCCCCTGCGGTGGCGCGCCTACCGCCTTCAAGCGCAAGGGCGCTGACGCAGTCTACTTGGATTGTTGCGGCCGCTTTATTGAACAAGGGCAATTGCCGCCCGATGCGCTGCACCTCATGCGCTCTCGCTACACCGCCTTTGCTTTAGAGCACGAGGCTTACCTCCAGCACACATGGCAGGCTGCGCATCGGCCCGAGACCTTGGACTTTGACGAAGGTGCCAAATGGTTGGGCTTGGAGATCAAAGACTTTGTAGATACAGGCGTTCAAGAGGGACAAGCCACTGCCGAGGTTGAGTTTGTGGCGCGAGTGCGGGTGGCAGGCAAAGCCCACCGTTTGCATGAGCGCAGTCGATTTGTCTGCGAAGACGGGCAGTGGCGCTACGTTGAAGCGGTTAACATCGGCGCATGAATTTTCAAGCTGTACTCTTTGATTGCGATGGCGTGCTGGTCGACAGCGAGCCCATCACCAACGCGGTGTTGCGTGACATGCTGGAAGAGCGCGGCTGGGTCATGTCGCCAGAGGAATGCTTTCGTTACTTTGTGGGCAAAGCCGTCAAAGATCACAAAGCCGAAATTGAAGCGCGCACGGGTTTGCCATTGACCGAAGAATGGTTGCACGCTTTCAGAATGCGCCGCAACGATGCCCTGCAAGCTGGCCTGCAAGTGATGCCCGGCGCGCACGATGCGGTGGCGGCGGCCTATGAGTTAACGCAAGGGGCCATTGCCTGTGCTTCTGGCGCTGACCGGTTCAAAGTTGAAATGCAACTGGCGCATGTCGACTTGATGCCACATTTTGAAGGCCGTATTTTCAGCGGTCATGAAATGGCGCGCACCAAGCCCGCGCCCGATGTGTACTTGGCAGCGGCTGCGCATTTGGAATGCGATCCTGCGCATTGCTTGGTCATTGAAGACAGCACAGCTGGCATAGAAGCCGGTGTAGCCGCGGGTGCCACGGTGTGGGCTTTGTGTGCCGATGACGCACTGGCGCCCGTGCTGTTGGACGCTGGCGCTTCCAAACTGTTTCCTCACATGGGCGCTTTGCCCGAGCTGTGGCGCGCATCCCGAAAAGCGGCTGGCGTTTGACCAGTCCATTGCTTGAAGGCGCGAATGAAACTTTTTTCATTTTGAAACCCCGCGCTTTCGGCCACCTGCTTCACGGGCTTGCGCGTTCTTTGTAACAACTCAATGGCGCGCTCGCGCCGCACTTCATCTTTCAAAACTTGCAGGCTGGTGCCTTCTTCTTTGAGCTGTCGGTGCAAACTGCGCGGTGACAAATTCAACATTGGCGCCAAGTCGTCTGCGCTGTGGGTGTCTTGCGGGTGCATCGCCAAGGCTTGTTTGACCTGTGTCAGCAGCAAACGGTCTTTGCGGTATTGCAACACGGTCAGGGTGAGTGCGGTTTCTAGCATGCGTTGTAAAGCAGCTTCATCGCGCCTTAGGGGCAAGGCTAAGTAACTGGCGTTCATGACCAATTCAGAAACAGGGTTTGCGTGACCAAATTGCACCGGCCCTTGAAACATCAGGGGATACACCGCTTGATGCGCTGGTGCATCAAATGCAAAGTGAACTTGTTCAAGTGTGATGCGCGAGTCAATCAGCCAACAAGCCACGCCATACAAATTGCGAAGCACCGACAGCACGCCAAACTCGCGCTGCTCGCCCAAGTCTTTCAATTCGCGCAAACAAATGTGCGCTTTGCCATCGCGTTCTTCTATCGTGAGTTCAATGTCATCGGCTACCAAGCCGTGATGCCGACACCAGCGCTTCAGTGCCACACCCAATGTGGGCGATGTGAGCGATGCGCGCACCAGCATGCCGTAAGTGCCCCAAGGCAACTGTCGGCTGAGACAACCCAAGACCTCGTCGTTGAGTTCGTGCATGGCAAAACTGGAGATGCGCTCCATCTGCAGGGCCGTGATATGCGCATTGGCTTTCTTGGCCTGTGATGGCGTAATTTGTGCAAACTCCAGTGCTTTGGCCGGGCTTCTGTTTTGTGCCGCATAGGCCCGCAAAATAGCTTGCACAAAGGCCATGGGCGTGGCTGCAACAGGCGGGCGTTGGGCAGGGGTTTGACGCATGACCTATTCTGCGTCATTTTTGGCGCAATTTGCAACCTAAGAGTTCCCCTATTTGAGTGGGCTAGGTCTATCCTTGCGCATCAGGAGATTTCAAACATGTCGGTGCTTCAAACTCAGCTCAACACCCGCTCAGCGGATTTCTTGGCCAACGCAGCCGCCTTGCAGGCCGCCGTAGACGATCTGCGCGTGCAACTCAAAAAGTCGGCTGCCGGTGGTGGCGAAAAAGCCCGCGCCAAGCACGTGGCCCGAGGCAAGCTGCCCCCGCGTGAACGCGTACAAATGTTGCTCGATCCTGGCACGCCCTTCCTAGAAATTGCACCCTTGGCCGCGCACGCCATGTACCTCAGCAAAGACGGCACCGAAGACGCCCCTTGCGCCGGCATGATTGCAGGCATTGGCCGCGTCAATGGTGTGGACTGCCTCATTGTGTGCAACGACGCCACCGTGAAGGGCGGCACCTACTACCCCATGACCGTCAAGAAGCATTTGCGCGCCCAAGAAATTGCGCAGCAAAACAATTTGCCCTGCATTTATTTGGTCGACTCGGGCGGTGCCAACTTGCCCAACCAAGACGACGTGTTCCCCGATCGCGAACACTTTGGCCGCATCTTTTACAACCAAGCCAACATGAGCGCCTTGGGCATTCCACAAATTGCGGTGGTCATGGGCAGCTGTACGGCAGGCGGCGCGTATGTGCCGGCCATGAGCGACGAAACCATCATTGTTAAAAACCAAGGCACCATCTTTTTGGGTGGCCCACCTTTGGTCAAAGCCGCCACGGGCGAAGTGGTCAGTGCCGAAGATCTGGGCGGCGGCGATGTGCACACGCGCCTCTCAGGCGTGGCCGATCACTTGGCGCAAAACGATGCCCATGCTTTGGCTTTGGCACGCCAAGCAGTGGGCTCGCTCAACAGAAAGAAAAACATCGACGTGCAATTGCGCGAACCGGTGGCCCCTTTGTACGAGAGCCAAGAAATCTACGGCGTCATTCCAGCCGACAGCCGCAAGCCTTTTGATGTGCGCGAAATCATTGCGCGCATTGTGGACGGTAGCGAGTTTGCAGAATTCAAAGCTCGCTTTGGCCCCACCTTGGTGTGCGGCTTTGCGCACATTGAAGGCATGCCCGTGGGCATCATTGCCAACAACGGTATTTTGTTTTCAGAGTCGGCCCTCAAAGGCGCGCACTTCATTGAGCTGTGCTGCCAGCGCAAAGTGCCCTTGGTGTTTTTGCAAAATATCACCGGCTTTATGGTGGGCCGCAAATACGAAAGCGAAGGCATTGCGCGCAATGGCGCCAAGATGGTCACGGCTGTGGCCACAGCCAAGGTGCCCAAGTTCACCATCATCATTGGGGGCAGCTTTGGTGCGGGCAATTACGGCATGTGCGGCCGCGCCTTCAGTCCGCGCTTCTTGTGGATGTGGCCCAACGCGCGCATTTGCGTGATGGGCGGCGAGCAAGCCGCGGGCGTGTTGGCCACCGTCAAGCGCGATGGCATTGAAGCGCGCGGCGGTGCCTGGAGTGCCGAAGAAGAAGCCGCTTTCAAGCAACCCATCTTGGACCAGTTTGGCCATCAGTCGCACCCTTACTACGCAAGCGCGCGTTTGTGGGACGACGGCGTGATCGACCCGGCCGATACACGCCGTGTGCTGGCGCTTGGTTTGTCGGCGTCCTTGAACGCGCCCATTGAAGACACGAAGTTCGGCATTTTCCGCATGTGATGTTTTGGCAAGCACAGCATCAAGAAAGCACAGCATGACCTACACCTTTGACAACATTTACACCACCCCCGAGCACACCTTGCTGCGCGATCAAGTGGCCAAGTTCATTGCGCGCGAAGTCGAGCCATTTGCGCAAGCTTGGGAGGACGACGGCAAGGTGCCGCGCGAGGTGCTGCGAAAGATGGGTGACGCAGGCTTGCTCGGCTTGATGTACGACCCCGAGCTGGGCGGCGCCGGTGCCGATGCCATGGCCAACTTGGTGTTTGCAGAAGCCTTGTCGCAATCTACGTTTGCAGGCTTCATCATTACCGTGCTGGTGCACACCGACATGGCCAGCCCGCACTTGCACCATGCAGGCACGGCCGCGCAAAAAGTCAAGTACATGCCGCGCATCACTTCGGGTGAATGCATCACAGCAGTGGGCGTGTCTGAACCCGGCGCAGGCTCCGATGTGGCAGGCATCCGCACCACGGCCAAACGCGATGGCGACCATTGGGTACTCAACGGCACCAAGATGTTCATCACCAACGGCGTGCATGCCGATTTGTATTTCATTGCCGCCAAAACAGGCGATGCGCGTCATGCCATGTCGATGTTCATTGTGGAAAAAGGCACACCAGGTTTCAGTGTGGGGCGTGCGTTGAATAAAACGGGTTGGTTGTCCTCAGACACCGCCGAGTTGGTGCTCGACAACGTGCGCATTCCCGATCATCACTTGTTGGGTGAAGAGAACAAAGGCTTTTACTCGGTCATGAAAAATTTCCAGACCGAGCGCATTGCCTTGGGCGCCATGGCCATTGGTCATTGCACCCGTGCGTTAGAACTCACCTTGGACTACGTACGCCAACGACCCGCATTTGGCGGCACCTTGTGGGACAAGCAAGTGATTCGTCAACGCTTGGCCATGCTAGACGCCAAAACCCGAGCCGCCAGGCAGTTCATGTACCACTGCGCGTGGAGCGTGACGCAAGACAAAGACATCGTGCAAGAAGTGTCCATGCTCAAAGCACTCACTGGCGAGTTGGTCAATGAAGTGGTGCAAACCTGCCAGCAGTTTCATGGTGGCATGGGCTACATCCGCGAAACCGCCATTGAGCGTTTGTGGCGCGATTCGCGCATTTTGGGCATTGGTGGCGGCGCCACCGAAGTGATGTTGGACGAAGTGGCCAAGCGCTACTGATGACTAGAAAGTATTTTCATGACCACCGCTCAAAAAACACTAGACATCCGTCGCCCCTCCAAGTGGGTGGCCGAGGTGTGGCTGAATCGGCCTGATGTACGCAACGCCTTCAACGACGACGTCATTGCCGAGCTCACACAAGCCTTCCAACACTTGGGCCAAGACAATGACTTGCGCGCCATCGTGTTGGGTGCGCATGGCAAAGCCTTTTGCGCAGGCGCCGATTTAAATTGGATGCGTGCCATGTCGGGCTACAGCTGGGAAGAAAACCGAGCCGACGCCCAAAAACTGGCCGACATGTTGTGGACCTTAGACCAATGCCCTGTGCCCATCGTGGGCCGCTTGCAAGGCGACTGCTACGCTGGTGGCATGGGATTGGCGTCGGTATGCGATGTGCTGATTGCTTCCGACAACGTCACCTTCTGTTTGTCGGAAGCCCGCTTGGGCTTGTTGCCTGGCACCATCAGCCCGTATGTGGTGCGTGCCATGGGGGCGCAAGCCGCCAAGCGATACATGGTGACTGCAGAAAGATTTTCTGCAACACAAGCGCACGCCATGGGCATGGTGCATGAGTTGTGCACTTCAGAAACTTTAGATGCCAAAGTGGCCGAGGTCGTAGGCACTTTGTGCGGCAACGGCCCGCAAGCTTTGCGTGCATGCAAACGCTTGGTGCAAGACGTCACCCACCAACCCATCAACGAAGCATTGCGTGCAGAAACCGCCAGACGCATTGCCGACATCCGTGCCAGCGATGAAGGCAAAGAAGGCCTGCAGTCCTTCTTGCAAAAACGTCCTGCGCAGTGGACTCAAACGAATTAAAACATCAGGCCGATCATGTTCAAAAAAATCCTCATTGCCAACCGCGGCGAAATTGCATGCCGAGTGGCCGCTACGGCCAAACGCATGGGCATCCAAACGGTGGCGGTGTATTCCGATGCCGACGCCAACGCCAAACATGTGGCCGCGTGCGACGAAGCCATTCATGTGGGCGGCTCGGCCCCCAAAGACAGCTACCTGCGTTGGCAAACCATCATTGAAGCCGCCAAGGCCACAGGCGCCCAAGCCATTCACCCCGGCTACGGATTCTTGAGCGAAAACGAAGCCTTTGCCGAGGCCTGTGCCAAAGCTGGCTTGGTCTTCATTGGCCCCCCTGCATCCGCCATTCAAGCCATGGGCTTGAAAGCGGAGTCCAAGCAGCTGATGGAAAAAGCCGGCGTGCCTTTGGTGCCGGGCTATCACGGCGCCGATCAAAACCCTGAACTGCTTAAGCGCGAAGCCGATCGCATTGGCTACCCCGTGCTAATCAAAGCCAGCGCGGGTGGCGGCGGCAAAGGCATGCGCGCAGTAGAAAAGTCTGAAGACTTTGCAGAGGCCTTGGCGTCGTGCCAACGCGAAGCGCAAAACAGTTTTGGCGATCAAGCGGTGCTGATTGAAAAGTATGTACAACGCCCCCGTCACATTGAAATTCAAGTGTTTGGCGACACGCAAGGCAACTGCGTGTACCTCATGGAGCGCGATTGCTCGGTGCAACGTCGTCACCAAAAGGTGTTGGAAGAAGCGCCTGCGCCTGGCATGACTGACGCCCTGCGCAAGCAAATGGGTGAGGCTGCCGTGGCCGCTGCGCGTGCTGTGAATTATGTTGGCGCGGGCACTGTTGAATTCATCGTAGAACAACGCGACAACCCATCGACGGGTCAAGCCGAGATGAACTTCTTCTTCATGGAAATGAACACCCGCTTGCAGGTGGAGCATCCAGTGACAGAAGCCGTCACAGGTTTAGACTTGGTAGAGTGGCAGTTGCGCGTGGCCAGTGGCCAGCCCTTGCCCCTGAAGCAAGAGCAAATCAAACTCACAGGCCATGCCATTGAAGCGCGCATTTGCGCCGAAACCCCCGACAACAATTTCTTGCCCGCTACAGGCCATTTGCAGGTTTACAAAAAGCCAGCCCATACAGCCTTTGAGCGAGGTGCGGTGCGCTTTGACGATGGCGTAAGACAAGGCGACACCATCAGTCCTTTCTACGACTCTATGGTGGCCAAGCTCATTGTGCATGGCGACACGCGCGAGCAAGCCTTGGCTTTGCTTGATCAAGCCTTGGCGCAAACGCAAGTCGTGGGCTTGTCTACCAACGTGCAATTTTTACGTCATGTGGTGCACAGCTCCTCGTTTGCAGAGGCGCGTTTAGACACCGCCCTCATTCCACGCGAAGCCGCCGTATTGTTCAACCAAGAAAAAGTGGGCTTGAATGTGGCAGCCGCAGCTGTGGTGGCGCACACCTTGCATCAAGAAAATGCCAAGCAAGGCAATGATCCGTTTAGCAAAAGCGATGCGTGGCAAACGCATGCCGAAACCAACCGTCGATTTCCACTTGAATTTGCAGGTGAGACACATACCGCGTGGTTGCACTACGGCCATCAAGGTCGCATGCACTTAACATGGGGCGATGCAGCGGGTCCTGGGGTGCAAAGCGAGCCCGATGCATTTGAGTTTTCTCTGGCCACGGGCCAAGCTTCATCGCCTCCTTCCTCTGCGCTGAATGTCAGATGGCAAGGCCAGCGCATCACCAGCGAAGTGGTGTTGCAGCTGGGCAAGCCCGGCCAACCCGCAGAGCTGGCGCACGTGTTCACGCAACAGGGCGCCACACGCATTCGCGTGGTCAATCCTTTGGCCCACGCCGAAGGCGCACAAGATGAAAAGGGCGGCTTAACAGCGCCTATGCCCGGCAAGGTGGTGTCTTTTGCCGTCAAGGTGGGCGACAAAGTAAAGGCAGGCCAAAGCTTGGCCGTGATGGAGGCCATGAAAATGGAACACACCATTGCCGCACCCAAGGACGGCGAAGTGAAAGAACTCTTGTATTCACCAGGCGATCAAATTGCAGAGGGAGCAGAGTTGCTCAAGCTTGCGTAAACTCAAGCTTTTCAATCACCCTTGCGTTTGCCATGAAAATTGTTTTTTGCTGCACCAACACCAAAGCAGAACCGTGGCTAGAAGGTTTTCGCCAAGCTTTGCCAGGTGTTGATATTTGGGAATGGCAAGCGGCCCAGCCCGGTCACGCGCCTAAGTTGGCCGACCATGCTGTGGTGTGGTCGCCCCCGCAAAATTTCATTGACGAGCAATCGCAATTGCAAAACTTGTTCAACATTGGCGCAGGCGTCGATGCATTGCTCAAGTTAAATTTGCCTGCCACCCTTAACATCGTGCGTTTGAACGACGCTGGCATGTCGGTGCAAATGGCCGAGTACGTGTGCCACGCCGTCATTCGCCACTTCCGTGAATTTGACCATTACGACAAAGACGCGCAATCGCAACGTTGGTCTTATCGCAAGCCTTCTTTGCGCTCCGATTTTGCAGTGGGCGTATTGGGCGCAGGCGTGCTGGGCAGTCATGTGGCCAAGTCATTGCAAACCTTTGAGTTTCCTGTGAATGTGTGGAGTCGTTCACCCAAGCACATCGAAGGTGTCAAGAGTTTTACGGGCGCTGCCCAGCTGGCCGATTTTTTAAAGGCCACGCGGGTGTTGGTAAATTTGCTACCCCTCACGCCAGACACAGAAAACATTTTGAACCGCGAACACCTGATGCAATTGCAGCAAGGCGCGTACTTGATCAATGTGGCGCGCGGGCGTCATTTGGTCGAGCAAGATTTAATTGACGCAATTGATGCCGGTCACATGGCTGGCGCCACCTTGGATGTGTTTCGCCAAGAGCCCTTGCCACAAGACCATGCGTTTTGGACGCACCCCAAAATTAACGTCACACCCCACACCTCTGCACGTACCTTGCGCGACGAAAGCATTGCGCAAATCGCCAGCAAAATCAAAGCAGTGTATGCAGGCCAGCCCATTGAAGGCCGCGTCGACAAAGTTCGCGGTTATTGATCAGCCATTGAATTGACAGAGAACACCCATGACACTTCCTTCATTTGTTAAGTTGGTTGACGTTGGCCCCCGAGACGGCTTGCAAAACGAAAAGCAAGCTGTGCCGGCCGCCGTCAAAATTGAACTGGTGCATCGCCTTCAAGCGGCAGGCCTCAAAGAGATTGAAGTCACCAGTTTTGTCAGCCCCAAGTGGGTGCCTCAAATGGCCGACAACGCCGCAGTGATGGCCGGCATTCAACGTCAAACAGATGTGCGCTACTCGGTACTCACCCCCAACATGCAGGGCTATCAAGCGGCGGTGCAAAGCAAGCCCGACGAAATTGTGGTGTTTGCTGCGGCCAGTGAAGCCTTTAGCCAAAAGAACATCAACTGCAGCATTGAGGAAAGCATTCAGCGCTTTGCGCCTGTGGTGGAGGCTGCTCGTACCGCTGGCATTTATGTGCGTGGTGCCATGTCGTGTGCCGTAGGCTGCCCTTACGAAGGCGATGTGGCGCCCTCGCAAGTAGAACGTTTGGCAAAGTTGATGAAAAGCATTGGCGTGCAACACATCGGTGTGGCCGACACCATTGGTGTGGGCACGCCCCTCAAAGTTCAAGCGGCCTTGGAGGCCACACTCAAGCATTACGATTTGAACGATGTGTCGGGCCATTTTCACGACACGTATGGCCAAGCGCTGTCCAACACGCTCATCAGTTTGCAAATGGGCGTGTGGCAATTTGACACCTCTGTGGCAGGCTTGGGCGGCTGCCCATATGCCAAAGGCGCAACGGGCAATGTAGCCACCGAAGATGTGGTCTACATGCTGCACGGCATGGGCATTGACACAGGCATTGACCTCGACAAGTTGGTCGATGCTGGCGCTTACATCAGCGACTTTTTGCAGCGCAAGTCGGGTTCGCGCGTGGCCACGGCGCTCTTGAACAAACGAGCAGCTTAAAAACCTGCAGCTTCAGCAAGTTTTTGCGCAAAGCGATATCCTCTGCATCATGAGCCAGCTCACCCGATTGCAAACCCGCGCAGACCAAGTCTTGAGTTCAGACTCGGTGCATGTGCCGTCGCCTTGCGTGTCTGTTTGCGTTGTCAATCCAAGTACCCAATTGTGTGAAGGTTGTTTGCGCAACATTCAAGAAATTGCAGCTTGGGGCCAAATGCCCAGTGCGCAGCAGCGCGGCGTGTGGCAACAAATTCAAGTGCGATGTGCCGAAAAATTAAGATCTCAAGCGTGATGAAAGAAATCCATTTCTACTTTGACTTCATCTCGCCCTATGCATGGCTGGCATTTCAAGCGTTGCCCAAAACACTCGAAGGCATCAGCCACCGCGTGCACTATCACCCTGTGTTGTTTGGTGCCTTGCTCAAACATCATGGTCAATTGGGCCCAGCCGAAATGCCAGGCAAACGCGACTGGACCTATCGCCAAGTGATGTGGCTGGCCAAGCAGCAGGGCACTGTTTTGAAAATGCCAGCCTCACATCCTTTCAATCCGTTGGCCTTGCTGCGTTTGGCAGTGGCCACCTCCGCCAATGGCGAGCCCAATCGGTATGTGGTCGAAAGCATTTTCAAACACGTGTGGTGCGAAGGCTTAGAGGCAACCGACCCTGACCGCTTGGCCACACTGCAGCAGCATCTCTTGTCGCAAGCAGTTTTAAAAGACGCGGTCAAAGATCCGCAGTCCGATGACGTCAAGCAGTTGTTGCAACAACAAACCAACCAAGCCATTGCCTTGGGCTTGTTTGGTGTGCCCAGCATGGTGGTCGATGGGCAAGTGTTTTGGGGCCAAGACGCATTGCCCATGTTGCGCGCTTATCTAGACGGCGACACCTGGTTTCAAAGTGCTGAGTGGCGCGATGTGGGGCAGTTACCAGTCGGCATTCGCCGCGCACCTGCACAAAAATAGTCTGTCTTTATTCTTCCAGGTCGGGTTCGGCATTGAAGCCAATCATTTGCTGTTCCCAGTGGTTCACCCACAGGGCGTAAACCCAGACGATGAGCAGGAAGACCAGCACAGAACCTTGTGCGGCCATCCAAAAGCCCAAGGGCCTTTCAAACCACAAAAAGTTGAAGTCGCGTGCAAAGTACGCCACGCAAAATGTCACGCCAAACCAGACACACAACAACGCCAATCGCAGTCGATTGACGCGCTTTAAAAAGTCTTCTTGTGACCATAGGGCTGTTTTCATAGCATGCCCATCGTAGGGAGAATTGACAGAATCACTGAGCAGTCTGTGTCTATTGCGCCCTAGTAGTTACCCGTGGTTAGCCACCGTATCTCATGATGCGAAATAAAATCCAAGGGTTTCACCTCAAGCTGTCAGCTAGCGTTGGTTTGGTGTCAGAGGGTGGTCAGAGCTAGCTCCAAGAATCGCCCCCAAGCCTTCGTGTCGAGGGCTATTTTATGGAGACAGCTAATATGGCTACAACTGATCCCCGCCCGATGTCGGCCGAAGAGAAGAAGGTTATCTTCGCTTCGTCGCTGGGTACCGTGTTCGAGTGGTACGACTTCTACCTCTACGGTTCACTCGCTGCAATTATTGCGAAACAATTCTTCAGCGGCTTGGATGAAGGTTCTGCTTTCATTTTCGCGCTGTTGGCTTTTGCTGCCGGTTTCATCGTCCGTCCTTTCGGCGCCATCTTCTTTGGCCGCTTGGGCGACATGATTGGTCGCAAGTACACCTTCTTGGTCACCATCCTGATCATGGGTATCTCCACGTTCATCGTGGGTATCTTGCCTAACTACGCCAGCATTGGTGTGGCCGCTCCCGTCATCCTGATCTGCTTGCGCTTGTTGCAAGGTTTGGCTTTGGGTGGTGAGTACGGTGGTGCTGCTACTTATGTGGCCGAGCACGCGCCTATGGGCAAACGCGGTGCTTACACTTCTTGGATTCAGACCACAGCCACATTGGGCTTGTTCTTGTCACTCATGGTGATTTTGGGCACACGTACCATCATCGGTGAAGACGCCTTTGCCGATTGGGGCTGGCGCGTTCCGTTCATCGTTTCTATTCTGTTGTTGGCCGTGTCGGTTTACATCCGTTTGAGCATGAACGAGTCACCTGCTTTCGCCAAAATGAAAGCAGAAGGCAAAACTTCTAAGGCACCATTGGCCGAATCTTTTGGTCAGTGGAAAAACCTGAAAATCGTGATCTTGGCTTTGGTTGGCTTAACAGCCGGTCAAGCTGTGGTTTGGTACTCTGGCCAGTTCTACGCTTTGTTCTTCTTGACACAAGCCCTGAAAGTGGACGGCGCTACTGCCAACATCATGGTGGCCATTTCTTTGATCATCGGCACACCGTTCTTCATCTTGTTCGGTTCACTGTCTGACAAGATTGG
>CAZJAL010000033.1:0-1423 GCA_964544175.1 uncultured Limnohabitans sp.
ATCTTGGCGGGTTGCTTGTTGGCTGTGGTCACGTACTTCCCCGTGTTCAAGGCTTTGACAGCTGCTGCCAACCCAGACTTGGCCGCTGCACAAGCTAAATCACAAGTGGTGGTGGTTGCCGATCCAGCAGAGTGCTCATTCCAGTTCAACCCCACAGGTACGAAGAAATTCACTTCTTCTTGCGACATTGCCAAGCAACGTTTGGCTGGCGCTTCTGTGAGCTACTCCAACGAAGTGGCACCTGCTGGCACACCCGCCATCATCAAGGTGGGCGAGACAGTTGTGAAGATCAAGTACACACCTGAAGACATCGCTGAAGCCAAGGCCAAAGCCGAAGCCAAAGTTGCTGAACTCACTGCTGCTCAGCCACAAGACGCCAAAGCGTTGGAAGCTGCTAACAAGTCTGTCAAAGATTTGAGCAACGAGAAAACTGCAGGCACGACCATGTTGGCTTCCAACTTGGGCGCTGCTTTGAAAGCTGCTGGTTACCCACCTAAGGCAGACATGGCCAAGTTTGACAAAGTCAAAGTCATCATCATCCTCACTTACTTGGTGATCTTGGTGACCATGGTGTACGGTCCTATTGCTGCCATGTTGGTAGAAATGTTCCCAACACGCATTCGTTACACCTCCATGTCCTTGCCTTACCACATCGGTAACGGTTGGTTCGGTGGTCTGTTGCCTACAACCGCTTTCGCGATCGTGGCGCAAACAGGTGACATGTACAACGGTCTCTGGTACCCCATCATCATTGCTGGCGCTACCGTGGTCATTGGTGGCTTGTTCATCAAGGAAACCAAAGACGTTGACATTTACGCCAACGACTAATTTGTAAGCATTCCGGGGCCTTCCCGGTGCTACATTCGAGCCCTCCCTTCGTGGAGGGCTTTTTTAATTGGGGGCAGTTTTAAATGGGGTCAGATCAACATTAATTTCTAATCAAAGGACATAAAGGCTAATGGGGGCTTCCTCATACTGGAGTACCAGAAATCGTTCAGCCCCCATTAGCCTTTATGCCCTTCGATTGACAAAATTAATGTTGATCTGACCCCATTTAAAATGGATTCCCATTGCGCAAGAGCCCTGACCTCACGTAAGTGGTTAGACCAGACCTGATAAACAATATTTTTTGGAGAAAATTATGTGGAAAATTGCTGTTGGATTTGCTATCTTCGCCGGCCTGGCTTTGTACGTTATCTCTAAAGGCGGCGACAGCCTCGATATGAGCGGCGAGAAGCATGGCGCCGATGCCGTGCACGCTCCTGCACCCGCCGAAGCACCTGCTGCTGCAGCGCCTGCGGCGGCACCCGCTGCGCCTGCCGCCGCACCCGCACCTGCTACCAAGTAATTGCAATAGGGCGCTGGTCGCCAAAACAAATGGGGTCAGATCAACATTAATTCAAAGAATTAATGTTGATCTGAC
>CAZJAL010000033.1:1523-29144 GCA_964544175.1 uncultured Limnohabitans sp.
CCCATTTGTTTGACCCCATTTGTTTGACCCCATTTGTTTGACCCCATTTGTTTGACCCCATTTGTTTGAGATAGCCACACGCAAAGCAATTTAATTGTGATCTGACCCCCATTAAATTTTTCGCAAGCCTAGAATGTTGGGCCTCCACCCACAAAGCTTGCCTTATGTCCAACGGTTTTATCAAGATTCGCGGTGCTCGTCAGCACAACCTCAAAAACATTGATTTGGACATCCGTACGGGGGAGCTGACCGTGGTCACCGGGCCCAGTGGGTCGGGCAAATCGAGTTTGGTGTTTGACACGCTGTATGCCGAAGGTCAGCGGCGTTATGTGGAAACTTTCAGCGCTTATGCTCGGCAGTTTTTAGACCGCATGGACAAGCCGGCGGTGGACAAGGTGGAAGGGGTGCCACCGGCCATTGCCATTGACCAAACCAATCCAGTCAGAAGTTCGCGCTCCACCGTTGGCACCATGACGGAACTCAACGACCATTTGAAGCTGTTGTTTGCACGTTTGGGTCATTTGCATGATCGGGACACAGCGAGGCCAGTGAAGCACGACACACCTGAGTCTATTTTTGCGGAGCTGGTGAAGCGTGCCGAGGCGGCAGGGGATCCGCGATTGGTGTTGACGTTTCCTGTGGAGTTGCCAGGCAACACAACTGCCGAGCAGGTTGAGCAGTGGTTGTCGGCCAGTGGCTTTACCAAGGTGCAAGCTGAGCGAGAGGTGGCTACGCCTACCGGGCCACGCAAGGTTTTGGATGTGGTGGCTGACAGGTTTAGGTTGGGGAATGCGGAGAAGGCGCGGGTGGTGGAAGCCATTGAGGTGGCGCTCAAGCGCGGAGGGCGCTTGAATGTTTATGTCATCGCCGAAGGCGATCAAACTGACATGTGGCGATTCTCGGCAGGCTTGCATTGCCCCGAGAGTGACTTGCGATATCCCGAGCCATTGCCTTCGATGTTTTCGTTTAACTCGGCGGTGGGGGCTTGCGAAACTTGCCGTGGATTTGGACGGGTGATTGGTGTGGACTTGGGCTTGGTCATTCCGAATGACAAGCTTACCCTGAGAGCGGGTGCCATCAAGACGATTCAAACACCTGCATGGAAGGAAGCGCAAGATGACCTCATGCGGCACGCCGAAGCCGCAGGCATTCCGCGCGACACACCCTGGTTCAAGCTGACCGCAGAACAGCAAAAGTGGGTGATTGAAGGTTCGCCCAACTGGAATGGCAAATGGAACCAGCAGTGGTACGGTGTGCACCGCTTTTTTGGCTACCTCGAAAGCAAAGCCTACAAGATGCACATCCGCGTGCTCTTGTCCAAATACCGCAGCTACACCGAATGTGGTTCGTGCGGGGGTGCAAGGCTTAAAACCGATAGCCTGATTTGGCGCATCGGCAGCGCAGAAGATGCCAACGCCACATTGCCCAAAGAAAAACGCTTCATGCCCAAAGGCGTGAAGTGGACTCGCGAACAACTCGAAGCCTTGCCTGGCCTCAGCCTGCATGACCTCATGATCATGCCCATCGACAAGCTGCGAAACTTTTTCGATCGCATGTCGGCTACGGCCATTCAAGAAAACAGCCAAGACGGTGAAGCGCAAGCACTCAAACTCTTGTTGGAAGAAATTACCAATCGACTTAAATACCTGTGCGATGTGGGCATTGGCTACCTCACACTCGATCGCCAAAGCCGCACACTCAGCGGCGGTGAAGTGCAGCGCATCAACCTGACGACTGCATTAGGTACATCACTCGTCAACACGCTGTTTGTTTTGGACGAGCCCAGCATTGGCCTGCACCCCCGCGACATGAACCGCATCACGCAAGCCATGCACCGACTACGTGACGCAGGCAATACCTTGGTCGTTGTAGAGCACGACCCCGCCGTGATGCTTGCCGCCGATCGCATGATCGACATGGGCCCTGGCCCCGGCGAGAAGGGCGGCCACATTGTGTTTGATGGCAGCACGCAAGATTTAAAAAACGCCAACACCCTCACGGGCGATTACTTGGGCGGCCGCAAGCAAGTGGGCATGGGCTTCAAGCGTTTGGTCACCGACAACACGCCGCGCCTCATCTTGGAAGGCGCCAAAGAGCACAACCTCAAAAACGTCTCGATCGATTTCCCGTTGCAGCGTTTGGTGTGCGTCACGGGTGTGAGTGGCTCGGGCAAATCCAGTTTGATCCAAGACGTCTTAGCCCCCGCACTTTTAAGACACTTTGGCAAGAGCACCGAAACACCCGGCGCACACGACCGTTTGTTGGGTGCCGATCATTTAAGCGACGTGGTGTTTGTAGACCAATCACCCATCGGCAAAACAGCGCGTTCAAACCCTGTCAGTTATGTGGGCGCATGGGATGCACTGAGAGAGATTTTTGCAGTAGCGCCACTTTCAAAACAACGTGGCTACACCGCCTCCAAGTTCAGCTTCAACAGTGGCGATGGCCGATGCCCCACCTGCGGCGGCTCGGGCTTTGAACACGTCGAAATGCAGTTCTTGAGCGATGTGTACTTGCGTTGCCCCGATTGCGATGGCAAGCGCTACCGCCCCGAAATTTTGGAAATCACCATTGAGCGTCAAGCCATTGGCGATTTGCGCGCACGTCATTTGAATGTGGCCGATGTGCTCGACCTCACAGTCAGCGAGGCAGCAGCCTTGTTCGCGCAAGACCGCGATGTGATTCGTGCATTGCAACCCATCGTCGACGTGGGCCTTGAGTATGTGAAGTTGGGCCAGCCTGTGCCGACCTTGTCGGGCGGTGAGGCGCAACGTTTGAAGTTGGCAGGTTTCTTGGCGGGCGCAGCTAAATCGTCTTCTTCAAGCAAGCAGGCCTTGGCCAAGAAGGGCACCCTGTTCTTGTTCGACGAGCCTACCACCGGTTTGCACTTCGATGATATTGCGAAGCTGATGCGCGCTTTACGCAAGTTGCTAGAAGGCGGACATTCGCTCATTGTGATTGAGCACAATTTGGACGTGATCCGAGCCAGCGATTGGCTGATTGACTTGGGCCCAGAGGGCGGCGATGCAGGCGGCTACGTGGTGGCCGAAGGCATGCCGGAAGATGTTCGAAATCATGCGACATCACACACCGCATTGGCGCTGCGTGAGTATGCGCAAGCCATGGGCGAGTTGGGGGGCATTTTGCAAGTTGCCGAAGTACCCAAGCAAGCGCTTGCCAAAGTGGCACGAAAACAAACCGCAGAAGACAACAGCATCCGCATTGTCAATGCCAAAGAACACAACCTTAAAAACTTAAGCGTCAACATTCCGCGCGGTCAGTTCAATGTGATCACCGGTGTGAGCGGTTCCGGCAAATCAACCCTGGCCTTTGACATTTTGTTTAATGAAGGTCAACGTCGTTACCTCGAAAGTTTGAATGCCTACGCGCGCAGCATCGTGCAACCCGCTGGTCGTCCTGAAGTAGACGCGGTGTACGGCATTCCGCCCACCGTGGCCATTGAACAACGCCTCTCGCGCGGCGGCCGAAAAAGTACGGTGGGCACCACCACAGAGGTGTGGCACTTCTTGCGACTGTTGTACGTGAAGCTGGGCACACAACATTGCATTCACGACAACGCCGCCGTGGCGCCCCAAACACCCGACAGCATTGCCGCGCAGCTGCTCAAAAACTTCAAAGGCCAGCACATTGGTTTGCTGGCGCCTTTGGTCATGAACCGCAAAGGTGTTTACACCGAACTGGCCGAATGGGCGCGTCCGCGTGGTTACACACACCTACGTGTTGATGGCAATTTCTTGCCCACACAAAATTTCCCACGCATTGACCGCTTTAAAGAGCACACCATTGAGCTGCCTGTGGCCAGCCTCAAAATCAGTGCCGATCAAGAAAAACAACTCAGAGAAGCACTCACCAAAACTTTGGAATTGGGCAAAGGCGTGGTGCATGTGCTGAGCGATTTGAATGGCTTGCAAGACGCCATGGAAGCCAACGAGGCCACGGCACACATTGGCAAGCTGCAAGTGTTTTCTACACTGCGCGCTTGCCCAGTTTGCAGCACGTCATACAACGAGCTCGATCCACGTTTGTTCAGCTACAACAGCAAGCATGGCTGGTGTCCCGAATGCGTGGGCACCGGCGTAAAGCTGAGCAAAGATCAGCGCAAAGTGTTTGACGATTCCGTCAGAGACGACGATCAAAAAGGCCGCGAGCAAAGTTTTGCCGAACCCGAAATTGAAGACCTCATCGAACAAGTGTGCCCGCATTGCGAAGGCACGCGCCTGAATCAAACTGCTCGGCATGTGAAGTTCACAGCGCAGCATTTGCCCATCACCGACATCGCAAGCATGAGCGTGACGGACGTACGTAAATGGGTTCAAAGCTTGGCCAAAACCAAAGAGCTGACGCAACGAGAAAACGACATCGCGCGCGATCTGTTGCCTGAAATTGAAAGCCGCTTAGAGTTCTTGGAAGAAGTAGGCTTGGGCTACCTCACACTAGACCGCGGCGCACCCACTCTCAGTGGCGGCGAAGCCCAACGCATTCGACTGGCCGCCCAGCTGGGCAGCAACTTACAAGGCGTGTGCTACGTGCTCGACGAACCCACCATCGGTTTGCATGCACGCGACAATCAAATTTTGTTGAACGCTTTGCACAAGCTGGGCGACAAAGGCAACACGCTGGTGGTGGTGGAGCACGACGAAGACACCATTCGACGTGCCGACCACATCATCGACATTGGCCCCAGCGCCGGTAAGCGCGGTGGCAAGTTGGTGGCGCAGGGCAGTGTCAAAGACATCACCGATGCAGCCGATTCGCAGACAGGCAAATACCTGCTGCATGCCATGAAGCATCCATTGCAAACACGCCGCGCAATGCCCGCGTTCACGGCCAAGAACAAAGCCGATGCAGACAACACCGCTACTTTGAAATGGCTAGAACTCAAAGGCGCCAACCTCCACAACTTGCAAAAAGTCAACGTTGAAATTCCTTTGCAACGCTTGGTGGCAGTGACAGGCGTTAGCGGTTCTGGCAAATCAACGTTGGCCCGCGACGTGTTGCTGGCCAACGTACAAACCCACGTTAGCCAACGCAGCACCAAAGCTGGACGCGACGAACAAGAAGCCGGCAAGTTCCCAACCCTCACAGGCTGCACAGAACTCAAAGGCTTCGAAGCTGTCGACCGCGTATTGGAAGTAGACCAAACCCCCATCGGCAAAACCCCCCGCAGCTGCCCCGCCACCTACATCGGTTTCTGGGACACGATTAGAAAACTCTTTGCCGAAACCTTAGAAGCCAAAGCACGCGGTTACTTAGCTGGACGGTTCAGCTTCAACACAGGCGAGGGCAGATGCCACACCTGCGAAGGCCAAGGCCTCAGAACCATCGAGATGAGTTTCTTGCCCGATGTGAAGGTGCCGTGCGAAGCTTGCCATGGCGCACGCTTCAACCCCGAAACCTTGGCCGTTACATGGCGCGGAAAAAGCATTGGCGACGTGCTCAAAATGGAAGTTGACGAAGCGGTTGGCTTCTTCGAAACCATGCCCTCCATTGCGCATCCACTGCAACTTTTAAAAGACGTGGGCTTAGGCTACCTCACACTTGGACAACCCAGTCCAACCTTAAGCGGCGGCGAAGCACAGCGCATCAAGTTGGTCACCGAACTGACCAAGGTACGAGACGAAGTAGGCAAGCGAGGCAACAAAGCGCCGCACACGTTGTACGTGCTCGACGAGCCCACCGTGGGACTACACATGGCCGACGTCGATAAACTGATTCACGTGTTGCACCGCTTGGTCAACGCGGGCCACAGCGTATTGGTGATTGAGCATGACCTTGATGTGATTGCCGAAGCCGATTGGATCATTGACCTGGGCCCAGATGGTGGCAAGGCCGGTGGCAAAGTGGTGGCCAGTGCCAGCCCCGAAGAAGTGGTGCGCTTGGGTACGCATACGGGCAAGGCTTTGGAAGCAGTATTGGCCAGGTAATTAATTAGCCTCTTCACTGGCCGCCATCACCAGCGCCAGTGAAATACTCAACGACAACATGGCCCCATAGTAGTTATGGACCATGTTGGTGTTCGACAAACCCGCCGTCAGGTGCATGAACAAAATGCCCAAAATGCCCTGCGCCGCGCGCGGATGGGGTACCCACAATTTGCGCACCACCAAGCCCATGCCCGTGGCCAGCACCAGCAAACTCAAAATACCCATCAAGCCGTGGCTCACCCACGCGTCTAAAAACTCGTGGTGCAAGTGACCCAACTTTTGCACCTGCTCAGAATTGATTTCGAGGCCCCACTGCTTGATCATGGCAATGCTGTTTTCTTTGCCGTACCCAAACCAGGGCTGCGCTTCGATGGCATCCAAAGCGCGGCTCCACAAAAACAAGCGCGAGCCCACCGAAGTGTTGGCCGCTTCGCTTAGGTTGCTTTGCGACAAAGATGCTTCCACCCACACCTCGGACAAGCGGTGAAAAATGGCTGTGAGCCAGCCCGGTTGGGCAGACAGCAACCAAATGAACCCACCAAAGACCAAGGCCAGTCCCAACCAGGTGCGCGGGCGGAAGGTGGACATTTGAAGCAGCGTGCGATTGGACGCGGCCACGTAGCAAGCCAGTGCCATCCAAATGAGCAGTCCGTAGACGCCACGCGATTGGCTTAAGACCACGCCCATGCACCCCATCAAGACACCCAATGCCCAGATTTTTCGGCGCGTGGGCGACAGCAGGGGGGTGAGGACCATCGGTGCCAGCAGGCAGACCAAAAAGCTGAGGCTGACGGCCCAAGCAATGGCGTGGAGTGGGGTTTCACGGCCGTACAGCACCGTAACGCCCATGCCCAAGGCGCATGCCATGGCCAAGGCGTCGCCTAGGCTGCGTTTTTGAAAGTCTGTGAGTCGATAAAAAGGTGGCCATTTGACCAAGGCCACGGCGGCCATGGCACCCAGCACCAAGCGAATTTCGGCGTGCCGGCGGTCCCAATCGTCTTGCCAAAAGGCGTGGGGTATGATTCGAATGGCAGTGGCAGCAAGGCAGGCAAACAGCCAGATTCTGGCGGCTTCCTCTAAGGGGGATGGGCCTGAAGTGGCACCGTTGGCCGTGAATTGCAAGCGATTGTCAGATTGCTGAATTCGTTCGGACCGCAAAAATGCCCAAAATCCCATCAAGCACAGCATTACCCAAGCCAAGCCACCCAATTTGGTGCTTGTGGGCGCGCCTGCCAAAACAAGCGCAAACAAGGAAAATGCAATGGCAGGGAATGGGCGGCGCAACAATGAATACTTTTTCTTAAATCAGCAATCAGAAATTATAGATTGCCCCACTTTGACAGCCACTGTGTCCCAGGTCACATTTCAGGGTGAAAACCCCACCCAAACACCTTCAAACAGCTTGCATTTGCTTGCAACGGAAGGACAGGTCCCCATCAGGTTCTGGCTGGTGGTGCCCACCTACAACCCCGGCCTGGCCCAATGGGCGCAATGGCTTCAAGCCTTACAACACCAAGACTTCCAACCCGACCATTTGGTGGTGGTTGATTCTGGCTCCACCGACGGAAGCTTGGTGCTGTCTGAACAAGCAGCAAATGCAGCAGATGAAAAAAATGCGGCATCGCCACAAAACCCAGGCGCACCTCATGCCACCCTTTTGCATGTACAAGCGGCCCAGTTTGACCATGGCGGCACACGCCAGTGGGCCCTGAACCAAGCCCTGCAAGCTCATCCCCACAAACCACCGCATGTTGTGGTCTTCATGACGCAAGATGCAGTTTTGGCCCAGCCAGACGCTTTGCGCAATTTGGTACAAGCCTTCCAAAACCCCCAAGTGGCCGCCGCCTATGGTCGCCAGTTGCCCAATCCCCAAGCCACTTGGCTAGAAGCGCAATTTCGACTGTTCAATTACCCCGAAGCGTCACGCACGGTGCAATTGCAAGACAAAGAAAGCTTGGGCCTGAAGACCTGTTTTTTCTCTAACGCATTCGGCGCGTATCGACTGACTGCACTCCAAGCCCAAGGCGGTTTGCCCGCAGGCCTGCCTTTGGGCGAAGACACGTTCATGGCCGCCAAGTTGTTGCTATCGGGTCATTCCCTGCAATACCAAGCCCAAGCGGCCGTTTATCATTCACACCACTACAACGGCCAACAGGATTTTCAGCGCATGTTTGACACTGGCGTCTTTCACGCTCAAAACCCATGGCTTTTGCAAAGCTTTGGCCAAGCCGAGGGCGAGGGCTGGCGCTTGGTGCGCCATCAATGGACCCAACTGCAACTGCATGCCCAGTGCAGCATGGCCGAAGGCCTGAAGGGCCTGTTTCAAATGGTCTTCACCAATGCCGTCAAATTGTGTGGCTACAAATTGGGTCAGTGGCATCGCCTTTGGCCACGCGCGCTGAACAAGCGCTTTAGCATGTACAAATCTACATGGCGACAGCAAGCATGATCAACACGCTGTCGCTGTTCCAAGTCCGCGTCTCTAAATTTGCCATTTTGTTGGGCGACGCCATTGCCTTTGCCATCGCGTTTGCCATAGCCACGCTCATCAATGTGGCGGTCAGCCCCAGCCAAAACGTCAGCGTTTGGTTTTCTACGCAAGACATGCAGCGTTATGTCGCTTGGAGTGGCTTGGTGTTTTTGGGGCTGATGTTGTTCCTCATGCGCTTTCAGCATTACAGCGACCGCCGTCCGTTTTGGGACGAGTTGGGCGATATCTTGCGCCTCATGGGCAGCTTGGCCCTGCTCGACATGACTTTGGTGGCGTCCACCCGTTGGAATTCCTCTCGCTTGTGGTGGTTGTTGGTGTGGGTGCTGGCCGTGGGCATGGTGGTGTGGGGCCGTGTCTTGACGCGATGGATGCTCAAACAAATGGGCCTCTGGATTCGACCCACCATCATCATTGGCCATGGTGAAAACGCCGTCGAGGCGGCCATTGCGCTAGAGAGTGAACCGCGCATGGGCTTTGAAGTGGCAGGGTATGTGGACGTTGAAGAAGACAGTCCACGCCTCAAGCACCACAAGCAAACGCTGTTGAACTTGCACCAACTGGAAGTCTTGGCCGATCAGCCGGGCATACAGTGGGTCATTGCCTTGGAGCATTCACAGGCCGAGCAACGCGAACATTGGCTGCGCACCCTCACGCAATGGGGTGCCACCGACATCAGCGTTATTCCCGCCATGCGCGGCGTGCCTTTGTATGGCACCGACATGTCGCACTTTTTCTCTCATGAAGTGGCGCTTTTGCGCGTGCGCAACAACCTGCGCCGATGGCCTGCACGCCTCACCAAGCGTTTGTTTGACACCTTGGTGGCAGCCCTTTTGTTGGTGCTGTTGTTACCCATGATGTTGTTGATTGCGCTGCTGTTGAAACTGGAAGGCGGTAGTGTGTTGTTTGCTCATCAGCGCATTGGCAAAAACGGCCGCAAATTTGATTGCTACAAATTTCGCTCCATGGTGCCCAACGCCGAGCAGCAATTGCAAAGCTTGTTGCAACACAATGCCCACCTCAAAGCCGAGTGGGACAAAGAGCACAAGCTCAAAGACGACCCCCGCATCAGCCGCATGGGCGATTTTTTGCGCCGCACTAGCCTCGACGAATTGCCCCAATTGTTCAACGTGCTCAAAAGCGAAATGAGCTTGGTAGGGCCCCGTCCCATTGTGGAAGACGAATTGCAAAAATACGGCCTCGACAAAAGCTACTACCTGATGGTGCGCCCCGGCATGACAGGTCTGTGGCAAGTCAGCGGTCGCAACGATGTCGATTACGAAACCCGCGTCTACCTTGATGCGTGGTATGTCAAAAACTGGTCGCTCTGGTACGACCTGGCCATTTTGTTCAAAACCGTCAAAGTGGTGTTTGGCCGCAACGGCGCCTACTGAGAAACAGGCCAGCGTGATGCCTGCACCCGATCACCACAACAACCTCACGGCACTGCGTTGGTTTGCCGCTGGCTTGGTTTTGTATGGTCATGCCTTTGTGTTTTTAGGCTTGCCCGAGCCCTTGTTTTTGCAATGGGTGCCCATGGGACCTTTGGGTGTCTACATTTTCTTTGCCATCAGTGGGTACTTGGTGGCACAAAGTTGGTCGCGTGACCCGCATGTCTTTCGGTTTTTGGCCAAGCGTGCGCTGCGAATTTTTCCGGGCTTGGTGGTCTGTACCCTGCTCAGTGTGCTGGTTTTGGGCCCAATGCTCACCACACTTGACGCCAGCACCTACTGGCGCAATGAGCACACGCGGGGTTACTTCACCAATATCGCCTTGTACATCACCTACCACTTGCCAGGGGTGTTTGCAGACAACAGATTGCCTCATGCCGTCAACGGTTCACTGTGGAGCCTACCGGTTGAGTTCTTCATGTATTTGATGTTGGCCTTGCTTGGCCTTCTTGCCGCAGTCTTCAAGTTGGCGTCCGAGCGCCTGATGGCCTGGGCTATGGGCTTGATGTCTTTGGTGTTCATGGTGCTGGCGGCGCTCTGGGCCGGTACTGCCACCGAAGCCCTAGTGGTGTACCGAACCGACCTGCGCCAAGTGCCAATGTGTGGCGTGTATTTTCTGGTGGGTGCCAGCTTGTTTTATTTCAAGATCCACAAGTACTTCACCCTGTCCAATGTGTTGCTGGCCTTAGTGCTCTGGTTGTGTCTCGGTATGCAGCCTCATTGGTTTGCCATGGCCGCGTGGGTCTTGCTGCCCTTCGTGGTTTTGGCCTTTGGCCTGGCGCAACACCCATTGTTGGTGCGCATGCATGCCTGCGATTACTCCTACGGCATCTACATCTACGCCTTTCCGGTACAGCAAACACTGGTGTCCTTTTGGCCTCAAATGCCGCTGCTTGTCTATCTTTTAAGCAGCTTTGTGATCACAGTGGCACTGGCAGCCCTCTCATGGCATTTTGTTGAGAAGCCCGCCTTAAAGCTCAAGCCCTTTCGCGGATAATTCAAGAAATTGAAATTAACGCGGCAATGCAAGAGACAACAACAAGACCCGCCCCTGTCCTCACCCTGTCAATCGTCACCTACAACTCTGAAAAATGGCTACCGGCCTTTTTTGAGAGTTTGCAAAAGCAAGATTTGCCATGTGACCAAATTGCCTTGTGTGTGCTCGACAACGGGTCCTCCGACGGCACCTATGCTGCGCTCCAAGCACAACTGACGCAGGCTGGCAGTGCCTTGGCGCATCGCTTTGCCAGCGTGCAATTGCACCAAGGTCCGAACATTGGTTTTGGCGCGGGCCACAATCACAATTTGGCCCTCACGCACACGCCTTTCTTTTGGGTCACCAACGTTGACCTGGAGTTTGAGCGCGACACCCTCACTACTTTGCTGCAAACAGCGCAACGCGATGCCGCTCAAGCACCGGGTGAGGCGGGCGCCAAAGTGGCGGCTTGGGAATGTCGTCAAAAACCCTTCGAGCACCCCAAGGACTATCACCCTGTGACGGGTGAAACGGCGTGGTGCTCAAGTGCTTGTGTGTTGTTCAAAACCGATGCACTCAAAGCGGTGAAGGGTTATGAGCCCTTGCTGTTTTTGTATGGCGAAGACGTCGAGTTGTCTTATCGCTTGCGAGATCATGGCTACACCTTGCGCTATGTGCCCAATGCCACCGTGTGGCATTTCACTTACGAAGAAGCGGCACAAATCAAGCCCCAACAATTCTTGGGCAGCACGCTGGCCAATGTGTTGCTGCGTTGCCGCTATGGCCGACGCCATGAAGTGATTCAGGGCTTTGTGATGTTTGCCGGTTTGTTTGCCATGCGGCCTTTGTTTCCGAGCATGCGCCGCAAATTGCTGGCGCAAAGTTTCAAGCTGTTGAAGCTGGCACCCCAATTTTTAAGCACACGCCGCCAAAGCCAACAGAAGTTTCCGTTTCGCATGTGGGATTACGAAATGGCGCGTGAAGGCGCGTTTTACGAATACCCTGTGGCGGCACACTCTCCAATAGAACACGCAAAAGTTTCAGTACAAGGCGCGCCCATGGTCAGTGTGCTGATGCGCACCATGCCTGGCCGCGCTGGCAAGTTGCGCGAAGCTATGGCCAGTGTGGCCCAGCAAACCTATGCGCACTTGGGTGGCCCAATTGAGTTGGTGGTGGTAGAAGACGGTGGCCAAGGCATCGAAAGCGCCAAAGCCGCCGTGGACACACTTCGCAGCAGTGGTGTGTTGGCCAAAGTGGTGTATGTGCCTTTGCCTAAATCGGGGCGCTGTGTGGCAGGCAATAAAGCTCTTGAAGCGGCCACCGGTCAGTTGTGCTGCTTCTTAGATGACGATGATTTGTTTTATGCTGATCACCTCGAAGTGTTGGTGAATGAGTGGCTGAAGCAACCACAACTGGGTGCGGTGTATTCGTTCAGTTACGAAGTTCGCACGCATGTGCATAGCGAAGAGCCATGGGTGTACGAGAACGTGACGCACAGCCTCATTCACCGCCAAGCCTTTAGCCGCGCGACTTTGTGGCACCACAATTATTTTCCCATTCAAACCGTGTTGTTCCAACGCAAGCTGTATGAAGAATACGGCGGTTTCGATTTGGATTTGGAAAACTTAGAAGACTGGAATTTGTGGGTGCGGTATTCGTTGAAAAACGATTTCAAACTGGTGTCCAAAGTCACCTCCTTGTACCGCGTACCCGACCAACTGGACAAAGCCATTCAGCGTCAGGCTGTGCTGGATACCTACTACGCCAAAGCCAAAGCCAAGCACGACTTGCTCAAGGTTGAATTGACGCTGCCCGAGATTCAGCAGATTGTGGAAGAGATGACGCGCCAAAGCCAAGTGGCGGGCGTGCCCACCTCATGGCTTAAACAAGTGGTGTTGAATACACCAGGCTTGCGCAGCCTGTACCACCCACTCAAGAAATGGGTGTCGGTGTGGCGCCGCATTCGCCGCTAAGCCATTGTAGATGCGCCTCTCAAGGCGCAGGCCCTAAACTAATCAGTCGGAAATTTTGCGCAGCAACTTGCGCAGCGGTGCTGTGATGCGCCACGATGTGGACTGCTTCAGTGCCGCAATTTCCGCATTCAATTCTTGAATCGAGTGCTGGTGATTTTGCAATTGCGATTCGGTCCAGGCCAGAGTGGCTTGAGTGTTCTGGCCATGCGATGTGAGTGCATTGAGCTTCTCAGCGTGCTGTGCAGAAGTGATTTCTTTTTCTAGCTTCCATGCGTTTTGTTGCGCATGATGTGCAGCTTTCAGGGTGACTATCTCGTACGATATTTTCTGTAAATGTGCCGCCTCGGTGGCTGGCTGCGCCCGCACCACATGTTGGTACACCTCACCATCCGCGCACTTGGCTTTTAAGAACGTTTGCGTCTCTTCGTCTAGCAAGTGCCAGTAGGCTTTGAGTTCGGCTTGCGCAGGATCGACTTGCACGGTGTGCCAGTGCTGCCATAGCAAACCGCATTCGCGAAGCAAAGCCTCCAGATCTTCGCGACCGTAAAACTTCAGATGCGTATGGTCCAGTAAACCATTTTTTTGGTACGGAAAACGCCCACCCAGCAAGCTGGCCACCACCGTGAGGTGCGAGGCATTGGGCAAGGACATCAGCACGCTGCCGCCAGGCTTTAAAAAGCCGTGCAACTGGTTCAGCAAAGGGCGCGGATCGCGAAGGTGCTCGAGTACATCGGCGCAAATGATGGCATCAAAAGTTTCGCCAGCCAGAGGCGAAGCCCACAGAGGGTCTTCTAGGTTGGCCTGCAGCGTGCGCTCGCAGAAGGGTGCGCAGGTGGCCAAAGTGTTGGGGTCCATCTCCACGCCAGTCACTTTGCAGCCTTTGGCGTGCAAGATGCGCGTGACGGTGCCAGGGCCTGTGCCCAATTCCAGCACCCGTTGCCCGGGCTCGACCATGCGGGCCAACACCGCGGCGGCACTGCCACCATTGGGGTCAATTTCGTGGGCGTAGCGATGTTTTATCATTGAGCAAACAATATCACGGTATTCAGAATTACAACATGTGGCAACGGCTAATTTCTTGGCTTCTACCGGCAAAAGCGGCAACTGCTGCTTCAGCCATCGCCGAGGCACATCCAGCGCATGCGCTAGACGCAGACCAACCGCCTGCATTGGCCGTGCCCTTTGACCTGGCGGCCTACCGCCAATTCATGTGCGACGAGACCTACAAATACCGCGCGTCTTACATTCAAAAACGCATCGACATTGAAGGGGCCTCACACTACACCCAGGCGCTGGCCAAGGGCTCGGTCATTGTAGTCTTTGTGCACCACGGCAGCTGGTTGCTAATGAACGGTGCACTGCACCATTTGTGCGGTGGCGCACCCATTACATCCATCGCCTCTCGTCGCAATTTGGAATTTTGTACGCCCGAAGAAAAAGCGTTTTGGCTGGGCGTGCACAAGCGCTCTGCCGAAAGTTGCAATGCGCCTGTCATTTTCTACACCGACCAAAGTCCCATTGGTTCGGTGCGTTGGCTCAAGCAAGCACACCACGTGCTAACTGTGGCCCTCGATGTGCGCGAGCCCGCAGCCGATAAGCCCGAGCAGCAGTTTGAGTTCATGGAGCAAACTATTTATTTGCAAACTGGCCCTGCCAAGCTGGCGCAATTAACAGGCGCGCAAGTGGTGCCTGCCGCCATTGAATACAACGCGCATACGCAGCGGCATTTGCTCACTTTGTATCCCGCAATTGACCCCAGCACCTGCACGCCCGAGGTGCTGACCCAAACCGCATTGGACTGCATTGGCCCACACGTGATGCGCGCACCCGAGCAGCAGTTTTACGATTTGTTGGGCGCCTTGCAATTGCCGCAAAAAGCGGCATAAGCTGAACAGAAAATTTCGCGCTGCATGTTGCACGCAGCGCTTTACAACTCACTGCCAGCGGTGTGGCAATTGCACAAAACCTTGGTGCACACCTGGTTGCGTCACCACCACCGTAGCGGCTTGCAGCACGACGTCGTACACATGCAAAGCGCGCTCGTCGAACAAATAAGCGCCTACGGAAAAGCGGCCCTTCATCAAGGGCAATTTTTCAAACACCACGGTGGCTTGGCCGCAACCTTGGGCGTCGCGCTCGATGTTCACGCCATCAAACAAGGTGTACGCGCTGGTGAAAATTTGACCATCGGGCAATGCAAAGCCAGTGGCGAAAGTGGGGCAGGGCTGTGCAGGGTCTGACTCAAACTTCACGGTGATGTGCACATCGCTTTGTAAACTGATCGCTTGCAATTCGCGACCTGCCACACCGTCTACGCTGACCTCAATGCCCAGAATGCGCGTCAGCCCTGTGGGCACAGTAGCAGCATCTACAGCCAAGTTATCTTCTGCAGTGGCTTTTTCAAGCCCAGCAGCAACCGAAGCTGCTGAATACAACGCACCATCGCCGCCCTCAGCACGCAGGCTGTCGGTGTACGCGGCCACCACATCGGAGGCGGGCCCTTCCATTTGTACTTGGCCATGATCTAGCCACACTGCGCGGTCGCAAAACGATTCCACTTGGTACATGGAGTGCGAACAAAATAGCACCGTGGTGCCTTGCGCTTTGAGTTGCATGATGCGCTCAAACGACTTTTTGGCAAACGCACCATCGCCCACGCTCAGGGCTTCGTCGATCACCAAAATATCGGGGTTGGCGCTGGTGGCAATGGAGAAGGCCAGGCGCACATACATGCCGCTGGAATAGGTTTTGACAGGCTGGTCAATGAACTCGCGAATGCCAGAAAATTCCACAATGCTTTCGTACAGAGCATCCGTCTCGGCGCTCGATAAACCCATCACAGCTGCCGCCAAGTAAACATTTTCGCGGCCGGTGAATTCAGGATTGAAGCCCGCGCCCAATTCAAGCAGCGCGCCAATTTTGCCGTTCACTTTTACGCTGCCGCTGCTGGGATTCAAGGTGCCGCAGACCATTTGTAACAAGGTTGATTTGCCAGCGCCATTGCGGCCAATCAAGCCCAAGGCCTCACCGCGTTCCACCTTCAGTGAAAGCGGTGCCAAGGCCACAAAGTCGTTGGCTGTTGAATCACCACTTTGCAGCGCACGGGGCCACACCGCTTGCCAAAATCGGTCGGAAGGTTTGGCAAAACGTTTGTAGGTTTTGCCAACGTTGTCCAATGCAATCACGGGTTGGTTAGAGGACATCTGCAAACCCCTTGCGTGATGTTTCAAACAACCATGCACCGCCCAACGCCAGCACACAGCCCACGCCAAAAAGTTTCAATAACGCCGCAAACTCGGGCCAAACGCCCATCAAACCAATGCTGCGCAGCGCTTCGATTGGAATGGCCAAAGGATTGAAGGCCACCCAGAATTGCAAAAAGTCGGGCAACACACTGAGCGGAAAAAACACCGGCGTTAAAAACAACAGCATGCCCATGAACAAACCGATGATTTCACCCAGGTCGCGGAAGTAAACGCCCAGGGCCGACAGGGCCCAACCCAAACCCAAGAGCGTGGGCACCAAAGCCAAAAACACCAAGGGCAGCGCCAACCACGAAGCATGAATACCTTGCCCAAACAGCAAGCAACCTGCTAACCAAACCAAGCAAGACACCACCACATGGAAAAAACTCGACAGCAGTGCAGACCATGGCAGCACTTGCAAAGGAAACACCACCTTGGTGACCAAGTTGGGTTGGTCGGTCATGAGCCGCGGCGCACGGCTTAAAAATTCGGCAGCCCAGTTGAACACCAACAGGCCGGCAAACAAATTCAATGCAAAGCTCATGTTGCCGTCGGCCACACCGGGCCACTTGGCTTTGAAGATATGTCGAAACACCAGTGTGTAAACCGCCAACATGGCCATTGGCGTGAGCAAGGCCCAGCCCACACCCAACACCGAGCCGCGATACCGGCCCAGCACTTCGCGCCGCGCAAATTGCCAAATCAAATTGCGATGACCCCAAGGCCAAGCAAAGTGTTTCAAAAAAGTGGAGGCAAATTCAGACATGTTCAATTTGCCAAGGCTCAGTCCGCTGACTTTTCTGCCAGCTGCTTCAGCTTGTTGGCGTCGACTTTCAAATCATCGCCATCGCGCGCCAAAGCCCCTTGCGACTGCAGCACCTGAAAGGCGCGCGTCACGGTTTCGCGCGTAAGGTTGACCATCATGGCAATCTCTTGGTGCGTAGGAGCGTTGGCAATCACTTCTGGGTTTTTGCCATCTTTGGACAAGTTTTGCAGCAGCGCGCAAATGCGCTGCAGCGGGCTGATGATGCCCAAAATTTGGCGTTGGTTGGCTTGGTCGCGAATGCGCTTGGTCAGGCCCGAGGTAATGGCCTCGATGGCCTGGGGCGAGGCAAAAATGTGTGAGCGAATGTCTCGCGCAGGCACCATCACCACCTGAGACTTTTTGCTAGCAATGACCACCTCGGGGGAGGGCAGGCCGTCGAGTACCGAGATCTCGCCAAAGTACTGGCCTTCTTCAATAAAGTGAAGACCTACTTCACGGCCATCCAGCGTGAAATCTATGGCCTGCAACCTGCCTTCCAGTAAAAACATCAGGCTGGATGAAGGGTTTTCTTTGGCCAACACCACCTCCCGCTTGGCAAATGCATGCGTGCTTGAGTACGCAGCCAGCTGGGTCAATGAGTCTGCCGGAAACAGACGCATCAGGGCAAACTGCTGCAAAAGTGATGGGTGAATCGCCATAAATCTAGACCCCGTATCTTAGGGGTTTATTCGTCCGGCGAGCTGTATAGCGCGTCGCATTGGGTCGCCAACAGACAGTCTTCTTTTGTGTAAGGTGTGATTGTGCGCACACAGACAGACAAGCTTTCCTTTTTATACTCCGTTTCAATATTGCGACAAAACATGCCAATTCAAGCCATCTTCAACCCACTCAGTTCAGCAGCCCGTCTGCTGAGGGGTGTTGCTGTGGCCATGGTCTTGGGCATGTTGGCCATGTGCCTCAGTTCTGTGGCCATCGCCTCGCAGGTGGTTGGCGAGGTCACCCTCACCATTGGCAAGTCCAAAATTGAACGCAGCACCCAAGAAGCTGTACCCCAAAAGGGCGGCTCGGTGCAAGAGGGCGACGTCATTCGCACCTCCGACAACGGCCACGTGCACATTCGCTTTATTGACGGCGCCCGCGTTAGCGTGCGTCCCAACTCAGTTTTCCGCATACACGAATTCAAATACAGCCCTGCAGATCCTTCGGCTTCTGTGGTGCGCCTAAGCCTAGACTCTGGCGAAGCTCGCTCTATTTCTGGTGCTGCGGCTCAGGCCGCCAAAGAGCGCTTCCGCCTCAACACCCCCTTGGTGGCCATTGGTGTGAAGGGTACCGACTTTGTCACGCAAGTGTCCAAAGACGTCATTCGCGTGACGGTTAACCAAGGCGCCATTGTGATGGCCCCCTTCGACAGTGGCTGCAAGGCCGATACCCTGGGTGTTTGCACCACAGCCCGCGCCAAAGAACTGACTGCAGAAATGCTGGGCCAGGCCTTGGTGTACCGCTTGGGCAGCACCGACCCTAGCTTCCAAAACGTCAGCAAACCCGGCCAGGCCGACAACAGCAAGCTGTTGCAACTCGACCGCCAAGTGCGCGACGCCTCCGACAAGCCTTTGGCCTCCGATACCGAAGCCAAAAACCCCCTCAATGCCATTGGCAACAACCGCCTCATTTGGGGCCGCTGGGCCCGTGACCCCATTGCCAACGACAGCCTTACCGTGCCTTTCCTCGATGCCATGCGCGGCAACGAAGTTACCGTGGGCGATGGCTACTACTTCTTGTTCCGTGAGCCCAGCAACATCAATGTATTGCCCACCCTCACCACCAAAACCGATTTTGGCCTCAAGTCGTCTTCTGCTTATTACCGCAACGCCGCCAACGAAATGGTGCCCGCCACCGTCTCCAATGGCAGCCTGTCCATCGACTTTGGTGCTAAAACCTTTGCCACCCAGCTTGGCCTGAGCGCCGAGGGCACCGGTTTGCAAAGCTTCAGCCAGTCCGGCAACATCAATGCGGCCAACGGCATTTTCTTGGGCCGCTCGGGCCCAGAAGCCGCACCTACCAGCAGCTTGGCTGGCGCCATTTCTTTGGACGCACGCCAAGCCGGTTACCTCTTCAAAACCCAAGTGGGCCGTGGCACCTTTGTAGGTGCCACCCTCTGGGGTCGTTAAGCCAGTCGCATCATGAAACTGGACACATTCCTCAAAAAAACCCTGTGGCTCTATGCAGCCGTGTCGGGTTTGGCTGTGTTGCTGATGGCGGTGGCGTCTGCCCTTTGGGCTCCCCAGTGGCAAAGCTGGGAAGAGCGTTTGGCCAGCCGCACGTGGTCTTTGGCCAACTCCCAAGCCACCGAGCGCCGTGTGGTGGTGGTCGACATTGACGAGAAGAGCACACAAGCTTTGGGTCCTTGGCCATGGCCGCGTGAGCGAGTTGCTACTTTGCTTTCAGGCCTTGATGCGTATGGCGTCAACCTCAAAGTAGTAGATGTTTTGTTTGAAGGCGCGCAAGACGCTGCCCAAGATCAAAAGCTCGCCTTGGCCCTTAAAGCAGGCGCCCCCACCGTCATTTCTCAGCTGTTTGCCCTCAGCCCGCAAGCCCAACTCAAGTCGGGCCAACTGGCTGGCGCCATGGGCACATGTCCTGCCAACAGCGCTGCAAATCAACCCTTCGGCACCCCTGCCTTTGGCTTCATGGGTGCCGAAACTTTGTTGGCCCAAAGCAGTGCTGGCGTGGGTCACATCACCCCCATCATCGATGCCGACGGCAGCATTCGCCGCGTGCCTGCGGTGGTCTGTTATGAAGGTCAGGCATACCCCGCGCTGGCCGTTTCGGCTTTGGCTGCGGCCACTGGTGCACAGCCCGTGTGGCGCAACTCACCTGCTGGTTTGTTCAGCGCTAACAGCGCCCAACATTTAGATGTGGGTGGTTTGCAGTTGCCTTTGGATACCAACGGCCAACTGCGTGTTTCTTATCAAATGCCCCGAGATGGTTTTGCCTCTGTGTCGGCTGTGGATGTGTTGCAAGGCAAAGTGCCGCCGCACATGCTCAAAGGTGCTTGGGTGTTGGTGGGCTCTACGGCCTTTGGCGGTGGCGATGCCGTGCCCACACCCCAAGGCGGTGCAGTGGGCGGTGTAGAAGTCCACGCGCAGTTGATGTCTGCTGCACTCGATGCTCGCACGCCCTTTGTGCCAGCATGGGCGCCGCTTTGGCCATTGGCCACAGGCTTGGTCGCATTACTGGTACTGGTTTTCTCTTTGCGCGCAGCCGGCCCCAAAGCTGCCGTGGTGATGCCTCTGGTTGCCTTGGCCACAGGTGCCAGCATCTTTGGTTTGCATGCCGTGTTGTTGCTTAATTTACATCAGTGGTTGGGCTGGGGTCAGCCGGTTGTGTTTGTGGCTTTGGCCGCAGCGCTGCTGACCACTTCTGAAATGCTGCGTGTGCGCGCCGAGCGCGAGCGCCTGTTTGAAAACCTGTCCAGCTATTTGCCCGAAGGCGCTGCGCGCCGCGTGGCCTTTGAAGGCCCTACGGCTCAAGTGATGGCTGAAACGCGAGAAGCCACAGTGATGTTGGTCGACTTGCGCAATTTCTCTGCTTATTGCGAAGAGCGCGCCCCCGAAGACGCCGCCATGGTGTTGCACCTGTTTTACACCACCCTCGACCGCATTGTTACCGAGCACGGTGGCGTGGTAGAGCAAATGGTGGGTGACGGCCTCACAGCTGTTTGGAACGGCTCTTCACCTTGCAACCAGCACGCTCAAAAGGCCTTGCAGGCAGCCGAAGTGATCTGGAAAGAGGGCGTGGCCCAGTTGCCCAAAGTAGCTTCCAGAAAAACCCCACCCTTGGACATCGGCATTGGCATTGAAACAGGTCCCGTCATGGTGGGCTCGTTTGGCCCTGCACGCCGCCGTGTGCACACCGTCATGGGCGAGGCTGTGAGTGTGGCCTCTCGCTTAGAAAAACTCACCGCCGAGCTGGGATACCCCGTGCTGGTGGGCCCCCAAGCCTTGGCACAGTCTGGCTACACAGACGTGCACAAGCTGGGTGACTTTTTGCTGGCTGGCATGCGCACACCGCGCACCGTGTACGCTTTGCAAATTGAGGTCGATCCCTCGCACCTGCACTTGGTGGCTGGCTTGGACGCAGGATTTGCGTCTGAAGTCAGTATGATCGGCTAATCGCCAACCCATTCTTATTTTTATCATCAACGCTGTGCTGAGTCGACAGTCTGGCTGCGAAATGGATCGCTCCAAGCCGGTGCCTGCCCTGGGATTGTTAGCCCTGTTGGCCACGGGTATTGCCTTGCCTGCTTTTGCGCAAAACGCTTTACAAGTTGCACCCACTACGCAAACTGCAAAGCCTGCAAGCACAACCGCCTGCCCCGCGCCCACACAGTGGCAACAAGCCAGCGTGGCCCAATTGGCCACCATGGCAGAAGCCTGCGACGACAACGCTTTTTTTCATGCGCACCGCGGTGCCCAACTGCTGGCGCAAGGTCAAACCGAAGCCGCTGCCGTTTCGTTAGAAAAAGCCCTGTTGATCAACCCTGATTTGCCAGGTGCACAACTTGACTACGCACAAGCGCTGGCAATGGTGGGTCTGAAGGGCTCTGCCCGCGCCATCTTGAACGACGTGCTGCAGCGACCCGACATTCAACCCACCCTCAAAGCCCAGCTCAGCCCTGCGCAAACGGTTGCCATGCCTGCTCAGGCGGGCATCATTGGTACTCCCGTGTGGCAATGGAATGGCCTGTTGCAAACCGCCTATGGCCACGAGCGCAATTTAAACAGCGCCACCTATACCGACTCTCTTACTCTGTACTTGTCCAATGGCCCCGTCACCCTGGGCCTCACTGACAATGCCAAGCCTGTAGCAGGCGGCGCATTTAAAACCACAGCAGCCCTACAAGGCAACCTTAAAGGAGCAGGCGGCCAAGAGTTGTCTGTGAATGTGGCTTTGTCTAGCAAAACAGGCGCAGCCAGTGTGGGCGGTAACAACCGGACCGCAGAAGGCGCCATCAAGTACAGCTTGCCCATGTTGGCAGGCAATGCTTCTGGCTTGTGGCAATTGGCCGCCGGAGGTACGCAGTTTTGGCTGGGTAGCCAAACGGCCTACGCCGACCAAGGCTTGCAGCTCAAATACGCATGGGACTCTTTGGGTGCTGCTTGCAAGTGGGCGCCGGCCATTGGCCGCATTGACCAAAGTTTTCCGCAATCTGGCAGCTTGAACGGCGTGTATACCTATGGCCGCATGGACTGGGTGTGCAGCACAGGCCAAAACCAAGAAACCCATGTGGCGCTGGGTGGTGGCCAAGACAAGGCACAAGACAGCACACGCCCTGGAGGCAACCGCATACGTGCCGACTTGCTGGTGAGGCACGAGCAGTTGGTATCTGTGCCTAAGTGGCCCGCAGCATCGGGCCAATTGTCTGTCTGGTTGCGTTATGCCCACAGCCAAGACAAGCAAGCCTACAGCGACCTGCTGGGTGACTTAAAATCGAATACGTACCGCACAGATTTGGGCTTGGGTTATTGGGTACCAGTGGCCAAGCAGTGGAGTGCAGGCATCAACCTTGAAGCCACTTCACAAAGATCCAATAACACCTTGTTTAATTTGAAGAATTCGGGTGTTTACGTGGGAATGAGGTGGGTGAATGACTGAAATGCACAAAAAAACCTCAAAAACGCGTTGTTTTTTTGCAAATAAGCGTTTTCGTGCAGGACTGTGTGACTCAAATCACAAAAAACGACGTCAGAAATCTTCTACAATCCCCTCACAGCGCATAAATGGGTGTTCTCTATTGGGATTCCCGTTTCTGTTTAATTAACTTTTAAAAGGAGAAAGTCAATGACAAAGTCTTATGACCAGACTTTCATGCTTACTGAGAGCAAGAAACGTAATAACGTTTGTAATGCTTTAAGCATTTGTAACGATACAAAAGCCCACATTTTTCAGAGCGCATTTTTGCAAGTGCGCTCTGACGAGTGTGGGCTTTTTGCTTGACCGCTCGCACTCGGAATTCTTTGCAAAGAACTCTGAATTATCTGTAAACCCTTAAAAGGAAAAACAAATGGCTATCTCTACAAACGGTACAGTTCTGGCACGTGTTGCTGGTGCTTTGTACAACACACAAATGAGCAACGCGACTTACTCTGAAGTCAAAACGCTCGACCCAGCTTCTTTGACAGATGCTTTGTATGCACGTGACTTCGCAAACGCGACAGACACAGCTGTTGCTACAACATTGGTGACAAACCTCGGTTTGACATCTGTTGATGGATTGGTGAGCTGGATTGCAGCTCAATTGACAGCTGCAGGCGCACACAAAGGTGCAAAGATTGTTGACTTGCTCAACGGTTTCGCACAAATGTCTTCAGACGCAACTTACGGTGCAGCTGCTACAGCGTTCAACACTAAAGTTGACGCTGCTTTGGTGTTATCGCAAACAGCAGGTAATGCTGGCGGTACGTTTACTGCTGCTGGTACAACAGGCGTCACATTTGCTCTGACAGTTGGCGCTGATACTGGTGCTGCTTTCAAAGGCGGAGCAGGTGACGATACATTTAACGCAGCTGAAACAAGCGCTGTAACTTGGACTGTAGGAGACGCAATTGATGGTGGTGCTGGCAATGATGTTTTCAACATTACACAGACAGCTGCTATAACTGCACCTACGGGCGCCACTGTTAAGAATATTGAAACAGCAAATTTGGTGAGCGGTACTACAGGTACAACCCTCACCTCTACAGCGTGGACAGGCTTGACTTCATTGAACATTACAGCACCTGGCGCTGTAACTGCTACTAGCTCCAGTACAACAGATGTCACAATTACAGACGACACTCAAGCTGCAGGGTCTATCGCTGTTAACGGCGGCAAGAATGTTACTGTTACTGCTGCAACATCTGTTGCATCCGCCGCAACAGGTGGAACAGTGACAGTTGGCGCAACTACTGCTGCTGCAGGTAACGTTACTGTAACTGAAACAGTTAAATCCACTAACGTAACTGGCGGAACTGCTGCAACCGGTGGTGCAATCTCTATTACTGGCGGTATTTCTGCAACTGTTAATCAGAACATCTCTGGTGCTTCTGTAAAAACAGCCAACGTTACAGTTAACGCTGTGGGTGGTGCGGTTTCTATTACTGGCGATGCGTCAACTACAAGTGCAACTGTTAATCAAACAGCAGCTGTGTCAGCAGTTGCAAGTGCGACGGTTGGTGTGCACGGCATCAAGGCGGGTGCAGTAACTATCGCTGACGCAAATGCACAATCTTCAACTAAGGCGGGCACTATTGCAACAGCAACACTTAAGAACTACGGTGACTCAACAATTGATTCAAATGCGTTAGTCACAGTTAACTTAGAAGGTACTGGCGGCACGCTTGGAATCACTACTAACAGTTTGACAACTGCAGCCAACACATCCCTGGCATTGAATTTGAATGGTCTTTCTTACAAGAATGCCGGTACAGACAACGCAATCACAGTTGACTCCGATGTTAAAACTCTAAACGTTACAGCTTCAACTGCTGCATCTACTGTTGCCAGCATTACTGCTTCTGGCGCAACATCTGTGAACATCGGTGGTAGCGCCAACTTAACATTGACAGCTCAAAGTTTTGGCGCTGCAACTTCTGTGAATGTAACTAACACTGCCAAAACTACTCTTGGTACAGCAGTTGCTACTGGTGTAACCTTCACAGGTGGCGATGGTGCTGAGTTCATTACCTTGGCTGATGAAACTACAAAAGCAATCACAATGGGCGCCGGAGACGATTCAGTGACGGTAGTTGACACAGATGCTGACGGTGTTTTGAACGGCACTGGTGGATCTGTTAATGCTGGTGACGGCACTGACACCATTGTTTTGACCGCTGTAACTGCTGATGCCGTTGATGCAAACTCAACTTTTAACACTAAATTTACCGGCTTTGAAGTGTTGGAAATCACAACAGGTACTGCAGCCGATACAACTGTCAATTTGGCAGGTATCAATGGAGTAAATAGCGTTGTTACACGTGGCGTTGCTACTACAAAAACATTGACATTGAATGGTTTTACTAACAATGGCAAGTTGACTTTGGACGCAGCTGCAGCTGCAGATGCAGCTGTTGCAGCGAATGTCACCAATGCTGTTTTGACTCCAAGTGATACATTCAATGTTGAATTAAAGAACAGTACATCTGCAACTGTTGAGTACGGTATCGTTACATTGGCTGGTATAGAAACAGTTAACATCACTACTACGGACGCAGGTACATCAACGAGTACAGCAGCCACTATTGATACAGCTACAGTTCAGGCCACAAGCGCAACAAGCATTGTTGTGGCAGGCAACAACGGTTTGACAATGGTCAATACTGGTAACACTGCAGTAACAAGCTTTGATGCAACAGGTGTAGTTGGCAACGGCACAGATGATACGGCTGCTAATTTGGCAGTTTCATTCACTAGCGCAAACACTACAACTACTGCATTAGTAGCAATCAAAGGTGGTGCTGGTAACGACACATTGATCGGTAATGCAGCAAAAGACACTATCACTGGTGGTGCTGGTGGAGACATCGTTAACGGTGGGTTAGGTCAAGACACAATTAACGTCGGCACTGGTCACGACGTGATCCGTATCATTTCTGACGTTGATGCCACTGCTGGTAACAAAGGTGTTCAATCAACTACAGCTGCTGCTGACGTTGTGAATGGGTTTGTATTGGCTTCCGCCATTACTACAGCTGCTGATTTGTCTTCTGCGGCCAATTTCATTGCATCAACAGCTGGTGGTGCAAACACATCAATGTTAAGTATTGATCTGAACTCCGACGATGCTGGTGCTGGTGCTGGTACAAACTTGGTTGTTGCTATTGAAGCTAACGTTACAACAGCTACAGCTGGTGTTTCAGCTGGTACGACATATACCGTCTCTAAAGGTATTTTGTCATTGTCAGGCGCAGGCGCTTCTGCTGTTGACACATTGGCTGAGTGGTTGACTGAAGCAGCAGCTGTCGCTGCAACTGCTGGTGAAACAATTGGTTTTGTCTACGGTGGCGATACATTTGTATTCTCACAGAATGCAGCTGGAGACTCCTTGGTCCAGTTGGTCGGCGTCTCTGCAACATCATTGGTGTTGGCAAGCAATTCAACTACAGTTTCTGACGGCGCCGTTATCATTGGCGACAGCCTGTAATTATTTATCTAATAACTCACTGCTAATGAGCAGTAGATTTATTATTTAATGAAACCAAACCCCATCCCTCAAAAGGGGATGGGGTTTTTTCATACCTACACCCTAGGCACACACTCAACAGTCGCACTCAAGCTCTCCCAACCTACTGCTAGTCCTAATGTCTGCATGCCTCAGCAACTCTTGAACTTCATACAAACTCCTACCTGCATTCACCAAAAACGAAGCAAAGCTGTGTCTTAAATCATGCACACGCAGCTCCGGTATACCAGCTCGATTACGCGCGCGTCCCAGCTAAAGACAAAAGACTTAAATGGTTTCTGCGCATGGGGGTTGGCAAAGATGTACTCACATTCAGCATCCGAGTAGCAATTTACCTTTGCCAGCATCAAGTATTGATTCCACCAAGTGACAAGGTAATGTGTCGAATTTTGTTTGAATTGTTTTTAGATATCTTCTACAAGCGTTGAATCCAAACTATGTCGGGCCACTTGGCATCAAGTACTTAGCGTTTTCGAGCGCCGGTATAGATAATGTATGAAACGATCAATGGACGTAAGGGGTTGTAGCTTCTGCGAACAGCTTGAAGCATCTGGCTGGATTGATCGGGGGTGAGGTAGCGTTCTATGCGGTAGTCATTTTTCAAATGGCGCACGCCGTTGAAGCTGTCCAAACTCACACCGGGCTCAGACCAACGGTGGGCCAGTTTGAATGCATAGCGCAGCAGAACCAATCCGCGTTTGATGGTGCCTGGCGCCAACTGTTTGTGTTTAAGGGTTTTAATGAAACCAGAAAAATCAAGTACAGAAATGCGCGCCATCGACAACTTACCAAGGGCTGGCGCTATGTGCAGGCGAATCATGGATTCGTCCGATATCCAACTGCGCTTGTAGCTTCGCACATAGGGCAAGTACTTATTTACCAAGAACTCTTCTAAGGTGATCAGAGTAGCGGCATGCTGTTTGCTGGCATATCGATCAGGCACAAAGCCGTGTGGCCGCATCTTGCCTGTTTGAATTTTCTGCAACACCAAAGTGCGAGCCTCTTCAAACTCAATTGCTTAGCATCTAGCAATAGTGCACACGGTAAGTTTTACGGCCACTGCAAAGCAGATCAGGGTAGAAGCCTTTAACTTAGGTGTCAAAAACCTCAAGGTGCGTAAGGCCTGCAGGGCAGTTGAGTTCTTGAACCAGCTCATCGGTGAGTACTTTCACAATCATCCGTCTTTCTCCTATGTCAATAACAGGAGTGAAGGTAGGTTGGTGTTTTCAAAATTTCGTCTTGAATTCCATCAAATACCAAAGTGCCTAGAGATCCATCTTGTTTAGTTCTGCAAATTTTTAATTTTGACTGCGCAATGTAGAAAGGTACATGTCTGTACGTTTCTAAATCTTTGCAATAGACGGTTGTTGCACTTCGAGAACTTAAGTCAATTTGGTCTAGTCGGTGGTCGATGGTCGAGAACCAAAGTGTGTTGCAAGGACACACACTAGAAGGATATTTAAATCAATGACTTGCAATAGCTAACAAACACCTATTCATTTTGCTTACTACCAGTCTGGTGACTTCGGTGGTTTCCCCTAAAGCCTGCATTCCGCA
>CAZJAL010000034.1:0-29098 GCA_964544175.1 uncultured Limnohabitans sp.
AAGCCAAAGGCATCAGCCGCCACGACATGGGCCCCACACCCGCCGAAGCGCGCAAAAACTTTGTGGCCAAAGTGTGGGAATGGAAAGAACAATCGGGCAACACCATCACGCAGCAAATGCGCCGCATGGGCGACAGCGTCGACTGGACGCGCGAGTACTTCACCATGGACGACAAGCTGTCCAAAGTGGTGTCCGAAACCTTTGTGAAGTTGTACGAGCAAGGCCTGATTTATCGTGGCAAACGATTGGTCAGCTGGGACCCTGTGTTGCAAAGCGCGGTGTCCGACCTGGAAGTGGAAAACACCGAAGCCGACGGCAAGATGCATTACATCTTGTACCCGTTTGCAGACGGCCCTCAACTCATTGACGGCGTGATGCAAAAAGGCATGACCATTGCCACCACCCGTCCCGAAACCATGATGGCCGACGGTGCTTTGGCGGTTCACCCCGAAGACGAGCGCTACAAACACTTGGTCGGCAAAAAGGTTGACTTGCCTTTGTGCGATCGCCAAATCCCCATCATTGCCGATGACTTTGTCGATCGCGAATTTGGCTCTGGTTGCGTGAAGATTACCGGTGCGCACGATGCCAACGACTACGCATGCTCTATGCGTCACAACCTGCCGCTGATCACCATCTTCACACTGACCGCTGCAGTCAATGAAAACGGCCCCAAAGCCTATCAAGGCATGGACCGTTTTGTGGCGCGTAAAGCTGTCATCAAGGACTTGGAAGCACAAGGCTTGCTGATTGAAATCAAACCCCACAAACTGATGCTGCCCATTTGCGCGCGAACCGGCCAAGTGGTAGAGCCCATGCTCACAGACCAATGGTTTGTGGCCGTGAACAAAGTCAGCCCTCAAGACCCCACTGGCAAGAGCATTGCGCAAAAAGCCATTGATGCGGTGCACTCCGGCCAAGTTAGTTTTGTGCCCGAGAACTGGGTCAACACCTACGACCAGTGGATGAACAACATCCAAGACTGGTGCATCTCGCGTCAACTGTGGTGGGGCCATCAAATTCCCGCTTGGTATGACGAAGAAGGCAACGTATACGTGGCCAAATCGGAAGCCGAAGCGCAGGCACAAGCGGGCGCAGGCAAGAAGCTCAAGCGCGATGAAGACGTGCTCGATACTTGGTATTCCTCAGCCTTGGTGCCCTTCTCCACCATGGGTTGGCCAGAAGCGGTAGCCACATCCGGCACAAACAAGACACAAGACTACGACTTGTACCTGCCCTCCTCCGTGTTGGTCACCGGCTACGACATCATCTTCTTCTGGGTGGCCCGAATGATCATGATGACCACGCACTTCACAGGTCGCGTGCCCTTCAAACACGTTTACATCCACGGCTTGGTGCGCGACGCACAAGGCAAGAAGATGAGCAAGTCTGAAGGCAACGTGCTCGACCCCGTCGATTTGATCGACGGCATTTCTTTAGAGCCTTTGCTCGAGAAGCGTTCACAAGGTTTGCGCAAGCCCGAGACCGCACCCCAAGTGCGCAAGAACACGCAAAAAGAATTCCCTGAAGGCATTCCAGCCTACGGGGCAGACGCACTGCGCTTTACGTTTGCCGCATTGGCCTCGTTGGGCCGCAGCATCAACTTTGACAGCAAACGCTGCGAAGGCTATCGCAACTTCTGCAACAAACTGTGGAACGCCACACGCTTTGTGCTGATGAACTGCGAAGGTCAAGATTGCGGCCTGAAAGAACACACCAAAGCAGAGTGCGCAGTGGGCGGCCCAGCCCATGGCTACATGACATTCAGCCAAGCCGATCGCTGGATCTCCTCCAAAATTCAGCGCGTGGAAGCCGATGTGGCCAAAGGCTTTGCCGAGTACCGCTTGGACAACGTGGCCAACGCCATTTACGACTTTGTATGGAACGAGTTCTGCGATTGGTACTTGGAAATTGCCAAGGTGCAAATCAACACAGGAGATGCCTCTCAGCAGCGCGCCACTCGTCGCACGCTTATTCGTACGTTGGAAACCATTCTGCGTTTAGTCCACCCCATCACGCCTTTCATCTCTGAAGAGCTGTGGCAAAAGGTGGCACCGGTGGCGGGCCGTGCAGGTCCTTCGGTCAGCATTGCAGCCTACCCTGTGTCCCAACCCGAACGCATTGACGAACAAGCCGAAGCGCACGTGGCCAAGCTCAAAACGCTGGTTGATGCCTGCCGCAACTTGCGCGGTGAGATGAACGTCTCCCCTGCGACCAAACTGCCTTTGTATGTCTTGGGCGATGCAGAGTTTATGAAATCAGCAGGCCCCGTTTTGCAGGCCCTGGCCAAGTTGAACGAAGTGAAAGTGTTTGACAGCGAAGCTGATTGGACGAAGGCTGCCGCTGCGGCGCCAGTAGCCGTCGTTGGTGAAGCGCGCTTGTGCTTGTTCATGGAAGTGGACGTGGCGGCAGAAAAAATTCGCCTCAGCAAAGAGGTGGCCCGCTTAGAAGGCGAAATTGGCAAAGCCAATGGCAAACTGAGCAACGAGGCCTTTGTGGCCAAAGCGCCGCCTGCCGTGATTGAGCAAGAGCGCAAGCGTGTGGCCGACTTTGAAGCCACGTTGATCAAGGTGAAATCTCAGCTTGGCCAATTGGAATCAACACCTGCCAAGTCTTGAAATACCATTGTCAAATGAACATGATATTTTCGGATCACATTGAATTGAATGAAAGCTAAACCATGAGCAGCCAACCCAGCATTCGCAAAGCCGTTTTTCCAGTGGCTGGATTGGGAACACGATTTTTGCCGGCCACCAAAGCAGCACCCAAAGAGATGCTGCCTGTGGTCGACAAGCCGCTCATTCAATACGCTGTAGAAGAAGCCTATTCGGCAGGTGTGCGGCACATGATTTTTGTAACGGGACGAAGCAAGCGTGCCATTGAAGACCACTTCGATACCGCCTACGAACTTGAAACAGAACTCGAAAGTGCTCACAAAGAAGAGCTGCTGAAGTTGGTGCGGTCGGTGCAGCCAGACGATATGGTTTGCGCCTATGTGCGCCAACCCCGCTCCTTGGGCCTAGGCCATGCGGTGCTGTGCGCTGAAGCCATGGTGGGGAGCGAACCCTTTGCAGTTCTGTTGGCCGATGACCTGATGGTCGGACTCAAAGGTGGCCCTTCTGTCTTAGCGCAAATGGTCAAAGCATATGAGCAACAAGGTCGCTCTATTCTGGCGGTCCAAGAAGTACCGCTGGACCATGTCAAACGCTACGGCATTGTGGCCGGCGAATCTGCAGGCAAGCAACTCATTCGTGTTGAACAGATTGTCGAAAAACCATCGCCAGAAAATGCGCCCTCACGCATGGGTGTAGCCGGACGCTACATTCTCACGCCAGGTATTTTTGATGAAATCAGAAACCAGCCCACTGGCGTAGGCGGCGAGATTCAACTGACCGATGCCATTGCACGCTTGAAATCGCGCGAAGCGGTTTACGCATTCCAGTACGAAGGCAAACGTTACGACTGCGGTAGCAAAGAAGGCTTTCTGGAGGCCACAGTGGAACTGGCCTTAGAGCATCCACAAGTTGGTGAGTCGTTTAGAAAATACCTCAAAACACTGAGCCTTTAAACGGCCACAGACTGGTGCACTCAAAAAGCTTCAGCCTCTGAAGCTTTTTTTACATCAGCGCCGCTTCATCCAAATCAGAAAACGCTCGCCTTCTGTTTCTTGCGCTAATAACTCATTGCCGGTTTGCTTGGCAAAGGCTTGAAAATCTCGCATGGCGCCAGGATCTGTTGCCATTACTTTCAGGACCTGACCTGAGGTCATGGCGGTTAAAGACTTTTTGGCTTTCAAGATGGGCAAAGGGCAGTTGAGACCACAAGTGTCCAACTCTATGTCAAAGGCAAGACTCATGATTTCTCCACCACTTCAATAATTTGCGATAACTTATTCTGCAGCGCGGCCTTGCGCATCTCGCTCTTCCCAAGTCATGAACTTCGGCTCAATGCCTTGGGTGCGCAACCAATCACCTAGCGCATAGCCTGTACCCGCAGGCCAACATACCAGTTCGTCAAAGTTAAACATCTTGTACTCCGCCAATTCTGGCGACAAACGCACTGTGCCCGATGCCACAGCGTGGTAAGCAATGATCACTTGGTTCATGCGTTGGAAGTCGTACACACCAATGAGTTTCAAAGCGCTTACTTGCAGATTGGTTTCCTCTGCAATCTCGCGCGAAATGCCTTCCTCGGGCGTTTCACCAGCTTCCATGAAGCCTGTGATCAATGCAAATTTACGACCTGACCATGCGGCGTTACGCGCCAACAAAATTTGATTGCCCACTTGCACAATGCCTGCCAATACTGGCGTCGGATTGTTCCAATGCGTAAAGTCACATTGCGTGCAACGCAAACGGAGTTTTTCGCCGCCATCCTCCATTTGTGGCACCCATGCCAAGGGCGATCCACAGCAGGGACAAAAACGGTATTCGGTCATGCTGGGAAAACTCCTGTAGATAGATAACGATCACCACGATCACAGACGATGAAAACAATGGTGGCATTGCTTTCACGCGCCGCAATTTGCTGCGCCACCCAGCATGCGCCCGCTGCCGAGATGCCCGCAAACAAGCCTTCTTGACGTGCCATTTCACGGCACGTATCTTCAGCATCGTCTTGGCTCACATAAATGAGTTCGTCGACATTGGCTGGGTTGTAAATTTTAGGCAAATACTCTTCAGGCCATTTGCGAATGCCCGGTATGCGAGAGCCTTCGCTAGGTTGTGCACCCACAATCTGAATTTTGGGATTCTTTTCTTTCAGAAATTTCGACACACCTGTGATGGTGCCTGTGGTACCCATGGCACTGACAAAATGTGTCACACGACCTTCTGTTTGCGCCCAGATTTCGGGGCCAGTGGTTTCGTAATGAATGCGCGGATTGTCGGGGTTAGAAAACTGATCAAGTATTCTGCCTTTGCCTTGAACGGCCATGTTGTCTGCCAAGTCGCGCGCGTATTCCATGCCGCCGCTTTTGGGCGTCAAAATAAGTTCAGCGCCAAAGGCCTTCATGGTTTGCGCACGTTCAATCGACAAATCTTCGGGCATGATCAAAATCATGCGATAGCCCTTGATGGCAGCAGCCATGGCCAGTGCAATGCCAGTATTGCCAGACGTGGCCTCAATCAAGGTGTCCCCTGGTTTGATTTCGCCCCGCTCTTCTGCACGCTTGATCATCGACAGCGCAGGCCGGTCTTTAACGGAGCCCGCCGGGTTATTGCCTTCCAACTTGCCCAAAATCACATTGCCTTTGGGCGCCATGGCATCGGCAGCCAAGCGTTGCAACCTCACCAGAGGGGTGTTGCCAATTGATTCGTCAAGAGTAAGGTACGTCATTTGATGGAATGTGGATGCACTTGCAATGGGGATTAAGCAGACAGGTCATGCAAGTCTGCGACGCTTGGGATGCATTATCCTTCGAACCACGAAGCCTTGTCATTTCACCAAAATTTGACAGCCCCCTGTTTTTACCCTTAGGTCACCCCATGCCAAGACACATTCTGAGCGAATCCCACATTCACCCCGCCATTCAAAGCTTGGTGGCCAATCATCACCGCGAAGTCGTAGAAGAGGTATTGGCAGCCATCGGCCAGCACCGCGTGGTGGTAGTGGGCATGCGACAAAACCCCGTCTGCAAAGCCGTTCAAAAACGCCTCACACAGGCCAAACTGCAGCACCATTACCTTGAGTACGGCAGCTATTTCAGCGATTGGCGCAAGCGCAATGCCCTCAAACTGTGGACCGGCTGGCCCACTTTTCCAATGGTTTTTGTCGATGGTGTGCTGGTAGGCGGCGACAGCAACGTCAAAGAACTCATTGCATCTGGGCAACTCAAACCAAGCCCTTAAACCGTCATCAATTTAAATACATACAGACGCAAAGGTTTAGCGGCTTCCATAAAAATAAGGAGTTTGGTCAATTTCCTTATCTAGCAAGATCATGCTGAATAACTTTATGGATCCAGCCATCTTGTTTTTTGTATTCGGGGTGACTGCTGGGCTGCTCAAGTCAAACCTAGAAATACCGCCACCTATTTCTAAGTTTTTGTCTCTTTATTTGCTCATGGCATTAGGGCTTAAGGGTGGTTTTGCGTTGGCGCAATCGGGCCTCACACTAGAAGTCATCAAGGGCTTGGGGGCTGCCTTGTTGCTTGCTATTTTGGTGCCATTGGTGGGCTATCAAATTCTCAAACGCCTTACCAGCGAATTCGATGCTGCAGCCATTGCAGCCACCTATGGCTCGGTCAGTGCCGTCACATTCATGACTGCCGTTCAGTTTTTAGACGCTCAACAAGTCATTTTTTCGGGGCACATGTCGGCTGCCATGGCTGTTATGGAGTCACCTGCCATATTGCTGGCTGTGTTTTGGGTCAATGCCATCAGGTCGCAATCAAAGCAAGAAACCCATCCACACGGACTCAAACAAACGCTGCACGAATCCCTGACCGACGGGGCGCAGCTGCTTCTTTTAGGCGCCATGTTGGTAGGTATTTTGTCTGGCGAAAATGGTCAAAAAATGATGGCACCTTTTTCAGTCGATCTTTTCAAGGGCATGCTGGCATTTTTCTTGTTGGACATGGGACTGACAGCGGCCAGAAATTTTCCATTGCTTAAAGGTCAATCGCCCATGCTACTGGCATATGCCACGCTAGGGCCCTTGTTTCACAGCGGGGTCGCTTTGTTGCTAGGCTACTCGCTCAATTTATCCTTGGGTGATTGCTTCTTGCTCATGGTTTTGGCCGCAAGTGCTTCTTACATTGCCGTTCCGGCAGCCTTGAAACTGGCCATTCCTGAAGCATCGCCTAGCTTGTATTTGGGTTTGTCTTTGGGGCTCACATTTCCGTTGAACATCATCTTGGGTATACCTTTTTACTTTTATGTCGCACAAAAGGTATTGACCTGAAGGTCGGGGCATGATGGCAAAGATTGCGTTTTTAACCTGTCATCAGAAGGATGTTGCAGTCAAGGAAGCCTTGGCACAGAGCGGCTTCGAGCTTGAAGTCTTTGATGCTTTCAACACAGACAACTTAGGCACTTTCACCCAAGAAAGGCCACGTCAATTGACGCAAATGCAAACAGCCCTGAAGAAAGCCCAACTGGCTTGCGAATTGACGGGCAGCGCCTTTGGACTTGGCAGTGAAGGGGCTTTTGGACCGCATCCGCAGGTTCATTTATTGCCATGGAACTACGAGGTGCTGGCTTTTTGGGATGCTGTCCAACAGCACGCCGTTTACGCTGTTCATGGCACGGCAGAGACCAACTTTGCAGGGCAACGCGTCATGTCGCCCGAAGATGCCCTGTCATTCGCCAAGCAAGCGCAATTCCCAAGTCATGGCCTGATCGTGGGAAGCCCCTCAGACGCTTACTTTCAAAAAGGCGTTCAAAGTGAATCGGAATTTCAAGGCTTGCTCAACACCGCGTTTCAAACAGATGTCAGTGTTTGGATAGAAACAGACATGCGTGCGCACATGAACCCCACGCGCATGAAAGCCATTGAAGTAGCCGCCCAAAAGCTCCATGTTTTGTTGAACTCGCATTGCCCTGCTTGCCATCTACCTGGCTTTGGACTGACGCAATACATTCAAGGGGCTTTGTGCAATGTGTGCGGCTCTGCTACTCAACTGCCCAAAGCTGAACGGTGGTCTTGCGCAAAATGCCATCTGACACAAGACAAATCTTTGAACAACACCGTCTCTGCGGCAAGTTGTGACAATTGCAACCCATAACTAACTCACTAGCTGACTTATCACGCGTCTTTGCGGGGACCCATTTTTCCAAGCGGCTTGGCGTTGGTATCGTCATGGTCGTCTGCAAAGTCTTCACTCCTTAACAACTCATACCGCTGATGACGCTGCGCTTGAACCATGCGAATGACCCGCTTCATGGGAACACCCACCAAAGCCAGGGCATGAGTGGCCAACATCAAAGAGCCCTCGATGGTTTCAGGCACCACTTCAGTTGCGCCAGCCGCCTGAAATTTGTCCAAATCGCGATCGTCTTGCGTGCGCACCACCACAGGCACTTGCGGTGCATGCTCGCGGGTCAGGCTGACGACTTTCAAGGAAGACGCGTTGTCCAAATAAGTAACCACCACTGCACTGGCCCTTGCCAAACCGACGGCCATGAGAGATTGCAAACGTGCGGCGTCGCCATAAGCCACCTTCTCGCCCAGACCAATGGCGCGATTGACACAGTCTGGGTCAAGGTCGAGGGCCATGTAGGGAATGTTCTCTGACTTCAACAACTTGGCAAGGTTCTGACCACATCGTCCGTAACCGCAAATGATGATGTGCTTTTCGGTACTGATGCTTTTTTGCGCTATTTGCGTCATCTCTAAAGACTGCTGCAGCCAATCGCTTGCAGCCCATTTCATGACCCACTGATTTGCATTCAGGATGATGAAGGGTGTCGCCAACATCGAGATCACCATGCTGGCCAAAACTGGGTTAAACCAGGCCGCTGGTATCAGCTGATTTTGATTGCCCAAGGTGAGCATCACAAAACCAAATTCACCTGCTTGGGCCAAATACAAACCCGTCCGCAAAGAAATGCCTTCGCTGGCACCTGTCATTCTTGTCAGTGCGGCAATTAGCACAAACTTGAATGCGACGGGCACAGTGACCAACAGCAAAACAAACTCCCAACGCTCTAACACAATGCGCCAATCGAGCATCATGCCAATGGTGATGAAAAACAGCCCCAACAAAACATCGTGGAAAGGCTTGATGTCGGTTTCAACTTGGTGTTTGAATTCAGTCTCAGAAATCAACATGCCCGCAATGAAAGCGCCCAAGGCCAGGCTCAAACCTGCCAGCTCGGTGAGCCATGCCAAGCCCAGGGTGGTGAGCAAAATGTTGAGCATGAAAAGTTCTTGACTTTGCCTGCGCGCCACCAACATCAACCACCAATGCATCAGTCGCTGACCACCCGTCAGCAACAATGCAATCAGCAAGCTTGCTTTGACCGCTGCCAATGCCAGGGCAATGGCCATTTTTTCAGGCGGCGCACCTAAGGCAGGAATGAGGACCAACAAGGGCACAACGGCCAAGTCTTGAAACAACAAAACACCCACCACGCGCTTGCCATGGTCAGAATCAAGCTCTAGGCGGTCGACCATCATCTTGATCACAATGGCCGTGCTGCTCATGGCCAATGCACCCGACAAAGCCAGCGCAGTCTGCCATTGCATATGCCACAACGTAGGCGCAAGCGAAGCCAAGAACATCGACCCACCAGTGACAAAAAGCATGGTGAGCAAGACCTGCATCGACCCCAGCCCGAAAACATGTCGCCGCATGGCTTTGAGCTTAGGCAGGTTGAATTCCAACCCGATGACGAACATCAAGAAAACCACACCAAACTCTGCCAGGTGACGCACCCCTTCTGAGTTTTGCGCCAAGGCCAAGGCGTTAGGTCCAATCAAGACGCCGACAGCCAAGTAGCCCAAGATGGGCGGTAGCTTCAATAATCGACACGCCACGACCCCCAGCACAGCAGCCAGCAAATAAAGCAGCGTTAGGTCGAGTGAACTCATGCTTGCATCGTAACCAATCTGTATGAAATTTTGTGAGTTCTGCTTTTAGGCTTAGGGAGACACCTCGCATAAACAATGCGCCGCCACACCCAGGGCATGGGGGTTCCCCATCACATCTTGTAACCACATCATGTCTTTGCCCAAGGCACTCAACAATGCAGTTTCTTGATTCTGCAATGCCAAACCCTGGACCAAGGCCAACAGGGGGCTTTCATCGCCCAGCAGACCACTGACCTGCCCCATCAATTTCTGCACCAACTTTTCAATTGGCGATTTTTTGGCGCCTGCATAGCGAATCGGCAAGGCTTGTGGTGACTTTTCAAGGTTAACGCTTGATTTGGCCACTTGTTTGCGCGCTTCATTCACAGCATCATTGAAATTGCCCAAGCGATCGACCAACCGGTGCTCTGCAGCTTGCGCACCCGTCCAAATTCGACCTTGTGCCAATTCCTCGGCATGCTCTGAGCTCAAACTGCGCACCTTTGCAACCTTTCCAACGAAGTCTTCGTAAACATGGTCAATGCTGGTCTGCACAAGTTGTTGTACTCGTGGGTCCAATGCTTTGCGAGGGTCATAGGCACCCGCCAGCCAAGTGGTTTTGTACCCCCCTGTACTGACACCTATTTTGCCCATCAGGCCTTCTGCCGTAGGCAGCATGGCAAACACACCAATGGAGCCTGTGATGGTGGCTGGGTCTGCGAACACAACATCTGCTGCCATCGAAATCCAATAACCTCCCGACGCTGCCACATCGCCCATGGACACCACCACGGGTTTGCCTTTGTCTCTGGCAATTTGCAATTGCTCTCGGATCAACTCAGACCCCAACACACTGCCACCCGGAGAGCTCACCCTTAGCACAATGGCCTTCACATCCTTGTCTTCTGTTGCCTTGCGAATCATCTCGGCGGTAGAGATGCCACCAATTTTTCCAGCAGGCGCACGGCCATCCCCAATGGACCCTTGTGCCACCACTACAGCAATGTGATCGCCCTTCACCTTAACCGCTTCAGAGGCAAGATAGTCTTTCCAATTGACTTGGCGGAATGACTGAATGTCTTCGTCAATCGCCACCTCTTTCATCAACGAATTGCGCAAAGATTCAAAACTTTGCAAACCATCCACCCACTTCCAATTGAGTGAAAGTTGTGCCGTATCTCCCTTCACTCGCAGCAGCGCATCAGGCAACTCATTGATATTCTGTGCAATGCTGCCCTTGGGCAGTTGACGAGCCGTTTCAATGCCATCGGTATAGACCGACCACAAGGCATCGTAAACATGCGCCTCTGCCTTGAGGGCTGCTTCGGAGGGTGCATTGAGAACATACGGTTCACCTGCTGACTTGTATTGCCCAACCCGAATTAAATTGACTTTAATGCCCAATTTGTCGAGGGCGTCTTTGTAGTAATTGCGAGAGCGGCCAAAACCTTCGATCAAAACACCGCCCAAGGGATGAACCAGAACCTGGCTGGCATGGGCTGCCAAATAGTATTGGCGTTGGTCGTACATGGTTGACCACGCCACGACGGGTTTGCCACTGGCCTTGAATTTTTCGATGGCACTGGCCGCTTCACGCAATGACACCAAACCACCGCCCGCAAAATCATCCAATTTGAGCAACACACGCGCAATGTTTTTGTCTTGCGCCGCCAAATCTAAGGCCATCGTGAAGTCACGCAAGCGCACGGTATCGGTGACCTCTCCTTGAAGGTCACCCAACACCTTGTCTCTCAAACCACCCGGGGATTCTTCGACCAAACTGCCCTTTAAGTCCAACACCAACACTGTGTTCTTTTCAAGACTGACCTTGTCTGCGTAAAAAACAAACCACACGATGCCAATGGCATAGGCCGCCACAAACAAGACCAAGCCGATGCGAAAACTCTGGGTCATCCAATCGGCTACTTTGAGCATGCCTCTGTGTGTCAACTGTGAATAATTTTTGATCTTTGAAATCAAATTTCTCATTGGTATTCTCCCAAGACATCAACCTTCAACCAGCCCAACAGTTGGGTCACAAAATGAATTGCGCTGGATTTGCTAATAAACTGAAACGTTTTCAGATCCAGCATATAAGTTAACATGAAAAAAATATTTCCATTTCTTTGGCTTTTGTGTGGCTTGTGGGCCTGTTCAGTGAGCGCCCAAACCGTCAAGATCAATACCCAAGCTCAGTCTCTGCCTCAACCAGAGACAGGCCGTATAGAGCGGTTAGAGAACTTTCCTTCTCAACAAGTGGATGCCCGCCACATTGACGTTTGGTTGCCCAGCAACTTTGAGCAGCTCAAAGCTGCCGGTCAAAAATTCAATGTGATTTACATGCATGACGGTCAAATGCTGTTTGACCCGCAAACCACCTGGAACAAACAAGCTTGGCACGCCGATCGTGCGGTGTCACAACTGATGGCCACTGGCCAACTGGCACCAACCCTCTTGGTGGGCATCTGGAACAACGGTAAATTCAGACACAGCGAATACTTTCCACAAAAATTTCTACAGCACCTGACACCCGTATTTCGCGAAAACTACGTCAAGCAAGCGCTCCAAAACAAGCCTCAATCAGATGCTTACTTGCGTTTCATCACAGCCGAGCTAAAGCCATTCATTGATGCGCGTTACCCTACCCTAGTTGGGCCAGCACACACGGCCATCATGGGCTCCAGCATGGGGGGCCTGATCTCTGTTTACGCCATGAGCGAATACCCCCAAATTTTTGGCAAGGCAGCTGGCTTGTCAACGCACTGGATGGGAACGCATACGCCCAACGCACACATTCCAATAGCCGCGTTGACATATTTGCGCGACAAGCTGCCCACAGCGCAAGGTCACAAAATCTATCAAGATCATGGCAACTTGGAACTGGATGCCCTCTATGCGCCTTATCAAGTGCTGGTTGACCAAGTCATTAGGGACAAAGCCTATGTAGAAAACACCAAGCAAGCTTCCTTTTTCACCAAAGTCTACGAGGGAACGGGCCACAATGAAAAGGCATGGGCCCAGCGCCTGACAATACCCATGGTTTTTTTGCTGGGTCAACCATAGAGGCCCACACTGAACCAATAAGTGGCAGGAAAACAAGAAATAACAATCCTAATTTTCCGAAGTATTACTGTGATTTAATACCAAAAAATAGGAAATGAAAATTTAAACCGCCGTTCAATTTTTCATTCAAACAACAACTTTCACAGAAGCTTTCATCATGGAAACAATTGCACCTCTTTGGCTTTGGGTCACTTTCGGCGCCATCGTCTTGGTTTCACTGTTCATTGATTTTTGGTTACTCAAAAAACAGGGCTCTCAAGACATGAGCATGAACGATGCCCTGCGTTGGTCCTTGGTCTGGATTGTGATGAGCTTCTTGTTCAACGGACTGCTGTGGTGGGCCGTGAAAGACACCAGCAATTCAACAGAGATTGCAAATGACAAGGCGCTCGAATTTTTAACCGGTTACCTCATTGAGAAATCATTGGCGGTCGACAATATTTTTGTCTTCCTCATGATCTTTACCTACTTTGCGGTTCCATCACACTTCCAAAAGCGGGTCCTCATGATCGGCATTGTGGGCGCCATTGTGTTGCGCACCGTCATGATTTTGGTCGGTGGTTGGCTTCTTTCACAGTTTCACTGGATTCTCTATGTCTTTGGTGCTTTCTTGATACTCACAGGCATCAAGATGTGGTGGGCTGCGGGCAAAGAACCTAGCTTGGAAGACAACCCCGCTTTGAAGTTGTTGAACAAACTCATACCCGTCAGCAAATCTTTTGACGGCGAGAAGTTTTGGACTGTCGAAAATGGCAAAAAAATTGCAACGCCCTTGTTCATGGTCATCTGTTTGATTGCCATCACAGACATCATCTTTGCGGTTGACTCCATCCCTGCTATCTTTGCCATTACCGACGACGCATTCATCGTCTTAACCAGCAATGTTTTTGCCATTTTGGGCTTACGCGCCATGTACTTTTTACTGGCCAACGTCGCTTCCAAGTTCCATCTTCTGAACTACGGCTTGGCTGTCATTTTGATGTTCATCGGCACCAAGATGTGCTTGATCGATGTCTACAAAGTGCCTGTCGCTGCCTCTTTGGCTGTGGTGGTGGGCATCTTGGTGGCCACCATGTGGCTCAGTGTGCGAACCGCAAAGCCGGAGTCTCAGGCCTCATGAAAATCAGTCTGCTGATTTCATAGCTTTTGCTGCAACAAGGATTGAACCAAAGGATGGTGTACTTTGCGCTCTGTGCCGATGGCAAAGAAATGCTCTTTGACACCGGTGCAAGCGCCAAGCCTGCTCACAGCGTAATGCGCCAGCAAGTCGTCGTGAACCCATTCTGCGGCAGGGAAGATGCCCATGCCTTTGGCACCAAATGTTTTCAGCAAAGCACTGTCTTCAAACTCGCCAACCACATTGGGGGCAATGTGATGATGTTCAAACCATCGGTCCAAGCGATCACGAACCGCTGTGTGGGCCGTTGGCAGCAAAACGGGTACATCTGACAAACTCTGGGGAAAGTTCGCGCGCGCGGCCTTCACCAATTGCTTTGTGCCATACAAAGCAATGTCACTAGAACCCAAAGCATGGCTGTACAACTTCAGGTTGCTGTTGCTTGGCGCTGGACGATCAGACAACACCACATCCAATCGGTGCAAGGCCAGATCACCGAGCAAGTCTTCTAATTCGCCCTCATGACAGGTTAGTTTCAAGTTCTTGACCAACATGACGGGTTCTAAAAGTCGATGTGCCACCATCTTGGGCAAGCTGTCGCAAATGCCCACTGTTAAACGAGCCATGGGGGCACTGGCCGCATCTCGCACATGCGAAGGCAAGGCTTCACCCAGTTGAAAAATGAGATCGGCTTGCTTCATGGCCGCAATGCCCGCATCCGTTAGCACCAAGCCGCGGCCCGCAGGCTTTAAAAGCGCAAAGCCCAATGACTTTTCGAGTTCACGGACTTGAGCGCTTACAGTTTGAACTGCCATGTCTAACTTTTCTGCGGCCTTGGTGATGCCTCCCTCTTTGGCGACAACCCAAAAATAGTAAAGGTGCTTGTAATTGAAGTGAATGCTCATGTCAGGTTTTTCAGAACTTTGAGTATTGAATTTTCTGCTTTTTTAGAAACCACTGCTCAGCTGACTTCTGCCTCATTGAAAGGAACAAATTCAAGTCCAAATGAATTTTGTTGACGATGTAACCAGAAAGACCCAGAGCCATTCAGGGTCAAAGAAGGAAAATAAAATATGCTTCAATGACGGTCGAAGGTCAGAGTACAAAAAACCAAAGACCTGATGCAAAACTCTAAAAAAATATGTCATAATCGCGTTCTTCGCAATCCTGCCCGGGTGGTGAAATTGGTAGACGCAGGGGACTCAAAATCCCCCGCCGCAAGGCGTGCCGGTTCGATTCCGGCCTCGGGCACCATCGATTTACTTCAAATCGATTCTCAAAAGGTTGCGACATGTATCTGCTACTGATACTTGCGTTGGCAGTGCTGTACCCCGCAACGCACATATTCAATGGTTGGCTGTTTGAATTTGCCACCATCAATGACCATATCTCCCTGATTTACTTGCCAGCCTTTTTGCGACTTACCAATTTGTTGGTGTTGGGTCCCGTATTTGGCACACTGACCACCATCTTGGGCGGCTTGTTGCTGATCGCTAACTTTCAAGAGTCGCTGGGCTTGGCACTGCTCAACATTGCTTGCTCCAGCGCAAGCCCATTGATCGCACTGATGGGGTTCAGAATCTATTTCAAACGTGGTGTGCAACTGAGCGACCTAAGAGATCTTGCAACCCTGACTTTGATTTATTGCATTTGCAATTCGCTGGTTCACCACAGCGTCTGGCTGGTGACCCAACCCGCTCAAGTCTTTAACGCTCAAGAAGCCGCATGGATGTTCATTGGCGACCTGAATGGCGCCTTGATTGGCGCCTATTTGCTGAAAGCTTTGATTGATTTCATGGAAAAACGCGGCATTAATTTTTCAGGCTCTTCGCAGCCCAAAAACTAAGAACCACCAAAGGCAAGCCAACCGCAAAGGTGGCACGGATGCCAAAGTATTCTGCAACCCACCCTAGTAGTGGTGGACCCAGTAAAAATACAAGGAATGAGGTTTGGGCCAAAGCAGCCACATTGACAGCAGCAGGCCGATCCGTGCGCTGCGCTGCGGCCGACATGGCCAATGGAAAAATAGCACTGCTACCCACGCCCATCAAAGCCAACCCCAGCAACGCCATCCATGGCGCAAGTGCCCATGTCACAGCACAAATGCCCAAGCCCAACAGCAAAATCAATGAGCGGGCCACACGAACAGGTTGAAAGCGTTCGACGAAGCGGTCTGCAAAAAATCGGGTGACTCCTTGGGCCGTGGCACCCGCAGCCACAGCCAGACCACAAATGAAAGGACTGCTGTCAAAAACGTCACGCATGTAAATGGCTGACCAATCTATGCCAGCGCCCTCCATTAGCATGGCGCCCAAAGTGGCGACGACCAACATCAAAATGGGTGGCGTTGGCCAGGCAAACTTGACGGCAACTTCTGTAGCGCTTAGATCAGCTCTTGGCCGTGATGCCGCTGCTTCAAAAAGACCCAACAAAACCCATACAAGGCAAGTGACCAGCGCAAGCATACCGAGCAAGTGCGCTTTTGGTGACCAGTCCGCTTGCGCAGCGAGCCCCCCAACCAAACCTGCCACTGCAAAGCCCATACTCCAAAATGCATGTGCACGGTTCATGATGCGTCGCCCCAACGCATACTCCACACGATCAGCTTCTAAATTAACCACCTGCTCCACAGCCCCAATGCAGATACCTGCAGGTACCAAACTTAGAAACATAAACAAAGGATGGGGGGCCATGCCAGCCAAGGCATAAAAAGCAGCAATCAGAGGCAGACCTGCCCAGAGTATTTTCTGAGGACCCAAGCGATCAATCCAACGTCCACCAAAGGTCAAAGAAATCAAGGTACCTGATGCTGTGCCAATCAGACCAAGGCCCAAGGCACCTTCAGCAACCCCCATGCCCTGCTGAATTTCTGCCATCCGTGGATAAAGACCGCCAAGCGCCAATGCATAAAGAAAAAACGCAGCGTAAACCCGTTGCGCTGCGCTTAAACGTCCCCCAAAAGCTTGAAAAGACTTCATTCAAACAATTTCAGATTGTCTGCCGATGTTTTGACAGCCAGCGACTGCAGACCATGTTTAACCGTAGGGTACTGCAAACGAATCTTCAACTCTTTTTTGAGCCTCTGATTTTCGAGTCGGCGAGATTCGCTCATGAAGCTCAGCAACATCAAAGGCAAAGTCTCTTGGGCCTGTGAGCGCGCAACACGCGGCGGCCGACGCAGCCCCATCAAATCGGCGGCCATGTCAAAGTAATCTCCCATTTTGAGATGGGTGTCGTCGCTCACATGTACCACTCGCTGCGGCTTACCACGCCACACAGCCGCCACACACGCTCTGGCCAAGTCATCGGCATGGATGTGATTGGTAAACACATCGTCTTTCTTTTGTAAAACGGGTGTGCCCTTCATGAGGCGTTCGCGCGGGGTTCCATTGTGTCGATCGGGCGCATAGATACCGGGAATTCGAAGAATGCTGCTGCGCACGCCGGTTTTACCCAAAAATCGAATCACTCGTTCGGCATCAACGCGCCGTATAGCGCGTGGAGTGTGAGGACGAACTGTTTGCGTTTCGGGCACCCAGGCCCCTTCACAATCGCCGTAAACGCCACTGGTTGATCCATAGACCAAACTTTTGGGCAAACTTCTCTTCTTGAGGGCTCTGACCAAATTCAGGGTCCGTGGATCATGCGACCAAGTACCGACACGGTCGGTAGGGGGTGGCGCCAAATGTAAAACGCGTGTAGCCCACCCTGCCAAGCGTTGCAAAGTGTCTGGTGTGTCCAGGTTGCCGAGCAAAGGCACGATGCCCTTGGCTCGTAAATCAGCACATTTTTCGGGGCTAGACGTTAAGGCGGCCACCTTGACACGTCCCACCCACTGTTTGGCCGCACGTTGACCCACATCACCACAACCGATGATCAGGACACGCTCTTTTCGAAAGCGGGCGGGCAAAGCGCCCAAAGGGGTTTGGTTTGAAGGCAAAATCAGGGTTTGAAAAATTCAGACCCCCCTAGGATAACGAAAACATGAGCTTCCAAATTACCGTTGAGCCCAGTGGCCGCACATTTAGTGCAGACAACACCGAAACTTTGTTGGCAGCAGGCATTCGTCAGGGCATTGGCTTGCCTTACGGCTGCAAAGATGGCGCTTGTGGTTCTTGCAAATGCAAAAAGATTTCTGGCACGGTGGTGCATGGTGAGCACCAATCGAAGGCCTTGAGTGCAGAAGAAGAAGCACAAGGCTTGATTCTGACTTGCTGTTCTACAGCACAAAGCGATTTGGTGCTGGAGTCTCGCCAAGTCACAGAGGAAGGCAGCTTCCCCATCAAAAAAATGCCCGTGCGAGTGGTCAGTCTAGAAAAGAAATCGCACGACGTGATGTCGGTTGTCATGCAGTTGCCCGCCACCGATGTCATGAAATTTCACGCTGGACAATATGTAGAATTTTTGCTGCGCGATGGCTCGCGCAGAAGCTACAGCATGGCCAATGCACCGCACACGCTTGACCCTGCCGCACCCAAAGTTGAATTGCACATTCGGCATATGCCAGGCGGTAAGTTCACCGATGTCGTATTCAGCACCATGAAAGAAAAAGACATCTTGCGGATTGAAGGCCCCTACGGCAGTTTCTATTTGCGCGAAGACTCACAAGCACCCATCATTTTGTTGGCATCGGGTACAGGCTTTGCCCCCATCAAAGCCCTGATCGAGCACATGCAGCACAAGAGCATCACCCGCCCCGCTACTTTGTATTGGGGCGGTCGCCGTCCCTCCGATTTGTACATGAGCGACTGGGTGGAAGCGCAAGTGAAAGCCATGCCCAACCTCACCTATGTGCCCGTGGTGTCCGATGCTTTGCCTGAAGATGCATGGACCGGCAGAACCGGTTTTGTGCACCAAGCGGTGTTGCAAGATCACGCCGATCTGAGTGACTTTCAGGTGTATGCCTGTGGCGCACCCATTGTGGTGGACTCTGCGCGTGCCGATTATGTTGGCAAAGCGGGCTTGCCAGAAGAAGCTTTCTTTGCCGATTCATTCACCTCAGAAGCCGACAAAACAAAGGAAACTGCATGATGCGACCATCAACTGATCTGTCAAAACGCGTGGGCTTGTTGTCCATCAGCCTACTCACTTTAGCCGGCTTGATCGGTGGCTTGGGCTCGGCAACGGCGCAAACGGCGCCTGCCACCGCCCCATTGAGCAAACCCATCCGCTTGGTGGTCCCTTATGCACCAGGAGGCCCTATCGATGTCACAGCGCGCGCCTTGGCAGAGCGCGTCAAAGACAGCCTAGGCGTGGTGATCATTGACAACAAACCAGGTGCTGGCGGCAATTTGGGTGTCGACCTTGTGGCCAAGGCACCAGCCGATGGGTACACCATTGGCATTGCAGCCGTGGCCACCCATGCCATCAATCCCTGGCTCTTTACCAAGATGCCATTCAATGCTGCCACTGATTTTGCTGCCATCACGCAAATGGTTCGGGTACCCAATGTGCTGGTCATGAATGCCGAGACAGCCACCCGTCTCAAAATTAGCACAGTGGCCGATTTAATTGCCTACGCCAAAGTCAACCCAGGCAAGCTCAACGTGGGCTCGGGTGGCAATGGCAGTGCAGGTCATTTGGCGGCAGAGATGTTCAAGCGCGATGCGGGTATTTTTGCGGTCCACATTCCATACAACGGTGGAAATCCTGCACAACTCGCATTGTTATCCGGTCAAGTCGATTTCAATTTCGACAACTTGGCCACAGCGGCGCCCAACATCAAAGCAGGCAAGCTCAAGGCACTGGCAGTGACCACGGCTCAGCGCAGCAGTGCGTTGCCAGAGATTCCTGCCCTGGCCGAAACCTTGAAGGGCTTTGAGGTCGATACATGGTGGGGTCTCGTGGCGCCTGCTGCCACCCCACCCGCTGTCATTGCACGCTTGCATCAAGCTTTTTCTAGCGCGTTGAATGCACCCGAAACAAAGTCACGTTTTGGCATGATGATGGCAGAACCCGTTAGCAATACACCCGAGCAATTTGCGGCATTCATGAAACGCGAATTGAGCAAGTACGAGCCCGTGGTGAAAGCCAGTGGCGCCAAAGTCGACTGAGCAAAGCAAGCTCCAAAAAAATAGGCGCTGAATCAGCGCCTATTTTTATTCACCCAAATAGGCTGCCCTCACTTTGGGATCGCTGAGCAAATCTTGGCCTGGGCCTGTCATAGAAATCAAGCCAGACTCCATCACATAACCGCGGTTGGCAATGGCCAAGGCACGGCTGGCGTTTTGCTCGACCAACAATACCGTGACGCCTTGGGCAAACACATCGCGCACTACTTCAAATATTTTGTCCACCATGATGGGGGACAAACCCATGGAGGGCTCGTCGAGTAGCAACACTTTAGGACGGCTCATGAGTGCACGGCCCATGGCCAACATCTGCTGCTCACCACCCGACATGGTGCCTGCCAGCTGGTCTTTGCGTTCACGCAACCTTGGGAATGTATGGAAGACTTTTTCGATGTCGTCTTGAATGGCGGCAGTGTCGTTGCGAATGTAAGCCCCCATCAGCAAATTCTCGATGATGGTCATGCGCGTGAACACACCACGGCCTTCTGGCACCATGGCCAAGCCTTGCTTGACCAAGTCCCACGGGCCCTGTCCCACAATGCTCTTGCCCAAATATTCGATGTCGCCACCGTGGATGGGCAAGGTGCCCGTGATGGCTTTCATGGTGGTGGTTTTGCCTGCGCCATTGGAGCCAATGAGTGACACCAATTCGCCTTCATGCACTTCAAAGTCCACGCCCTTGACAGCCTGAATGCCGCCGTAGGCCACTTGCAGGCCTTTGACTTTCAACAATGTCGCTGTCATCTCAATGTCCTCCGGTGCCCAAATAGGCTTCGATCACTTTTTCGTTTCTCTGCACTTCGGCAGGCGTGCCTTCTGCAATCTTTTTGCCGTAGTCGAGCACCGTGACGCGGTCGCACAAACCCATCACCAACTTCACATCGTGCTCAATCAGCAAGATGGTTCGGTTGTCTTTGCGAATTTGGTCGATCAACTCGCGCAGTTGCACTTTTTCAGTGGCGTTCATGCCTGCTGCTGGCTCGTCCAAAGCGATGAGCTGCGGATCTGTGGCCAAAGCCCGTGCAATTTCCAAACGGCGTTGATCGCCATAGGACAAGGTGCGAGCGCGGAAATCTGCGTATTTGCCAATGCCAACATAGTCCAACAATTCTTGTGCGCGCAGTGCAATTTCGGCTTCTTCTTGTTTGAATTTGGCCGTTCTAAAAATAGCACCTAACAGCCCAGACTCTGTGCGAACGTGGCGACCCACCATCACGTTTTCCAGGGCGGTCATTTCTGCAAACAAGCGGATATTTTGGAAGGTACGCGCAATGCCTGCTTGTGCCACTTCGTGCACAGCTGTGGGCTGATAAGGCTTACCGGCCAACTCAAAGCTGCCGCTGTCGGGCGTATAAAGGCCCGTGATGACATTGAAGAAAGTGGTTTTGCCGGCACCATTGGGGCCAATCAAGCCATACACCTGGCCGCGCTCAATGGTCATGTCGACATCGGACAGAGCTTGCAAGCCGCCAAAGCGTTTGGAAATACCGCCAACCTTCAAAACTGTTTTGCTCATTTGATTTTCAAGCGTCATGTTAAGCCCCCTCTTTTTTCTGGAGCGATTTGCCATGTTCGCGCGATGGCCATAAACCACGAGGGCGCATGAGCATGATCACAATCATGGCCAGCGCAATTAACAATTGGCGCAAGATGGCCGCATCAATGCGACCGTCTGTCATGGACTGCAAAGGGCCCGCCACATAACGCAAAATTTCTGGCAATGCAGACAACAAAACTGCACCCAAGACCACGCCAGGCAAATGACCCAAACCACCCAACACCACCATGGCCACAATCATGACCGACTCCATCAGGCTGAAAGACTCAGGCGAGATAAAGCCTTGGAAACCCGCAAACATGGCGCCCGACACACCACCAAACGTCGCACCCATGCCAAAGGCCATGAGCTTCAGATTGCGAGTGTTCAGGCCCATGGCTTTGGCTGCAATTTCATCTTCGCGAATGGCCATCCATGCACGGCCAATTCGCGAAACCTCTAAGCGATAAGAAACCAAGATGGCCACCAAGACCAAGGCCAAGAAAAGGTAGTAATACAAACTGACCGATGCGATTTCAAGGCCAAAAAGATCTATTTTTTTACCAAGGTTGATGCCAAAGAAATGGATGGGATCAATTTGGTTCAAACCTTTGGGGCCATTGGTAATGTTGACGGGTTGGTCCAGGTTGTTCAAAAACACGCGAATGATTTCACCAAAACCCAAAGTGACAATGGCCAAATAATCGCCACGCAATTTCAGGGTAGGTGCACCCAACAACATGCCAAACAAACCGGCCAATGCAGCACCTACTGGCACAATGACCCACAAAGGCATGTGCAATCCGCCAGGGAACATGGCAGCAATGGCTGGAAATGTTTCAAACAAATGCGGCGAAGCAAGCAGGCCGTACATGTAGGCACCCACTGCAAAGAAAGCCACATAGCCAAGGTCTAGCAAACCCGCATAGCCCACCACAATGTTGAGGCCGACAGCCAACAAAACGTAGAGCAAGGCCATGTCGGCAATGCGAACCCATGCATTGCCAAATTGTTGAAGGATGAGTGGCAGCACCAGCAGCAATACACCCAACGCAATCGCTTTTGTATTTTTAGAGGCATTCATTTTTTGAACTCCCTTTTAAGCGCGATCGGCCACGCGTTCACCCATCAAGCCCGAGGGCCTCAAAGTCAACACCACAATGAGCACAATGAACGCAAAAATGTCGGCGTAATGACTGCCCAAAACGCCCCCTGTGAGGTAGCCAATGTAGCCCGACCCAATGGACTCAATGAGCCCCAGCAAAATGCCGCCCACCACAGCCCCTGTCAGGTTGCCAATGCCCCCAAACACCGCTGCCGTAAAGGCTTTGAGACCCGGCAAGAATCCCATGCTGTGGTGCACAGTGCCGTAGTTGGAGGCAAACATCACGCCTGCAATGGCCGCCAATACGGCACCAATGATGAAGGTGGCAGAGATGACCATGTCGGGACGCACACCCATCAAAGCGGCAACTCGCGGATTCTCGGACGTGGCACGCATGGCGCGGCCCAACTTCGTGTAGTTGACCAACCACATGAGCACGGCCAAAGAAATGGCGGTGACACCCAAGATCATGATTTGCGTGGTTGAGATCACAGCACCGCCCAATTGAATAGGTGTGGTCGACAACAAAGTGGGAAATGGCTTGTAGTTGGGCTTCCAAATGATCATGGCCAAGGTTTGCAACAAGATGCTCACGCCAATGGCCGTGATGAGCGGCGCCAATTTGGGGCTGTTGCGCAAAGGACGATAGGCAATTTTTTCAATTGCAAAATTGAGGCTGGCAGCCACCACACTGGCAATGACCAGTGAAATAAGGAGCATCAGCCAGCCCGGTAAGCCCGGCATCGACTCTTGCATCAAGGCGATCACAGACCAGCTGGTGAGGGCCGCAACCATGAGCACTTCGCCGTGGGCAAAGTTGATCAAATTGATAATGCCGTACACCATGGTGTAACCCAAAGCAATCAAGGCATACATGCTGCCTTGTACCAAGCCGTTGATCACTTGTTGAATAAAAACATCCATACCGACACTCCTAAGATTTGGCACTTCGCGTGCGATTGAGCTCACGCAAACTGGCCATTTTTTCTGCAATTTTCATCTCTAAACCACGGTCTACTGGGCGATAAAACCCAGGTTCTGGCATGCCGTCAGGGAGGTAATTCTCGCCTGCCGCAAAGCCGCCCGCCTCGTCATGCGCATATCGATAACCCTTGCCATAGTCCAAGGTTTTCATCAATTGGGTGGGTGCATTGCGAAGATGCAAGGGCACAGGACGGGTTCCGTCCTTTTTGACCCAAGCCTTGGCTTCGTTGAATGCCTTGTAGACCGCATTGGATTTGGCCGCCACGGCCAAATAAATGACGCATTCTGCCAGAGCCAACTCACCCTCTGGGCTGCCCAGTCTTTCGTAGACTTCTGCGGCGTCCAGTGCCAGGCGCAAAGCGCGAGGGTCGGCCAGCCCAATGTCTTCTGCCGCCATGCGAATCAGCCTGCGTGCCATGTAGCGCGGATCGGCGCCACCATCTAGCATGCGTGTGAACCAATAAAGCGCAGCATCGGGGTCGGAACCCCTCACTGATTTGTGCAAAGCGCTGATGGTGTCGTAAAACTGCTCGCCACCTTTGTCGTAGCGGCGCATGCGCTCACCCAATACTTTCAGCAGCCACGCATCTGAAATGCTGTCGAGCTTTTCGCGTTGTGCGGCCACAGCCAAAGTTTCTAGCGTGTTCAGCAAGCGCCTTGCGTCACCATCGGCATAAGCAATGAGGCGCTGCTGCGCCTCAGATTCAATGTGTGCAATAGCGCCAATGTCCAATGCGCGCTTGACAATTTGCTGCAGGTCTTCTTCGTTCAGGGCTTGGAGCACATACACCGCAGCGCGTGACAACAAAGCCGAATTGACTTCAAACGAGGGGTTCTCAGTGGTGGCACCGATGAATGTAAACAAACCACTTTCTACGTGCGGCAAAAATGCGTCTTGCTGACTTTTGTTAAAGCGATGCACCTCGTCCACAAACACAATGGTGCGCTGCGGCTGCAGCCCATTGAGTGCAGCTTGCGCTTTTTCAACGGCATCGCGGATGTCTTTGACGCCCCCCAACACCGCACTGATGCTGATAAATTGCGCGTCGAATGCATCGGCCATCAAGCGGGCAATGGTGGTTTTGCCAACGCCTGGGGGGCCCCACAAAATACAACTGTGCGGCTGACCCGACTCAAAGGCCAAACGCAAAGCCAAACCTTCACCAATCAAATGCTGCTGGCCTATTACTTCGCCCAAATTGCGAGGGCGCAACCTTTCCGCCAAAGGCTGCTGCAAATGAACGCTGACGTTCATGGCCGTATCACCTGTGCACCTGCGGGTGCTTTGAATTGGAAGGTGTCGTTAGACAACTTGGGGTTGACCTCAAAGTTTTGAAAACTCAAGCGCGATGTTTGACCCAAACCGTCCACAATTTCAAGCACCGACAACACAGGTGCTGTTGCGCCAATTTGCGAAGGCTTTAAACCAACACGTATGGTTTGCAACGCACCGTCCGATTGCTTGGGCGTGGCCTTGACCCATTGCAAACCTTCAGCATCGGGCTCTGATTTCAAATTGAATTCGGCTTGCAGGGCTTTGAGATCACCCGATGAAGCAATGATGGCGGCAGGCGTTTGCCCTAACAACTGACTTTGCTTGCGAACCGTGACTTGATTCAAATCAGCGTCGTACAGCCACAGTGACTGGCCATCGGACACCATGGTTTGAACAAAGGGTTTTTGATAAGCAAAGCGAAATTGCTGCGGCTTTTGAAATTCGAACGTGCCTGAGGACGTTTTGCGACGGGGTGCTTGATCGGCCTTGGCAGGAGACGTGACAACTTGCGTGAACTGCGCACGGCCACTTTGAGTTTGCTTCAAAAATTGACTCAAGCTTTCCAAGGCATCGGAAGATGTTTGCGCAAGGGCAACACTCGACATTTGCATGGCAAGCAAAAATGTCCCGATCAATTGAACAACGGCTTTCATAGGCAGATATGGCAGTGCAAAAAATTTATTCAGCGCGCGCTGGCACCAAAATTTCACGCTGTCCGTTGGTGCTCATGGCACTGACCAAACCGGCCTTCTCCATCTCTTCAACCAATCGCGCGGCGCGGTTGTAGCCAATCTTCAAATGGCGTTGAACCAGAGAGATACTGGCTTTGCGATTCTTCAAGACCACCTCGACGGCTTGGTCGTACATGGGGTCTTTTTCTGCATCGCCGCTGTCGCCATAACTGGTGTCTTCGCCATCGGTGGTGCCGCCTTCCAACACGCCTTCGATGTAATCGGGTTCGCCTTGTGTCTTCAAGTAACTGACCACGCGGTGGACTTCTTCATCGCTCACAAAGGCGCCATGGACGCGAATTGGGAAACCCGTGCCCGATGGCATGTACAACATGTCACCCATGCCCAGCAACGCTTCGGCGCCCATCTGATCCAAGATGGTTCGGCTGTCAATTTTGCTTGAAACTTGAAACGCGATGCGCGTTGGAATGTTGGCTTTGATCAAGCCCGTGATCACATCCACGCTAGGACGTTGTGTGGCCAAGATCAAGTGAATACCAGCGGCACGAGCCTTTTGCGCCAAGCGAGCAATGAGCTCTTCAATTTTTTTGCCCACCACCATCATCAAATCGGCCAACTCATCGATCACCACCACAATGTGCGGCAAGCGCTTGAGAGGTTCGGGATCATCGGGCGTGAGACTGAATGGATTCAAAATGAATTCTTCGCGCTCGGTAGCTTCGTCTATTTTGGTGTTGTAGCCCGCCAAATTGCGAACGCCCATTTTGCTCATCAGCTTGTAGCGTCGCTCCATTTCGCCAACACACCAATTGAGTCCATGCGCCGCTTGTCGCATGTCGGTAACCACAGGCGCCAGCAAATGCGGTATGCCTTCATAAACCGACATCTCGAGCATTTTCGGATCGATCATGAGCAATCGAACATCGCGCGCTTCGGCTTTGTAGAGCAAAGACAAAATCATGGCGTTGATACCAACTGACTTGCCCGAACCCGTGGTACCTGCCACCAACACGTGCGGCATCTTGGCTAGGTCGGCCACCACGGGGTTGCCGACGATGTCTTTGCCAAGGCCCATGGTCAGCATTGACTTGGCTTCGTTGTAGACCTGTGAACCCAAAATTTCGCTGAGCTTGATGGACTGACGTTTGGCATTGGGCAATTCCAAAGCCATGTAGTTTTTGCCAGGAATGGTTTCGACGACCCGAATCGAAATAAGGCTGAGGGAACGGGCCAAATCTTTGGCCAAGTTGACCACTTGAGAGCCCTTCACGCCCGTCGCAGGTTCAATTTCGTAACGTGTGATCACAGGGCCAGGCATGGCCGCCACCACGCGCACTTCGACGCCAAAATCTTTGAGGCGTTTTTCAATCATGCGGCTGGTCATTTCCAGCGTTTCTGGTGCTACACCTTCTTGGCGCTGCGTAAGGCTGTCGAGCAAATCAACTTGTGGCAACTTGCTATCGGGCAATTCATTGAACAAGGGCTTCTGACGTTCTTTGACCACGCGTTCACTGCGCGGTACATCGATCACTGGAGCCTCAATGACCATGGGCGCGACAGGCTCCGCAAAGACTGGCGCCGCAACACCTGCAGCAGCAAACAAAGGCTTCTCTTCAAACTCGTTTTCAAAGGGATGCAGTTGAGGCTCAACAGGCAACTTCGATTGAAGTTGCTCGCGCTCACGCAAAGCTTGTTGGCCCATGGCCAAGTCCTCTTCCATTTCACGCTTGACTTGTCGGGACTGCATCAGACCATCAATTTTGGCGCCAAGGTTTTCGCACACTTGCCCCCAAGAGAACCCAAAAGCCCAGCCCATGCCCAAAGCCAAGCTGGCAAGCTCTAGCAATGTAGAGCCGTTGAAACCCAGCCATTTCAGTGAAAAATGACCGACAGCAAACCCTAAAGCACCCCCACTGGTGCCTGGCAACAGGACATCCCAGCGTGTGAGTCGGGCCCATTCCAATGCACTGCTGGCAGACATGAGCACCATTAACCCAACCCAAAAAATGGTGCGTGTTTTCCAGTTGCTTTCTGCTTCGTTCGCAGGTGCTGACCGTGCTGACTCATCACCCCGCAACCACTGAGCCCATGCATTGAGCCACAAGCGACCAAGCAGAGCCACCAACCACCAAGCGGAGTAGCCAAAACAAAAGTACATGCCATCGGCCAACCATGCGCCCACCAAGCCCATCCAATTGACCACAGGTCCGCCCAAGCCAGAGCCAGACCAAGAAGGATCTTTGGGGCTGAAACTGAACATGGCCAATGCCAAGACCAGCAGCATGGCAGCGCCAATGAAAAGAACGATTTCTTGGGTAAAACGCATCAAGCCTGAGCCTTCAGACAGCTCGGCGCGAGTGTCGTTTTCTGAGCCAGTGCTAGTATGGGTAAGGGTTCGAAGTGAATATGTCATGGTCTAACCCTGAAGCTTACCCGATAGACCCTGTCAAACAGGTGTTTGCCAAGCTTCTTACAATGTGGTTTTAGCGTTTACCCGAATTCAGCAGGATTCCCATCATGTCCAACACACTTCCCACCCAACACGCCCAAGTTTTGATCCTGGGTTCTGGCCCTGCAGGCTACACCGCAGCCGTGTATGCCGCACGCGCCAACCTCAAACCTTTGCTCATCACAGGCATTGCCCAAGGCGGCCAACTGATGACCACCACCGAGGTGGACAATTGGCCCGCCGACGTGCATGGCGTGCAAGGCCCCGACCTGATGCAACGTTTCTTGGAACACGCCGAGCGATTCAACACGCAAGTCGTGTTTGACCACATCAACAAGGTTGACTTCAGCAAGCGCCCCTTCACCTTGACCGGCGACAGCGGTGTTTACACCTGCGACTCATTGATCATCGCCACAGGCGCCTCTGCCAAATACCTTGGTATTGACTCCGAAACTGCGTTCATGGGCCGCGGTGTATCTGGTTGCGCTACATGCGATGGTTTCTTTTACAAAGAGCAGGTCTGCTGCGTGGTGGGCGGCGGCAACACTGCCGTTGAAGAAGCGCTTTACCTGTCTAACATTGCCAGCAAGGTCTACCTCATTCACCGTCGCGACAAGTTCAAGGCCGAGCCCATCTTGGTCGACAAGCTGATGGACAAAGTGGCCGCCGGCAAAATTGTGTTGCAGACTTTCCAAACCTTGGAAGAAGTATTGGGCGACGACACCGGCGTAACCGGTGTGCGTTTGAAGTCCACCAAAGACGGCTCTTTGCAAGATTTGGAGCTCAAAGGTTGCTTCATTGCCATTGGTCACGCCCCCAACACCGAGATTTTCCAAGGCCACCTCACCTTGGACAACGGCTATATCGTGACCCAAAGCGGCCTGAAAGGCTTTGCCACCATGACCAGCGTGCCAGGCGTTTTTGCCGCGGGTGACGTGCAAGATCACGTCTACCGCCAAGCCATTACCAGTGCCGGAACCGGTTGTATGGCGGCCTTGGATGCCCAGCGCTTTTTGGAACAAGAAGGCGCTTAATCCGTCTTTTTTGCCATTACAGGCTTGGCCAGCCCCAAAAAAGCTGGCTATAATCCAAGGCTTTGCTGAGTATTCCCTCTTGGGGGACTCTTCAAAATGGGTTACCGCCACCCTTCTGGCGAGGTGAGGCTGGAGTGCCTTAAGTTCTGCAAGTCAGCGTCAATGCTGCCTTCGCATCACTGATCAGGCACCAGCTGTTTATAAAAGTATCGGAGTGTCCACATGGCACGCGTTTGCGACGTAACGGGCAAAGGCCC
>CAZJAL010000035.1:0-26951 GCA_964544175.1 uncultured Limnohabitans sp.
TCATGGTCCTCGAGATCGACGAAGACAAGCGCCGCATCAGCTTGGGCATGAAGCAGTGCCGTGCCAACCCATGGCAAGAGTTCGCTCAAAACACAAAGCGTGGCGACCGCGTCAAAGGCCCAATCAAGTCCATCACCGACTTCGGTGTGTTTGTGGGCTTGGCAGCTGGCATCGACGGTTTGGTTCACTTGTCCGACTTGTCATGGAACGAAACTGGCGAAGCCGCTGTTCGTAACTACAAGAAGGGTCAAGACGTTGAAGCCATCGTGTTGGCAGTCGACGTTGAGCGCGAGCGCATCAGCTTGGGCATCAAACAACTCGACGGCGACCCATTCACCACTTTCGTGACAGTGAACGACAAGGGCCAAACAGTGACCGGTAAGGTCAAGACTGTTGACGCTCGTGGCGCTGAAATCGACTTGGGCGACGACATCATTGGTTACTTGCGCGCCAGCGAAATTTCACGCGATCGCGTGGAAGACGCTCGCAGCTTGTTGAAAGAAGGCGACGAAGTCACTGCAGTGGTCGTCAACGTCGATCGCAAGACACGCAACATCCAGTTGTCTATCAAGGCCAAAGATGCTGCTGACCAAAATGAAGCCATGGCTTCATTGAGCCAACAGTCTTCACGTGAAAACGCTGGCACCACCAGCTTGGGCGCTTTGTTGCGCGCCAAGTTGGACAACAACGACGCAGCTTAATGATCTGCTGATGAACAAAGCCTCTTGCCTTGGCCCTTTGGGGCTTGGGCGGAGGCTTTTTCTATGCGTCAATTCATTTCACTTTCTCGCAAATGACCCGCTCTGACCTTGTAGAAGCTTTGGCCGCTCGCTTTGAGCAGCTGACGCACCGTGACGCCGAATTCGCCGTCAAAACGGTCTTGGACGCCATGAGCGAAGCTTTGGTCAAAGGCCATCGCATTGAGATCCGTGGTTTTGGCAGCTTCACCATCAACCGCCGCCCGCCCCGCGTAGGCCGCAATCCTCGCTCTGGTGAAAGTGTGCAAATTCCAGAAAAACGCGTGCCCCACTTCAAGCCTGGCAAGGCCTTGCGTGAGGCAGTCGACAAAAAGTCCTTGGACATCTTGCACGGCAAGGCTGACTAAGCCCTCTGCGCACCCTGAATAAATCGGCCCTTCCAAGGGCCTTTTTTGTAACCAAGGGTCTCATCGCTTTAGAATGACAAGGCTGCCTGAGGCCATTCATGAAACAATTTCTCAAGCTGCTTCAGTGGACATTGAATGCAGCCGTCTTTTTTACGCTGTTTGCCTTCGCGCTGAACAATCAGCACGAAGCCAAAGTCTATTTTTTCTTTGGAACACAATGGCGCTCACCCATGGTTCTGATAGTGCTCATTGCCTTTGCTTTGGGCATGATGGTGGGCGTGCTGGGCATGGTACCCCGCTGGTGGCGCCAACGCCAAGCGGCCAAAGCGGTTCAAGCACCAAGCCCAGCTGTTGAGCCTACGGAAGTGACGCATGGAACTTGACCTCATATGGATTTTGATTGGCTTGCCTACCGCCTTTGGCTTGGGTTGGCTGGCCTCCAGACTCGACTTGCGCCAACTGCGCATCGACAATCGACAAGCCCCGCGCGCCTATTTCAAAGGCTTGAACTTTTTGCTCAATGAGCAACAAGACAAAGCCATTGATGCCTTCATTGAAGCGGTACAAAATGACCCCGACACCTCAGAGCTTCACTTTGCGTTAGGCAACTTGTTTCGCCGCCGCGGTGAATACGAACGCGCCGTTCGCGTGCACGAGCACCTTCTGTCACGCGGCGATCTGAGCGCAGCAGATCGACAGCGCGCGCAAAATGCATTGGCCAAAGACTTTGTCAAAGCCGGCTTGCTCGACCGCGCCGAAGATGCGCTGCGCAAACTAGAAGGCACATCCTTTGAAGGCCAAGCCCGTCTGGCTCGCTTGGCCATTTACGAACGATCGCGTGAATGGCCACAAGCGCGAGAAGTGGCCACACAACTCGAACAGTCTGGAGAAGTCAGTTTTTCTGTTCGCAAAGCACACTACCTGTGCGAGCAAGCACGCGAACTCAATGCACAAGGCGATGCAGCCGGTGCAGTGCAATTGTTGCAAAACGCCTTAACCGAAGCGCCAGATGCGCCTCGCCCACGTTTGTTGCTTGGACAACTACAACTCAACCAAGGCCAAGCGCTTCAAGCCTGTGCCACGTTAAGTCAATTGTTTGAATCGACTTCAGTTGCAGCACCGCTTGCTGCAGCAAGTTTGGTTCGCGCAGCGCAGGCTGCAGATCAAGTGCCTGCCGCTTTGTCATTGCTTCAACAACACTACGCGCAGAGTCCGTGCATTGATGTGATGGACGCCATTGTGGCTTTGGAAAAAACAGGCTCAGAGGCAGACAGCTTGGCGCGGCAGCGCTACATCGAACACCTGCAAAAGCAACCCTCTTTGCTGGCGGCTTCGCGTTGGTTGGCCGGTGCCGACCTGGGCACAGACGCCACACGCGCACCTGTTCAAAAGGCTCTGGAGCAAGCCTCACGTCCGCTCGCACGATATCGTTGCGCTGCGTGCGGCTTTGAAGCCAAAGAGCATTTCTGGCACTGCCCCGGTTGCCAAGCATGGGACAGCTATCCACCACGACGCGTGGAAGAACTCTAAAGCGCTTTCAAGACATTGCTTGCCCTGTCCTTGAATTGCAGAATGCACTTCTGGCGCGCAATCAGCAGTTGAATCGGGTTTGCATCACCGCTGGGGTGATGCCAAACAAAGGAATTCAACATGTTGAAAAAAATCTTAACTACCACCGCCCTGCTGTTTTCACTCAGCAGTTTTGCCGCTGTCGACGTCAACAAAGCCAACGCCGCTGAACTGGATGGCATCAAGGGCATTGGTCCGTCACTGTCAGGCAAAATTTTGAAGGAACGCAACAAAGGCAGCTTTAAAGATTGGCCCGACCTCATGCACCGTGTCAGTGGCATGGGCGAGAAAAGTTCGGCCAAGTTTTCAGAGCAAGGCCTCACTGTCAATGGCTCTGCTTTTCAGGGCGGCACTCCAAATGAAGCCGCAAAAGGCAAGCCTGGAGAAAAACCCAAAGCGGCCAAGTCTTAAGTGAAGCGGCTTGCTTTGAGTTTCAAAGTGCTGCTGTTCAAGGCAGGCCGTATCCACCGCCACCTGGCGTATGAATTTCAAACACATCACCAGGTGCCATTTGTACTTGACCAATGTGCTTCAACACTTCAACACGGCCATCGGCACGTTGCACTTGGTTGATACCTGGCGCACCTGCTTTACCGCCGGCCATGCCAAATGCCGGATGCACGCGACCATTGGACAAGATACTGGCAGTCATGGTTTCTAAGAAGCGTATGCGCCTTACTCCGCCCATACCACCCTGCCATTTGCCTTGTCCGCCCGATCCTTCACGCATGGCATAACTCTCCAAGCGCACAGGAAACCTAAACTCCAAAATTTCAGGGTCGGTTAGGCGTGAATTGGTCATGTGGGTTTGAACCACCGAGGTGCCATTGAAGCCAGAGGTTATTTGCCCCTGCTCGTCTACCATCACACCTGCACCACTCCCACCCGAAATGGTTTCGTAGTACTGGTACTTGGCATTGCCAAAGGTGAAATTGTTCATGGTGGGCTGACTGCCTGCCATCACACCCAAGGCACCAAACAAAGCATTGGTGATGCAACTCGAAGTTTCCACATTGCCCGCCACCACTGAGGCTGGGAAATCGGGGTTGAGCATGCAGCCTTCGGGAATGATCACATTCAAAGGTTTCAAGCAACCCGCATTCAAAGGAATGTCGTCGTTCACCAAACTTCTGAACACATACAGCACGGCCGCCATGCAAACCGCTGTGGGTGCATTGAAGTTGTTGGTCTGCTGCGCACTGGTGCCTGTGAAATCAATTTCTGCGCTGCGATTTTTGGCATCCACGCGCACGGCGACTTGAATTTGCGCACCGTTGTCTAGCGGCAAAGTGAAGGCGCCGTCTTTCAAACGAGTGATCACGCGGCGCACAGATTCTTCGGCATTGTCTTGCACATGACGCATATAGGCCTGCACCACATCCAAACCAAACTCGGCCACCATTTTGTGCAACTCTTGCACGCCTTTTTCATTGGCTGCCAACTGAGCGCGCAAGTCCGCCATATTTTGTTGTGGATTGCGGCTGGGGTATTTACCACTGGCCAACAGCGCTAGCATATCTTGCTCCTGCAAGACGCCTTCAGATACCAACTTGACGTTGTTGATTTGCACGCCTTCTTCTTGAATGGTCGTGGAAAAAGGCGGCATAGAGCCTGGGGTTGTTCCGCCAATGTCGGCATGGTGACCGCGTGAACCCACATAAAACTCGGGTTGCGTTGCACCTTCTAAAAACACGGGCGTGATGACGGTGACATCAGGCAAGTGTGTGCCGCCGTGATACGGGTCGTTGAGCACAAACACGTCACCCCGGTGCATCTTGCCAGCGTTTTCTCGTATCACTGTTTTAATGCTCTCCCCCATGCTGCCAAGGTGCACTGGCATGTGCGGCGCATTGGCAATGAGGTGACCTTCTGCGCTGAACAGCGCGCAAGAAAAATCAAGTCGCTCTTTGATGTTGACGGAGTAGGCGGTGTTTTGCAATTGCAAACCCATTTGCTCGGCAATGTTCATGAAGAGGTTGTTGAACACTTCAAGCAGCACAGGATCGACAGTGGTGCCTGCAGCATGTTTGGTTTGACGTACTTCCACACGATTGAGCAACAAGTGGTCTAGCGCTGTCACTTGTGCCTGCCACCCAGGCTCTACCACTGTGGTGGCGTTCTTCTCGGCAATGATGGCCGGGCCAGCAATCACATCGCCAATGCGCAAATCTTCACGTACAAACAAACCTGCATCCCACCAACGTGACTCGCCATCAGAACCAGCAGAATACATTTTGACCGTGGCTCGTTTGGGCACATCGCGTACAGCATTTAGCGCATGAGGCACTTCAACAGACGCATCACCTTTGATAACCGCTTCAACAGAAACAGCCTCCACCATGAGTGCTTTGCCTGTCATCAAAAATGCAAATCGTTGGCGGTAAGCCTGTTCAAAACGCGCGGTGATTTCTGCCAAGCTGCCCATGCTCACCACCAGCGCAGAATCGCTACCTTCATAGCGAACATGCACGCGCTCATGCAATTCAATGGCATCACCCAAAGCTTGCTTGGCCAACGCAGCACGCGCAGCATCGCCCAAGCTTTGAAGTGGCGCTGCCAAAGACGGCATGGCCTCGGGTGTGAGGCGCAACTCAACGGCTTGCTCGCGAATCAAACTTTGATCGGCCAAGCCCATCCCGTAGGCCGACAGTACACCAGCCAGGGGGTGAACATATACTTGCTTCATGCCCAGCGCATCGGCCACCATGCACGCGTGCTGGCCTCCGGCGCCACCAAAACATTGCAAGGTGTAGCGTGTCACGTCATAGCCGCGTGCCACAGAAATTTTCTTGATGGCGTTGGCCATCTGCTGCACAGCGATGCGCAAGAAACCATCAGCAATGGCTTCTGGAGTTCGGTTCATTTGAGATGACAACGCAGCAAAGCGTTCAGCCACGGCCTGCTTGTCCAAACGCTGATTGCCTTCAGGGCCAAACACTGCGGGGAAAAAATCGGGCTGCACTTTGCCCACCAACACGTTGGCATCGGTCACCGCCAAAGGGCCACCACGCCTGTAGCTGGCAGGCCCAGGATTGGCGCCCGCGCTTTGAGGCCCCACACGCAAACGTGCCCCATCAAACTGCAACAAAGAACCGCCACCTGCAGCCACCGTGTGAATGCTCATCATGGGCGCACGCATGCGAATGCCGGCCACTTGCGTTTCAAACTCACGCTCAAATTGACCTGCGTAATGCGACACATCGGTAGAGGTGCCGCCCATGTCAAAGCCAATCACTTTGTCGTGACCTGCACCTTCTGCTGTACGCGCCATGCCCACAATACCGCCTGCAGGGCCACTCAAAATAGCGTCTTTGCCAGCAAACGCATGCGCATCGGTCAGGCCGCCCGAAGACTGCATGAACATCAACTTGACGCCTGGCATTTCACTGGCGACTTGGTCAACATAGCGACGCAAGATGGGCGACAAATAGGCATCGACGACGGTTGTATCGCCACGGCTGACAAACTTCATCAAGGGACTGGTTTGATGTGAGGTGCTGATTTGCGTGAAACCAATCTGGCGCGCCAATTGTGCAGCCATGGCTTCATGTTGTTGGTAGCGATAAGCATGCATGAACACGATGGCCACGCTGCGAATACCAGCATCAAACTGCGCCTGTAATTGAACGCGCAATGCCTCTGTGTTCAAGGCTTCAATGACATCGCCTTGCGCCGACATTCGCTCTTGGGCTTCAATGACTTCGCTGTAAAGCAGTTCAGGCAATACGATGTTGCGGTCAAACAAACGCGGGCGGTTTTGATATGCAATGCGCAGTGCATCTCGAAAACCTTGCGTGGTGACCAACAAGGTGCGCTCACCTTTTCTCTCTAACAGTGCATTGGTGGCCACCGTGGTGCCCATCTTGACGCAACTCACCAATTTGGGGCTGACGGGCTCATTGGATTTCAAACCCAACAAATGACGAATTCCTGCCACCGCCGCGTCTTTGTACTGATCGGGGTTTTCAGACAACAGTTTGTGGGTGACCAACTGGCCATCAGGCCTTTTGCCAACGATGTCGGTGAAAGTACCCCCTCTGTCAATCCAGAATTGCCACAGCGGACTGGACGGTAAGCTCGTCATTGAATTTCCTTAAATCTACAGCGCGACACAACTCATTGGCGGTCTGGTTTCAACGCTTATTGAAGGCGATGTTAAACCTTTCAGACTAATCTTTGAGGCGAACATCGCGTTTCTACCAAGACGGGCCTGTATTTTGCATTTGCAGTCAGTGCTATTCTTGCAAGGCTTTCCGATTTTTTTCATTCAACGGAGTTCACATGAAAAGACGTCTACTTTCTCAAGCCCTGATCACCACGTTGTTCGCTTTAGGTGGCATCGCCTCAGCCCAAGCCCAAACCAAGTGGGACTTGCCCGCGGCCTACCCCGCCAACAACTTCCACACCGAAAACTTGGTGCAATTTGCTAACGATGTTGAAAAAGCCTCTGGTGGCAAGTTGAAAATTACAGTTCATGCCAATGCCTCTTTGTTCAAAGCACCCGAAATTAAGCGTGCCGTACAAGGTGGCCAGGCACAAATTGGTGAAATCTTGTTGGCCAATTTCCAAAATGAATGGCAATTGTTTGGTGCAGATGGCCTACCCTTCTTGGCAGACAGCTACGAAGAATCTTTCAAACTGTACAAAGTACAGCGCCCCTTCCTTGAGAAGAAATTGGGCGAGCAAGGCATGATGTTGTTGTATGCAGTGGCTTGGCCACCGCAAGGCATCTATGTGAAGAAGCCCATCAACTCGGCAGCCGATTTGAAGGGTGTGAAATGGCGCGCCTACAGCCCCTCTACCGCACGTATTGCTGAATTGGTGGGCGCACAGCCTGTCACGGTTCAAGCCGCAGAACTCTCTCAAGCCATGGCCACTGGCGTGGTTGAAAGCTACATGTCTTCTGGCTCCACCGGCTACGACACCAAAACCTACGAGCACATCAAGTACTGGTACGACACCCAAGCTTGGTTGCCCAAAAACGCGGTCATCATGAACAAAGCTGCGTTTGATGCCCTCGATGCAGGCACCAAACAAGCCGTCTTAAAAGCAGGCGCTGATGCCGACGCACGCGGCTGGAAAGTGTCGCAAGCCAAGAATGGCGAGTACATTGACTTGCTCAAAAAGAATGGCATGAACATCGTCACACCATCCGCCCAACTCAAAGCCGACATGAAAAAAGTGGGCGATGTGATGTTGAAGGAATGGCTTGAAAAAGCTGGCCCTGAAGGCAAAGCCTTGGTTGACGCCTACAACAAGCCTTAATCAGCAATGCGCAGTTTGTTAAATCGCATTTATGACAGCGCCGCCGCTTTGGCGGCGCTTTTCATGTGCGCCATGCTGGTGATGGTTTTGATGTCCATCATTGGCCGTGAATTCAACTTTCACATCAGAGGCACCGACGCCTATGCAGGTTATTGCATGGCCGCCAGTGGTTTCTTGGCTTTGGCGCACACTTTGAAAAAAGGTGAGCACATTCGTGTCACAGTTCTCATCAGCCGATTCAAAGGCGGCTGGCTCAAAGGTGTTGAATTGTGGGCATTGGGCATGGCCACTTTTTTAGCCTGCCTCATGGCTTACTACAGCATTCGTTTGTCCTGGCAGTCTTACACCTTCCACGACATTTCCACCAGCAACGATGCAACGCCCTTGTGGATTCCACAAATTTCCATGGCGCTTGGCACCGTGGTTTTGGCGATCGCTTTCATCGACGAATTGATTTTGGAAATTCTGGGCAAACGAGTGGCCTTGAGTTCAGATGAAGCGTTACACAACGAGTAACTATGAATGATTTACTGATCACAGCGCTGCTGGTTGCAACGCTGTTTCTCATTTTAGGCAGTGGCGTCTGGATTGGCTTGTCCTTGTCTGGTGTGGCTTGGGTGGGTATGCAATTGTTCAGCAGCCGCCCGGCAGGCGATGCCATGGCGGTCACCATTTGGGGGTCCTCTTCCAGTTGGACCCTCACCGCTTTGCCCCTGTTCATTTGGATGGGTGAAATTCTGTTCAGAACGCGGCTCAGTCAAGACATGTTCAAGGGTTTGGCCCCTTGGCTGCAAGCTTTGCCTGGCCGTCTGCTGCATACCAATGTTGCAGCCTGCACCATCTTTGCGGCGGTTTCTGGCTCATCTGCGGCCACTTGCGCCACCATTGGCAAAATGACTTTGCCCGAACTCGCCAAGCGCGGTTATCCAGACAACATGGTCATTGGCACCTTGGCTGGCGCGGGCACTTTGGGGTTGCTCATCCCGCCGTCCATCATAATGATTGTCTATGGCGTGACCGCAGATGTGTCCATTGCCAAGCTGTTCATCGCTGGCATCTTGCCTGGCCTCATGCTGGCATGCTTGTTTTCGGGTTACATCATTTACTGGGCATTGCGTCATCCGGAACAAGTACCTGCCAATGATCGCCATTACACCTTCATGGAAAAAATCCGTGAATCGGGCAGTTTGATTCCCGTCGTTTTATTGATTGCGGCAGTGCTAGGTTCCATCTACGCAGGCATTGCAACTGCCACAGAGGCAGCAGCTGTCGGTGTGGTAGGTGCAATGGTTTTGTCGGGCGTACAAGGTTCCTTGAACTGGTCTAGTTTCAAGGAAGCACTGATGGGCGCAACCAGGCTCTATTGCATGATTGCGCTGATATTGGCGGGCGCCTCCTTTTTGACGCTTTCCATGGGCTACATCGGTTTGCCGCGTCACTTGGCAGAGTGGATTGCCACACTGGGCCTAAGCCAGTTTCAACTCATCTTGGCACTGACGGTCTTTTATGTGATCTTGGGTTGCTTCTTAGATGGCATCTCCATGGTAGTACTCACCATGGGCGTCATCATGCCCACCGTGCAAAAAGCCGGCATCGATCCTTTGTGGTTTGGTATCTTCATTGTGTTGGTGGTTGAGATGGCACAAATTACACCTCCCGTGGGTTTCAATTTGTTTGTGCTTCAAGGCATGACAGGCAAAGATTTGCTTTGGATTGCCAAAGCCACTTTGCCCATGTTTTTCTTGATGGTGTTGGCTGTCTTGTTAATTTACTTCTTCCCGGCCATCGTTACTTGGATGCCTCAGCAGATGAAGTTGTAAGCAGTTGGTGCAGGCTGTGCAATTGCCAGCCTGTTGCCTCTTCAATGGCCCCCGCATACGGCGGCATGTTGGTGCATTCCAAAACCACATGCTTCAGATCGGGGGCTTTTTGCTTTAAGCGCAAGGCTGCAGACACAACATTTTTTTGGGCTGCTTCAAAATTCATTTGAGGGCGGTTTTCCATAATGGCATTGGCAAATTCGCCCTTTTGATCTACACCCTGAACGATCAGCCTAGGAATGTCTTGAGGCGTGACTCCCGCCGCCAAAAAGTGTGCGTTTCCTAAAGCAGATTTGTCCATGGTCAATACACCAACGGCTTGGTGCTTGGTCAACAAATTTGGAATCAGCAACAAACTTGACGTTCGAACAGGAACAGGCAAAGCCTGCTGCAATTCGTGTTGCAACAAGACCAAAAATCCACAACTGGTGGTCAGTCCTTTGGCACCTTGATCAACCAATTGAAGGCCGGCCTTGACGAATGCTGGCAACACTTGGTGTCTTTTCAAACTTTCTGCCGATCTCACAATTTCTTTTGGAAACATGCCAGGCACTTTTTGATACATCAATTCGACAGGCCACCCCAAAGGACACCCAACATCGCCTAGATAGCGGGGAAACTGGGTGTCCAGCATCAGAACGCCCCAAGGATTCAAATCATTTTGTGCAGCCATCAAAGAATTCAACCCGCAATTGCAAAGTGACCCTGATTTTGATTCAAAATTGACCCTCCCTCATGTCGACTCATTTGACACTCGGTCAAAGAATACCCAAAGGAATTTCGTGTTTAAAAATGTGATGGCCTACCGTATTGGGCCAAATTGGGTAGCGACGGCTTCCGAAGTTGAAAACGCACTGGCAACGGCCAGATTTACGGAGTGCTCGCCAAGCCAAGACAAATCAGTGGGTTGGACAGAGCCCAGGGGCGTGGCTCACGGTCCCCTGCTTGAATCAGTCGGCGGACAATGGATTGCCAAATTGTTGATTGAAACCAAGGCCGTTCCCTCCTCGGTCGTCAAGCGCAAAGCCGAGTTACAAGCCAAAGACATCGAAGAAAAAACCGGTCGCAAGCCCGGCAAAAAAGAACAACGCGAAATGCGTGAAGACATTTTGCACAGCCTGCTGCCCCAAGCCTTTGCCAAACAAGGCGCGGTCATGGTCTGGCTGAGCCCCAAAGATCGCTTGTTGGTCATCGATGCGGCCAGCACTGGCAAGGCCGATGAAGTTATCACCCAATTGGTCCGCGCTTTGCCTGGTCTCGATCTGAATTTGCTTCAAACCGCCACCTCACCCCAAACAGGGATGGCCGCTTGGTTGTTGGCCACCGATCCTGACGAACTTCCACCTGCCCTCAGCGTTGAAAAAGAATGCGTCCTCAAGTCGGGCTCAGAAGATCAACCTATGGTGAAGTACACCCGTCATGTCCTCAACACAGATGAAGTGCGCAAACACGTACGCGAGGGCAAACTGCCCACCCAATTGGGCATGAGCTGGGAGGGCAAAGCCAGCTTTGTTTTAACAGAACAACTGCAGCTCAAAAAAGTCAGCTTCTTAGACGGCTCAGAGCCTGACGCTATTGGCGCTGAAGGCGATGACAAGTTTGATGCCGATGTCATACTGAGCACGGGCATGCTGGGCCCTCTCATACAAGATGTGCTTGCTGCTTTGGGCGGCGAGAATGTGTTTGCTGAAGCGGCAAGCGCCGACGAAGGCCCACCTTTTTAATTGCACACAACGCGCGCCATTAACTTGGCGCCATTCAACAGGAGGCTTGCCATGCTCTCGGTCATCGCTATTTGCATTGGCGCTTGTGTAGGTGCTTTGTCCCGATGGCAATTGGGACTTTGGCTCAACCCCAGCTCAAGTGACCACGGCATTTTTCCTTGGGGTACCTTGGCTGCCAACCTTATTGGGGGCTACCTCATTGGCTTGTGTGTGGGTGCATTTCAAAACATGCCCCAATTGGCCCCCGAAGTACGACTGCTCTGCGTCACGGGCTTCTTAGGTGCACTCACAACGTTCTCTACCTTTTCTGTCGAAGTGGTTAGCATGCTTCAGCAAGGCCGTCTTGCGCTGGCCTTGTTGACAGCTGGCATTCATTTGATCGGTTCTCTTGTTCTGACCTATTTAGGGCTTTACACTGTCAAATTACTCGGTGTTAGTCCTATGCCCTAAATGATGGGATTGAGGTCTACTGCTACATTGTTTCGTTATTTACTTGGAGAACACATGACCCTGAATCGCATTGCACGTCGCTTGGCCCTTGGTGCGGCTGTTGCCCTCCCCTTGGCCCTCACTTTGAGCACCACGGCCCAAGCACAACAGTTCTTCCGCATTGGCACAGGCGGCACCGCCGGCACTTATTACCCTGTGGGCGGCATGATTGCCAACGCGGTGTCCGTGCCCGGCAAATTGATCGCAACTGCGCAAGCGTCCAACGGCTCCGTTGCCAACGTCAATGCGGTAGCTAATGGCTCCATGGAATCTGGTTTCTCTCAATCTGACGTTGCCACTTGGGCCCAAAAAGGCACAGGCATTTACGAAGGCAAGCCCAACATCCCCGATCTGCGTCTTATCGCCAACCTTTACCCTGAAACCATTCACGTAGTGGTTAAAAAGTCTTCTGGCATCAAAAGCATTGCCGAACTCAAAGGCAAGCGCGTTGCTTTGGACGAACCAGGTTCAGGCACGTTGGTCAACGCACGTTTGATCTTGGCTGCATACAACATCAAAGAATCCGAAATCAAGCCTGAGTACATCAAGCCCAACCAAGCCGCCGACAAAATGAAAGATGGCGCTTTAGATGCCTTCTTCTTCGTGGGTGGCGCACCTGCTGGTGCCATTGCTGAACTGGCTTCTAGTGGTGGTGGCATTGCTTTGTTGCCAATCGATGGTGCACAAGCACAAGCCTTGCGCAACACCAGTTCCTTCTTTGCCAACGACAACGTACCTGCTGCAACCTACAAAGATGTCGACGCAGTCAACACCTTGTCTGTGGGTGCGCAGTGGGTTACCAGCGCCAAAGCCGACACTGAAACCATCTATCAAATTACCAAAGCACTTTACAGTGAGCCCACCCAAAAAGCATTGGCTGCTGGCCATGCCAAAGGCAAGCTCATCACGCTCAAAAATGCGGTTCAAGGTGCTGGCATCCCATTCCACCCTGGCGCAGAAAAGTTCTACCGCGAAGCCGGTGTTTTGAAATAATTTAACGTTCGTTAAATGCCAACGGGCGAGTTAACTGCTGGTTAACTCGCCCGTTACTACTTGAAGTTTCCAGAGTATTCACATGACCGCTGCCACCCTGCTACCCGACGATCAAAAGCTACAAGAACTCGAAGAAAAATTTGATCCCGAGATGCGCTTTCGGCCCACCATGCCGCCTGCAACCCAAATCGTCAAATGGCTTTTAATTGCCCTGTCTGCCTTTCACTACTACACCGCAGGCTTTGGTTTGCTGCAAGAAATTACGCACCGCGGTGTGCACTTGGCCTTTGTACTGGGGATGATCTTTTTGGTATTCGCATTCAGCGCGTCTTCTGCCGATCGAGATGTCAAAAGTTCCATTCTCAACCCAGGTGGCGTTCCCTTAGTTGACTGGCTCCTAGCGGGCGCTTGCGCCTTAAGCGTGCTCTACATACCCTACGTCTTTGACGACCTCATGTTTCGCGTGGGCAACCCCAGCAACATGGACGTCATCATGGGCAGCATCTTGTTCATCTCTTTGCTAGAGGCCACACGACGTTCTATGGGCTGGCCTTTGCCCCTCATTGCGATTGGCTTCACAGCCTATGCTTTGCTAGGCCCCTACTTTCCTGGTTTGCTCAAACACGCAGGCGCCAACTGGTCAATGATGATCAACCACCAGTACCTCACCAGTCAAGGCATTTACGGTGTAGCGGTAGGTGTGGTGGCCACTTATGTTTTCCACTTTGTGTTGTTTGGCGTCATGGCTACGCGCATTGGCTTGGGTCAACTGTTCTTAGACTTGGCCTCTTCCGTAGCAGGTCGCTATGCGGGCGGCCCGGCCAAAGTCAGTGTGTTTGGTTCTGCCTTGTTTGGCATGCTGAGTGGCTCATCGGTGGCCAATGCCGTGACGGTTGGGTCACTCACCATTCCCGCCATGATTCGGGTGGGCTACAAAAAACATTTTGCAGCTGCAGTAGAAGCCGCTTCGTCTACTGGCGGACAAATTACGCCCCCGGTCTTGGGTGCAGCCGCGTTCTTGATGATTGAATTCTTGAACGTACCCTACCAAACCATCATTGCAGCATCGGTGGTACCTGCTTTCATGCACTTCTTTGGCGTCTTCATGCAAGTGCACTTTGAAGCCAAACGTTATGGCTTGCGTGGCCTTACAGAAGACGAGATGCCGCGCTTGGCAGAGTCGCTCAAAATGCGCTGGCCTACCCTCATTCCTTTGGCTTTGCTCATCAGCATTTTGGTCTCGGGCCGTACGCCTTACTTGGCGGCTTTCGTAGGCATCAGCTCCTGTGCCATTGTGGGCTTGTCCACCAAAGTCAGTGGCAATCAGCTGAAAAACTGGGGGCTCATGGTGGTGATGCACGTTATCTTGATGACCATCGCCTTCTCAGATTTTGGCAACCACAACAGCACCATCAAATTAGGCCTGTTTGCACTGGCCGTGGCGGTGGGTGCTGCAGCCTATATTTGGGCCGGCGTGCGCGGCCGCATTGAAGCCCATGTGCTGGTAGAAGCACTCGAAACAGGTGCCAAATATGCATTGGCGGTTGGTGCTGCAGCGGCCACTGTAGGCATCGTCATTGGCGTGGTCACACTGACTGGTGTTGGCTTCAAAATCAGTTACATCATCACCCAAGCTGCGCAAACCATCTCTGCTTTCATGGGCGGTTTTATTCCAACTGACTGGGCTTCTACCAACACCCTCACCCTGCTGGCAGCATTGATCATGACCGGCTTGGTCTGCGTGCTGATGGGCTGCGGCGTACCCACCACAGCCACCTACATCATCATGGTCAGCGTGGCTGCACCCACCTTGGTCAATTTAGGGGTTGAGCCCTTGGTGGCTCACTTCTTTGTTTTCTACTACGGCGTATTGGCCGACATCACGCCCCCTGTGGCGTTGGCGGCTTATGCGGCAGCGGGCATGGCCGGCAGTGATCCCTTTAAAACAGGTAACACCGCCTTCCGTTTGGGCTTGGCCAAAGCCTTGGTGCCATTTGTGTTTGTGTTCTCGCCCTCCCTGCTGTTGGTCACCAAAGGCTTTACGTGGGAAAGCTTCATCATCACCTTCACAGGCTGCGTCTTGGGCATCACGCTCATGGCTGCTGCATTGAGCAAATTCATGTTGGTAGAAATGAAGCGCTGGGAGCAACTTTCTTGCTTGTTTGCCGCTTTGCTCATGATTGCCCCAAGCCTCACGGCCACCTTGGTGGGTGTTGCCATGGTCATACCGATGCTAATTAACCAATGGCGCCGAGCAAATCCCTCCTAAACAGATTGAAGTTGGGGTAAGCCCTTACCGCTTTTTTGCCTGCTGCGTGATCTACTGGAGGTTGAATTCAACCCGAGGAGTTACGCATGCAGGTCCAAATGAAAGTCAACGGAAAATCCCTCTCCGTTGACGCCGCCCCCAACACATTGCTCGTCAACGCTTTGCGCGAGCACCTCAAACTGACTGGCACCCACGTGGGTTGCGACACCGCCCAATGTGGCGCGTGTACCGTTCATGTGAATGGTCGCGCCGTCAAGTCTTGCAACATGCTCACCGCGCAAGCCCAAGGTGCCGAAGTCACCACCATTGAAGGCATGGCCCAAGCCGACGGCACCATGCACCCCATGCAAGCTGCATTCAAAGAATGCCACGGTTTGCAGTGCGGTTTCTGCACGCCTGGCATGGTCATGAGCGCAGTTGACATTGCCAAACGTCACCCCAACGCCAGCGAACTCGAAATTCGCGAATTGCTCGAAGGCAATCTGTGTCGTTGCACGGGTTACCAAAACATCGTCAAGGCCGTGCAGCAAGGTTCAGCTGCCATGAAAGCTTAAGGAGTTCATCATGGGTGCATCAGATTTTTCCAAACTTCCTCACATTGGTGAAGCCTTGCGTCGCAAGGAAGACTATCGCTTCCTCACAGGCGCTGGCAACTACACCGACGACATCCGCCTAGACAACATGACGCACGCGGTGTTTGTGCGTTCACCCCACGCACATGCCAACATCAAGAGCATCAACAAAGCTGCAGCTTTGGCAGCGCCTGGTGTGGTTGCAGTGCTAGACGGCCCCGATGTGGTCGATGCCAAGATCAATGGTTTGCCTTGCGGTTGGTTAATTACCGACACCAGCGGCAAGCCCATGAACGAGCCGCCTCACCCTATCCTTGCCAATGGCAAGGTGCGCTACGTGGGCGACCACGTGGCCATGGTGGTGGCAGAAACTTTGGAGCAAGCCAAAAACGCTGCCGAGTTGGTCGAAGTTGAATACGACGTGTTGCCCGCTGTGGTCGATGTGCGTCAAGCCAAGACTGGCACAGCACTTCATGCCGAAGCACCCAACAACCATTGCTACAACTGGGCCATTGGCGACAAAGCAGCCGTCGACGCAGCTTTCGCAGGTGCCGCTCACGTGACCAAGCTAGACCTCATCAACAACCGCTTGGCACCCAACCCCATGGAGCCACGCGCAGCCATTGGTAGCTACAACCGCGCCAGCGACGAATACACGCTGTACGTGTCCAACCAAAACCCGCACGTCGAGCGCTTGCTCATGACCGCGTTTGTGCTGGGCTTGCCCGAGCACAAAGTGCGCGTCATTGCACCCGATGTGGGTGGTGGTTTTGGCGCCAAAATTTATTTGTACGCCGAAGACGTGTGCCTCACTTGGGCTTCTAAAAAGCTCAACCGCAACATCAAGTGGAATTGCGACCGTTCAGAAGCTTTCTTAAGCGATGCCCACGGTCGTGACCACTCGAGCCACGCCGAATTGGCCATCGACAAAGACGGCAAGTTCTTGGCTTTGCGTGTGCACACCGATGCCAACTTGGGCGCGTACTTGTCTACGTTCTCCACAGCAGTTCCCACCATTTTGTACGCCACTTTGTTGGCCGGCCAATACGCTACGCCTCAGGTGTATGTGGAGGTAGACGCATGGTTCACCAACACAGCGCCTGTAGACGCTTACCGCGGCGCTGGTCGCCCAGAAGCCACGTACTTGCTCGAGCGCATTGTGTCGCGCGCAGCCTTCGAGCTGGGCATGACGCAAGACGCCATTCGCAGCAAGAACTTCATCACACAGTTCCCGTACCAAACGCCAGTGGCTTTGCAGTACGACACGGGCGATTTCCACGCCCTCATGAACCACGCCAATAAACTGGGCGACTTGGCAGGCTTCCCAGCCCGCAAAGCCGCCAGTGCGGCCAAAGGCATGTTGCGCGGCATTGGTTACTCCAGCTACATCGAAGCTTGCGGCTTGGCCCCTAGCAACGTGGCTGGCGCTTTGGGCGCCCGTGCTGGTTTGTTTGAGTGCGGCGAAGTGCGCGTGCACCCCACTGGCAGCGTGACGGTGTTCACCGGCTCACACAGCCATGGCCAAGGCCACGAAACCACTTTTGCACAGGTGGTGGCTGCACGCTTGGGCATCCCTGTTGAAAACGTCGACATTGTTCACGGCGACACAGGCCGTGTACCTTTCGGCATGGGCACCTACGGCTCACGTTCTATTTCTGTGGGTGGCGCCGCGCTCATGCGCGCTCTCGACAAAATTGAAGCCAAGGCCAAGAAAATTGCAGCTCACCTCATGGAAGCCGGCGATGCCGACATTGACTTTGCCAACGGCGAATTCAGCGTCAAGGGCACCGACAAGAAGATTCCATTTGGCACTGTTGCACTCACAGCGTATGTTCCGCACAACTACCCGCTGGACAAGTTGGAACCAGGCCTCAACGAAACTGCGTTCTACGACCCCACCAACTTCACATTCCCAGCTGGCACGTACATTTGCGAAGTTGAAATTGACCCACAAACAGGCGTCACCAAAATCGACAAGTTCACGGCAGTGGACGACTTCGGCACCATCATCAACCCCATGATTGTGGAAGGCCAAGTGCACGGCGGTTTGGTGCAAGGCATTGGCCAAGCGCTGATGGAAAACTGCGTGTACGACAAAGAAACTGGCCAGTTGCTGACCGGCTCTTTCATGGACTACCCCATGCCCCGTGCCGATGACTTCCCAGAGTTTGCCATTGGCCATGAGTGCACACCCTGCACCACCAATCCTTTGGGCACCAAGGGTTGCGGCGAAGCAGGCGCTATTGGTTCCCCCCCAGCCGTGATCAACGCCGTACTAGACGCTTTGGCACCTTTGGGCGTCAAAGACTTTGACATGCCTGCCACACCACACCGCGTGTGGGAAGCCATTCAAGCCGCCAAGGCCTAATTCAATATTCGGAGTATTTAACATGTACGCATTCAACTACGAACGCCCCACCGCCTTGGCAGACGCCCAAAAACTGGCACAAGCTGGTGGTCAGGTTTTGGCTGGTGGTCAAACCATGATCGCTGCCATGAAGCAGCGCCTGCAACAGCCAGAAACTTTGGTTGACTTGGCCGCCATCAGCGGTTTGGCCGGCGTCAAAAAAGACGGCAACAACATCGTCATTGGCGCCATGACACGCCACCAAGACGTGGCCGACAATGCAGACGTCAAACAGCACATTCCAGGTTTGGCGGCTTTGGCCAACAACATTGGCGACAAGCAAGTTCGCTCCATGGGCACCATTGGTGGCTCTGTGGCCAACAACGACCCTGCAGCTTGCTACCCCAGCGCGTTGCTGGCTTTGGGCGCCACGGTGAATACCGACAAGCGTTCCATCAAGGCCGACGACTTTTTCCAAGGTCTGTACACCACTGCTTTGGAAGCCGGCGAAATCATCACTTCTGTGAGTTTCCCCATCCCCACCAAAGCGGCTTACGCCAAATTCAACCAACCCGCCTCACGCTTTGCGTTGGTCGGCGTGTTTGTGGCCCAAACGGCTGGCGGCGCTCGCGTGGCCATTACAGGCGCAGGCAATGGCGTGTTCCGTCATGCTGGCCTAGAAGCCGCTTTGACAAAGAGCTTTACCCCTGAAGCAGTGACCGGAGTCGCGGTAGACTCTACGGATCTCAATGCCGACCTGCACGCTTCAAAGGCCTATCGCGCTCACCTGATCACCGTGCAAACTCAAAGGGCGGTGAAACAGGCGAACGGATGACCGCAAAAGACACTTTCAAAAGCATCGATGAACTTGCCCAGGCCCTTCAAGGCGTGGGCTATTTCGCGGAACGGCGGCTCATAACCGCCGTTTTTTTGAGCCTCAAATTGGAGCGCCCTCTTCTGCTAGAGGGTGAACCGGGCGTGGGCAAAACCGAGCTGGCCAAAGCCTTGGCCAAGGTCTTGGGTCGGCCTCTCATTCGGCTTCAATGCTACGACGGCATGGAGCAGCGTGAGGCTCTCTACGAATGGAACCATGCAGCCCAGTTGTTGCACATGAGAGCAGCCTCTCAATCTGGCACTGGCGCAACGCCTCAAGAAATTGAGCGCGAGGTGTATCAAAAACGTTTCTTGGTCAAACGTCCCTTACTTGAAGCCCTTCAAACCAAAGCGCCTGGTGCGCTGTTGCTGATCGATGAAGTCGACCGCACCGACGAACCCTTCGAAGCCTTTTTGCTAGAGTATTTAGGCGAATACCAAGTCAGTATTCCAGAACTGGGCACTATCAAGGCCGAAGTAGCGCCCGTCACCATTCTCACCAGCAATCGCACACGCGATTTGAACGATGCCGTGAAGCGTCGATGTTTGTACCAGTGGATGGACTACCCCGATCGCGAACGCGAATTGGCGGTCGTGCGTTCTCAAGTGCCAGAGGCCAGCGCACAACTCACAGAGCAAGTGGCCGAGTTTGTGGGCCGGCTGCGCAGCCAACCGTTTGCCAGCGCCTTTCAGCGCGCACCTGGCATTGCTGAAAGCGTGGAATGGGCCAAAGCCTTGGTGGCCTTGAACACCCTCACACTCGACCCTGAAGTGGTGCAAGACACTGTGGGCATCTTGTTCAAGCAGCGCGAAGACATTGCGGCCATCACGCCTTTGCTGGACGATTTGTTGGCCCCTGCCCCCACCGTTATTTAAGAATTTTTCACCATGTTGTTGGGCGACGCACGCACTGGCAAACTCAGTGACAACATCACCGGGTTTGCAAGGGCCTTGCGCAGAGCGGGTTTGCCCATTGATGCGTCGCGCATCAGTTTGGCCATTGAATCGACGCAGCTGGTTGGCATTGAACGCAAAGGCGATTTGTCTGCCGCCCTTCAAGCCTGCTTGGTCAGCCGACAAGAAGACTTGGTGGTGTTTGACCAAATGTTTTCGGCCTTCTTCAGAGACCCTGAACTGACACGTCAGCTACTGTCGCAGTTGCTTCCCAAAGCGCCCACAGCCACACCCGGCGTGCCGCGCAAATCTCGTGTCCAAGAAGCCTTGGCGGCCAAAAACAAAAACAACGATCCCGTCAAGCCCAAAGAAGATGAACTGAAGTTTGATGCGGCCATGAGCGCCAGCAACCGCGAGCGCTTGCAGCAAGCTGACTTTCAAAGCCTGAGTGCCAGCGAGTTCAACTTGGTCGAAAAATTGGCACGCCGCGTCAAGTTGCCTCTGCCCCAAATTCAAGGCCGTAGAACCCGCGCAGGTGGCCGCGGTGAACGCATGCACTGGGCCAAAACCATGCAGCAAGCAGCGCGCCAAGATGGCGATGTGTTGCGCTTGCCGCGCATGCAACGCAAGCCTCAAGCGCTGCCCCTGCTCATCTTGGTTGACATCAGTGGCTCCATGGAGCGTTATGCTCGTTTGCTGTTGGCTTTTTTGCACCAAGCCACCCGAGGCACACCGCGTCAAGTGTTTGCATTTGGTATAGGTTTGACCAACCTCAATCCGGCTTTCAAACTGAGAGACACCGATGACATGCTGGCCTTGTCTAGCCGTCAAATTCAAGACTTTGCAGGCGGGACCCAATTGGGCCAATCGTTGTCGCAATTTCGGCTGCAGCATGCCAAAAAACTCACAGGTCGACGCACCGTCGTGCTGCTCATCAGCGATGGACTCGATACAGGCACTGCAGAAACGCTAGACTCGGAGCTTGTATGGCTGAAACGACACACGCGATCTTTGCTTTGGCTCAACCCTTTGCTCAGATTTGACGGCTACGCTCCCATTGCAACCGGCGCCAGTGTGTTGAATCGCCACGTGAATGGCATGTTGGCCATCCACAACTTATCCCGCTTGGAAGAACTGGCGCAAGCCTTGACCAAGTTACTCAAAAAGAATTGAAGGAGAAGACACCATGGACATGCAAGGTCAACGCGTATTACACGTCACACAAGCACAAGCTTGGGATGCCCTCAACGATCCTGCAATTTTGAAATCATGCATTCCTGGTTGTGACAAGTTTGAGCTCAGCGAGGCCAACGTTTACAACGTGGGTGTTGCCATCAAAATTGGCCCTGTGTCTGCCAAGTTCAATGGCAAAGTGACGCTCTCTGACATTCAAGCACCCAACTCGTATGCGTTGAACTTTGAAGCGCAAGGCGGTGTTGCTGGTTTTGGCAAAGGCGAATCCAAAGTTTCACTGCATCCACATGCTGAAGGCTGTGAGTTGCAATACACCGTTCACTCCACGGTTGGCGGCAAGTTGGCCCAACTCGGACAACGCCTGATTGACGGTGCTGCCAAATCTTTAGCCGAAGATTTCTTCAAACGCTTTGATGAAGCACTCCAAGCCAAGTACCCTGCTACTGAAAGTGCAGCACCTGTCGCCACAAGCTCCGAACCAGCTACATCCAGTTCTGGCGCTGTGCCCACATGGGTCTGGATTGCCCTGGTGGTAGGTGCAGGCGCAGTTTGGTCATTGGTCCGTTAATTTAGTTTCACAAGTCGTCAGACAATCATGGAAAACTTAGACATCGTGGTGCTGCGAACGCTCAAAGCTTGGCGTGAAGCTGGGCAGCGGGCCATGCTCACCACAGTAGTCCGCACCTGGGGCTCTTCGCCACGCCCTGTCGGCTCCATCATGGCCCTGTGCGAAACAGGCGCGGTGGTGGGCTCGGTTTCCGGTGGCTGCATAGAAGACGATCTGATTGCGCAGTACAGCAAAGCCAACGCCATTCAAGACGGCGCACCCGTGCGTTTGAAATACGGCATCAGTGCCGACGAAGCGCATCGCTTTGGCCTGCCCTGTGGCGGCACCTTGGAGTTACTGCTGGAATTTAACCCCGACGCAGCCAGCTTGGCCGAACTGATTGCCATGCTCGAACAAGGGCAACTCACGCAGCGCTGCACCGACCTGCGTACGGGTGCCGTGACATTGACAGCCAGTGATGCCCCTAGCGATTTGCAAATTGACGACCATCAACTGATCAATACCTTTGGACCTGAGTATCGAATGCTCTTGATTGGTGCGGGTCAAATGACAGAGTACTTGGCCACCATGGCGCTGTTCAATGGCTTTGCCGTCACCGTATGCGATCCGCGCGAAGAATATCGTGGCGCATGGTCGGTAGCAGGCGTGACAGTTAAGCACGACATGCCCGACGATTTAGTGGTCAGTTTTCACCCAGACAGACGCAGCTGCGTGATTGCCCTCACCCACGACCCTAAACTAGACGATTTGGCCTTGTTGGCTGCCTTAGAAACCGATGCGTTTTACATCGGCGCCATTGGTTCACGCCGAAACAACATTCTTCGCCAACAACGCATGATTGAACACTTCGATCAAACAGAAGAATCGCTTGCCCGACTGCGTGGCCCCATTGGCATTTACATTGGTAGCAAAACACCCGCAGAAATAGCGGTGAGCATCATGGCCGAAGTGTTGGCCGTTAAAAATAGCGTGCCCTTGCCGCGCGACATGGACGTGGCGCACGCCAAGAACTCGTACGAAGGACCACCCATCGATCCTTCGGCGCCCGTTTGCTTCACGGGCCGCTAACTGAGGGCTCTCATTTAGCGCAACTCACTTACTTGTTGGCGTTGGGGAAGAACACAGACTCGCCACCAATTTTGTAGGCTGCAATAGACGCTTGGCCATTGGCCGAAACAATCCAGTCCACAAATTTTTGCGCATCGGCTTGCTTTACATGCGCATGTTTGGCTGGGTTAACCACCATCACGCCGTATTGGTTGAACAACTTGGCATCGCCTTCCACCAACACTTTCAAGTCGGCACGGTTTTTAAAGTTCAACCACGTACCGCGATCGGTTAACACATAGGCACCTGTAGAGGCACCGATGTTCAAGGCTGGGCCCATGCCACAGCCACACTCTTTGTAGCCGCTGCCTTTTTGAGATGCCAATGCCGCTTGACTCCAAAAGCGCAATTCAGCTGCATGCGTGCCGCTCTTGTCGCCCCTAGACACAAATGCGGCATTGCTGGCTGCGATTTTTTTCAATGCGGCCACAATGTCATTGCCCTTTGCGTTTGCAGGATCGGCCTGGGGGCCAACCACCACAAAGTCGTTGTACATCACGGGCAAACGCTTAAGGCCAAAGCCTTCCGCTACAAACTTTTCTTCTGCCACTTGATCATGGACGAACACCACATCGGCATCGCCACGGCGCGCCATGTCCAATGCTTGACCGGTGCCCAAAGCGACCACCTTGATGTCAATGCCAGTGGCCTTTTTAAAGTCTGGCAACAGATGACCAAAGAGGCCCGATTGTTCGGTGGAGGTCGTCGAAGACATTACGATAGATTGGGCCAGAGCATGCGCGCTTAAGCCTGCAAAGACAAGGCCCAGTGCGGCACGCGTTAAAAGGCCTGCCAAAGGCTTCAATTGAAAAGTTGAACTCATGAGGTTTCTCCTTGTAGAAATAAAAATGCTTGTTGGCTGTGTTGTTTCAAACATTCAGCATCGAAAAAATCGGCCGTGGGCAAGTCAGCCAAAATGCGTCCTTGCTCAAGGTAAATAACCCGACTGGCCCAACGCTTCACTTGCCCTAAGTTGTGGCTTGCAAAAATCAAGGTCATAGGATGGGGGTCGTCTTTGGGCGCAATCATTTGTTGCACCAGCGCTTCAATTTCTCGTTTGGCGGGCGGGTCCAAACTCGCTGTTGGCTCATCCAAGAAAAGTAACTCGGGCTCTTTGGCCCAAGCTCTGGCCAGCGCCAAGCGTTGCTGCTGACCACCCGACAAGGTGGCCGCGTTTTGCAACTTGACGCCCGACAAGCCCAACACCGACAAAGCATCTAGCGCGCGTGCTTTGGCTTGATGCCATCGCAAGCCCAAACTGCGGTCTAACCACAAACCCAGCGTCACATTCGTCAAGCTATCGGTGCGCAACATGTGCGGCCTTTGAAACAGCATGGCTTGCCTGCAAGTTGCCAATTGAAGTTGACCCTCGGAGACAGAATGCAGTCCATTCAAAACGCGTAGCAAGGTGCTCTTACCTGAACCATTGGCACCGATCAATGCCACATGTTCGCCTGCGTCGATGGTCAAGCTCACATCGCTAAGCGCTTGAACATGTCCCAACTTCAAGCTCACCTGCTTGAGTGAAATCAGATGCGTCATGTGACCCACCCCCGCAAGCTGCTGGGCTTAGATTGCTGATGACGGTCTTGCCAATGCCTGAACAGCGCCAGCAGTACATTCAAAAAGCCCACGATGGCCAACAACACAATGCCAAGCGCCAAAGCCAAGGGCAAATCGCCCTTGCTGGTTTCAAGCGCAATGGCGGTGGTCATGACACGCGTAAAGCCGTCGATGTTGCCGCCCACAATCATGACGGCGCCCACTTCAGAAATAGCTCGGCCAAAACAAGCCACTACAACGGTGAGCAAAGCAAAGCGTTCGTTCCAAGCCAACAGCACACATCGCACAAAGTTGCCAGCGCCTAATGAGCGCCATTGCTCGCCATGCGCGGCATTCACATCCTCAACCACTTGGCGGCTAAGGGCAGCAGCCACAGGCACGACCAACACCACTTGCGCCAGCACCATGGCTTTGAAACTGAACAGCCAGCCCAAAAAACCCAAAGGGCCTGTGCGCGACAACAACAAGTAAATGACCAAACCCACCACCACAGACGGCAAAGCCAAGAACGTGTTGAGGACGGTCAGAACCATGGCCCTGCCAGAAAAACGCGACACGCCCAAGTAAGCACCCAAACCGATGCCTATGGCGCAGCCCATTAAGCAGGCAGTCGCGCTAACACCCAGCGACCTGCCGGCAATGGTCCAGAGGCCAGGATCGAGCGAAGTGATGAGTTGAAACGCGGTCAACGCGCTGTCTGAAAAAGTGCTCATGGTGATAAAAATTCAGAGCCGATGCTAGCGGTTTTGAATACCCTGAACTACACGGGTGATCCGCTATGAAATGGTATGCATAAGCACAAGCGGTGACGGCGCCAAGCCGCCGCTCAAATGAGGCACACTTAGGCCGTGCCAAAAATTGAACTCTCTTACAACTGGGGGCCCGAAACGCCCTCCCTACCTGCAACTGACGGCTTCAAGCCAAGGCCGCAAGCTTTGCTGCGCAACCCTCTCATGGACCTTTTGCAGGCCGTTCGTGAACATGGCTCTATTGCTGCGGCAGCCAGATCTTTAGGTCTCTCCTATCGACATGTCTGGGGTGAGTTGAAAAAATGGGAGCTTCGCCTGAACCAAAACCTGATCGTTTGGGAAAAAGGCATGCCGGCAGAATTGTCAGAATTTGCCAGCAAGTTGTTATGGGCCGAGCGCCAAGCGCAAGCTCGTTTGGCGGCACCCATTGAATCGCTGATGGCCGAAATTGAGCGAACCTTTGCAGTTGCCTTTGATCCGCAAGCCTACTTGCTCACCTTGTACGCAAGTCACGACGATGCTTTGGTTCGCTTACGCGAGTCAGCTGTTCAAAAGTCGCTCCACCTCGACATCCGTTTTTGCGGCAGCGTCGATGCCATTCGTGCCTTGAACGAAGGTCGTTGTGAAATTGCCGGATTTCACACCCTTTCGCAACCCCATGAGAAGAGCCTCTCTGCAGACACCTACAAACCTTTGCTCAAACCAGGGCTTCACAAACTCATTGGCTTTGCCAAACGAACGCAAGGCTTGTTAGTCAAAGCTGGCAACCCTTTGAATGTGCAATCGCTGCAAGACGTGGTCAATGGCCGGTTTCGGTATGTCAACCGCGGGCTGGGCACAGGAACAAGGCTTCTGTTGGATGAATTGATGATCAACCAGGGCATCAAACCGACGCAACTTCTGGGCTACGACCGCCAAGAGTTGTCTCACAGTGCCGTGGCGACCTGCATTGCATCGGGTCAGGCCGATGCAGGACTGGCCATCGAAAGCGCCGCGCCGGCTGCCGGCTTAGATTTCATTCCATTGGTGACAGAGAATTATTGGTTGGCTTGCCTCAAAAGCGCCTTAGATTCGCCACCTGTTTGCGTGTTGCGTGAGCATTTAGCCTCCTCAGATTGGCAAATGACCTTGCAAGAAATGCATGGCTATGAAGCCAACCAATCGGGCAATGTCCACTCGTTGAGGCAAGAGCTGCCTTGGTGGAACCTCAAACCTAGAAAATAGCCTAGACACAACAATGCCAATTCCCCTGCCAAGCGCAGGGAAAACCCGTGCAAAAGTGGGATATAAATTTCCTACAATAGTGATTATGACTGTAAGCAGTCTTCAGGGCCCTCTTTGGCGTCCTGAATTCATCAACCTAGACTTCCGGAGTGAACCCCATGGATCGTCGTTCCCTTATTAAAAATGCCGGTATTGCTGGCGTATTGGCCGCAGGCGTAGCCCCAGCGGTTCACGCTCAGGCCACATTGCGCTGGCGCATTGCCTCGAGCTTCCCCAAATCACTCGACACATTGTTCGGTGTGTGCGACGTGTTTGCCAAAAAAGTCAATGAATTGTCTGGCGGCAAGTTCACCATCACCACCCACGCAGCTGGCGAATTGATGCCTCCCTTTGGCGTTCTCGATGGCGTGTCCAACGGCACCGTCGAGATGGCCAACACAGCGCCTTACTATTTCTTCGGCAAAGATCCTACATACGCTTTGGATTGCGCCATTCCTTTCGGCCTCAACAGCCGTCAAATGACTGCTTGGATGTACGAAGGCAACGGCTTAAAGCTGTTCCGTGAGTTCTACGCCAAAGTGGGCATCGTCAACTTCCCAATGGGCAACACAGGCGTTCAAATGGGC
>CAZJAL010000036.1:0-26839 GCA_964544175.1 uncultured Limnohabitans sp.
ACGAAGCCATGCGCGACTGGGTGGCCAATGTGGACAACACCTTCTACATCATCGGTACCGTGGCTGGCCCACACCCCTACCCCATGATGGTTCGCGATTTTCAAAGTGTGATTGGCAACGAATGCCTTGAGCAAATGCCAAAGCTATTGGCTCAAACAGGTTTGCACAGCCAACAACCCGACGCGGTCATTGCTTGCGTGGGCGGCGGCTCCAATGCCATGGGTATTTTCTATCCCTACATCAATCATCAGAACACACGCCTAATTGGCATCGAAGCAGCAGGTGAAGGCTTAGAAAGCGGCAAGCACTCTGCCTCTTTGCAGCGGGGCAGCCCTGGTGTGTTGCACGGCAATCGCACTTACATTCTGCAAGACGACAACGGGCAAATTACCGAAACCCACAGCATCAGCGCGGGCTTGGACTATCCAGGCGTAGGCCCTGAGCACGCTTTTCTCAAAGACATTGGCCGTGCCGAATACGTGGGCATCACCGATCAAGAAGCATTGGACGCCTTCCATTACTTGTGCCGCACCGAAGGCATCATCCCTGCCCTCGAGTCCAGCCATGCTGTTGCCTATGCCAAGAAGTTGGCCGTCACCATGAAGCCCGATCAATCTATTTTGGTCAACTTGTCGGGCCGAGGCGACAAAGACATCGGCACTGTGGCCGACCTGAGCCAAGCCGATTTCTACTGCCGTCCCAGCTGCCAAGGTCAAGGCGTCAAAGGTGGTTTGCCCATTGGCGAGCAAATTGTGAAAGTTGTCAAATGAGCCGCATTGAAGCCACCTTCCAACAACTGAAAGCCTCGGGTCGCCAGGCACTCATCCCCTACGTGACTGCAGGCTTTCCTTTTGCCGATGTCACGCCTGAGTTGATGCATGCCATGGTGGCTGCAGGCGCCAATGTCATTGAATTGGGCGTGCCTTTTAGCGACCCCTCAGCCGATGGCCCCGTCATTCAAAAAGCGGGCGACAAAGCCTTGGCGTTTGGCATTGGCACCTCCCACGTCATTGACATGGTGAAAGCCTTTAGACAGACCAACACCACCACGCCTGTGGTGCTGATGGGCTATGCCAACCCCATTGAGCGCTATGACCTGAAGCACGGCAAAGACGGCTTCATTCGCGACGCCTCAGCTGCCGGCATCGACGGCGTCTTGGTGGTGGACTACCCCCCCGAGGAATGCGTTGAATTTGCGGCCAAATTGCGGGCCCACCGCATGGACCTGATTTTCTTGCTGGCCCCCACCAGCACCGATCAGCGCATGCAGCAAGTGGCCGATGTGGCCAGTGGCTATGTGTACTACGTGTCGCTCAAGGGCGTCACAGGCTCAGGTGCCTTGAACACCGACGAAGTAGAGGCTATGTTGCCCCGCATTCGCCAAAAAGTGAGCATTCCGGTAGGTGTTGGCTTTGGCATTCGCGATGCCCAAACCGCACAAACCATTGCCAAAGTGGCCGATGCCGTCGTAATTGGTAGCAAAATCATCCAATTGATAGAAAATGAACCCCGCGATAAAGTCGCGGCTGTGGCTGGCGACTTCTTGCGTGGCATTCGCCAGGCCATGGACGCCTGAAACACCCCATAAGGACCTCGACATGAGTTGGCTCGAAAAACTGCTTCCCCCAAAAATTCTGCACACCGACCCGGCCGACCGCCGTAGCGTGCCGGAAGGCTTGTGGATCAAGTGCCCCCAGTGCGAATCCGTGCTTTACAAAACTGACCTGGAGCAAAACCAAAACGTTTGCCCCACCTGCAGCCACCACCACCGCATTGGCGCACGTGCCCGTCTAAACAACTTTTTGGACAACGAAGGCCGCTACGAAATTGGCCAAGAAGTGGTGCCTGTCGACGCTTTGAAATTCAAAGACAGCCGCAAGTACCCCGAGCGCATCAAAGAAGCCATGAGCAACACCGGTGAAACCGACGCCTTGGTGGTCATGGGCGGTGCCATCCACAGCATCAACGTGGTGGCGGCTTGCTTCGAATTTGATTTCATGGGCGGCAGCATGGGCTCTGTCGTGGGCGAGCGTTTTGTGCGCGGCGTCGAAACCGCCATTGAGCAAAAAGTGCCCTTCATTTGCTTTACGGCCACCGGTGGCGCGCGCATGCAAGAGGGCTTGTTATCTTTAATGCAAATGGCCAAAACCAATGCGTCATTGACTCGCTTGGCCAAAAAAGGTTTGCCTTACATCAGCGTCTTGACCGACCCCACCATGGGCGGTGTTTCTGCAGGTTTTGCATTCATGGGCGACGTGGTCATTGCCGAACCCAAGGCCTTGATTGGGTTTGCCGGTCCCCGCGTGATTGAAAGCACTGTGCGCGTGACCTTGCCAGAAGGTTTCCAACGCGCCGAGTTCTTACAAGAAAAAGGTGCCATCGACTTCATTTGCGATCGCCGTGAATTGAAGATGACCGTGGCCAATACTTTGGCCATGTTGACGCGCCAATCCGCTGACGCCGTCAGCTGAACTTGATCAGAAGCAGCGGACGCTGTCCGCTGCCCTTAAAACCCGCCGTACTGCAAACCCGCCAGCAACATGCCGGCAATTTGCAAGATGACCAACAGCACCAGGGGCGATAGATCAATGCCGCCTGGTTGAGGAATGGCATTCCGAATGGGTGCCAGCCAAGGCTCCACAATGCGTGACAACAGCATCATGCTGCCGCTATTGGGTTGAACCCAAGACAAAATGGCATAGAGCAAAATAATGGCGCTCAAGCCAGAAACCAGCCAATGAAGTACGCCAAACAGGCTGGCAATCAAAACACCCAGCAATGCCGCTTGTGCGCCTGCCAAGGCCCACATCGCCAACAAATGGCTCAACTTCATCAGCCAAGCTGCCGCCAAGCTGGACGTGTCCAATCGACCGACTGCGGGCAATATGCGCCTAAGTGGCATGACCAACCAATCGGTCACAGCAAACACAAAGCGACCAATGGGGTTCTGAAAAGGCAAACGCTGCCATTGCATCACCAAGCGCATCAAACAGGCCCCGCCCACCAAACCCGTGGCCACATCCAAGATCAAATTGACAATTTGTAGAAACACAGAAGTCCTCCAAGTGTGTGCATGATAGCGGCAGCCCGAAGGAATCGTAAAATAACGGGTTCGCGCTCTCATTCAGCGTTTTTACGGGTTTTATCCGCCCTCACTCATTAAGTGCACTTCATGTCAGACACGCCAGCAGAAAATCAAACCACCCCCGTCGTTGACGAGAACCAACTGATTGCAGAACGCCGCAGCAAGCTTAAGGCCCTGCGTGAAGCGCAAGCGCAAGGCAAAGGCGTGGCCTTCCCTAACGACTTCAAACCTGAACACCATGCGGACGAACTGACAACGGCACACGGCGACAAAGCAGCAGAAGCCTTAAAGGGCGAAGGCGTGGCACCTGTCAAAGCCAAAATTGCCGGCCGCATGATGCTCAAACGCGTGATGGGCAAGGCCAGCTTTGCCACCTTGCAAGATGCCACAGGCCGTTTCCAGATTTATGTCACGCGCGATGACATTGGCGAAGAAGCCTACAACGATTTCAAACATTGGGACTTGGGCGACATCGTGGCCGCTGAAGGCTTCTTGTTCAAAACTAAAATGGGCGAGTTATCTTTGCACGCTTCCAGCGTTCGCATGCTCACCAAGAGCCTTCGTCCCATGCCCGACAAGTTCCACGGCGTGGCCGATCAAGAAATCAAATACCGTCAACGCTATGTTGACTTGATGATGGACGAAGACGCGCGCAAACGCTTTACGGCGCGCAGCAAGGCAGTGAGCGGCATTCGCGACTTCATGGTGAAGCACAACTTCTTAGAAGTTGAAACGCCCATGTTGCACCCCATTCCAGGCGGTGCCAATGCACGTCCGTTTGTGACACACCACAATGCCCTGGACCAAGAAATGTTCTTGCGCATTGCGCCCGAGTTGTACTTGAAGCGTTTGCTGGTGGGCGGATTCGAACGTGTGTTCGAAATCAATCGCAACTTCCGCAACGAAGGCATTTCAGTTCGCCACAACCCAGAATTCACCATGATGGAGTTCTATGCGGCTTATTGGAACTACCAAGACTTGATGGGCTTTACCGAAGAATTGGTGCGCGATGCCGCCATGAAAGCGGTCGGCCATTTGCAGCTCTCGTATGCTGGCAAGCCCGTCGATTTGGCAAAGCCTTTTGCTCGCCTCACCATTCGTGAAGCCATCATCAAGCACACCGAGGCTGGCGACAAAGTAGACGACGACGCTTGGCTCATACAAGCCTTGCAAAAGCTGGGCATGAGCGAAGCCAAAAACAATCTGTCCAAGAAAACTTTGGCCGGTTTGCAGGTGCTGTACTTTGAAGAAACCGTGGAAGAAAAATTGTGGGAACCTACGTTCATCATGGAACACCCCACCGAAATTTCGCCTTTGGCCCGTGCCAACGATGAGCGCCCAGAGGTCACGGAGCGTTTTGAGCTTTACATCACAGGACGTGAATTTGGCAACGGCTTCTCCGAGCTGAACGATGCCGAAGACCAAGTGGCACGTTTCCAAGCGCAAGTGGATGCCAAAGACAGTGGCGACGATGAAGCCATGTTCTTTGACCACGACTTTGTGCGCGCCTTGGAATATGGCATGCCACCTGCTGGTGGTTGCGGCATTGGCATTGATCGTTTGATGATGTTGCTGACCGACAGTCCTAGCATTCGAGATGTGATTTTGTTCCCCGCCTTAAAGCGAGAGCAGGACTAAAAAAAAGCGCCAACTCTGGCGCTATTTTTTTGATTGAATTTACTGCCTTGGCAAGCGATCTTGTTGCGACGCGGCATGGGTCACTTCTTTCGCCTCTACGTCAACCACCTCGCTGTCATTTTTTGAAGCGGCGCCCCATGTACCAAAGGGTGCTCTGCTGCGGGCCATGTCTTGATAACGTTGCCACACCACAGCGACCTCCGGTTTCCGACCGCGCACCAAAGACCACAAAGCGCCAAACAGCAACGCAAATAGCAAAATGCAAAGCATGCCCAGCACAAACACCAAGCCCAGCAAGCTGAAGAAAATTTTAAAAATCCAAGCGATGAATTGCATATCAAGGCAAGCAGGCTAAGGCTTGCTGGTAATTGACTGAACGAACCAAATCATCCCAAGCCAATGCAGGTGTGGTGGGCAACAACGCCAAACGTCGAGCTTCACTGAGTTCGTCAGGTTGCCACCAACCTTTGACTTGCGCTTCAGCCAGTCCGTCTAAAACTTCGTCAATCACTTTGCTGCCCTTGAGCGATTGATTGCACAGAAGCGCTAAGTCACAGCCTGCATTGAGCGCCGCCAAAGCACCTTGCGTGAAACTGATGGGTTGGCCGTCTAGAACACGAGCGCCAGCCATCGACAAATCGTCGCTGAACACAGCACCGGTAAATTCCAATTGCTCGCGCAAAATGTCTTGAATCCAAGTGTGTGAAAAACCTGCGGGTCTTGCGTCTACCTTGGGGTAAATCACATGCGCTGGCATCACGGCTGACAGTTCATTGTTAAGCCACTCATAGGGCTTGGCATCTTCTTTCAAGATGGCTTTCAAACTGCGCTTGTCGATGGGCATGTCGACGTGTGAGTCAGCCTTGACATAGCCATGCCCAGGAAAGTGTTTGCCGCAGTTGCCCATGCCAGCGCGAAGCAAACCGTGCATCAGGCTTTTGGCCAACAAGCTGACGTGTCTGGGGTCTCGGTGAAAGGCGCGGTCGCCAATCACGCTGCTCTCGCCGTAATCCAAATCGAGCACCGGCGTGAAGCTGAAATCCACCCCACAAGCGCGCAATTCAGACGCCAACAAATAGCCAACAGCTGAGGCTGCTTGGCAAGCTTGCAAAACGCCCTCCCCTTCAAGGCCTTTGCCATCCTGTGCCCACATCTGGCCCAAGCGGCGCATGGCTGGCAAATGGGTGAACCCATCGGTTCTAAAGCGCTGCACACGGCCGCCTTCATGGTCGACGCAAATGAGCAAGTCTTTTCGGATGGCCTTGATCTCCGTGCACAAAGCCGTGAGTTGTGCGCGACTTTGCCAATTGCGGCCGAACAAAATAATGCCGCCCGTTAAAGGATTATTAAGTCGCTTTTTGTCATCCGCTGTTAGCGTGTGACCTTCAATGTCAATGATCAAAGGTGCTTGGATGTTCATTCAATTCTTTCCACCACGCAATAACTGCCGGCGTAGTCGGCTTCGTCTGTGACGCTGATGTGTGCTTTTAGATGTTGGGACTCAAACCAGGTTTTCAAGTCGCCGTACAAAATAATGACGGGCTGCCCTGAAGGCAATTTGCCAATTTCACAAGAACGCCAAGTCATGGGCATGCGCATGCCCATGCCAATGGCTTTGCTAAATGCTTCTTTGGCAGAAAATCTTGTGGCGACATATCGCACACCCCGCTCGGGCCATCTAGCACCACGCGCTTTGTAAGTAGCAAATTCAGCGTCGCTCAATACTTTTTGCGCAAAACGATCGCCGCGCCTTTCCAAGCTGGCTCTGATGCGGCGTACATCGCACAGATCGGTTCCAATGCCGTAAATCATGATGACCGGCGGTTTATCGGCCCAAGGCCTTTAAGTAAGCTCGGACAGTGGCGGCATAGCCCACTTCCAAAGCATCTGCGATCAAAGCGTGACCAATGGAAACTTCTAAGAGGCCTGGTACGGCTTGTGAAAACAGGGGCAAATTGTCTTGGTTTAAATCGTGACCAGCATTCACGCCAAGGCCCAAGGTCGAGGCAGCTTTTGCAGTGTTCACATACTTGGTCAAACACGCCTCATTGGCAGAGGTGCCAAAGGTGGCGGCATAGGGCTCGGTGTACAGCTCCACCCGGTCCGCGCCCACTTGTTTGACATCGGCCATTTGCTCGGGTTCAGGGTCCATGAACAAGCTCACGCGCACGCCCAATGACTTGCATTCGTCAATCAAAGGCTTGAGCTGTGCGGCATCTTTGGGAAAGGACCAACCATGGTCACTGGTGAATTGGCCTTCACTGTCGGGCACAAAAGTCACTTGATGCGGCTTGTAGGTACGGACAAAGTCCATCAATTGGTGAAACGGATTGCCCTCAATGTTGAACTCACGGTCGGGCCACTGCTTCATCAATTGAGCCAACTCGACAACATCGGATGCGCGAATGTGCCGCTCGTCAGGGCGCGGGTGGATGGTGATGCCCTGTGCGCCAGCCTCTAAGCACATTTGAGCGGCTTTCAAGACACTGGGAATACCCAAGTGGCGCGAGTTGCGCAAAAGCGCCACCTTGTTGACGTTGACGGAAAGGGCCGTTTGGGCGTGTTGGGTCATGAAAGGCTCACAAACTTTGAATGTCGATCATCATTTGACGGGTTTTGAGGGTACCGACACCACAATGGTAATTGAGTAAGGTGCGAAGTTGGGTGCGCAATGGCGTGAGCATGTCCAAACTCAAACGAAGTGTGTCTGTGAAAGGTGTAATGCCATCCAAGGCATTTTGGAGGGAAAGCCACTGCGCACCATTGAGGGCATGCCGGTCATCACGATGCGCCAAGCGCAAGCCCCCTTCGGGCACCAAACAATAATCTCTAGCCTTGTCCAAGTCGGCCATGGTGAGTGTCTGGCAATTCAAGCTCGGCAACAATCCAATTTCTCTAAGCAACAATAGTTCAAACACGCGCAGTGAGGCTTGTAGCAATTCACCGGGTTCAGTTGCCATCACGCGCACCGTCGCAGCATACGCGTCAAACAATTGAGGATGGGGATCTTCGCGGGCCAACAACTTCAGCAGCAGCTCATTCAAGTAATAGCCAGAAAGCAGTGCATCGCCAGTAGGCATCACATGTCCGCCCACCCACTCGGCCGATTTCAGGGTGCGAATATCGGCATCGCCACCATAAGCCACTTGGATGGCTTGTAGGGGCAGCAGAACAGGGCGGAAAGAAGAGCTGGGCTTTTTAGCACCTTTGGCGACCAAAGCAATGCGGCCTTGATGGCGAGTAAACACTTCAAGGATAAGACTGGACTCACTCCAATCATAGCGATGCAGCACATACGCCGGCTCATCCGAAATTCGTTTCAAGACTGCGGCCATGGCCTGCGCTTTTTATTCGTAACCGAAGGAGCGAACGCGCGCTTCGTCGTCGGCCCAGCCAGAGCGAACCTTGACCCACAACTCAATGAACACTTTGGCGTCCATGAGTTTTTCAAGTTCTTGACGCGCTTCAGTGCCAATGCGTTTGAGGCGCTCGCCTTTGTCGCCAATCACCATGGCCTTGTGACCTTCGCGCTCCACCACAATGGTGGCTGCAATGCGAATCATGCGATTGGCTGTTCGGCTGGGCTCTTCTTCGAATTTGTCGATGACCACTGTCGAGGTGTAGGGCAATTCGTCACCTGTGAAACGGAACAGTTTTTCACGAACAATTTCGCTGGCCAAAAACTTTTCGCTGCGATCGGTGAGTTCGTCTTCGGCGTACCACCAGGCTTGCTCGGGCAAGTACTTTTCGCAGTAGCCCATCAGGCGCTCTATGTCCTTGGCGTTTTTGGCCGACATGGGCACAAACTCGGTGAAAGGATGACGCTCTTGCATTTCCTTTAGCCAAGGCGCCAAGTCTTCGCGGCGGTTGATCGCATCCAATTTATTGGCAATGAGCAAAACAGGTACATCGGGCTTCAGCAATGCCAGCACTTTGGCATCGGCCGTATTGAACATGCCCGCTTCCACCACAAACAAGACCAAGTCGACATCGCCTACTGCGCCCAGAACTGTTTTGTTCAAAGACTTGTTCAGGGCCGTGTTGTGACGCGTTTGAAAACCCGGCGTGTCCACAAACACATACTGCGTAGGGCCTTCTGTGCGAATACCCGTAATGCGGTGACGCGTGGTTTGTGCTTTGCGAGAGGTGATGCTGATTTTTTGGCCCACCAGCGCATTGAGCAAAGTCGATTTGCCCACATTGGGTTTGCCAACAATGGCGACCAAGCCGCAACGTTGGGCGGGGTTGGTTTCTGTGTTCATCCGCGTGCCTTGACTTTCAAAATTTCAAGCATGGCAGCTGCCGCGGCTTGCTCACCTGCGCGGCGCGAAGGACCGCTGCCGTGCTGTGAGAGACTGAGTTCGGGGATGTCGCAAGCGACATCAAAAATTTGTCGGTGCGCAGCCCCAGAGGTGGCCACCACACTGTATTGAGGTAACTGCAATTTACGACCCTGCAGCCACTCTTGCAATTCTGTTTTGGGGTCTTTGGCGGCAGCTTGCATTTGCGGCGTAATTTCCACATTTTGAAAAAGGGCGTGCACCCATTTTTCTGCTGCGTCATAGCCCGCATCAAGGAAAACAGCACCAATCAGGGCTTCCAAAGCATCGGCCAAAATTGAGGGCCGGCGCTGACCGCCCGATTTCAACTCGCCCTCGCCCAATTTCAAACAAGCTGGGATATCGAGTTTCAGCGCCAGCTGGTGCAAAGTTTCTTGCTTGACAAGATTGGCGCGAACACGAGACAAGTCACCTTCTGGTAAGTCACGCAACTGCTCAAACAGCAAATGCGCCACCGCCAAATTCAAAACCGAATCGCCCAAAAATTCAAGGCGCTCATTGTGATCCGCAGAAAAACTACGGTGCGTTACAGCTCGCTCCAACAAGGCAGTGTCCTTGAATGAATGATTCATTCGCACCTGCAATTGACCAAGACCGTCGTTCACAACAATGACCTATGACGTGAGAATTGTGGAATGTGCATGCACTTGCAGATTGAAATCATCAATTGAAAGCGCCAATGCGCCCCAAATTACCGAAATTCATCCACACAAAGAAAGCTTTGCCTACGATGTTGGCATCGGGTACAAAGCCCCAATACCTTGAATCCAAGGAATTGTCGCGATTGTCGCCCATCATAAAGTAATGCCCATCTGGCACTTTGCAAACCACACCTTCAACGGTGTAGTTGCAACGATCACGAAATGTGAAGTCGTCGGCACCGGGAATAAAGGCAGGACGCTCATCGTCCACAATCAGATTGTGCGTTTTTTCGCCTAATTTTTCTTGCGATTGTTTGAAATATCGCATCACAGACTCGTCAAAAAAATCAGGCAAGGTTTCTGTAGGAACCGGTTTGCCATTGATGCTGAGCTTCTTGTTCAAGTAAGCCACTTCATCTCCTGGAATGGCAATGACCCGCTTGATGTAGTCCACACTGGGACGTGGGGGGTACCTGAAAACCATCACATCACCTCGTGCCACTGGCGTACCCTGAGTGATTTTGATATTGGCTACTGGAAGTCGAACACCATAGTGAAATTTATTGACCAAAATGAGGTCGCCGATCCACAAAGTGGGAATCATGGAACCCGATGGAATCTTGAAGGGCTCAAATAAAAACGAACGCAAAATAAACACCACCAGAATGACCGGGAAGAGTCCTGCCGTCCAATCTAGCCACCAGGGTTGCATCAGCAGACGGTCGCGTGCCTCACCGGTGTCTGTGTCTACGCGGTCAATGCCCATTTTGGCCAACTCTTGTTGGCGCTTGGCCTTTTCTGCATCGAGCTGCGCAACAGCCTTCAGTCGCTGCGGCCAAAAATAGAATTTTTCGGCCACCCAGTAACACCCCGAGATGACCACGGCCATAAGCATAAGCAGTGCGAAGTTGCCTTCAATCAAACCCAAGTACCAAGAACCGGCATACCCACAGAATGCGGCCAATAAAAAAGCCGTTAGAACTTGCATCAGTCTTCCACCTGCAAAATGGCCAAGAATGCTTCTTGAGGCACCTCAACCGAACCAATTTGTTTCATTCGCTTTTTACCCGCCTTTTGCTTCTCTAGCAATTTACGCTTGCGGGTTATGTCACCCCCATAACATTTGGCCAAAACGTTTTTACGCAGTGCTTTGACCGTTTCTCGGGCGATGATGTTGGCGCCAATGGCGGCTTGAATGGCCACATCAAACATCTGACGGCTGATGATTTCACGCATTTTGGCAACCACAGCGCGTCCGCGGTATGCGGCTTGGGTGCGGTGCACAATGATGGACAGGGCATCGACTTTTTCGCCGTTCAACAAAATATCGACCTTCACTACATCAGAGGCACGGTATTCCTTGAACTCATAGTCCATCGAGGCATAACCGCGAGAGACAGATTTCAATTTGTCAAAGAAGTCCAAAACAATTTCACCCAGTGGCATCTCGTAAGTCAGCATCACTTGACGGCCATGGTAGGCCATGTTGATCTGGACACCTCGCTTGAGGTTGGCCAAGGTCATGACAGGGCCCACATAATCTTGCGGCATGTACAAATGCACCGTCACAATGGGTTCCCGAATTTCTTGCATCTTGCCTTGGTCGGGCATCTTGGCTGGATTCTCAACCATGATGACTTCGCCATCACCCTTCACCACCTCGTACACCACACTGGGTGCAGTGGTGATGAGGTCTTGGTCAAATTCACGCTCCAAGCGCTCTTGCACAATTTCCATGTGCAACAAACCCAGGAAGCCACAACGGAAACCAAATCCCAGAGCTTGTGAAACCTCCGCCTCATAGTGCAAAGACGCATCATTGAGTTTGAGTTTTTCTAGGGCATCTCGCAACGAGTCGTATTGGTTGGCTTCAGTGGGGTACAGACCCGCAAAAACTTGCGGTTGAATTTCTTTAAAACCTGGCAAGGCTTGTTCAGCAGGGCCCAAGTTGTTGGGCAACTTCTTTTCTAGCGTGATGGTGTCGCCCACCTTGGCTGCTTGCAACTCCTTAATACCGGCAATGATGTAACCCACCTGCCCCGCTTCAAGGCTGTCTCGCGGCTCGTTGGCGGGGGTGAACACGCCCATGGTGTCGGCGTTATACACAGCCTCGGTGGCCATCATTTTGAAACGCTCACCTTTGCCCAAGCGACCATCGACCACGCGGACCAGCATGACCACGCCCACATAGGTATCAAACCAACTGTCGACAATCATGGCACGCAAGGGCGCGTTGGGGTTGCCTTTGGGCGCAGGAATTTTGGCGACGATGGCTTCCAAAATTTCGTCGATGCCCATGCCGGTTTTGGCAGAACATGGGATGGCCTCGCTGGCGTCAATGCCAATGACATCTTCGACTTCAGCTTTGGCATTTTCAGGATCTGCTTGGGGCAAATCCATCTTGTTTAAAACGGGTACCACCTCAACACCCAGATCAAGTGCTGTGTAGCAATTGGCAACTGTTTGGGCTTCGACACCTTGACTGGCATCGACCACCAACAAAGCACCCTCGCAGGCCGACAGGGAGCGTGAAACCTCATAAGAGAAGTCGACATGACCCGGTGTGTCGATCAAATTGAGGTTGTAGATTTGACCGTCTTTGGCTTTGTATTGAAGTGAGGCGGTCTGCGCTTTGATGGTAATGCCGCGCTCTTTTTCAATGTCCATAGAGTCCAAGACTTGCGCTTCCATTTCGCGCTCTTGTAAGCCGCCGCAACGTTGAATCAATCGATCGGCAAGTGTCGATTTGCCATGATCGATGTGCGCAATGATGGAGAAATTTCTGATGTGATTCATCAAGGACCAGTTACAAGTGTTTGAGATTCAATGGGCTAGGCAAGAAAAAAGGGCGCGTCGAATGAGGACGCGCCCTGAACCAACAATCAATGGCAACTGCGATAGTTGGGACTTCATTGTAGGCAAAAAGCCAAACACGTACAGCCCCAAAACAGCACTTTGCAGGTCGTTGCAAGCTCGCAACAGAAAACTTATCAACAAGTTATACACAATTTACTGAAAATATTTATGAATAACTTGTGGGTGTTCTGTGGATCACCGGTGGACTGATATGGGACATCCCACATCGTGAACACACCCCTGCTTTTTTAGCCATGAATCTTGGTTCAAGTGCCCAGATTTTAACCATTTTTGCGAAACGTAAGCCGAAAAAGTTAGTGAATACAAACTTAAAAAATATTTTGAAATGATGGAAAACCCTGTGATTCAAAAGGGACTCTTGACAATCAAAGGATCAGCGAACGGGACGAATTAATGCAAAACGCGTTAGCTCACCTCGTCTAAACAGCACGCTGATGGATTGCGACTTGTCGATTTTGGCAAGCGCTGCCTCAAACTCTTTCATCGTCGTCACTTCGTGATTGCCAATGGCCAAGATCACATCGCCCTCGCGCAAGCCGGACCTTGCTGCTTGCTCTTGCAGACTCTCGACGCGGACACCGCCTTTGATTTTCAATTCGGTTTTTTGAGCATCCGTCAGATCGATGACCACCAGACCTAAACCCTGCGTAGAAGCTGTTGCCTTTGATTTTTGTTCGGGCTCATTGCTGCGTTTTGCTGTCTTTTCTGGCTCCAACTCTGCAATGACAATGCTCATCTCTTTGGTCGCACCGCGTCTGAACACAGTCAGGTTGCTTTTGGTACCAGGTTTGGTATTGCCCACCAAGCGAGGCAAGTCTGCAGACTTCTCAATCGGTTTGCCATCAATTTTAAGAATGACATCACCGGCTTCCAAACCAGCCTTGTCAGCCGGCGCACCCGCTTCAATGCGATTGATCAAGGCACCTTGTGCCTTTCCCAAGCCAATTGATTCAGCCAACTCTTTGGTGACGGGCTCAATTTGTACACCGATGCGACCGCGTGTGACACGACCGCTGGACCTGAGTTGCTCACTGACTCGCATGGCCTCGTCCATAGGAATGGCAAATGAAATACCCATGAAGCCGCCTGAACGCGAGTAAATCTGACTGTTGATGCCCACCACCTCGCCGCGCATGTTGATCAATGGCCCACCTGAGTTGCCAGGGTTGATGGCCACATCGGTTTGGATGAAAGGCAAATAATCACCTGTGTCGCGTTGCTTGGCGCTGACAATACCGGCTGTGACGGAGTTTTCCAAACCAAAGGGCGAACCAATGGCCATGACCCACTCGCCTACTTTGAGCCGTGACACATCGCCCACTTTGACAGCTGGCAAGCCCGTCGCTTGAATCTTGACCACCGCCACATCGGTTCGCTTGTCGGCGCCAATTAACTTGGCCTTAAATTCGCGTTTGTCCGTGAGTGTCACCAAGACTTCATCAGCACCCTCCACCACATGCGCATTGGTCAAGATAAAACCATCGGAGGTTAAGACAAAACCAGACCCCACACCTCTGGGCTGAGGTTCTTCTGGCGCAGGCGTTCGGCCCTGTCGTGGTGCTTGCCTAGGTGAATTAGGCGCATTGGGTGGCACAGGAATACCAAAGAAGCGACGCAACAATTCTTGCGTCTCGTCGTCCGAGTTGCCACCACTTGGCGATGACATTCTGACTCTTTCCAAGGTCCTAATGTTGACCACTGAGGGGCCTACTTGCTCAACCAATTCTGTGAAATCAGGCAAGCCTTTCACCAGGTTTTGTTGAGCATTCACTGTGCTGGTCAACTGCATGCTGCAGACCAACGCAGCAGTCCAAATAAAAGACACCCAGCGCTGAGGTGATTGAGTGTGAGATGGTTTCATGAAAAACATTAACTCCTGGACGTTTCGACGCAAGAAAATTTATTCGGCACGCGAATATACAGCGCATCGAAATCCATGCCAACGCTCGGGAAATGCAGCTTGTGAGACCCAGAACCAATTTCGACCACCTTCGGGGTAAGCAAGCGAGACCCACAGCACCCGTTGCAAATCGAGGTGGACTGTCAGGTGGCTGCCCGCCTCGTCTGCTTCTTGATGGTTTTTGAGATCAATGGCACTGAACTCTTGGCGCCTCACATCGGATGGCGCGCTGACAGGCAAGATTTGCCAAGCACTGCCATTCCAAGACAACCAGCATTTGGCTTGTCCTGCCCAGACCGACCTAAACGACAGCAAACTCGCCAATGACCAAGCTACGACCAAGAGTGCGCCACGCCATGATTCAAAATCGCCGGAAACGAAGCTGAAAATAAATGCGCCAGCAGTGACACTGGACAATACAGCGACACCCCAAAGGCCCATGAAAAAACGCCCCACCGGAAAGTCGACCGATGGGGCGTTTGAATTCAATTGGCTTAAATCCGACGGAAAACCAAACTGCCGTTGGTGCCACCAAAACCAAAGTTGTTTTTCAGAGCGTACTCAATGTTGACGTCGCGTGCTGTGTTGGCACAGTAGTCCAAATCGCACTCTGGGTCTTGATTGTCCAAATTAATGGTGGGCGGTACTTTTTGATGGTGCAAGGCCAAGACCGTGAACACACTTTCAATGCCACCGGCACCACCCAGCAAGTGTCCCGTCATGGACTTGGTAGAGCTGACCAGCGTTTTCTTGGCATGCTCACCCAGTGCCGCTTTGATGGCATTGGTTTCATTGACATCGCCCAGAGGCGTCGACGTACCGTGGGCATTCAAATAGCCTACTTGGTCTGCATTGATACCTGCATTGCGCATGGCCGAGACCATAGCGCGGCGCGGGCCATCCATGCTAGGCGCAGTCATGTGACCTGCATCGGCGCTCATGCCATAGCCACAGATCTCTGCATAGATTTTGGCGCCACGTGCTTTGGCGTGTTCGTATTCTTCAACCACCATGACACCTGCACCTTCGCCCAAGACAAAACCATCACGGTCTTTGTCCCAAGGACGCGAAGCAGCAGTGGGGTCATCGTTGCGGGTAGACAAAGCGCGCATGGCGGCAAAGCCACCTAGGCCCAACGGAGAAATTGTGGCTTCAGAACCACCGGCCACCACAACATCTGCGTCGCCGTATTCAATCATGCGACTGGCTTCACCAATGCAATGAAGACCCGTGGTGCAAGCGGTGACAACGGCCAAATTGGGACCTTTGAAACCGAAGCGCATAGAAACATGACCCGCAATCATGTTGATGATGGAAGCGGGTACAAAAAATGGGGAAATTCGGCGAGGACCGCGAGCTGTGTATTCGACATGCGTTTGCTCAATCATGGGCAAGCCACCAATGCCAGAACCAATCACGCAAGCAATGCGTGTGGCCAACTCATCGTCCAAAGCCTCGCCCGTAGGCAAGCCAGCATCTTCAACAGCTTGTACCGCTGCAGCAATACCGTAATGAATGAAGGTGTCCATCGTGCGCGCTTCTTTGGCGCTGATGTACTGCTCCAAATTGAAACCCTTCACTTCCCCCGCGATACGGCAGGAGAAAGCGGAGGTATCAAATTTACTGATCAGACCAATACCAGATTGGCCTGCCAAGAGATTGGCCCATGCGTCTGCCACCGTGTTTCCAACGGGGCTGATACATCCCAGGCCCGTAACGACGACGCGACGACGGGTCATCTCAGATCAAGCCTTTTTGCTTTGGGCGTAGTCGATCGCCGCTTTGACGGTGGTGATCTTTTCAGCATCTTCGTCTGGAATTTCAATGCCAAACTCGTCTTCTAATGCCATTACCAGTTCAACTGTGTCCAGTGAGTCTGCGCCCAAGTCAGCAACGAATGCTTTCTCTGGTGTGACTTGTGACTCTTCAACGCCGAGTTGTTCAGCAATGATTTTTTTGACACGTGCTTCGATATCGCTCATGGATTCCCTCTGAGGGTTGTAAAAAATGAGATTTTATCAGGACATGTGCATGCCGCCATTGACATGCAGTTCCTGACCCGTAACGTAACCTGCCAGCGGACTGGCCAAATAGGACACTGCGTGAGCAATGTCCTCAGGAGTACCTAGTTTACCCAATGGAATCTGAGCCATCAGGGCTTGATGCTGTGCTTCTGGTAGCGCAGCCGTCATATCGGTGGCAATAAAGCCTGGCGCCACGCAATTGACAGTGATGTTGCGACTGCCCAATTCGCGGGCCAAAGCACGGGTCATACCGGCTACGCCCGCTTTTGCAGCCGCGTAATTGGCTTGGCCTGGGTTGCCTGAGGCCCCTACCACACTGGTAATGCTGATAATTCGACCGTAGCGCTGTTTCATCATGGGACGAATACAGGCTCGGCTCATGCGGAATACTGCCTTCAAATTGGTGTCTAAAACAGCATCCCAATCGTCGTCCTTCATGCGCATAGCTAAGGTATCACGGGTAATACCCGCGTTGTTGACCAACACGTGCAGGCCACCTTGGGCTTTGACAATCTCATCGATCAGGGACTCGCCTGCTGCTGCATCATTGACGTTCAGATTGGCACCACGGCAACCCGGAAATGCTGAAAGGGCTGCAGAAATGCGCGCTGCACCTTCGTCTGTGGTGGCTGTGCCAATCACTTGCAAGCCTTGTTTGGCCAATTCCAAGGCAATGGCGGCGCCAATACCTCTGGAAGCACCTGTGACCAAAGCAACTTGGCCTTTGAATTCTGTGATGGACGCACTCATGACAAGGCTCCCTTAACTTCGGCCAAAGAGGCGGGATCGAACAAAGGCAGGCCGGTCATGTCGGCGTCAATGCGCTTGACCATGCCAGCCAAGACTTTACCGGGGCCGCACTCCACCACGGTGGTGATGCCTTTGGCCTTGATGGCTTGAATACATTCGACCCAGCGAACAGGGCCAAAGGCTTGGCGGTACAGCGCGTCGCGAATGCGATCAGCATCGACTTCAAGCGTCACGTCAATGTTATTGAGCACTGGAATCTGGGGCAGCGCGAAGCTCGTGGCAGCCAATTTTTCTTTCAGCTTTTCGGCGGCGGGCTTCATGAGGCTGGAGTGAAAAGGGGCGGACACGGGCAAATTGAGTGCACGCTTGGCACCCATGGCTTTTAAAACTTCACATGCTTTTTCGACAGCAGCTTTGCTACCAGCAATCACGGTTTGCCCAGGATCGTTAAAGTTGACAGCCTCCACAACTTCACCCGAGTCGGCGGGGAAAGTGGCCTGAGCTTGCTTGCAACCTTCGATGACCTTGGCTGCGTCCATGCCCAGAACTGCGGCCATGGCACCGACACCTACCGCCACCGCATCTTGCATGGCTGCTGCACGAAATCGTACCAATGGCGCCGCTTGTGCCAGCGTTAAGGCACCAGAAGCAACCAAAGCTGAATATTCGCCCAATGAGTGGCCAGCAACCACAGCAGGCTTGTCGCCGCCCTCTGCCAACCATGCACGATATGCTGCCACTGCAGAAACCAGCATGACGGGTTGTGTGTTGGTGGTTAAGGCCAAAGCTTCTTTGGGACCCTCGTGAATGAGCGCACCCAAATCTTCACCCATGGCATCGGAAGCCTCTTGAAGGGTTTCCTTGACGGCGGGATGGTCACCCCAAGCGTCCAACATGCCCACAGATTGCGAGCCTTGACCAGGAAATACGAAAGCAAATGCACTCATGATTTCAAATCAAAATTCATTAATATTTTAGGAGGACAGAGCCCCACGTGAAGCCACCGCCAACGCCTTCGAGCATCAACGTTTGACCTTTGGTAATTTGTCCTGAACGAACACCGTGATCAAGCGCCAAAGGGATGGACGCAGCAGACGTATTGCCATGCTGATCAACCGTCACAATGACTTTTTCCATTGGCATTTTCAGTTTGCGCGCTGTGCTTTGCATGATGCGAATGTTGGCTTGATGCGGAATGAGCCAATCGATGTCGGTATCGTTCAAACCTGCTTTGCTCAAAGATGCACGGGCTGTCTCTTCTAAGACGCCAACAGCTAATTTAAAAACCGCCTGGCCGTCCATTTTCAAAACAGGGTCGCCCAAAATGGCACCGCCCGAAACATGGCCAGGCACACACAAAATTTCGGAAAATTTACCATCGGCATGAATGTCGGTGGCCAAAATACCGGGCGTATCAGATGCCTCCAACACGACAGCGCCAGCACCATCGCCGAACAAGACACACGTGGTGCGGTCTTTGAAATCTAGAATGCGGCTGAAGACTTCAGCGCCAATGACCAAGGCGCGCTTGGCTGTACCCGTTTTGATCAGGGCATCGGCCACGGTCATGGCGTAAATAAAACCACTGCAAACAGCTTGAACATCAAACACAGGACATCCCACAATGCCCAATTTGTTTTGCAGCAATGCAGCCGTAGAAGGAAAAACCATGTCAGGGGTAGAGGTGGCCACAATGATCAGATCAATGTCTGTTGGCTGGCAACCTGCAGAAGCCATGGCTCTTTTGGCAGCTTCGGCACCCAAATCACTGCTGCCCACACCGTCACCCACGAAATGTCTGGCCCTGATGCCGGTTCGCTCGACAATCCAATCGTCCGAGCTTTCGATACCTTGGGTGGCCAGTTCGGCAACCAAGTCGGCATTGGTCAATCGCCTGGGTGGCAAATAGCTGCCAGTGCCTGAAATTCTTGAGTAAATGGTCATTCGGTAGCAGCCGCAGTGACCGACCTCTCCATGGAGACCCCTTGCGACGCTAGCAAAGGGGCCGCATGGGCAATTCGGGCAGCAACACGGCTGAGCAGTTGATGTCTGGCAGCATCATACGCTCGGTTGAGGGCTGTTTCGAAAGCCAATTCATCTGCCGAGCCATGACTTTTGAAAACCAAACCCCGAAGTCCCAACAATGCCGCACCGTTGTAGCGGCGATGGTCAACCCTGTTTTTAAAAGAATTTAGAACAGGATAAGCAAAGATAGCGGCAATTTTGGTGAGGATGCTGCGAGAAAACTCAGATTTCAAGAAACCGCCCATCATGGTGGCCAAGCCTTCACTGGTTTTAAGGGCAACATTGCCCACAAAACCGTCGCAGACCACAATGTCGACGGTTCCCTTGAAAATATCATTGCCTTCAACGTTGCCGTAAAAGTTCAAATCACCAGAATTGCCAGCAGATCGCAACAATTCACCGGTTTTTTTGATAATTTCATTACCTTTGATAGCCTCTTCGCCAATGTTCAACAAGCCCACACTGGGGCTTTCATTGTCTTGCAGGACCGATACCAGTGCCGAACCCATGACTGCAAATTGCAACAAATGCTCTGGTGCGCAATCTACATTGGCCCCCAAATCAAGCATGGTGGTGCCACCGCCCTTGAAGTTGGGCATTTGACCTGCAATGGCAGGGCGATCGATGCCGTCCATGGTTTTGAGCACATAACGGGCAATGGCCATCAATGCCCCGGTGTTGCCAGCAGAGACGGCTGCATGAGCTGCGCCCGACTTGACCTGCTCGATGGCCACGCGCATGGAAGAATCTTTTTTGCGGCGGAGTGCAATTTCAACGGCGTCATCCATGCCGACCACCTCGGTGGCCGCCACAACTTCTGCACGCGGATGTTGAAAACCAGCCAAGGCATCGGGCTGCCCCACCAACAGAAGGCGCGCTTCTGGGTGCTTCTCTAAAAAGCTACGACACGCTGGCAAAGTGACACGAGGACCGTGGTCACCCCCCATACAGTCAACTGACAGCGTGAAGATTTCTTTGGACGACATTTTAAAAAGCACAAATGCAAAGGCCCGAGGCTACCTTGTCTGTAGCATCGGGCCTTTGTTTCTAGTGTAAGTTAGGCTTCTGACTTGTTCTTCAATACTTGACGGCCACGGTAAAAGCCGTTGGGGCTAATGTGGTGACGCAAGTGTGTTTCACCTGTTGTAGGCTCGACAGCGATACCAGGCACGTTCAGTGCGTTGTGTGAGCGGTGCATGCCACGTTTTGAAGGTGACTTTTTGTTTTGTTGAACAGCCATGATGGCTCCTTAGAAGCGTTGTAAGCAGCGTAATTTTTGCAACGCAGCTTTTGGTTAAACAGTGAACTCACGTCTTTGAAAGGCGCGAAGCCGCTGATTATAGCCCAATCTTTTAGCCTTCTCTAGGCCTTTAATTCGGTTTTTGTTTCAATTGCGCCAGAGCGGCAAAAGGATTGGGCTTTGCGGCCAGCGCCTTTTCAAAAGCCTCATCGGCCACTGACAGCGTCACTGTTGCTGGGCAAACCTCATGCTTAGGCACAATGGGGACAGACATGATCAACTCATCCTCGATCAGCTCCCAGACATCTAATTCAGGGGTTAAAACCAATAAATCCTCTTCAGATTCATCGTCTTGCGCCTCAGCTGTGGCCTCATCAACGACAAATCTAAAAGACTGTTCTGACACAACTTCAACTTCCACAGGCCCCATGCAGCGCTGACATTGCATCGGCAGAAGCAGCTCAGCCGTCAAATGAAGCCAAATGTCGGCTTCCCCGCCAGTGACGGTCACCATTTCACCCGTCAAAGTCCAAGAAACCTGAGGGTTGGCAGTCGTTTGCGCCTCATTTGACCAAGCCAACTCTGACAGTCGCTGGAAATGCGCAAGACTTTGATGACCTTGCGCGCTCATGCCGTCTCGGGCAAAAGCCTTGACATGCAAGTGTTTCAAATCAATTTTTTTATCCATGCCTTCAGTGTAAGAGAATTGAGGCATGTCCAAAGACAATTCAACACCCCACACCACTGCTTCTGGTCGCCCACTGATTTTGGGCTCAACGTCTCGTTACCGCAAAGAATTGCTAGCGAGGCTGCGCATTCCATTTCAAGTTGAAGCGCCTGAAGTCGACGAAACACCGCAAGCCCAAGAAGCCCCTAAAGATCTGGCCTTGCGCCTGGCATTGGCCAAAGCACGTGCAGTTGCAAACAAATACCCAGACGCCGTGGTCATTGGATCCGATCAGGTGGCCGACCTAGACGGCGAGCCCCTTGGCAAACCTGGCAATCACACCAACGCCGTCAAGCAATTGAAACGCATGCGCGGCAAAACCGTCATTTTTCAAACAGCCCTGTCTGTGGTTTGTGTGGCCACAGGGTTTGAGCAAACAGATTTGGCCGCAGTGAAGGTGACTTTCAGAGATTTAACTGACGCCGAAATTGAATCCTATTTGAAAGCGGAAGAGCCCTACGATTGCGCCGGCAGCGCCAAGAGCGAAGGCCTTGGCATTGCCTTGCTGGCAGCCATCGACAATGACGACCCCACAGCACTGATAGGTCTGCCATTGATCAGAACTTGCCACATGCTCAGGGCTGCAGGCGTGAAATTGTTATGACCAAGACCAGCAACAATTTGGGCAAACTTTATTTGGTGCCCGCGCCCTTGGACTTTGGTTGCAAACAAGAAGTACAACTGCAAAATGTGATGCCTCTAGGCACCCTCCATGCAGCCGCCAAAATTACTTGCTGGATTTGCGAAAACGCAAAAACCACACGCGCCTATCTCAAACGAATCGACGCATGCAGCCCTTTGTCCTTGCCCATTCAATCGCAAGTGATCACCGAGTTGCCCAGAGAGGTTCATAAAAAAGGCGATCACCACGGTGGTTTTGATGCCAAGCCAATGTTGGCGGCCGCACTATCAGGACAAGACATTGGCTTGGTGAGTGAAGCTGGCATGCCCGCGGTTGCAGATCCTGGTAGCTCCGTGGTGCGCGCAGCTCACGACCTTGGCATTCAAGTCATTGCTTTGGTCGGTCCGGTTTCATTGCTACTGGCTTTGGCCAGCAGTGGCATGAACGGTCAAAACTTTGCCTTTGTCGGCTACTTGCCTCAGGATGCGCAAGAGCGTGGTCGGCGAATCAAAGAACTAGAGCAGCTTGCACACAAGACGGGACAAACTCAGCTGTTCATTGAGACGCCTTATCGAAACGCACCGCTTTGGTCTGCGCTTGTGCAAAATTTACAGGCCAATACGCGGCTGTCATTCAGCAGTGGCATTACGCTGCCCGATGCAGCGCATCGCAGTGCAGCAGTTCAACAGTGGCGTCAATTGACCGCAGGGCAAATGCCGGAGGGCTTGAGCAATCAAACCCCAGCGGTGTTTGCCATTGGCAATTGAGGACGGCTACAAAAATCGACCCTTAACGGATGGCAGAGCTAGCGCGCATGGCACGCCATGCGCCCTCACCCATTGCAGCACCAAATCGTTTGACCAAGCGCTCTGCCACATTGTCACGGCGAGAGTAATCTACCAACTCTTCCGCTTTCACGACATCTCTTGCAACTTGATCGATGCTGCCCAACTCGTCGGCCAGACCCAATTCAACAGCCTGCTGGCCAGTCCAAAACAAACCACTGAACATGTCTGGCGTTTCTTTCAGACGATCGCCCCTGCCCTTTTTCACCACGTCAATGAATTGCGTATGAATGTGGTTCAACATGCTTTGAGCGTGCTTTCGTTGCGCGTCTGTTTGAGGGCTGAAAGGATCTAAAAAACCTTTGTTTTCACCTGCGGTCATGAGGCGTCTTTCAACACCTAATTTGTCCATCAAACCCGTGAATCCGAAGCCATCCATCAAGACACCAATGCTGCCCACAATGCTGGCCTTGTCGACATAAATTTTGTCGGTAGCAGCTGCAATGTAATAAGCGGCAGATGCACATGACTCCTCTACAACCGCATAAATGGGTTTGCGATGCAGCGCTTTCAAGCGCACAATTTCATCATTGATGATGCCCGCTTGCACAGGACTTCCGCCGGGTGAGTTGATCAATAGAATCAAGCCTTGCGAGCCGGAATCTTCTAGCGCAGCTCGCATGGAGGCCACCACATTCTCGGCACTGGCATCAGAGCCGTCGGCGATTTCACCTTTGATATTGACCAAGGCGGTATGCGGGGTGGTGATGTTGGTCGTGGTTTGGTTGTGCGAAAAAATTTGCCAGACCACCACAACCCAGAACAGCAACCAAGCCAAGCGAAGACCCATTTTCCAGCGACGCGCAGATTGCTGCTCTTTCAAGTTGGCGTGCACCAACTCAGAAAGCGTTTGTCGCTCCCAATTGGCATTGGCATGATTTGCCTCGTTGGAAAGATTGACGCCACTCGGTGCAGATGCTGCTGTGGGGCTGCCAGATTCAGGTTGTTCAGAACTCATAGGAACTCAAAAGGTTTTAAATTGAAATCAGTATGCCAGTGAACCACACCGCCTTGCTCGGACAAGGTGATTGGAATCAAGCCGCCATTGCAGGGCCCGCCTGCACACGCGCCAGTTTCGGGTTTGTACATGGCGCCATGGGTTGCACACATTAAGAATTGCCCAGACGCGTCAAAAAATCGATTGGGTTGGTAATCCATCTCCATGGCGACATGACTGCAACGGTTCAGGTAGCCATGAACTTGCCCCTTAAAACGGATGGCAAACGCGCGGCAAGTCTGCCCGCCATAAACAACATCAAATGGCACCGCCAAACCACTGTCAACCAACTCTTTGGAATTGCACAAAGGAATTGCTTCGCTCATGAAAAACCCCCTCACCAAATCAAATTTATATTTCTGTCATGCGCTCTTGCCACAAAGGCATCACGCATTTGCCAACAACCACTCTCGCAAAGCTGGCACCGAATGCGCCACATGCAGCGGCTTTAAATCATGAAATGCTGCGGGCTCATGCGCACCATAGCTCACCCCAACGCTGGCGCAGCCAGCATTCAAAGCCATTTGCAAATCATGTGTCGTGTCACCAATCATGAGCGTTCGTTCGGGCTCAACGCCAAACTCACGCATCAATTCATGCAACATCAAGGGGCTGGGCTTGCCCGCAGTTTCGTCTGCCGTTCGAGAGCCATCAAAGGCCCCTTTCAATTCCACAGCATGCAAGGCCTCATTCAAACCATTGCGACTTTTGCCCGTGGCCACTGTAAGCCAGTGATGTCGCTCTTTCAGGTCAGCCAACATCTCCAAGACGCCATCGAACAAAATCAAATCGTTTTGATGGGCCGTGTAGTGATGGCGGTAGCGCTCGCCCAACTGCGGGTATTTTTCAACTGGAACATCGGGTGCCGCATGGGCCAGCGCCTGCATCAAGGCCATGCCAATGACATAAGAGGCGGCTTCTCGGGTTGGCTCTTTTCCACCCACATCGACCACCGCACGCTGAATGCAGCGCGTGATGATGGCCGTAGAGTCAAACAGGGTGCCATCCCAGTCAAAGGCAATCAGGTCAAATTGACGCGGGCGTTGATTTAGATTTGACATGGTTTGCATAGAGTTGTAATTCGGGTGGCAGCGGTGATTTCAATTCCACGCGCTTACCCGTTGCGGGGTGCGTAAATTGCAAGCGCCAAGCATGCAGAAACATGCGTTTTAAACCTTGCTTGTTTAAAGCCTTGTTCCATTCAAAGTCGCCGTACTTGTCGTCCCCTGCGATGGGGTGACCTTGCGAGGCCAAATGCACACGAATTTGGTGTGTACGTCCCGTTTTGATGGTGACTTCTAATAAAGTGCAGCCTTCCAAACGCTGCGCCACCTTCACCAGCGTAATGGACCGCATGCCGTCGGGATCATCGTTTGAGGTGACCTTGACACGTCGTTCGCCATCAGGGAGCAAGTATTTATGCAGCGAACTGTCGATAACTTTGATCTTTTCCGGCCAACTTCCTTGAACGAGCGCCAAATAAGTTTTTCCGGTTTCACGCTCTCTAAACTGATCTTGGACATGTTTCAGGGCGCTTCGCTTTTTGGCCACCAACAAAATACCGCTGGTTTCTCGGTCGAGCCGGTGCACCAGCTCCAAGAGCTTGGCTTGCGGCCTGGCCTGCCTCAATTGCTCAATCACGCCAAAACTAACGCCCGATCCCCCATGCACAGCCACCCCTGCGGGTTTGTCGATGGCCATCAAAGCGTCGTCTTCTAACAACAGTGGAAACTCTCTACCCGGGGCCGGCCTGGCTGCCTTTTCGGCCACTTTTTCTGAAATGCGAACGGGCGGAAGACGGACCACATCGCCGTTTTCAATACGGGTGTCAGCCGATGCGCGGCCCTTGTTGATCCTCACTTCGCCGCTGCGAATGATTCGATAAACGTGGGTTTTGGGCACCCCTTTGAGGTGACGGATGAGGAAGTTGTCCAGCCTTTGGCCGGCCGATTCTTCATCGACGGTCAACCATTTCACTTCCAAAGCCGGATTTGTGGCTTGAGAAGTAGTCGATTGGGAGGCTTGGGGCCCTATAATGTGATTCACCGGCGTTGTGCTGTAAGTGGTTGATTTGAATGGAAATGAATTCCTGATGACAGGAGTTTAGTTCACTCTCCGCCAACAAGCGCCGTAAGTTCGATGCCGCCATGAGCGAAATCTGCAGACTGAAGGCCAGGGCCAACAGTGGCAGACCACCTTTTTGGTTGGACCGATGCTTTGAAACCCAGATACGGAATATTTTTATTCAGCAGCTTTTCAGCTGTTGAACGGACTGAATCGAAATGAGTGTGTTGTTTGGATCTTTGCTGTCTTTTTTGCAGTGGCTTTTTGCGCCACTCGAGATGCCATCGCCTGCGCGCACCCACAACCTCGACTCTTCCACGCGCCCCTGTCCACATTCCGGCGATACTTTTGCGCCCATGAATGTCGGATTCTTTTGGCAATTCCCTTCGTTTCGAACGTCAGTCTCGGCACCGTTGGCTCCTTAAGAGCTGGTTGTTAAACAGGTGATCCGGCCCCAACGCCAAACATGGCGGGGTGGGTATTGCTGACACATAAAGAAGGGATGCATCATGAAACGGATGCTGATCAACGCCACGCAGGCTGAAGAACGCCGCTTGGCCATCGTCGATGGACAAAAACTCCTCGACTACGAAATTGAAATTGAAGGCCGCGAGCAACGCAAGGGCAACATCTACAAAGCAGTTGTCACGCGCGTCGAACCTTCCCTCGAAGCCTGCTTCGTTGACTACGGCGAAGAGCGTCATGGCTTCTTGCCCTTCAAAGAAATCTCTCGCCAATACTTTGCTGAAGGTGTTCCGGTTAGCCAAGCACGCATCAATGATGTGATTCGCGAAGGCCAAGAGCTCTTGGTGCAAGTTGAAAAAGAAGAGCGCGGCAACAAAGGCGCTGCCTTGACCACCTTCATCAGTTTGGCCGGTCGCTATGTGGTCTTGATGCCCAACAACCCTCGCGGTGGTGGCGTCAGCCGACGTATTGAAGGCGACGACCGCGCAGAACTCAAAGAAGCCATGGACCAGTTGGAATATCCCAAAGGGATGTCCATCATTGCCCGCACGGCTGGCATTGGCCGCAGCGCGCCAGAACTGCAATGGGACTTGAACTAT
>CAZJAL010000037.1:0-26162 GCA_964544175.1 uncultured Limnohabitans sp.
GGTCGCCATAGGCCACCACTTCTTTGATGTGCGGGAAGAACTTGAGTTTGTTCTCAACGTACTTGGGTGCAAACATGGCACCATCGTTGCTGCCGCCTTTGATGCGGCCCACGTCTTTCACGCGGTCAATGATCTTCAAGTGACCATGGCTGTCTAGGAAGCCCGCATCGCTGGTGTGGTACCAGCCGTCGGCGGTCAAAACTTCGGCTGTAGCTGTTGGGTTTTTGTAATAGCCTTTGAGCAATCCGGGTGACTTGACCAAGATCTCGCCGTTGTCGGCCACCTTGATTTCAACACCGCGGCAAGGCACGCCCACGGTGTCGGCACGCGCTTGGTTGTCAGGTTGCAAGCAAACAAACACGGCCGTTTCCGTAGAGCCGTACAACTGCTTCAAATTCACGCCAATCGAGCGATAGAACGTGAACAAATCAGGACCAATGGCTTCACCGGCGGTGTATGCCACACGCACTCGGCTAAAGCCAATGTTGTTGCGCAAAGGGCCATACACCAACAAGTTGCCCAAGCCGTACATGAGGTTGTTGAACAAGCCAATCGACTCGCCGTCCATGCGCTTGGGACCCACGCGCTTGGCCAAATCCATGAAGTATTTGTACATGCCGCGCTTGAGAGAACTGGCATCTTCCATGCGAATGCTGACGCTGGTCAGCATACCTTCAAACACCCGGGGAGGTGCGAAGTAATACGTGGGACCAATCTCTTTCAAGTCAATGGTGACGGTGGCCGCAGATTCGGGGCAGTTCACCACATAACCCGCCACCAACCACTGGGCGTAGCTGAAAATATTTTGACCAATCCAGGCGGGTGGCAAATAAGCCAGCACGTCTTCGCTGGACGTGAGGTGATCAAACTCCGCACCAGCTTGCGCACGGTCAATCAAGGTACCGTGTGTATGCACCACACCTTTGGGATTGCCTGTGGTGCCGGATGTGAAGAACATGGCGGCCACGTCTTCCTTGGCGCCCAAGGCCACTTGTTCTTTGTAAAAGTCGGGGTGCTGTTTAGAAAAAACCTCGCCCGCCGCCAAGAGTTCATCAACAGAGCCTAAACCTGGTTCGTCGTACTTGCGCAAACCACGGGGGTCGTCGTAATAAATGTGAGACAGTGCAGCGTAGGACTCTCGAACTTCCAACATTTTGTCGACCTGCTCTTGGTCTTCCACCACGCACAAACGCACTTCTGCGTTGGTCATGGGGAACACGCATTCAGCGGCCACGGCATCTTGGTAAAGCGGTACGGGAATGGCACCCAACGATTGCGCGGCCAACATGGTGGCGTAAAGGCGCGGACGATTTGAGCCCACCACAATCATGTGCTCACCACGCTTCAAGCCCGCTTGGTGCAAGCCGCAAGCCATGTGCATCACCATGGTGGCCATGTCTTGCCAGCTGATGGTTTGCCAAATGCCATATTCTTTTTCACGCATGGCCGGCGCATTGGGGCGCTGGGCAGCGTGTGCCAAAAGCAATTGAGGAAAGGTCGTCTGCATACGGGTCCTGGTTGGGTCACCGTCTCGTCCAAAAGAAGAGACTTGTTGATTACTTAGACCGGATGCTAGACTTTCATTTGACGTCAAGTTGTCGTTTCGACGACAATCTATTGCAACACCCACTAGGATTTTCCCTAAGATTTTCAACGTCTTACATGAAGATGACATGAAATCTGATCTGCATCAAAGAAGGCGCCCCCCGACCGATGAGGAATTGGCCAACATTCCTTGGTTGCCCTTGCTTCTCCCAAAGGAACGCGAGCGTGCTATCAATGCATTGCGCGTGGGTGATGCAGAAAAAGGTGACTTTGTATGCCGTGTGGGACGACCCGTCACTTATTGGTTTGGCACCGTCTCTGGCCTTTTAAAGATGAGCAGCGACAACGAGGACGGCCAGACCATGACCTTTACCGGTGTGCCACCCGGCGGATGGTTTGGCGAAGGGACGGCCTTAAAACGAGAGGTCTACCGGTACAACATCCAAGCCTTGCGCACCAGTGTGGTGGCGGGCTTGCCTCTAGAAACTTTCCATTGGCTCATCGACAACTCCCTGGGTTTCAACCGCTTTGTGATGAACCAATTGAACGAGCGCTTGGCCCAATTCATTGCGGCCCGTGAGTTTGACCGCTTGAACAACCCCGACTTGCGCGTCGCGCGCAACTTGGCCGCCTTGTTCAACCCCGTGCTGTTTTCGGGGGTCGGCGATTTGCTGCGCATCACACAGCAAGAGTTGGCTTACTTGGTCGGCCTGTCCAGGCAACGCGTGAACGAAGCCCTGATCCACTTGCAAGAAGAAGAGTTGATTCGCGTGGAATATGGGGGCTTGCGAATTTTGGACCTGCAAGGCCTCCGCACCCGCATGATTGACCGCAGAAACGGGGACAATCAGTCCAAAGAAAAAACCTTATGAACCAGCCTCCCGCCAAACCCAGCTTTACCCGTGCACCTCGGCCAGCCAACGCCCTGTCTGCAGCACACCCCAATGCCGCAGGTGCCACCACCGTGCGCTTGAACAAACGCATGGCAGAACTGGGGCTGTGCTCGCGGCGCGAAGCCGATGCTTGGATTGAGCAAGGCTGGGTGTTGGTCAACGGCAAAGTGGCTGAGATGGGCATGCAAGTGGGGTCGGCCGATCGCATCACAGTGGAGCGCGCCGCACAAGCTCAGCAAGAACAACAAGTGACGGTGTTGTTGCATAAACCCATGGGCTATGTGAGTGGCCAAGCTGAAGACGGGCACGAACCCGCCATGGTGTTGTTCCAAGCGCGCAACCAATGGTCTGGCGACACGACGCGCATTCGTTTCAGCCCGGCGCAATTCAAGGGCTTGGCCCCTGCAGGTCGTTTGGACATTGATTCAGTGGGCTTGCTGGTCATGACGCAAGATGGACGCGTGGCGCGCCAACTGATTGGTGAAGACTCCGACATGGAGAAAGAGTATTTGGTGCGCGTGACCTGTGCAGGCCCTCAGGGAGATATTTCGGTCAATGTGCAAGCGCATTTTCCAGCAGCACAAATGCAAAGGCTGCGCCACGGTCTGAGCTTGGATGGCAAGCCTTTGAAGCCGGCGCAAGTGGAATGGCAAAACCCCGAGCAACTTCGCTTTGTCTTGAAAGAAGGCAAAAAGAGACAAATTCGCCGCATGTGTGAACAGGTAGGGCTCAAGGTGGTGGGCCTGAAACGCATTCGCATGGGCCGCGTGCACTTGGGTGCTTTGCCTGTGGGTCAATGGCGTTACCTCGGACCTAAAGAGAGTTTTTAAATTTTGCTGGCCGGCTTCTTTTCTGGGCAAATTGCCAGGCCTACTTAAAAAGGAACACATCATGAACAACACCTCTTTGCGGACATTGAAACGGGGTCTGGGCTGGCTCTTGACCAGCAGCGTGTTGGCCTTCAACGCGCAAGCTGCCACCGTCAATGCCATCTGCAGCACTGACCAAAGTTGGTGTGAGATGGCGGCGCAAGCTTTCACCAAAGCCACTGGCGTGACGGTCTTGCAAACGCGCAAAGCCACCGGTGAAGCGCTGGCACAAATTCGTGCCGAAGCCGCCAACCCCAAAACCGACATCTGGTGGGGCGGCACAGGCGATCCATTTTTGCAAGCCGCCGAGATGGGTTTGCTCACGCCCTATCGCCCTGCCTACATCAACGATTTGTATGGCTGGAGCGTGCGTCAATACGCCATGTCTGAAAACAAAGTGGGCGGTTTCTACACCAGTGCCATTGGCTTTGGTTGGAACACTGAGTTGTTGAAAAAGAAAAACTTACCCGCGCCCAAATGCTGGTCCGATTTGCTCAAGCCTATTTACAAAGGCGAAGTTGAAACCTCACACCCTGCCTCCAGCGGCACGGCCTACACCATCTTGGCCGGCTTGGTGCAATTGATGGGTGAAGATGCCGCCTTCGATTACATGAAGAAGCTGAACCAAAACGTGACCCAATACACCCGCAGCGGTACCGCCCAAGCACCCAATGTGGCCAAAGGCGAAGTGGCCGTGGGCATCAGCTTTATGTTTGGCTTTGACCTCTGGAAACACAACAAATATCCCGTGCAATCGGGTGCACCCTGCGAAGGCACCAGTTACGAAGTGGGCGGCATCGCCTTGATCAAAGGCGCTCGAAACGCGGAAGCGGCAAAGCAGTACTACGACTGGCTGATGAGTGCAGAAGGACAAAAAATCGGTGGCTTGGCCGGCAGCCTGCAATTTCCGGCCAACAAAACCTTCAAGCCAGACCCCCGCATCCCCACCCTCGATGACGTTCGCCTGATTAAATACGACTTCGAGAAATACGGCAAAGCGGCTGAACGCAAGCGCCTCCTAGACCGCTGGAACAAAGAGGTGGGCGCCCAAGCTCGCTAAACCCCCTTAGCACATCACCCCTTGAAATTTCCAAACCCATCCCCAATTCTGGGGGTGGTGGGTTGTTCTGACCCTTCTCGTGCCCAGCCTTTGCGTGGGCAAGTATTCCTTTTAACCGCATTGTGTAAATTTGAAGATGACTAAAAAGACCCATGCCTTTCAGGCCGAAGTAGCCCAGCTGCTCCACTTGGTAACGCACTCTCTGTATTCCAACCCCGAAATTTTTGTCCGTGAATTGGTCTCTAATGCGTCTGACGCTTGCGACAAGTTGCGCTTTGAAGCTTTGAACAATGACGCGCTGTACGAGAACCAACCCAACTTGGAAGTTCGTTTGTCGTTTGACACCGAAGCCAAGACACTGACCATTGCCGACAACGGCATTGGCATGACCGCCCAAGAAGCCATTGACAACTTGGGCACCATTGCCAAGAGCGGCACCAAAGACTTCATGAGCAAACTCTCTGGCGATCAAAAGTCAGATGCGCAACTCATTGGTCAATTTGGCGTGGGCTTTTACTCGGGCTTCATTGTGGCTGACAAGATCACTGTCGAAACTCGACGCGCTGGCGCACCCGCTTCTGAAGGCGTGCGCTGGATCAGCGGTGGCACTGGCGACTTTGAAGTTGAAAACATCGAACGCGCCACACGCGGCACCAGCATCATTTTGCATTTGCATGAAGACGCGCTGCAATATGCCAACACTTGGAAACTGAAAGAAATCGTCGGCAAATATTCCGACCACATCAGCTTGCCCATCTTGATGGAAAAGGAAGAGTGGAAAGATGGCGAACTGATTGGCAAAGACGAAAGCGAAGGCCGCAAGCCTGGCGGCATGGTCAAGACAGGCGAGTGGGAAGCCATCAACAAAGCCACGGCCTTGTGGACTCGTCCTAAGAAAGACGTGACCGACGAGCAATACAAAGATTTCTACAAGCAAATCAGCAAAGACTTTGCCGAGCCACTCACTTGGACGCACAACCGCGTGGAAGGCAGCACCGAGTACACCCAGCTTTTGTACATCCCTTCACAAGCCCCTCAAGACTTGTGGAACCGCGACAAAAAAGCGGGCATCAAGTTGTACGTCAAGCGCGTCTTCATCATGGACGATGCTGAAGCCTTGATGCCCAGCTACTTGCGCTTTGTCAAAGGTGTAGTGGACTCTGCCGATTTGCCTTTGAACGTCAGCCGCGAGTTGCTGCAAGAAAGCCGCGACGTCAAAGCCATTCGCGAAGGTTGTACCAAGCGCGTGTTGTCCATGCTGGAAGACTTGGCCAAACACAATGAAGCGCCTGCGGCATCGGAAGATGGCGTGACCGATGTGGTGAGCGAAGAAGACAAAGCCAAGCAAGGCCAGTACACCCGCTTCTACAAAGAGTTTGGTGCTGTGCTGAAAGAAGGCTTGGGTGAAGACTTTGGCAACCGCGAGCGCTTGGCCAAATTGCTCCGCTTCGCATCCACTTCTTCCGATGAGGTGAGCGTGTCTTTGGCCGATTACAAAGCGCGCATGAAAGAAGGCCAAGAAGCCATCTACTACATCACCGCAGACACACTGGCTGCGGCCAAGCACAGCCCTCAGTTGGAAGTGTTCAAGAAGAAGGGCATTGAAGTGTTGCTCATGACCGACCGTGTGGACGAGTGGGCCTTGAACTTCATGCACGAGTTTGATGGCACGCCCATGCAAAGCGTGGCCAAAGGTGCGTTTGACTTGGGCAGCTTGCAAGACGAAGAAGAAAAGAAAGCGGCTGAAGAAGCTGCCGAAACTTTCAAACCTTTGCTGGCCAAACTGAAAGAAGCTTTGAAAGACAAAGCGGAAGACGTGCGTGTGACCAGCCGTTTGGTGGACTCCCCTGCATGTTTGGTGGTGACCGACAACGGCATGAGCATGCAGTTGGCGCGCATGCTGAAACAAGCCGGTCAGCAAGCGCCAGAGTCTAAGCCTGTGTTGGAAGTGAATCCCGAGCATGCGTTAGTGAAGAAGCTTGAAGGTTCTGTGCATTTCCATGACCTGGCCAACATTTTGTTTGACCAAGCGTTGTTGGCCGAAGGCGGTATGCCGGAAGACCCAGCGGCTTATGTGCGCCGTGTGAATGCTTTGTTGGTTTAATCCAAATTTAAATGACTTGCATTTCAAACAAAAAGCCGCCTTCGGGCGGCTTTTTGTAAGTGCTTAAACCACTAAAAGTGGCTCCTGCATTTGCTCTATTTGCTCTTCCAACATTTGGACTTGACCTCGCCAATAGTCGGGCGTACCAAACCAAGGGAAGTTGATCGGAAAAATAGGATCGTCCCAACGCCGCGCCAACCATGCGCTGTAATGCACTAGGCGCAATGTGCGCAAAGGCTCAATCAAGGACAGTTCACGCCGATCAAAATCGCGCACTTGCTCATACCCCTCTAGCAACATGCTCAGCTGACCCGAGCGTTGTTTGCGATCGCCCGACAACAACATCCACAAGTCTTGCACTGCCGGGCCCATGCGCGCATCGTCTAGGTCCACAAAGTGTGGGCCGCCACCTGGCAAGTCTGCAGGCGTCCACAATATATTGCCAGGGTGGCAATCGCCATGCAAACGCAGCATTTGAAAATGATGCCAATCGCTGCCATGCGCAGAACCGAAGTCAGCGGCATGCATCAGATCCATGGCTTGCTGCCACGCGTCTTGCCATGCACGCTCGACTTCCATGGGAATGGCTTTGTTGGCAAACAACCAATCCTTGGGTTCTTGCATGAAGGTATCGATGCTAAGCGTTGGACGGTTGTGAAAAGGCTTGGCAGCCCCCACGGTATGAATGCGCGCTAAAAATCGGCCAATCCATTCCAACACTTCGTCGTCGTCCAATTCTGGTGGACGTCCCCCGCGGCGCTCACTGACGGAAAAAGAGAAGCCTTGAAAAACTTGGCCGGATGCAGCGCCATTTGCATCACTTCCAGCAAAAGGTTTGTGATGCAAGGTACGCCCCTGCAAATTCAAGGCAGGTACAACAGGAACTTCTGCCGCAACCAACTCTGCCGCAAAGTCGTGCTCTTCTTGAATCTGTGCATCGGTCCATCGACCGGGCCGATAAAACTTTGCGACGACACTGTCCGGTACTGGCGTGCCATCGGTTTGTGTCGGGGCTCGCTCAGTTTCAAGTTGAATTTGATAGACGCGGTTTTCGTAGGAGCTGAGCGCTGTAAGGCGGCCATCCCCCATCAGACCGATGTCGGCCAAAGCATCTAAGACAGCGTCGGGTGTGAGTGACGCATACGGATGCAAAGCGTCCCACTCGGCAGGCCCTTGTGGGAGATCATTCGTCATTCAGTGTTCCTAAAAATTCAAACGGCACATCTTGCTTCACCAAAATGACGGTACAAGGCGCCTCCATGGCCACCTTGATGGGCACGGTGGTCACAAAGCGCTGCATCTGCAAGCCATGGGTGGCAGCCCCCATGATGATCATGCTGACGTCATTGCCTTGTGCATACTTGACCAAGGCATCGGCCACATCGCCCGACTCCAATACATGGAAAGAAACTTGATGGTCATGCAAATCAAGCCCTTGCGACCATTGTTGCATGCGCGCCAAGTGCACGCGGTGCACGCTGCTTTCACTTTGACTGGATTCTGTGCTGCTGATGTCACCCGAGGAAATCACGGTGACACACGCCAGGCGCGCGCCAGGCCGAATGCCCAAAGACCTGGCAACCGCTTCACGCAGGGAATACCAAGTGGCATCGCTCACATCGGCATGCGGCAAGGCCACCATCAAGATGGGGACTTCTTTGATTTGCTGGGATGGTAACGGGCTAGGCTGGTAGTGCATGCCGGCGGCTTTCAGCCAGCGCTTGAAATGTTCTTTGAAGCCTGTGCCCTTGATTTGCCGACCGCGATCGGTGATGCGAATTTGATCGGGATGACTCAAATCCATGGCCAAGTGCGCCGCAGAAGGGTAACGCTTGGCCGCCTCGGGATGCAGGCATTTCAAAATCACTTCTTGCAACCACTCTGGCACCAGAGGGTTGCGCTTGCGAGGTGGCACAGGGTCCATCCACAAACGCTGACGCATGCCCCCTGCTGTTGCGGGCTCACCAAAGGGCAACTCGCCTGTGGCGAGTTCATACAACATGACGCCGATGGCAAAAATATCAGAGCGAGGGTCGCCGCGCACGCCTACTACTTGCTCGGGTGCAATCCACGCGGGAGAACCCACAGCCTTGCGCAATTCTTCCGCCAACAAATCAGGGTAATGGGCGTGGCATGACAAGCCAAAATCTAACAACACCACTTTGCCATTGGGGCGGATCAAGACATTGGCCGGCTTGAGATCTAGGTGACACACATTTTGTTTGTGCAAGCTGTGCACCGCATGTGCCAATTCAGTCCCCAAGCGGGCAATGGCCCGGTCATGCAATCCTGTTTGAAATATTTCTTTGTGAAAGTTTTCGGCCCAAGTTTCAAGAGTTGCCGCTTGCACGTACTCCATCACCAAATAGGGCGTTCGCAACAAATCACCGGCCGCCACAAAACGCGGTACATGCGCGCCTGAGAGGGCTGGCAAAATTTGATGCTCCACCTCAAAGCTCACGATGTTCTCAGCACCATCCCCCGCAGTCATGCGCGGAATTTTCATGGCCATGGGAAACTCTGATTCGCGGCGCGTATCGTCTTCGCTCAAGGCATATTGAACGGTGTAGATGTGTGCCATGCCGCCGGCATGCAGGCATTCTTCAATTTCAAAGCCATCAATGACATGGCCAGGATTTAAAAGTTTCATCGCCCCAACGCCAATCGTTCAGCAAAAAATTCAGGCAAGCCCGCGTTGCGAATGGCATTTGCAGCCGCATGATGGTCATAGGCCACACGGTGAAATGTCATGCGTCCCGCCACATCATCGTAGAGGGCATACATCGCTTCCGGCTTGTGATCGCGCGGTTGTCCAACCGACCCCACAGTGGCCACCCAACGGCGATGCGAGGGCATGGGTACAGGCACGCCCGCAGTCGGCTCGAAGCGCATCATGCTGTGTCCTGTGCCGCGGTAATACACCGTTTGCTGATGCACATGTCCTACCACCACATGGCGTGCATCGAAATTTTGAAGCGCATGATCGGCACACATATCTGCCGCACGCTCTGAGTCGACATAGTGCCAACGCTCGGGGGCATGCGCGCTGGCATGCACCAACAACAAATGTCCCGACATAGCGGTTAAAGGCAAAGACTTTAAAAACTCACGCTGCGAGGCACTCAGCTGATCAAAGGTCCACTGAGCCGAACTGCTGCCTAAACTCGGATCATCGACAGGCGGCTTGACAGCCATGGCATCGTGGTTGCCTTGAATGACCCAGCCCCCCTCATCGGCAAGTTGCATGGCGATGTTCACCACCTCTTGCGGGTTGCCGCCATAACCGACCAAATCACCCAGCAAAGCCCAATGCGCCACCCCCTGCAACTTTGCATGCGCCATGCAAGCGCTCATGGCTTGCAAGTTGGCATGAATGTCCGAGAGCAATGCAATTTTCACAAGATCATTTTCCAGTGAAGCGTGCGTCGCGTTTTTCAACGAACGACTGCACACCTTCTTTGGCGTCTTCGCTGTTAGACAAGGTTTTTTGCACCGAGATGAATTCGTGCATGGCCACCAATGGACCTTGCTCTACGGCTTTCAAAACACTTTGACGCGTGGCGACTACCGCCAAGGGTGATTGCGCGGCAATGGCTTTTGCAATCTTCAAGGCTTCGTTCAGTTGTTCACCTGCAGGCACCACACGTTGTACAAAATTCAAACGCAAAGCTTCTGCGCTGTTGAACTCATCACCTGTGAGCAAATGCAGCAAGGCATTGCCCATGCCGGCACGTTCAGCCATGCGCAATGTGGCACCGCCCGTGGCCATGATGCCGCGTTTCACTTCCAATTGCGAGAAGCGGCAATTGTCTGAAGCGACCACAATGTCAGCAGCCAACATCAACTCAATGCCCAGGGTGTAGGTGATGCCCTGCACCGCCACGACCAGGGGTTTGGTACGGCGACGATAGCCTTCCATGCCCAGATTGAGCGGGTCGACCAAACCCAGCGGCACGGCTTTTTCGCCGCGCTGCATGAGCGGTGCAATGGTGGGCAGATCAAGTCCCGCTGTGAAGTGATCGCCCATGGCATGCAACACGCCCACGCGCAAGGCTGGCTCGTCGTCGAGGCGTGTGTAGGCCTCACCTAACTCGCGGTACATCTTGGGCGTAAAGCCGTTGCGCTTGTTAGGTCGGTTGATACCGATCAACAACACGCTGCCTTGTACTTCCAAGTCGATGCTGCCTTCTGGGTGAATATTCGTCATAGCAATCCTTGCACAGAGATTAAAGAACTGCGCGTGATACGCACTTGCGCTACATCAATATTGGTAAACGCCATGGCCTGTTTTGCGGCCTAAACGACCAGCTGCCACCAACTCTTTGAGCAAGGGACAAGGACGGTATTTGCTGTCGCCAAATTCATTGAGGTAAACCTCCATCACGGCCAAGCACACATCCAAGCCGATCATGTCGGCCAAGGCCAAGGGGCCAATAGGCTGGTTGCAACCGAGCTTCATGCCCGCGTCAATGTCGTCCGGTGTGGCCAAGCCTTCTGACAACACAAACAGGGCTTCGTTGATCATGGGTACCAAGATGCGGTTGACCACAAAACCTGGCGCGTTCTTCACGGTGATGGGTGTCTTGCCCAAGGCTGTGGCCAAGGCGTGTACCGCATCGTGCGTTTCGTCGCTGGTTTGTAAGCCGCGAATGATTTCCACCAAGGCCATCATGGGCACAGGGTTGAAAAAGTGCATGCCAATGAAGCGGTCTGCACGTGCCGTAACGGCAGCCAACTGGGTAATGGAAATTGACGATGTGTTGGAGGCAATGATGACTTCAGGCGCCAGCAAAGCATCGAGTTGCTTCAGAATTTTGACTTTGAGGTCTTGGTTTTCAGTAGCCGCCTCAATCACCAAATCGGCACTCATCAGGTCTTCGTACTGGGTACTGCCTTGAATTTTGGCCAGCGCAGACGCCTTGTCGGCTTCTGTGATTTTTTCTTTTTTCAGCAAGCGGTCCAAGCTGCCCGACACCGTGGCAATGCCCTTGGCCACGGCCGCTTCAGAAATGTCCACCATCACCACGGGAATGCCCACCACGGCACATGCTTGTGCAATGCCGTTGCCCATGGTGCCTGCGCCAATGATGCCTACTTTTTGAATGATCATGATTGAAGAATGAAAAGTTGATGAAAAGAAAAGCGTTGTCAGCTTGCGTTATGCGCGAAAGCGTTTGCGCGTCAGTGCCAGCGCCACCCAAAACGCAACCACAGTGACCAGCAGCAACAAGCAGATATTGCTCACAAAGTGCTGTGGCCATTGGTCTAAAAACAAAGGCCGCACCAGTTCAACAGCTGCCGTCAGGGGCAAATAAGACGTGACCTCTTGCAACCAGTCTGGCAGTTGCGTGCGCGGAAAATAAATGCCCGACAAAAACATCATGGGCGTGAGAAACAAGGTGAAGTAATAGGTGAAGAAGTCATAGCCTTTGGCCATGGCGTTGAAGATCAAGGCAATGCAACTGAAGGTCACGCCAACCAGCCACAAGATAGGCCACGCCAACAACAACTTCCAACTGTGACTGATACCCAAAACCAACATCACACCCAAAATGGCTGTCACGGTAAACAAGGCTTTGTAAGCAGCCCACAACATTTCGGCCATCACCACATCGTCTAGCCGTACGGGCGCATTCATGATGCCATCCCAAGTCTTTTGCATGTGCATGCGTGAGAAGGCAGAGTACAAAGCTTCAAAGGAGGCCGCATTCATGGCACTCATGCAAATGCTGCCGCTGGCCAAAAACAAAATGTAAGAGACCTGCTGTCCGCCCGTGTTGACTTCACCCACCAAAGCGCCTAAGCCATAGCCAAAGGCCACCAGCCACATCAGTGGCTCGGCGATGTTGCCAACCAAACTGGGCAAGGCTAACTTGCGCCACACCAACATGTTGCGCAAAAACACAGGCCACCAACGCATTGAGAGTTGCGGTGGCGCCCACACAGAAGGGGTCACATGGTGTGTTTTCATCATGCGTTCTCCCTGATTTGTCGACCGGTAAGTTTCAAAAACAAATCCTCTAAATTGGCTGGGCGATGCAAACTGCGAATGTGCGGCCAGGCTTGAAGCGCCACCAGCAATGGTTCGGCCTTGGCGGTGTAGAAAAACACCGTTTCTCCACTCACTTCCACGCGCGCTGCATGTTGACGAAGGGGTGAGTCTTCTGCCGCCAGGGCCAAGGCGCCTTGGCCATACAGCTCCACCACATCAGGCTCTAGATGCTGCGCAATCAAATCACGTGGCTTGCCTTCAGCAATTTTTTTGCCATGGTCAATCACCAGCAAACGATCGCACAAGCGTTCGGCTTCGTCCATGAAGTGGGTGGTGAGCAAAATCGATTTGCCTTCTTGCATCAACATTTGCAAACGCTCCCACATCAAATGCCGTGCTTGCGGATCAAGGCCTGTGGTGGGTTCATCGAGCATCAACATTTTAGGCTGATTGATGAGCGCGCGAGACAAACTCAAGCGGCGCTTCATACCGCCCGACAATTCGCCCGGCTTGGCTTTGGCCTTGCTGGTCAATGCACCAAATTCCAAAAGTGGACCAATCCGAGCTTTGATCTCACGGTCTTTCATTCCAAAGTAGCGACCGTAAACCAGCAGATTCTCTTCTGCGGTGAAGTCAGGGTCGAGTGTGTCCATTTGTGCCACCACACCCAAACGTGACTTGATGGCCAAAGCATCTTGCGGCATAGACAAGTTGTCAAAGTAAGTGATGCTGCCCTCATCGGGCGTGGTCAGGCCTAAACACATGCGCAACGTGGTGGTCTTGCCCGCGCCATTAGGGCCAATGACCCCAAGACATTCGCCGGGTGCAATGTGAAACGACAAATCGTTCACCACCGTGTTGTCGCCAAAGCGTTTGACCAGGTTTTTTACGTTCAATAAATCTGTCATCCCTTGATTGTGCCTCGGCCACCCTACGGCTTGGCCGACCCTTGGCAGAATTTGTGCCTCAGCGCTGTCAAGGCTTTGTGAAACTGGCATCAATATGTATACTTATTAAAGACCTCCATCCCTGAACTGTGCCCACCACATGACCCCCTCCAATCACCCTGACGCGCTTGGCCGTCTTGAAGACCTCCCCGCAGACTACATTGCCGACATGACTGCGTTGTCGATTGCGCCTCTGTGGCCGCAATTGCGAGGTCTTTTGCCGCGTGGCAAACCATCCCGCGCCACGCAGCCATTTGTCTGGCACTACAAAGACGTTCGCCCCCAATTGATGCGCGCAGGTGATTTGACGCCCATTGAAAAAGCCGAACGCCGCGTCTTGGTTCTGTGCAACCCTGGCCATGGCATTGAAAAGCTCGTGGCCACGCCAAACATCTATGTTGGCATGCAACTGATATTGCCGGGTGAAGTTGCACCCAACCATCGCCACACCCCCAGTGCAGTTCGCTTTGTGGTGGAAGGTGAAGGCGGCTTCACCACGGTACAAGGCGAAAAATGCCCCATGCACAAAGGCGATTTGATTCTGACGCCCGCAGGCTTGTGGCACGAGCATGGCCACGAAGGCACTGGACCCGTGGTTTGGCTCGACGCACTTGATTTGCCCATGGTCTACAGCATGGAAGCTTCTTATGCCATCGAAGGCCCTTCACAAAATGCCAGCCCCGAGTTGGATGCCTCGCAGACCAAGTATCGCCGCGCAGGCCTGGTGCCTTTTGGATCGCTCAGCCAAGCTGCACGCGCGCCCTACCCCCAAATTCGCTACCCATGGGTGGATGTGCGTGAAGCCTTGAATGCCCTCGACAAAGGCACGCCCAAAGAGGCTGCCGTTCAGCTGGCCTATGTCAACCCAGAAACCGGCGCGCCTTGCTTGCCAACCCTTGGCTTCTCTGCACAGTTACTGCGCGATGGCCTCGATTTCAAACCACGCACGCGCTCGGCCAGCTCTGTCATGCACGTGATTGAAGGTCGCGGCGAATCAGAAATTGATGGCGTCACGTTGAAATGGTCTGAAGGCGACACTGTGGCCATTCCCACCCATGCTCAAATCAAGCACCGCGCCAGCAACGGCAATGCCTATTTGTTCCATGTAGACGATGCGCCTACACAACGCGCTTTGGGCTTTTACCAAGAGTTCTAAGTAGCCACCTTTGAAACTGTTTGCAGGCTTGCGCTTGCTGGCCGCCAAGTCATGCACTGCAAGCCTTCTACAATAGGTCCTCATGTGAAACGAGGGAGCCCCTGTGTCTGATCAATTGGCAGTCTTGCCGCAATACCTCATGCCCAAACAGGCCATGACCCGTCTGGCTGGGCGTTTGGCCAGCGCAGAGTGGGGCAGCTTTACCACGTGGGTGATCAAGCGCTTTGTGAAGCGCTACAACGTCAACATGGACGAGGCTGTCCATGCCGATCCCGCGCATTACAAAAGCTTCAACGAGTTTTTCACACGCCCCTTAAAAGACGGCGCACGGCCTGTGGCCTCCAGCACTTGGGTTTGCCCGGTCGATGGCGCCATCAGCCAATGTGGGCCCATCGACAAAGACCAAATTTTTCAAGCCAAAGGCCACCACTACAGCACACGTGCTTTGGTCGGCGGCGATGCAAGCTTGGCTGCGCAATTTCAAAATGGCCAGTTCGCCACTTTGTACTTAAGCCCGCGCGACTACCACCGCATTCACATGCCCATTGCTGGCAAATTGCTGCGCATGATTCACGTGCCGGGCGATTTGTTTTCGGTGAACCCCACCACCGCCCGCGGTGTGCCTGGTTTGTTTGCACGCAACGAACGCGTGGTGTGCGAGTTTGAAACCGAGCAAGGCCCGATGGTGTTGGTCTTGGTAGGCGCCACCATTGTGGGCAGCATGGCCACGGTGTGGCATGGCCAGGTCAATCCGCCACGACCAGGCATGGTGCGCGAGTGGCGCTACGACACGCAAAACGTGCAGCTGCAAAAAGGTGAAGAGATGGGCCGCTTCTTATTGGGCTCAACCGTGGTGATGCTTTTTCCAGAAAACAGCATTCAGTTTCCAGCCGATTGGCTCAGCACCCGCCCACTGAACATGGGCGAGGCGATGAGCAAGGATTAACAGTCCGTTAAATTTCGATCTTAGAGCCCAACTCCACCACAGAATTGTTGGGCAACTTCAAGAACTCGGCCGCTGCGCTGGCGTTCAAGTGCATCTGGGCAAACAGCTTTTCACGCCACGTGGCCATGCCGCCACCGATGGTGGGAATGACAATGTCGCGCGACAAGAAATAGCTGGTGGTCATGGGGTCGAGTTCGGCGCCATGGCCCTTGAGACTCTCCAAAGCCTTGGGCAAATCGGGATCATTTTTGAATCCGTAATTGACAATCACTTGCCAGCAGTCGTGGCCTAGGGGTTCAATTTCCAAGCGCTTGTTCATGCCAATCCACGGCACTTCTTGGCTGCGCACAGTCACAAACAAGTTTTGACGGTGCAAGACCTTGTTGTGCTTTAAGTTGTGCAGCAAGGCATTGGGCACATTGCCAGGCTCGGCTGTTAAAAATACAGCGGTCCCTTCAACACGCACCGGAGGTGCAACAAAAATAGCTTCTAAGAAATCGACCAAACTGAATGAGTCCGATTTCATAGAGTTGTTCAGCAAGCGGCGGCCATCACTCCAAGTGAGCATGAGCAAGAAAATACCGCCGCCAATGACCAAGGGGAACCAACCGCCCTCGAAAAACTTGAGCAAATTGGAAGCCCAGAATGCAAAGTCAACGACAAAGAAGAAGCCAGTTGCGCCAATGCACACATAAAGCGGCATGTTCCAGTTGTAGCGAATCACAAAGAAGGTCAGCACAGTGGTGATGAGCATGTCGGTACACACCGCAATGCCATAAGCCGCAGCCAAATTGCTAGACGATTTGAACAAAGCCACCGCCAACACAATGAGGACAAACAGGCCCCAATTGACAAAGGGCATGTAGATCTGACCGGTCTCTTTGACGCTGGTGTGCAAGACCTGCAAGCGCGGCAAATAGCCCAACTGAATCACTTGTTTGGTGACACTGAAGGCCCCCGTGATCAGGGCCTGTGAAGCAATGACCGTGGCCATGGTGGCCAAGCCTACCAATGGAATCAGGGCCCACTCCGGTGCCATCATGTAAAAAGGATTTTTAACGGCTGCAGGATTGCTCAAGAGCAAGGCGCCTTGACCAAAATAATTCAAGGTGAGTGCTGGCATGACCACCGTGAACCAAGCGACGCGAATGGGCTTTTTGCCGAAGTGGCCCATGTCTGCGTACAAAGCTTCACCCCCCGTAACGCACAAAACCACAGCGCCCAAAATGATGAAGGTAGTGCCTGGGTTCTCCCACATGAACATCACGGCGTAATGCGGACTGATGGCCCACAAAATTTCGGGCTGCGTGGCAATGTGGTACAGGCCCAAAACAGCAATGGCCGCGAACCAGACCAGCGTGATGGGGCCAAAAAACTTACCAATGCCAGCCGTGCCTCTTTTTTGAACAGCAAACAAGCAAAACAAAATGATCAGTGTGAGCGGAATGACGGCTTTCTTGAATGCCGGAGATATGACTTCCAAGCCTTCTACGGCAGACAACACCGAAATGGCCGGCGTGATGACGCCGTCGCCATAAAACAAGCACGTGCCAAAGATACCCACCATCAACAGGACTTTGCGCAAACGCGGTTTGTCTTTGACCGACTGAGAAGCCAGCGCCAGCATGGCCACCAAACCGCCCTCACCGTGGTTGTCGGCACGCAGCACCAAGGTGACGTACTTGACCGACACAATGGTAGTGAGGGTCCAGAAAAAGATGGAGAGGATGCCGTAAACGTTTTCGGGGGTGAAAGGCACATGACCGGAGCCAAAGACCTCCTTCATGGCATACAAAACACTGGTACCAATGTCGCCGTACACCACACCAATGGCGCCCAAGGTCAGCGCGGCGATAGAAGATTTACTAGAAGACACAAAAAATCAGCCCAGCAACAAGACTGGGCTTTTGTTCAAAGTGATGGCGATTCTGCGCCTGTTTTTGAAACTTTGCCATGGAGGCTAGGCTCTAAAAGACAGCGCTGTCCGGAAATGTTGCACCGCAGCAACTGACTCAGACTTCAGAATACTTTAGTCGTAAACCTCAGCCTCAGGGTCGGTGGCCTCCAGCTCATAACTGGCCGCCAACATGGCCAAACGGCCAATCACGCCGTACATATAGAAGCGATTAGGCACGCTGGCACCAGGCTTCATGCCAGGCTGCGGCAAATGAGGGGTATCGGCAAAGGCCAAAGGCACAAAACTAGCGCCTGGGGCATTGAGGTTCTCGTCCACACCTCGCTCGGCATGCACGCGATAGAAACCGCCCACCACATAGCGGTCCATCATGTAAACCACAGGCTCAGCGACGGCGTCGTTCATACGCTCGTTGGTGAGCACGCCCTCTTGAATGATGACGTCACTGACCACTTGGCCGTCTTTGATGACGCTCATCTTGTTACGCGTTTTGCGGTTGAGTACATCCAAATCGGACACATCGCGCACAGTCATGATGCCCATGCCGTAGGTGCCGTTATCGGCCTTGACCACCACAAAAGGTTTCTCGTTGATGCCGTACTCTTTGTACTTGCGTTTGATTTTGGTCAGCAAGGCATCGACGTTGCTGCGCAGCGCTTCAATGCCAATGCCTTCGGCAAAATTGACATCGCCACATTGGTTGAACATAGGGTTGATGAGCCAAGGGTCAATGCCCAAGAGCTTGCCAAAACGCTTGGACACTTCTTCATAACTTTGGAAGTGCAGCGTTTTCCGGCGCACGCTCCAGCCAGCATGCAGGGGCGGCAACAGGTGCTGCTCGTGCAAGTCTTCCAAGATGCCAGGCGCACCGGCCGACAAATCGTTGTTGAGCAAAATGGTGCAGGGGTCAAAGTCTTTCAAACCCACGCGGTGCTTGGAGCGCAGCACTGGCTCGAGCGTCACTTGCTCGCCGCCCGGCAAATCGATCACCGTGGCTTCTTTGATCTCAGGATTGATGGAGCCAATGCGCACATTCAAACCAGCCATGTGGAAGATGCGCTGCAGCTGCACCACGTTGCTCAAGTAGAAGGTATTGCGGGTGTGGTTCTCGGGAATGATCAACAGGTTTTTGGCTTCGGGGCAGATCTTCTCAATGGCGGCCTGCGCAGCTTGCACTGCCAAAGGCAACATCTCTTGAGAGAGGTTGTTCCAACCACCGGGAAACAGATTGGTGTCGACGGGCGCCAACTTGAAACCTGCGTTACGGATGTCGACCGACGTGTAGATGGGCGGTGTGTGCTCCATCCACTCGAGGCGAAACCAGCGCTCGATGGCGGGCATAGAGTCGAGCACACGTTGCTCGAGTTCGTTGATGGGCCCATTGAGGGCAGTGACTAAATGCGGAACCATAGGAGCCTTTGTTAATTTCTTATTTCGCCTTCACCCAGCACCACGTACTTGAGCGATGTGAGGCCTTCGATCCCAACGGGACCTCGGGCGTGAAACTTGTCGGTCGAGATGCCAATTTCGGCACCCAGTCCAAACTCAAAGCCATCGGCAAAACGCGTGCTGGCGTTGACCATGACGCTGGCCGAATCGACCTCGCGCAAAAAGCGCTGCGCATGCATGTGATTGCGCGTCAGGATGGCATCGGTGTGATGGCTTGAATAATGATTGATGTGTGCAATGGCTTGGTCCAAGCCCTCCACCACTTTGATGCTGATGATGGGGCCCAAATATTCTTCAAACCAATCTTGCTCGGTAGCTTCCACCAGTTTGGCGCCAGCTACTTGCGACAAGATGGCTTTGGACTTGGGGCAGCAGCGCATTTCAACGCCTTTGTCAGCATAGACCTTGCCAATGAGCGGCAAGAATTCTGCGGCCACACCTTGCGCCACCAACAAACCTTCGCTGGCATTGCAGGGGCTGTACTTTTGCGTTTTGGCGTTGTCGGCCACCTTAACGGCCATGGCCACATCGCAAGGATCGTCCACGTATGTGTGGCAATTGCCATCGAGGTGCTTGATAACGGGCACTTTGGCATCGCGGCTGATGCGTTCGATCAAACCCTTGCCGCCCCGAGGAATGATGACGTCAACGTACTCGGGCATGGTGATAAGTTGTCCCACTGCTTCGCGGTCGGTGGTTTGCACCAACTGCACCGCGTCGGCGGGCAAACCTGACTCTTGAAGGGCTTGCTGCACCAACAAGGCCAGCGCTTTGTTGGACTCAATCGCCTCAGAGCCACCGCGCAAAATGCAGGCGTTACCGCTTTTGATCGACAAACTGGCGGCCTCAATGGTGACATTGGGGCGGCTTTCGAAAATCATGCCGAACACACCGATGGGCACGCGCATTTGCCCCACACGAATGCCGCTGGGTTGTTGCTTCATGCCCAAAATTTCACCAATCACATCGGGCATGGCGGCCAACTGTTCGCAACCTTCTGCACACGTTTCGAGGACCTTGGGCGTGAGGCGCAAGCGGTCGACCATGGGGGCCGACAAGCCGGCCGCCTCTGCGCGAGACAAGTCTTTGGCGTTGTCGATTTGAAGTGCGTCGGTATTCTCGCGCAGCAAAGCTGCCAAGCGTTTCAAGGCCTTGTTTTTGGAAGCCGTGGAGGCTTTGGCCATCAAGGCCGAGGCAACTTTGGCCTGTTGCCCGAGGGTCTGCATGGATGCGTTCATGCCCCTATTTTCGCACTCTTGTGCTCAAACGGGGAACTGACGCTCCCAATTCTCAACTTCTGGCAATCCCAAACAGTCGTTGTACTCTTTCGAAGTGAGCTGGCGCGGCTTGGCGGCAAGGGTGTGGCCGTCGGTTTGCAAGTGCTGCAAGGCCTCGCGCATGGCAAAGCCCACGGCATTGCGCAGCAAAGCCGGGTAAATGGCCAAAGCCACGCCATGGGTGTGCAATTGCGCTGCGGGCAAACCAAGCAAAGGGCCACCTGCATCGATGTTGACGGTACAAGGAATGGTCAAAGCGTCTGCGATTTGCTTCAGGTCGTCGAGCAAGCCGGGATGCGCTTTCAACTCGACAAACACGGCATCGGCGCCGGCGCTTTGAAAGGCTTGCGCACGCGCAATGCCTGCTGCCAAGCCCTCTGCACCCACACTGTCGGTACGGGCAATGATCATGAACTGATCGTCTTTGCGAGCAGCCACCGCCGCTTCGATTTTGGCCACAGCCTCGGTGAACGGCAATACACTGCGGTCGCCAGGCAATTGGGCGCAGCGTTTGGGCGAAATTTGGTCTTCCATGTGAATGGCTGCCACGCCAGCCGCTTCGAATTCTTCGATGGTACGGCGCACACCCACCACATTGCCGTAGCCGGTATCGGCGTCGCAAATGAGCGGCAAGTTGACGCATGAAGCCACGCGGCGGGCATGGCCCGCCATCAAGGACAGGTCGACCAAGCCCACATCGGGCCGGCCCAACAAGGTGGCCGAGACGCCGTTACCGGTCATGTAGACCGCTTCAAATCCGAGCTGCTGCACCATGCGCGCACCATAGCCGTCATACACGCCTGGCGCCACCACTGCGAGGCCGCCTTGCTGGGCTTGCTTGAGCTTGGCTCGCAGTTGTTGACGCAACTGGGTTGGCGTAAGTGCGCGCTGACTTTCAACAGATATTGCATTCAAGCTCATGCTGTGATTTTCCAGTCGGGGTATTTTTTCAGAAATGGAATCAGTCCGCCTTCTGCCAAGATGGCCAAAATGGCTTCGGGCACCGCACACAAAGGCCTGACCACATCGCGGTTCGTAACTTCTAGTTTTTGTCCCGCCATGTCGATGCGCAAGCTGTCACCTTCTTCAATGCCTGCCACATCACATTCGATCACGGGCAGGCCATTGTTGATGGCGTTGCGGAAAAATTGCCGACCAAACGAAGGCGCCACAATGGCAGCCACGCCCATGCGCCGCAAAATGTGAACAGCTTGTTCGCGCGAAGAGTTGATGCCAAAGTGGGTACCCGCCACGATGATGTTGCCCGTCACGAAGCGCGTCGCAAAACCCGGCGACACCGCATCAAAGGCTTGCGCCGCAATGAAGGCTTCGTCTTTGCCAGGCAAGTACTTGCCCGAACAGTTGAGGTCGGTGTTAACGTCGTCACCCAAACGGTAAACATGGCCTTGCAAGGTGTGCTCAAGCATGCGAAGCCTCCCATTGACCGCCCGCTACCGTGCGTGGATCGGTGATGTAGCCCGTTAAAGCTGAGGCTGCCACAGTGGCCGCAGAGCCTAGCCAAATGTCGGCATCGTGGTTGCCCAAGCGACCTTGGAAATTGCGATTGGCACTAGAGATCACCACTTCACGGTCGCCCGGAATCAGGTGATTTGTAATGCCAACGCAAGTGCCACAACCGGCAGCTTCAACCGACGCACCGGCTTCGGTCAAGGCTTCGATCAAGCCTTCTCGCGCAGCGGCCAAATAGATTTGACGCGATGCAGGTGTGATGATCATGCGCACGCCTTTGGCCACGCGCTTGCCTTTGAGCACCGCAGCGGCTTGGCGAATGTCATCTAAGCGGCCGTTGGTGCAGGTGCCAATCAAAGCGAAGTTGATTTTTTGGCCCACCACGTCGTGCGCCGACACGATGTCGTCCACCGCATGCTTGCGCGCCACTTGTGGCGCCAATTGCGAGGCATCGATCTCAAAGTGATCGACGTAGTGCGCATCGGCATCGGCACTCAAAGCCGCTGGTGTTTTGGCGCCATGGGCTTTGAGCCATGCAAAGGTTTTTTCATCCGCCTCAAGCAAGGCAGCCTTGGCGCCCAGTTCGGCCGCGTGGTTGCACAACGTCATGCGGTCGTCAATTTCCATGGCCTGCACCGCCGAGCCCACATACTCAATGGCGCGGTAGTTCAAGCCTTCCGCGCCGAATTTGCCAAGCATGTGCAAAGTCACATCCTTGGCCCATACACCGGGCTGCAAGCGACCTTTGAGGGTGACGCGCACAGACTCAGGAACACGCAGCCACACTTTACCCGTGGCCATGACTGCACTGACGTCAGTGCCTTCGATGCCGGTGCCAAACGCATTGAAAGCGCCATACGTCACAGAGTGGGTGTCGGTGCCCACAATCAAATCGCCACAGGTCAGGTGTCCGCCTTCGGGCATCACTTGATGGCAAATGCCATCGCCAATGTCATACAACACGCTGCCGTGTTCGTCTGCAAATTTGCGCATGGCCGTGTGGCCCTGCGCCGCCTCCAAAGTGGGGGGAGGTGAAAAGTGATCGAGCACCCACGCCGTTTTGTGGGCAAAGGGCAAGGACTTGGCACCCATTTTTTCAACCATTCGGATGGCGTTGGGCGCGCGAGCATCGTGGACCATGGCGAAGCTCACATTGGCCACCACCAAGTCACCGGCCCGAGTGGTCGGTAGGCCCGCATGACGGGCCAATAATTTTTCTGCGAGGGTTTGACCCATGATGCACTTTCTGAAATTAACTGCCCTTGATGTTCGCTTTTCGAACGACGTTACCCCACTTGTCACTTTCAGCTTTGATGTAACGGGATGCTTCTGCGGGCGTGCTGGGTGCAGGCTCGAGGCCCAGCTTGCGCAACTGTGCCACCACGCCAGGATCTTTTAAGGTGGTCACCAAGGCAGCATTCAAACGCCTGATCACTTCAGGTGATGTTTTGGCTGGTGCTGCAAAGGCGTACCAATTGGTGGCTTCAAAACCAGGGAATCCAGACTCGGCAATGGTTGGCACATTGGGCAAGGCCTCCAAACGCTTGGCGCCTGTGGTGGCCAACGGTCTGAGTTTGCCAGTTTGAATGTGTTGCACAGCATCGGTAGGGCTGGAAAAAATGGATGGCAGCACCCCGCCCAGCAAATCGTTCATGGCGGGTGCACCCCCACGGTATGCGATGTGTTGATTGTTCAAGTTGGCTGCAATCTTCAGCAACTCACCGGCCAAATGACCGCCACCACCAATGCCAGACGAACCGAATGAGAGCTTGGAGTTTTCTTGGCGTGCCTGCTTCAAATAGTCGTCAAAGGTTTTGACATCACTGGCCGAATTGACCACCAAGACATTGCTGAAAATGACGCACAAGCTAAGGGCCGCAGTGTCGGTGACCGGATCGTAATTCAGTTTGTTCAAGTGTTGGTTGACAGACAAAGACCCCACCGTGCCCAGCATGATGGTGTGGCCATCGGCGGGCGCTTTGGTCAGAAGGTCGGTGGCGATGTTGCCGCCCGCCCCTGGCTTGTTGTCGATGACGATGGTTTGCTTGAGCAATTCGGTGAGCTTGGGCGCCATGATGCGTGCGACTGTGTCTGAACTGCCACCAGGCGCAAAACCGACCAAGATCTTGATGTTTTGCGACGGAAAATTACTGTCAGCGGCAGCCGTTTGCGCATGGACGGGCGTCAGCATTTGAGCGGCAAAAAGGGCCGCACTTAACAAGGCGCTGCGACGCGCAGAAACAAAAGTAAAGGGCATGACTTGTCTCTCCTGATTGTGTATGCGGTGAGTGTAGGCCCTGGCCCTATCTTTTCAAGTCAAGGCGAGCAGCAGCCATGCGTCAGTGTGAGTTGCCCTCACATCGCTGCCAAGCACAGAGGCCTTAATTTTTGACTGCGCAGGCGCTGGCCACTCGCAAGGCCAATCGGTTCAAGGCCTGCCAAGGATCGGTCGGCCAATCGGCCACTTTCAGACCTTTGACAATGCCGTCCACCTGGTGCGCGTTTTGCAGCAGTTGCGCCAAGCGACTGGCGGACAGACGCGGCAGCACGCGCTCAAATTGTTTTTCGCGGACACCCCAAATGCGTTGTTCACGCAGCGCCATGGGCAGGGGCTTGCCTTCGGCCATTGCATCTTTGACACGCTTCAGGGCGCGGATGTCTTCGGCCAATGTGTAGTGCACCAACACGGCGGCTTCGCCCTCGGCTTGCAAGCCGTCGAGCATGCGCTGCACGCGCGCCACTTGCCCTGACAACACCGACTCCGACAACTTGAACACATCGTAGCGGGCTACGTTGAGCACAGCATTTTCAACTTGGGCTTGTGTTAACTCGCCCGCTGGATAGAGCAAACCCAGTTTTTGAATTTCTTGGTGAGCTGCCAACAAATTGCCTTCCACGCGGTCGGCAAAAAACTGCAAACAATTTTGACCCTCTTGGCCTGCCACCACGCTTTGTCCCTGCAGCTTCAAGCGCTGCGCAATCCACTGCGGCAACTGTGCACGATCGAGCGATTCAATTTGCACCGTGACACCGTACTGGTCCAAGGCACCAAACCAAGCGCCTTTCTTGGTGGCGGCATCGAGTCGTGGCAAGATGAACAGCGTCAATGTGCTGTCGTTGCCTTCTGCAGTTTGTGCCAGCTGCTGAATCATGGGGCTGCCTTCTTTGCCAGGCTTGCCCGTAGGAATTCGAATTTCTAAGATTTGCCGATCGGCAAACAGGCTCATGGAGCCCCCAGCTGCCAGCACCTCACTCCAGTCAAAATGTGCACCCGACACCACATGCACGCTACGCTCTGTAAAGCCTTGGCTGCGCGCAGCTGCGCGAATGGCATCTGCTGCTTCTTGTACCAGCAAAGCCTCATCGCCGTGCAAGGTGTACAAGCTGCGCAAACCTTTTTGCAGGTGCGCTTGAATTTGCGGCAGGGCCAGTTGCATGTGGAAGAACCTTAATCGCGCGACAAGTACGGGCTTGTCAGAGCGACTTGACGGCCGCCAAGCGGCGCAGCATTTGTTGCACGATGTCAACTTGCATGTCGCGGTACATCATGGCTTCTTCAATTTCTTTGGACAAGGCCGCTGATTCTAAGAAGCTGAGATCACGCTGTTGCTGCAATTCCACTTCGGGAATCAAGTTCTTGCCCTGCGGGGTTCGCAAGCGAAACTTCACCTTCAAACGAAGCTGCAATTCGCGCACTTGGCCAGAAGCATTCAAACCCACCACCACGCGTTCGCGCACTTCCGACATGACGTCTAAGACCACTTCACTGACCGCCATGTCTTTGGCTTCTGTGAAAACTTTCAAATCAGCGTTGCTGGCCAAATTGCGGCGCAAGTCAGTGCCCAACGCCGATTGACGCGGCAAAATCAAAAACAAAGACTTGAAGGGCAAGTCGGCACTTTGCCGCAATTGAAAACCGCAACCCGACAAGCCAGCGGCGACAAAGCCACCCAATAGCGCACTGCCCGCCAAGCCCCGCCCGAGGGCTTGCAGCGATTGGCGACGGCTTAGCATCTGTGCGACTTTGTTCATGGTGCTTGCTTGGGCTCTGTACTTGCTCTGGTGTACTTGGTTTGGTGTGCTTTACAGCACCACATTGACCAATCGGCCAGGCACCACAATGATTTTCTTGGGTACAGCGCCAGCACCTTGTTTGGTCACTTGCTCGTGTGCCGCTGCCGCTTGTTCAATGGCGGCTTTGTCAGCATTCGCTGGCACCGTGAGCGAGCCCCGCAACTTGCCGTTGATTTGCAACATCAGTTCAATTTCGTCGCGTTGCAACGCAGTTTCGTCCACGCTTGGCCACGCCACATCGAGCAAATCGCCGCAGCAAGTGCCGTAGCCCAATTCGTTCCACAACTGGAATGCCAAGTGCGGGCACGCGGGGTACATCACGCGCAGCAAAATGGAATAGCACTCGGCCAAAGCGGCGTTGTCGTTCACGTCTGTGGAAGAAGACAGGGGTGAATCTTCCAGCGTGTTGCCAGGCAATTCAGGAAACTGTTGCGTCAGTTCTAAAAGCGTTTTCTGGGCAGCATC
>CAZJAL010000038.1:0-25476 GCA_964544175.1 uncultured Limnohabitans sp.
GCATCATGGTGTGCATGTCGGGTGGCAAAGACAGCTACGGCATGCTCGACATCTTGATGAAAATGAAACAACGCGCCCCCGTTGATTTCGAATTGATCGCCGTCAACTTGGACCAAAAGCAACCTGGCTTTCCTGCAGAAATTTTGCCAGCCTACCTGGGTCAATTAGGCATTCCGTTTCACATCGAGACGCAAGACACCTATTCCATCGTGAAGGACAAAATTCCCGAAGGCAAAACCATGTGCAGTTTGTGCAGTCGTTTGCGCCGCGGTATTTTGTACAAAGTGGCAGGCCAACTCAAATGCAATAAGTTAGCTTTGGGCCATCACCGCGATGACATGCTGCAAACCTTTTTCCTCAACATGTTCTTTGGCGGCAAACTCAAAGGCATGCCGCCCAAGTTGTTGAGCGACAACGGCGAGTTCATGGTGATTCGCCCTCTGGCCCACGTGGCCGAAGCCGATTTATCGCGCTGGGCCGAGCACCGTCAATTCCCCATCATTCCTTGTACCTTGTGCGGTAGCCAAGAGAACTTGCAGCGCAAACAAATTGGCAACATGATTCGGGACTGGCAGAAAAAATACCCTGGCCGCATTGAGAATATGTTTGCAGCCTTGCAAAACGTGGTGCCCTCCCATTTGATGGACGCCCAATTACACGACTTTAAAAATCTTCAAATCACTGGCAAGCCCGATCCAGAAGGCGACAAAGCATTTGACGAAGAAAGCTTTGAAGCGCCCAATGTGATGGCCAGCTTGCAAGGTGTGCAGGTGGTTCAACTTTGATCCAACGGGGGCGCTCATGAATCTGCCAACCATTTCTCAAACCCTGAAGCGTCGCATGCTGCTGGTCTTGGCTGCGGGTGTGTTGTTACTCAGTGCCTGCACCAACGTGCGCATCATTGAAAGTCAAGTGCAAACTTCGCCGCAGTGGAAAACACCCGCACCTGCTAAAGCATTTTTCCGATGGGACCGTTTGCCAGCCGACGCCAACAATCCGCAAGCCGGCTGGGCTGAAGTTCAACTCGAACAGGCCTTGGCACCTTTGGGTTGGACACGCAACGACATCGAAGCGCAATACAGCGTATGGGTGGGTGTTCGCACGGCAGAATTTATTGCCGACCCTTGGGGCCGACCTGTTCGCAGTCCGTGGGCTAATCATTTGCAGATCAGTGTGGGGACTGGCTTTAGGCATTCAGGGGTAGGCGTTGGCGTGGGCATGTCCCCCTTCAGACGCAACGGTTTTCCACCGCCATCAGGCTATGCCCAAGAGGTAAGTGTCATCATTCGCGACCTCAACACCAGCAGTGTGGTTTACCAAACCAAAGCCACTCACGAAGGCCCTTGGCAAGACCATGCCAACATTTTGCAGACCATGATGTTTGCAGCGCTTCAAGGATTTCCCAATCCGCAAGTGCTCAATCGCCGTGTTGACAGCACCATCTCACGCTAACTTTTTGCATGCAAGCTACTCGAATTCTGGCCATTCGCCATGGTGAAACCGCGTGGAACGTGGACACACGCATCCAAGGCCATTTAGACATTCCGCTTAATGACAAAGGTCGTTGGCAGGCTGAGCAACTGGCCAAAACTTTGGCTGCACAAGATAGCCTGCACGCTGTGTACACAAGTGATTTGCAACGCGCACATCAAACAGCAACTGCGGTAGCTGTTCAACAAGGTTTAGAGGCTGTCAGCCACCCAGGTCTGCGCGAGCGTGGTTTTGGCGCGTTTGAAGGCAAAACCTTTGCTGAAATTGAACAAGACTTGCCTGAAGATTCAATGAAGTGGCGCAAGCGCGATCCTCATTGGACACCACCCAATGGCGGTGAATCTTTGGTCATGCTGGAGCAGCGCATTCGTCAAACTTTGAATGAGTTGGCGGCCAAGCACATGGGTCAGCACATTGCCTTGTTTGCACACGGCGGCGTGATGGACATCTTGTACCGCATTGCCACGCAGCAAGATTTGCAAGCACCGCGTACTTGGTCACTCACCAATACCGCCATCAATCGCTTGTTGTGGACGCCCGAGAGCGTGACCCTGGTGGGTTGGGCCGACACATCGCATTTGGGCGAAGACTCGCGCGATGAGTACTGAACTGTGACGGTTCAGCGTCTTTATTCTTGAGTGAAGCTTTTCGGCGGTGTTACGCCTAAGTGTCGGTAAGCTGCCAATGTCGCAATTCTGCCGCGTGGCGTTCTTTGCAAGAAACCTTGTTGAATCAGGTACGGTTCAATCACATCTTCAATGGTGTCGCGCTCTTCGCCAATGCTGGCGGCAATGTTGTCAAGGCCCACAGGCCCACCATCAAAGCGGTGGATAACGGCTTCGAGTAACTTGCGGTCCATCAAATCGAAACCTTCGGGATCGACGTCGAGCATGGCCAATGCGCGTTTGGCAATGTCGTGTGTGATGTGGCCCACGCCTTTGACATCGGCGTAATCGCGAACGCGCCTCAGCAAGCGGTTGGCAATGCGCGGTGTACCCCGCGAGCGTTTGGCAATTTCCTCACCACCGGCCGCGTCCATGGGCGCTTTAAGCAGGCTGGCACTGCGCTTGACAATGCGCGCCAATTCTTCGGGCGTGTAAAACTCAAGGCGCGACACAATGCCAAAACGGTCACGCAATGGGTTGGTGAGCATGCCTGCGCGGGTGGTGGCACCCACCAAAGTGAAGGGCTGCAAATCGAGCTTGATGCTGCGTGCTGCGGGACCTTCACCAATCATGATGTCGATTTGGTAATCTTCTAGGGCGGGGTACAAAATCTCTTCCACCACGGGTGACAAGCGATGAATCTCGTCAATGAACAGCACATCGTTCTTTTCCAAATTGGTGAGCAGTGCGGCCAAGTCTTTGGGCTTCTCCAGCACTGGGCCACTGGTTTGACGCAGGTTCACACCCAGCTCAGCGGCAATGATGTGGCTCAAGGTAGTCTTGCCCAAACCTGGCGGGCCAAACAACAATACGTGGTCTAAAGGCTCACCGCGCATTTTGGCCGCGCCAATGAAAATTTCGAGCTGCTCGCGCACCTTGGCTTGACCCACATAGTCGTCTAGCAACTTGGGGCGCAGGGCGCGTTCAATGGCTTCTTCTTGGGGCGTTTCGGGCGTGGCGTCTACCATGCGAGCGCCGGCAATGGCCTCAGCCGTGGCGGGACTTTTGCGCGCGCTGGGTTTCTTGCCTGTGCCATCGCCAAAATCGGCGCCAAAGTCGTCGGTTTGAATGCTCATGTTGTCAGTTTATTTGGCCAAGGCCTTGAGTGCCATTTTGATACCGTCGCTCACACCAACATCGGGGGGCAGAGATTTGAGGGCCAAAGCAGCTTCTTTGTCACTGTAGCCCAAAGCCACCAGGGCTTGCAAAATGTCGCTGGCGTGGTCGTGTGAAGTGCTGCCCGTGGTGAGCAAGTCGGCGCCCAGTTTGCCTTTGAGTTCTAGCAGCAAACGCTCGGCGGTTTTCTTGCCAATGCCGGGTACCTTGACCAAGCGACCGGATTCTTGTTGGGTGATGGCTTGCGCCAAATCGGCCACGCCCATGCCAGAGAGCACGCTCAATGCGGTGCGCGGGCCTACGCCAGAAATTTTGATCAACTGCCTAAAAGCCGCACGCTCTTCTACCGTGGCAAAGCCGTAGAGCAACTGCGCATCTTCTCTAACCACAAAATGCGTGAGCAACTTGACCTTCTCGCCCAAGGCGGGCAAGTTGTAAAAGGTGCTCATAGGCACACTCACCTCATAGCCTACGCCATGGCAATCCACCATCACTTCAGGTGGGTTTTTGTCGATCAAAGTGCCTGTTAACTGACCAATCATGGCGTACCGTTCTTCTTCATCAGATAAGTGCCTATCATTAGGGGTATAGGGAGATTATCAGCTTGATTGTCAGACACAACTTCACGCCGCACAACAATACCCGCATGACGCATCTTTGCGGCCCCATGGACGCTCATTTGCGCACCATCGAGGCCGGTCTGCAGGTCAAAATTGCCCATCGGCACGAGCAATTCAAGATTGACGGCCCCAAAGCCAAGGCCAACCAAGCGCTCGAGTTGCTGCAAGCTCTTTACGAGATGGCCGATCGGCCCATCAAGGAAGATTCGCTGCAGCTCATGATGGCCGGCGACCCCGAGGTGGCCAACAACCCCGACGTGCCCACGCTGCAAACCCGCCGCGCCGACCTCAAAGCCCGCACGCCCGTGCAAGCTTTGTACATGGAAAACATTGCCACGCACGACATTACGTTTGGTATTGGCCCTGCCGGCACTGGCAAAACCTACTTGGCCGTGGCCAGTGCTGTGGACGCGTTAGAGCGCGCCAGCGTGCAGCGCATTGTTTTGACGCGTCCTGCGGTGGAAGCAGGCGAACGTTTAGGTTTCTTGCCTGGCGATTTGTCGCAAAAAGTCGATCCCTATTTGCGTCCACTTTATGACGCGCTTTACGACCTGATGGGCTATGACAAAGTGCAAAAAGCCTTTGAGCGCAATGCCATTGAAATTGCACCATTGGCTTTTATGCGCGGTCGTACCTTAAACAACGCCTTTGTGATTTTGGACGAGGCGCAAAACACCACGCCCGAGCAAATGAAAATGTTCCTCACCCGCATTGGCTTTGGTGCCAAGGCGGTGGTCACGGGGGATGTGAGTCAAATTGATTTACCCAAAGGCCAGCTCAGTGGTTTGATTGATGCCGAGCGGGTCTTGAGGCGCGTGAAAGGAATTGCCATGACGCGCTTTTCTAGTGCAGATGTGGTCCGTCATCCTTTGGTGGCCCGCATTGTGGATGCTTATGATGCGCAAAGAACAACAGTGCGCAGTCGATCGATTGATGCTTGATACAAGATGCTTGATGCAACCCAATGTAGGCATTGAGCGAATGAAGATTTAATAAAAGAACGTTTCAGCACATGGCACTTTCCACACTCAATTTGTCTTTGCAATTTGGCGACATCCCCTATGCTGCGCGCCATCGTGCCGCCTTGCCTCGTCACAAAGTGGCACGCTGGATTCGTCACAGCTTGGCTGCTAATGGCGAAATGACGGTGCGCATTGTGGATGCCGAAGAAGGTCAGCGATTGAATCGTGAGTTTCGCAAGAAAGATTACGCAACCAACGTGCTGACATTTGATTACATGCAATCGCCTGTGGTGATGGCCGACTTGGTGTTGTGCGCCCCCGTGGTAGCCAATGAGGCTCGCGAGCAAGGCAAGACTTTGCAGGCGCACTATGCGCATTTGTTGGTGCATGGCACGCTGCATGCGCAAGGCTGGGATCACGAAACCAGTGAGGCAGATGCAGAGGCCATGGAGGCGCATGAAATTAAGATCATGCACAGGCTAGGGTTTAAGAACCCGTATTAATTGAAGGCGTCAGTTTGTTTTTTTAACTTGACCATAGCCAGGCTTGGTCCATGGTGCGCCAAAGACGCCGTACCTCTCCATGCGCTCAAAATCTGCGTCAGTCATGGGCGGGTTATCTGGATCGCTCATGGCTGCCAAAGTAATTTGATAGTCTTCGTCATCAGATAACAACTCGAATTTTTTAGGCGGTGGGTTTTGTGTGCTTTTTGTCATATTGCTTCATCTCTCGGTTATTTGCTTTTCGCAAACTAATCATTCGGGTAGATTCAGCACGCAAAACGTACACCACTGCGTAAATTTTGCCTTCTAAAGGTACCAAGCCGCTCATGCGGACCTCGTTGTAGTTTTGGCGAACATCTTGCCAAACCATTTCATTCGCCCAATCAAGATATTGAGCGAATTCAAGCACTATGCCATGTTTGAAATAATTTGCACGGCTTTTATTGGGATCGCATGTAATGAGCATCAAGTCATGATGCTTGCGCCCTCCATTTCATGGACCTACATTGAGTATCAATGAAACAATGATCGTCTTTGCACTCTAGTAAATCGATCAAAAATAACTAAAGCAACTTCAACGCTTATTCGCTGTCCACACCAGAAGCATCTTCCAGCAAACGCACTTTCACCGACTTGCCTTTTACTTTACCGCGCGACAACTTAGCCACCGCTTCACGCGCAATGTCTCGCGCAACCGCCACATAAGTGGAGTATTCGTTCACATTGATCTTGCCCACTTGTTCTCGCGTGTAGCCCGCATCGCCTGTGAGCGCACCCAACACATCACCCGCGCGAATTTTTTCTTTGCGACCACCCACAATTTGCAAGGTGGCCATGGCGGGCACCAGCATGTCTTTGCCAGCAGGTGTGAAAGTACTCAGCTCTTGCCAGCTCGACTCGCGGCCTTGCAGCACTTCTATCTTGCCCACATAGCCCATCTCGTCCATGCTGGCCAAACTCACCGCCAAGCCTTCTGCATCGGCACGGCCTGTGCGGCCAATGCGGTGAATGTGCACTTCGGCATCGGGCGTGACATCGACGTTGATCACCGCCTCCAGTTGCGCCACATCCAAACCGCGTGCCGCCACGTCAGTTGCCACCAACACAGAGCAACTGCGATTGGCAAATTGAATCAGCACTTGGTCGCGTTCGCGTTGTTCCAGCTCGCCATACAGCGCCAGCGCACTGAAGCCTTGCGCTTGCAATACTGCCACCAAATCGCGGCACTGCACTTTGGTATTGCAAAAGGCGAGCGTAGAAGTAGGACGAAAATGATTCAACACCATCGACACCGCATGCAAACGTTCAGAATCTTTCACCTGTACAAAAATCTGTTTGATCTTATTGGCGCTGTGCTGCGTTTCTACTTTCACAGTTTGCGGTTCTTTCATGAACTGCGTGGCCAACTTGGCAATGCCTTCAGGATATGTGGCCGAGAACAACAAAGTTTGTCGATTCTGTGGACACTGTCTGGCCACAGTGGCAATGTCGTCAAAGAAACCCATGTCGAGCATGCGGTCGGCTTCGTCCAACACCAAGGTTTTAAGGCCTTTGAGTTTCAAAGAGCCACGCTCCAAATGGTCCATGATGCGACCGGGTGTGCCCACCACCACATGCGCACCGTGCTCCAAACTCAACACTTGGCCACGCAAGGCCACACCACCGCACAAAGTGACCACTTTGACATTGCCAACAGCACGCGCCAAACGTCGAATTTCTTGGCTCACCTGATCTGCTAATTCACGTGTAGGGCACAAGATCATGGCCTGCACGGCAAAGTCTGCAGGCAGAATTTTTTCAACCAATGGTATGCCAAACGCAGCCGTCTTGCCACTGCCCGTACTAGCCTGAGCAATCAAATCTTTGCCCGCCAAGGTGACAGGCAAACTGGCCGCCTGAATGGCCGTCATCTGCAAATAGCCCAACTGCTCTAAATTGCCCAACATCGAAGCCGACAAACTCAGCTTCGCAAAATCATTTTTGTTTTCGTTCATGGCTCGATTATGCGTGTGAGAGGCTTGAGGTGAAAAAAACAATTGGGGTCAGATCAACGTTAATTCCCAATTACATTTGCAACGGAATCGTCACAGGACCATCGTTGATCAGGTGTACTTTCATATCGGCTGCAAATTGGCCGGTTTGCACTATGGGGTGAGCTTCTCGGGCTTGGGTTACGAAGTAGTCGTAAAGGCGCTGCCCATCTGCCGGTGATGCAGCGCGTGTAAAGCTAGGACGATTGCCACCACTCACATCAGCAGCCAGCGTGAATTGACTCACGATCAGCAAGCCGCCTTGTAAACCGTTGCCATCTAAATCTTGCAAGGAGCGGTTCATCTTGCCCGCTTCATCGCTAAAAATGCGCAATTTCAAAAGTTTGCTGAGCATCTTGTCGGCGTTGGCATTTGTATCGCCTTGTTCGGCGCACAACAGCAACAACAAACCTTTTTGAATTTGGCCAATCACTTGGCCTTCTACGATCACTCGCGCTTCAAGTACGCGTTGGGCTACACCGATCACAGCAGGTCTCTTTCTGAATCAAAGTGTGCCTCTACATCGGAGGGCAACAACTGAATGGATGCGCGCAAGCCTGGCACAGCGCTCATCAAAGCTTGCTCAACACTTGTTCGCAATGCAGCAGCGCGGCCCAAGGTCCACGAGGCTGGCATGTGCATGTGCATGTCTACAAACCGACGCTGCCCTGCTTTGCGCGTGGTGATGTGGTCAAACCGAATGATAGAAACGTCATCTCGTTGGTGCGCAAAGCCCGCCAATGTTTCTTTAATTTGCGCAATCACTTCAGGCTCGACCGCCTCGTCCATCAAGCCTTGCGACGAACGCCAGATCAGGTGAACGCCTTCTTTCAAAATGTTGAGTGCCACCGCAATGGCAACGACTGCATCGAGCCACAACCAACCGGTGACGCTGACCATGGCAATGCCTATGACCACGCCCACCGATGTCCAGACATCGGTGACCAAATGTTTGGCATCGGCCTCCAAGGCGATAGACCTGTGGGTTTTGGCGGCACCAAACATGACCCATGCCAGCAAGCCGTTCAATGCGGAGCTGCCCACCGACAAAGCCAAGCCCCATCCCACTTGCTCAATGGGCTGCGGATCAAATATGCGATGGCTGGCTGCCCAAATGATGGCCATGGCGGCCACAATGATCAAAATGCCTTCAAAGCCTGAAGAAAAATATTCCGCTTTGTGATGCCCATAAGGGTGTTCTTCATCGGCCGGTTGCGCAGCCACGGTAACCATGACCAAACCAAAGATGGCACTGGCCAAATTGACCAAGGACTCCATGGCGTCGGACAACAAGCCCACCGAATCTGTAATCCACCAAGCCAAGGTTTTGAGCGTGATGGTGACGATGGCAACCACCACCGATGCCCACATTAAAGTGCGCGGTGACCAAGCAGGCAATTTTGAAATCATCAAGCGCTCAAATGCACACGCGCAAATTTGCGCTTGCCCACCTGAACCACGTACGTGCCAGCTTCTAGCTTCAAGCCTTTGTCGCTAACCACAGAAGAATCCACGCGCACACCACCGCCATCGATCAAGCGATTGGCTTCAGAACCCGAAGGCGCCAAGCCTGCCATTTTGAGCAAATTGCCAATGCCCAAAGGCGCACCGCTCAAGTTCACTTCAGGAATCTCATCGGGCACACCGCCCTTACTGCGGTTAATAAAGTCTTGTTCGGCCGCTTCAGCCGCTGCCGCACCGTGGAAACGGGCGGTAATTTCTTTGGCCAAAGCCACTTTGGCTTCTTTGGGATTCAAACCGTCAGAAACTTGTTTTTTCAAAGCTTCAATGTCGGCCATCGATTTGAAAGACAACAAGGTGTACCAGCGCCACATCAGCACGTCTGAGATAGACAGCACCTTGGCAAACATGGTGTTGGGCTCTTCGCTAATGCCAATGTAGTTGTTCTTGGACTTGGACATTTTGTCCACACCATCCAAACCTTCGAGCAAAGGCATGGTCAAAATACATTGGGGCTCTTGGCCATATTCAGACTGCAAATGACGGCCCATCAGCAAGTTGAACTTTTGATCGGTACCACCCAATTCCAAATCGGACTTCAAAGCCACCGAGTCGTAGCCCTGCATGAGCGGGTACAAAAACTCGTGCACGCTGATGGGCGTTCCCGCCTTAAAGCGGTCATGAAAATCGTTGCGCTCCATCATGCGCGCCACCGTGTACTTGGCCGCCAGCTGAATCATGCCCATGGCACCTAGCGGCAAACTCCACTCACTGTTGTAGCGAATTTCGGTTTTGGTGGGGTCCAGAACCAAACTGGCTTGTCGGTAATACGTTTCGGCATTGGCTTTAATTTGCTCTGGCGTCAAAGGGGGACGCGTCGAGTTGCGGCCAGAAGGATCGCCAATCAGGCTGGTGAAGTCGCCAATCAAAAAGATCACCTGGTGACCCAGATTTTGCAACTGGCGCATTTTGTTCAGCACCACAGTGTGGCCCACATGAATGTCGGGCGCCGTAGGATCCAAACCCAGTTTGATGCGCAAGGGCACACCCGTGGCCTCAGACTTGGCCAATTTTTTGACCCAATCTTCTTGGGGAATGAGCTCTTCACAGCCTCGCAAAGTGACCGCCAAAGCCTCTTTGACAGCATCTGTCACGGGATATTGGGTCGAAACGGGTGAGTTCATAAGGGTTTTCCAGTATTCGCCAAGCCGCTAAGGCGTTAGAATGGCGGGAATTGTTTGCTCTATTTTAAGGGCTGACCTTGCTATTGTTAAAAGCGATGCTTCAGCATTGCCAAAGTTTTATTCGGACCGCATGAATTTTTTCAACCAGTTAATGACGACTGCCAAGCCATTCAGCCTCGAGCTGTTGGCTCAGGCCAAAGTGCACAGCGAGTCGCTGCGTGCATTGGTGGCGCGTCATCCCAAGCACCTCACGGCTGTTATCGCAGCTGTGTTGCTGGGCGGCGGCGGCGGTGCGTTTGCGGTTGCCAACTTGGGGCCTGATGCGTCCAATTTGCCAGTGCGCATGTTGGTTGAGAACCTTGAAACACCCAACTTGGAGGCGCAAGTTGCCATCCTAGAGCAGCAAACCCTCAAGCTGTACCGCAACGACGTCACACGTGGTTCCGATACGGCCGAAAGCTTGTTGCGCCGCCTAGGATTGGTCGATTCAGCGGCAGCCACCTACATTCGTCAAACGCCCGAAGCACGGCAAGCCTTGCTCAACCGCTCGGGTCGCAATGTCTCGGTAGAAGCCAACGAGCAACAGCAGTTGCTCACGCTCACCACGCGCTGGCTCAAGAGCGACAGCGACACCCAGTTTCAGCGCATGGTTATCACACGCGGTGCAGACAACCAATTCAGCGTTCGCACCGACACAGCCCCTCTCACCGCCAGCGTTCGCATGGCGGGTGGCACGGTAGCCTCTTCTCTTTACGATGCGTCTGACGAAGCACGCTTGCCCGAAACCATCACCCGTCAACTGGCCGATGTTTTCTCGGGTCAAATTGACTTTCACCGTGCACTGCGCAAAGGTGCCGTGTTCTCAGTGGTTTACGAAACTCTTGAAGCCGAAGGCGAGCCTCTGCGCACAGGTCGTTTGCTAAGCGCAGAAATTACCAACGACAAGAAAACCTACAACGCTGTTTGGTTCCAAGAGCCCGGCCAAAAAGGTGCTTACTACACTCTGAGCGGTGACAGCCTGCGTCGTGCTTTCTTAGCGTCCCCCATGCCTTACTCACGCCGCACCAGTGGCTTTGGCATGCGCGAGCATCCCATTTTACAAATTCAACGGGCTCATTTGGGTGTTGACTATGCAGCGCCAATTGGCACGCCCGTGATCTCTGTGGCCGATGGCGTTGTCACAGAAAGCAGCTTCAATGGCGCTTACGGCAACATGGTGGTCATTCAGCACAACGCGCGTCAAAGCACCGTGTATGCTCACCTTAGCCGCATGAATGTCAAGCGCGGACAAAGCATCAAGCAAGGCGAAGTGGTGGGCGCAGTTGGCACCACTGGCTTGTCAACAGGACCGCACTTGCACTTTGAATTTCGCATCAATGGACGCCACGTCGATCCTCTCACCTTGGCCCATCAAGGTTCTGCAGAACCCATCTCTTCTGCGCAGCGTTCACAGTTCAACCAACGTGCACAACACGCGCGCACTCAGTTGATGGCTGCGGCGCAAATGCGCCAAGGCAACGTTCAGTAACGCTTTAGCGTTGGCAGGGGCCTGGTTGACCGCCGCTTCCGCCGCCCCATTTCCCCCACCTTCGCCACCTCTTGCACCGGTGACTGAACCCCGCGTGCAATACTTCATTGGCCTCATGTCGGGCACCTCGCTCGATGGTGTGGACGGCGTGTTGTTGCAGTGGCAAAGCAAATCGCCATTGGCAAATGATGTGGGTCAAGATCGGGCTCCTTCGTTGTTGTTCAACACACCCAGCCTGAAAGTCTTGCAGCATGTCTTTCAACCATTTGATGCCGAATTTCGCGCCGAACTCCTGGGTCTGAATACACCGGGTAACAATGAGTTGCATCGCGCCGCATTGGCTGGCAATCGCTTGGCACGCAACTACGCAGCGGTGGTGCATGCGTTACTCAATGCAAGCGGTTTGCAAGCACAAGACATTCAAGCCATTGGCGCGCATGGACAAACTGTGCGTCATCGCCCACTTGAGTTTGACGCCGATCCCCAAACAGGCAAAGGCGCAGTGGGTTACACCTTGCAACTCAACAACCCCGCCTTGCTGGCCGAACTGACAGGCATTGATGTGGTGGCCGAATTTCGCACACGTGATTTGGCAGCTGGCGGACAAGGCGCACCGTTGGTACCCGCATTTCATGCAGAAATTTTTGGCAACCCTGCCCACACCGTGGCGGTGGTCAACATTGGTGGCATTTCCAACATCAGTATTTTGCGCAGTGCATCACAGCAGGCAACAACAGACCAAGGACATGCCAAAGCCGCCATCACAGGTTTTGATTGCGGCCCAGGCAACGCGCTCATGGACCACTGGGTGCATCTGCACCGCGGCAAAGACTACGATGCCAATGGCGAGTGGGCCGCACAGGGGCAAGTTCTTCCATCGCTGTTGAGTCACTTGATGGCCGAGCCATTTTTGCTTCAGTCACCCCCAAAAAGTACAGGCCGCGATTTGTTCAACCCAACTTGGTTGCAACAACATCTGCGTGCAGAATTTTCTGACGTTGATGTGCAAGCCACTTTGTGCGAGTTCACTGCGCTTTCAATCGCCAATGATTTGAAACAACATGCGCCAGAGGCCAAGCAGTTGTGGGTGTGTGGTGGTGGCGCATTCAATGGCCATTTGATGGCGCGCTTGCAAGTACATGCACCGGGCGTCCAAGTGGCTTCAACTGAAGCGCATGGCTTGCCACCTTTGCAAGTGGAAGCCGCAGCCTTTGCATGGCTGGCCGCCAAGGCCATGAAGCGAGAAACGGGTAGCTTAGAAAGCGTTACGGGCGCTCGAGGCGCCCGTGTATTGGGGGCCATCTTTCCCAGATGACCCTTGACTGCACTAGACAGTCAAATTAGCTTTTGTACTTAGGTCGAGAATGAAGAACCGCAGCCGCAAGTGCTGGTGGCATTGGGGTTCTTGATGACAAATTGTGCACCTTGCAGGTCTTCTTTGTAATCAATCTCTGCACCCACAAGGTACTGGTAGCTCATGGCATCGATGAGCAATGACACGCCATGTTTGGTCATGGTGGTGTCGTCTTCGTTGACGATTTCGTCGAAGGTAAAACCATACTGAAAGCCAGAGCATCCACCGCCCTGCACGAAGACGCGCAGTTTCAAATCGGGGTTGCCTTCTTCGGCAATGAGGTCGGCCACTTTGGCAGCTGCACTGTCTGTGAAGACAATGGCTTCGGGCATTTCTGTGGGGATTGTTTCGGCTAAGGCGCTCATGGTTTTCTCCGTCTACTTGGTGAGTAGTATAGTGGATTGGTCAACAATTAAGTTTGAATAACTGCCTTCGTAGGAGGGGTTTCCTTCGGTCCGTACTGGGTTCTTGGTTGTGAAGACGAAAAAAAACCGCCCTGGCGAACCAGTGCGGTTTTCTTGAAGCAGGTAAAAACGAATTAACGCTTAGAGAACTGCTTACGGCGACGAGCAGAGTGCAAGCCGACCTTTTTACGTTCAACTTCGCGGGCGTCACGAGTGACAAAACCAGCTTGGCTGAGCACGGGCTTCAAAGAAGCATCATAGTCAATCAGGGCACGTGTAATGCCGTGACGCGCTGCACCAGCTTGACCGGATTCGCCGCCACCATGAACGTTGATTTGAATGTCGAATGATTCGGCATTGTTTGTCAACATCAAAGGTTGCTTAGCGATCATGATCGAAGTTTCGCGGCCGAAGTAGGCTTGGATGTCCTTGCCATTGATCGTGATCTTGCCAGAGCCTTTTTTCAGAAACACGCGGGCGACGCTAGATTTGCGACGGCCGGTGCCATTGTTCCATTCACCAATCATTCTCAAGGCTCCTTAAATGTCCAGCACTTTAGGCTGTTGGGCGGTGTGGGGGTGCTCAGCGCCACCGTACACCTTGAGTTTTTTGATCATGGCGTAGCCCAGAGGACCTTTGGGCAACATGCCCTTAACGGCCTTCTCGAGCGCGCGTCCAGGGTGCTTGGACTGCATGTCGCGGAAGTTAGTGGCTGTGATGCCGCCTGGATAACCAGAATGGCGGTAGTACACCTTGTCCAAAGACTTGGTGCCAGTCACTTTTAATTGTGCTGCGTTAACGACGACGATGAAGTCGCCAGTATCGACGTGAGGCGTATAAATGGCCTTGTGTTTGCCGCGCAAACGGAGAGCAACTTCGCTGGCTACTCGTCCGAGGACCTTGTCGGTCGCGTCAATCACAAACCACTCGTGCGTCACGTCAGCGGGTTTTGCGCTGAACGTTTTTGTCATGAGTTTTCTCTTTAAAAGAAGGTTTGTTGGATCCTTTTCCACGGTCGGTGTTCCTCTTTTGGGAACCTCTTAGGTGGGGTTGGCTTGAACGTTAACGTGAATCAACATGCATGCCCTCCGCCGCGGGATCACTAAAGCGCTGCGAAGCCTTCGATTCTAAACGAGAAAATTGTTGTTTTGCAAGGGTTTTTAGGCATTTATGGGATTGCGGGCCAAGAACGTGTGGGGTTGGTCGCTCATCTTCGCTTTACTCAGAACTTCGCTCTCACCCCCACACGTTCTTAGCCCTCCATCACAGTGGTTTCCTAGACCTGAAGGCAAATGAAAGACAGTTGTACCGTCACTCAACATAGAATAATTGAAAATAAGATCAATATTTAGATCTAAAATTAGATCTAAATTAATCGAGATCACCATGCAAACCATTTACGCCGACTTCTCCATCAGCATGTCCGAATTCAAAAAGAATCCTGCACAGGTTTTGAAAACAGCTGGCGAAAAACCTGTGGCTGTACTGAATCACAACCGCCCTGCCTTTTACATGATCACGCCCAAACTATTTGAAGCGCTTGTAGAAGAACTTGCAGACCGAGATCTCGTCGAGCTCACCAGACAACGCTTGTTGAAAAAAGACACGGCCATCGAGGTCGACATTGATCACATCTAATAATCAGCCAGCCAAATACAAACTGAAATTCTTGCCCTTGATGAATGAGAGAACTCAATTGCATATCAATCTGCACTCTTTCGCCTCTTAACGCATTGAGGCGGTTAACATCCACACATGTTCAGTTATAGACACGCCTTCCACGCCGGCAACCATGCCGATGTCATCAAGCACCTTACCTTGATTGCCACCTTGCAGCATTTGCAGCAAAAAGAGGGGGGCATCACCATCATCGACACCCATGCGGGTGCTGGCCTGTACCGGCTAGACGGCGACTACTCCGAAACCGGTGGCGAAGCGCAAGACGGTATTTTCAAACTACTCAGCCAACTCGACGCGGCCAGCGCCAAGAAAGACGCCAAGCCCATTCCAGAGGCGCTTCAGGCCTATCTGGACATGATTGCCAGCTTCAACCCCAATGGCCAAGCCAAGTTTTACCCTGGCTCGCCCTTCATTCTTCACGCCATGTTGCGCAAAGACGCTCGCGACAAATTGCGCCTGTTTGAACTGCACCCTACCGACAGCAAAGCGCTGGCTTCCAACGTAGCGCAGCTGGATGCAGGCCGCAGCATCATGATTGCCCGCGAAGACGGTTTTGAATCGCTCAAGAAAATGTTGCCCCCACCGCCATCGGCCACTGGCTCGAAGCGCGCCATGGTGCTGATGGACCCCAGCTACGAAATTAAAAGCGATTACGGCAAAGTGGCCGCTAACATACAAGACTGCTTGAAGCGCTTTGCCACCGGAACTTACTTGGTTTGGTATCCCATCATTGCCCGCCCTGAAGCGCACGATTTGCCCAAGCGCTTGCGCACTTTGAGCAACCAATCCCAAAAGCCTTGGCTCAACCTCACGCTGTCAATTGGTCGCAATACAGACGGCAGTTCAGCCGGTTTGTCGGCCAGCGGCATGTTTGTGATCAACGCGCCCTTCACCTTGAAGGACAAACTGCGCGAGGCCATGGAAGTTGTGGGCCCGGCCTTGGCCAGGGGCACGGGGCACAGCTGGGCGGTTGAGCACAGCTAAGCTTGGTTGGTTGAGTACTAAGTACTCACCCAGTTTTCCAGCAAGAGGCCTGGCACTCTTGTGAATTCACCCATGTTGTTCGTCACTAACACTAGCCCTTCACTTCTGGCATGTGCAGCAATGTGAAGATCATTGACGCCAATGGTTTGACCCAAGCTCTCTAAACCTGCACGAATATTTCCATAGTGCATTGAAGCCTTGGCGGTGTATGGCAATATGTCGATGAGGCTTGTGAATTCCTCAATAGCATTCAAGTTTTCTGAAACTCTTGCGCTCTTCTCTGCACCGTATTGCAGTTCAGAAAATGTGATCGACGAAATGGCCATGCGATTGGCATTTTCATTAAAGATACCCATCACTTCTATGGGCCGCTTCTTCAGCACGTAGATGACGATGTTGGTATCCAACAGATACTTGATCATCAAAGTTCTTCGCGTGCGGATTGAGTTTGGGAACCTTTTTCGTTCATAAAGTCCTCACTCACTCGAGGTCCATTGAGAAAGAAATCATCCCAACGATGTCCCAAGGGCGAGATGATTCTGTCTTTTCCGCGTGCACGAACCTCTACCTTTTTGACGTTATCGGGTAAACGCAATTCCGCAGGCAATCTGACAGCTTGTGTGCGGTTGTTGGTAAAGACAGTTGAGGTGGCCATGTGATTGATTCCGATGTATATAGCAAAAGTATATGGCATACGCAGGGAAACTCCTAGACTAGATTCAATTAATTAACCGACCGATCGGTCGGTTAATTGCTATACTTCGCTTCAAACACGCTCAATCAGCGAGGAGAGGCCCATGTACACGCAATCCTTCAATGTGCCGGATGCCGCCGACACCAACCACTCAGCCAACACAGCCGCACTCAAATCAGTGCCCAAAGCTTTGTCAGAAGCGGATGTTGCTTTGCAAACGCAGTTCGATGCGCGCATCGATGCCGATGGCAAAGTGGAGCCGCGCGATTGGATGCCTGATGCGTATCGCAAAACATTGGTGCGCCAAATTAGCCAACATGCGCACAGCGAAATTGTGGGCATGTTGCCCGAAGGCAATTGGATCAGCCGCGCACCTAGCTTGAAGCGCAAAGCCATCTTGATTGCGAAGGTGCAAGACGAAGGCGGTCATGGTTTGTATTTGTACAGCGCCGCCGAAACACTGGGCACCAGCCGCGATCAAATGTTGGACGCACTGCACACCGGCAAAGCCAAGTACAGCTCCATCTTTAATTACCCCACTCTCAATTGGGCCGACGTAGGCGTGATTGGTTGGTTGGTCGATGGCGCAGCCATCATGAATCAAATTCCTTTGTGCCGTTGCTCCTACGGCCCTTATGCGCGCGCCATGATTCGCGTGTGCAAAGAAGAAAGCTTCCATCAGCGCCAAGGCTACGAAGCCTTGCTGGTGATGATGCAAGGCACCGCCGAACAAAAGGCCATGGTGCAAGACGCGGTCAATCGTTGGTGGTGGAAATGCTTGGCCATGTTTGGACCGCCCGATGCCGACAGCCCCAACAGCGTGCAAGGCATGCGCTGGGGTATCAAGCGCATCAGCAACGATGACCTGCGCCAAAAGTTTGTCGATGCCACCGTGCCACAAGCCAAAGTGTTGGGCGTGACCTTGCCCGACCCCGATTTGAAGTGGAAAGAAGAACGCCAACAACACGACTACGGTCAAATTGATTGGGACGAGTTCTGGGCCACCGTCAATGGCAATGGGCCTTGCAACAAAGAGCGTTTGGGTGCACGCGTGAAGGCCTGGAACGATGGCCAATGGGTGCGCGATGCCGCTGTGGCGCACGCCAAAAAACAAGCAGACAAACTAGCCAAGAATTTGAAGGAGGCTGCATGAGCGCCGATCAAAACAACAACAATGCATCGCCCGCACTCAAAGAGTGGCCCTTGTGGGAAGTGTTCGTGCGCAGCAAGCAAGGCCTAGAGCACAAGCACTGCGGCAGTTTGCACGCCTCCGATTCACAACACGCTTTGCAAATGGCGCGCGATGTGTACACACGTCGCCAAGAAGGTGTGAGTATTTGGGTGGTGCAGTCGTCGTCCATTGCGGCCAGCGAGCCCAACGACAAATCAGAATTCTTCGAGCCAGCCAGCGACAAGGTTTACCGTCACCCCACCTTCTACGAAATTCCCTCTGAAGTGGGGCACATGTAATGTCTGTCGCGTCATCTACATTGAGCGCAAGCACACCTGCGCATTCATCAGCCAAGGCCAGCAGCAACTCTTTGCCTATCGACTACTTGTTGCACCTGGCAGATAACGCCTTGGTGCTGGGCCAACGCAACGCCGAATGGTGTGGCCACGGCCCCATTCTGGAAGAAGACATTGCGCTGTCTAACAACAGCTTGGACTTGGTGGGCCAAGCGCGTTTGTTGTATCAAGAAGCTGCTGCACAAATAGGCAACGGTGCCACAGAAGACACGCTGGCTTATTTCCGCGATGTGCCTGACTTTAAAAACTACACGCTGCTAGAGTTGCCCAATCATCCGCCGCTTGCGGGCACTTCTGCCAGCGACCGCGACTTTGCGACTACGCTTGTTCGCAACTTTTTGTACAGCGCACTGATGGTGTTGGTGTGGGACAAACTGCAACATGCACCGCACGAACAACTGGCAGCCATTGCAGCCAAGTCGCTCAAAGAAGTGCGTTACCACTTGCGTCATTCGCGCGATTGGTTGTTGCGCATGGGCGATGGCACAGCAGAATCTCACGCACGTGCACAAGCCGCCGTGAACCATCTCATGCCTTATACGCAAGAGTTTTGGACCAGCAGCGCTTATGAAACTGAAGCAGCGCGCATCACAGGTTTGGAGATGACCAGTTTGCAAAATAATTGGAACCAAATTGTGAACGAAGCTTTGTTAGAAGCAACTTTGAAGCGTCCAGCAGAGGGTGGCTTTATCCCCACCGGCAAACACAGTGTTCACTCAGAACATTTGGGATTCATGTTGGCCGAAATGCAAAGCTTGGCACGCGCGCACCCCAACGCGACTTGGTAATTGAAGAGCACTCCATGACATTGGCTATGCCCATCGCTTCAAATGCCAACGCGCCATCACAAAGCGTTGTAGAGCAAGCATGGGCTTTGTTGGAGTCTTTGACCGATCCAGAAATTCCAGTCGTCACGCTTCGAGAATTGGGCATCTTGCGCGATGTGCGTTTGGCGACAAACAGCCACGACAGCAAAGACAGCGCAAGCAGCGCACATTTGGAAGTGGTCATCACCCCCACCTACAGCGGCTGCCCCGCCATGGGTCAAATTGAAGACGATGTGCGCAATTTGCTAAAGGATCACGGCTTGCATGGCCGCGTGGTCACGCAACTAGCACCCGCGTGGACTACCGATTGGATGACGCAAGAAGCCAAAGACAAATTGCGCGCCTATGGCATTGCACCACCACACAGCGGCGCAGACCATGATTGCTTAACGCATGGCGGCAATGACTTACGTGGAGGCAACACCAGCATCGTGCAATTTGCCGCACGCAGCGCCAGCAATCCTGGCCGCCACGAATTGCTCGCCGTACCCTGCCCCCAATGCGGCTCTGATAACACTACTGAAACATCCCACTTTGGCTCCACCGCCTGCAAAGCGCTTTACCGCTGCCTCGATTGCATGGAGCCGTTTGATTACTTCAAACCTTATTGAAGCAGCGTTGCAAACTGCAAACAACAACGCACCCAACTGAAAATTTCGCACCATGACCGCTTTCAAATTTCACGACCTTCAAGTTGCCAACATCTCCCTCGAAGCGGCTGGTGCAGTGGCCATCACCTTGCAAGTGCCCACTGAATTGCAAAGCGGTTTCAATTTCAAGGCAGGTCAGTTTTTAACGCTACGAGCCACCATCGATGGCAACGATGTGCGTCGCAGTTATTCCATCAGTTCTTCAGAAAATTCATTCAAACAAAACGGCACTTTAGAAGTCGGCATTCGCCCAGTACAAGGCGGCGTGTTTTCTAACTGGGCCGCCACAAAACTCAAAGTAGGCGACGTACTGCGCGTCATGCCCGCGGATGGTCGCTTCACCGTTCAACGGCCACGCGCCATTCACCGTGTAGGCTTTGCAGCAGGCTCTGGCATCACGCCCATCTTGTCTATTTTGGCCACCACCTTAGAGCAGCAAGCCGAATCCAAATTCACCTTGGTCTATGGCAACCGACGTATGGACAGCGTGATGTTCAACGAGTCGCTACAAGACCTCAAAGATCGTTACCCCAATCGACTCACCCTCATCCATGTGTTGTCCCGTCAGGCGCAAGAAGTGCCCTTGCTCGAAGGCCGTATTGACGAGGCCAAGGTCAAAGAAATTGTGAACAGCCTCTTGCCTGCCGCCAGCATGGACGAGGTTTTCATTTGCGGCCCCGACGCCATGATTGAAGCCACCGAAAAATCCTTGCTAGAAGTGGGCGTGCCTGCGCGCAACATTCGCACTGAGCGATTCACATCGCCCACACTAGAAGCATTGCCCGCCGATGCACGCAAACAAGTAGTGCTGGGTCACCAAGCTGAATCGAAAGGCGATGTGGCCCTCACCGTGGTGCTCGATGGCAAAAAACATCAAATGCAAATGTCGGCCACCGACAAAATCTTGGACGTGGCCCTGGCCGCAGGCCTAGATCTGCCCTACTCTTGCAAAGGCGGTGTATGCTGCACGTGCCGCGCCAAAGTGATGCAAGGCAGCGTGGCCATGGAAAAGAACTTCACGCTAGAAAACTGGGAAACTGAGCAGGGTTTTGTACTCAGCTGCCAAGCCAAGCCCACCAGCAAAGAAGTCGTGATGAGTTTTGATGAGCGATAAAAAAAGAGCTGCCAACTTTTAAATTGCAACCCTCTTTTGAAATAAAGCGCTCTTCTTTAGAGCGCTTTTTTTACGCCAGTCGCTTCAACAACTCCAAAGTGGTCCCACTCTGGTTCATCGTATAAAAGTGCAGCGCTGGCACACCCGCATTGCGCAGCTGGTCACACAAATCTGCCACCACATCTAGGCCAAACGCCTTGATAGATGCCGTGTCATCACCATAGCCCTGCAAACGCAAACGAATCCAACGTGGAATCTCTGCACCACAGGCATCTGAAAATCTCAAAAGCTGCGTAGAGCTGGTAATAGGCATGATGCCAGGCACCACAGGCACATCCACACCCAGTTTGTGCGCATCGTCCACAAAGCGGAAGTACGCATCGGAGTTGTAAAAGTATTGCGTAATGGCCGAGTTGGCGCCAGCTTTGACTTTAGAAACAAAGGCCTGCAAATCGGATTCCGCAGACTTGGCTTGCGGATGAATTTCAGGATAGGCTGCTACTTCAATGTGGAAATAGTCACCCGTTTCTTTGCGAATAAACGCTACCAAATCAGACGCGTAATGAAACGCACCGCCTATGCCATAACCACTGGGCAAATCGCCGCGCAACGCCACCAAGCGCTTCACACCCATGGCCTTTAATGTGGCCAGTTCTTGGCGGACAGATTCTTCAGATGCACCAATGCATGAAAAGTGAGACGCCGCAGAAACGCCCTCTTTCAATATTTCGCCCACGGTGCCAAAGGTGCCCTCTTGCGTAGAGCCGCCGGCACCATAAGTCACCGAACAAAACTCTGGCACTTGCGTATACAACTGCTGACGCACAGAGCGCAGCTTCTCCGCACCTTCAGGCGTTTTGGGTGGAAAAAATTCAAAGCTAACTGGTAATTTTTTCATACTGACTCAGGCAATTTATTGTCACTAAGCAGGCTTAGTGGCCTGCACAAAAAACTCACGATTCCCATCGCCACCTTCAATGGCACTGTCGTACCACCCGGTCACTTTCAAGCCCAGCTCTTTCAAAGACGTCCGAATACGCTTCTCAATCACAGGATACATGGCCGGATCTTTCACCAACCCATTTTTGCCAATGTTCTCGGGCTGCAATTCAAACTGCGGCTTCACCAACATCAACAACGCACCACCGGGTTTCAAGAAAGGCACCACGCCTGGCAACACCAGCGTCAACGAGATGAACGACACATCGCCCACCATCACATCAAAGCCAGCTTCTGCATCAGGGATGCGCTCGTCATCGGGCATCAGTTCGCGGGCGTTCACCCCTTCAATGCAAATGACGCGGGCATCTTCACGCACACGCGGATGCACTTGGCCGTGGCCCACATCGATGCCCACCACTTCGGCAGCACCATTCAACAGCAAGCACTCGGTAAAACCACCAGTGCTCTGACCCACATCCAAACAACGGAGGCCAGAAACAGAAACGCCACTGCTAAGCAGCGCACCTTCCAACTTCAAACCACCGCGCGAAACATACTTAGATTCGGAGTCGTCCAGCAACACAATTTCTGCATCGCTGGGCACTTCGTCTTTGTTCTTATTGATCTTGCGCCATTCCACGGAAGACTTCACAGCCTCCACCACAGCCGTAGGCAAAGCGCCCGGTGGCGTGCGCCACTGAACACCCGCCGCAATCAGCCGTTGGGCCTGTGAACGAGACGCGGCCAAGCCGCGCTCTACTAACAATTGGTCAATGCGCAAAATAATCCAATAAAAATCAAAGCCTGCATTTAGCAATCATGCACAAGCGCCCCAAAGAGCGCTCGTGCATCAAGCCAAATTAATAACGGTAAGTGTCAGGCTTGTAAGGACCGTTTTTAGCCACACCAATGTAGGCCGCTTGCATGTCAGACAACTCTGTCAACATAGCGCCAACCTTCATCAGGTGCAGACGTGCAACTTTCTCGTCCAAGTGCTTAGGCAACACATAAACCTTGCCGTTTTCGTATGCATCAGGACGTGTGAACAACTCAATTTGCGCAATGGTTTGATTGGCAAATGAAGTGCTCATCACAAAGCTGGGGTGGCCTGTGCCGCAACCCAAGTTCACCAAACGGCCTTTGGCCAACATGATGATTTTCTTGCCGTCGGGGAACACAATGTGGTCAACCTGGGGCTTGATTTCTTCCCATGTGTACTTCTCAACGGAAGCAATGTCGATCTCGTTGTCGAAGTGACCAATGTTGCAAACGATGGCTTCGTCTTTCATGGCGACCATGTGGTCGTGTGTGATGACGTGCTTGTTGCCTGTGGCTGTCACGAAGATGTCGGCCTTGTCTGCAGCGTAGTCCATGGTCACAATTTTGTAACCTTCCATGGCGGCTTGCAATGCGTTGATAGGGTCAATTTCTGTCACCCAAACTTGTGCGCTCAAAGCGCGCAAAGCTTGTGCGCTGCCCTTGCCCACGTCGCCGTAACCAGCCACGACAGCCACTTTGCCAGCAATCATCACGTCGGTTGCGCGCTTGATACCGTCGACCAAAGATTCGCGGCAGCCGTACAAGTTGTCAAACTTGGACTTTGTCACAGAGTCGTTCACGTTGATGGCGCGGAACATCAGTTCGCCCTTAGCGCTCATCTCGTTCAGGCGGTGCACGCCAGTCGTGGTTTCTTCGGTCACACCAATGATGTGTGCGCCCTTGCGGCTGTACCAAGTGCTGTCTTCGGCCAATTTGGCTTTGATGGCGGCAAACAAGCAAGTCTCTTCTTCAGAGCCTGGGTTTTCCAACAAAGAAGGATCTGTTTCAGCGCGCTTGCCCAAATGCATCAGGAGCGTGGCGTCGCCGCCGTCGTCCAAAATCATGTTGGGGCCTTCGCCTTCAGTGCCCTTGGCGCCGAAGTCAAAAATGCGGTGCGTGTAATCCCAGTACTCAGTGAGGTTCTCGCCCTTGACTGCAAACACAGGCGTGCCAGAAGCCGCAATGGCTGCCGCAGCGTGGTCTTGTGTAGAGTAAATGTTGCAAGAAGCCCAACGCACTTGTGCGCCCAAGGCTTGCAGGGTTTCAATCAGCACACCGGTTTGAATGGTCATGTGCAATGAACCGGTAATGCGTGCGCCTTTGAGGGGCTGGGTGGGGGCGAATTCTTTGCGAATGGCCATCAAACCGGGCATTTCTGTCTCGGCAATTTTGAGTTCTTTGCGGCCCCAATCGGCCAAGCCGATATCGGCTATGACGCAATCAGTGTTGAGGGGCGTGTTTAAACGTGCGTTCATGGTGTGCTCCAAATTAAAGTTTGAAACCACTTCTTAGAGGGTGCCTCCAAGCCAAAACAAGAGCCCAAAAACGTCAAGCTCAGATAGAAACTCAGAGGAAAGCTCATTTGAAAAATAGAGCTCATCCCGCAGAAAAGTGGATGAGCGTCGTTGCAAAGTAGGGTTCCGAGCCTCACGTTCTCGCCTTTAAGGGGTTTAAAGCCTTTCATTGGGGAACGCTGCAACGCTCCTCGGAATGGGTCAAATTATACTAGCGGCATCTCTGGATTCCAAGCCAGACACCCAAATTCCCCTGGAGCCACATTGACTTACGCCCAAGAAACCCGGCGCCGCCGGACGTTCGCCATCATTTCTCACCCCGACGCGGGTAAAACCACGCTCACCGAAAAGCTCTTGCTGTTCTCGGGTGCTATTCAAATTGCAGGTTCGGTGAAGGCCCGTAAGGCCTCGCGCCACGCCACCTCGGACTGGATGGAAATTGAAAAGCAGCGTGGCATCTCAGTGGCTTCGTCCGTCATGCAGATGTTGTACCGCGACCACGTCATCAACCTGCTCGACACCCCTGGCCACAAAGACTTCAGTGAAGACACCTACCGCGTGCTGACTGCCGTGGACTCGGCCCTCATGGTGATTGACGCGGCCAACGGTGTCGAAGCTCAAACCAGAAGGCTGATTGAAGTGTGCCGTCAGCGCGATACGCCCATCATCACCTTCGTCAACAAAATGGACCGCGAAGTGCGCGACCCATTAGACATCTTGGACGAAGTAGAGCGCGAGCTGGGCATGCCCTGCGTGCCCATGACCTGGCCCGTGGGCCAAGGCAAATCATTTGGCGGCATCATCAACTTGCGTACCCAAGCCATGACCGTGTTTGAGTCGGGCAGCGAGCGCTTGCCGCAAGACTTTGAAGCCATGCCCCTCACAGAAGAGGCCGCATTGCACGCGCGCTTTGGCAATGAATTTGCCACCGCTTTAGAAAGCATGGAGTTGGCCACTGGTGCTTCGCCTTCTTTCGACAAAGAAGCTTTCTTGGCCGGCAAACAAACCCCCGTGTTCTTTGGCTCCGGTGTGAACAACTTCGGTGTGATGGAAGTGCTCGACGCATTGGTCGACTTGGCGCCCTCGCCCAAGCCACGCACCAGTTCACTCATTGTGAACAAGCAGCCAGTCATCAAAGAAGTGCAGCCCGAAGACGCCGCATTTGCAGGCGTGGTGTTCAAGGTGCAAGCCAACATGGACCCCTCGCACCGCGACCGCATTGCGTTTGTGCGCATGGCCTCGGGCAAGTACACACCCGGCATGAAACTCAAAGTGCAACGTACGGGCAAAGAATTGCGCCCCACCAGTGTGGTGACTTTCTTGAGCCAGAGACGCGAAGCCGTGGACGAAGCCTATGCGGGCGACATTATTGGCTTCACCACACACGGCGGTGTGCAGTTGGGCGAC
>CAZJAL010000039.1:0-24213 GCA_964544175.1 uncultured Limnohabitans sp.
TCCAAGCCGTTTACGTGCCTGCCGATGACTTGACCGACCCATCTCCAGCGACAACTTTCGCTCACTTGGACTCTACTGTGGTGTTGTCACGTGACATCGCCTCTTTGGGTATCTACCCCGCTGTGGATCCTTTGGACTCTACAAGCCGTCAGCTCGATCCGTTGGTCGTGGGTGTGGATCACTACGAAACAGCTCGCGCTGTTCAGGGTACATTGCAGCGTTATCGCGAACTGCGCGACATCATTGCCATTATGGGTATGGACGACTTGGCACCAGAAGACAAGTTGGCTGTGGCCCGTGCCCGTAAGATTCAGCGTTTCTTGTCACAACCTTTCCACGTGGCTGAAGTGTTTACTGGCTCGCCTGGTAAGTACGTGCCTTTGTCTGAAACCATCCGTGGCTTCAAGATGATTGTGGCCGGTGAGTGCGATCACTTGCCAGAGCAAGCGTTCTACATGGTTGGCGGCATTGACGAAGCCTTCGAAAAGGCCAAGAAAATGGCGTAAGCCATTTTTGTAAACCCTTTTCAAGGAACAAACTATGAACACCATCCGCGTTGATGTGGTCAGTGCCGAAGAGTCGATCTTCTCAGGCGAAGCCCGTTTTGTGGCCTTGCCTGGTGAAGCTGGCGAGTTGGGCATTTATCCCCGTCACACACCGTTGATTTCACGCATCAAGGCTGGCTCTGTTCGCATCGAAAAAGCCGACGGCACCGAAGAGTTTGTCTTCGTGGCTGGCGGTGTTTTGGAAGTGCAACCCGACCACGTCACCGTGTTGTCTGACACTGCTATTCGCGGTAAAGATTTGGACGAAGAGAAAGCCAATGCAGCAAAAGCCGCAGCGGAAGACGCCCTTCGCAATGCCAAGTCCGAAATCGACATGGCACGTGCGCAAAGCGAGTTGGCAGTATTTGCTGCCCAACTGGCGGCCTTGCGCAAGTTCCGCACTAAAAAATAAAATGATTGCGTTGAGCGCGCTGATCGTTTTCTGAAACCCGGCGCACGCCGGGTTTTTTGTTTCTAAGGACACCATGCGCAAAGCCAAACTTCGAGCCGCCACTTTGGGTGGCAATCCTGATGATGTGGAAGCTACTTTTTATGACGCCCTCAGGCAAGGCGACATAGAACGCTTGATGTCGTGCTGGGCCGATGAAGAAGAAATTGTGTGTGTGCACCCAGGTGGTCCTAGGCTGGTGGGTGCGGGTGCAATTCGCTCAGCCTTTGAGGCCATGTTTGCCAATGGCACGGTGCAAGCCCATCCAGAAAATATTCACAAAGTAGATTCATTGGCCAGCGCCATGCACCATTTGGTCGAACGCGTCGATGTGCTGGGCCCGGATGGACCGCAAACAGCTTATGTCATTGCCACCAACGTGTATCACAAGACGCCTCAAGGTTGGCGCATGGTGGCGCACCACGCAAGCCCTGGAACACCGCATGCGCAACAAGAAATGTCTTCTAGCCCTTCCGTGTTGCATTAAGTTTTAAGACGCTGTGATTTCTTACCGCTCACCTTGGTGGTTGCCTGGTGGTCATTTGCAAACCATTTGGCCAGCGCTTTATGCCAAACGTTTTTCGAATTCACCCGTAAATTGGCGGCGGGAGAGGTGGACCACGCCTGATCAAGATTTTGTCGACGTCGATTTTTGTGAGGCTGCCGCATCGGATTCAGCCAAACCATTGTTGGTGTTGTTTCATGGTTTGGAAGGTTCGTCTTCAAGTCACTACGCAGAAGCATTTGCAGACTGGGCTGTGCAAAACAAATGCGACCTGGCCATTCCACATTTCAGAGGGTGTAGCGGAACCTTGAACACAGCTCCACGCGCATATCACTCTGGCGATCATGCCGAAATTGATTTTTTCTTGAGAAAGTTCAAGCAACAAGCCGACGCTGCGCAAAGGCCCGGCCTTGTGGCTGCTGGTGTTTCTTTGGGAGGGAATGCGTTGATGCGTTGGGCGGGTGAGCAGGGTCAAGAAGCACAAAAACAGGTCAAAGCAGTTGCCAGCATTTGTTCGCCACTAGACTTGGCTGCTAGCGGCAAAGCCATAGGCGAGGGGTTCAATCGTCAGGTTTATACCCGAATGTTTTTACGCTCCATGAAGCCCAAAGCCTTGGCAAAGTTAAAGCAACACCCAGGCCTTTTTGACGCGCAGCGAATGCTGGATTCAAAAGATTTGTACGAGTTTGACAATGTGTTCACGGCGCCGTTGCATGGTTTTCAAAACACCGATGACTACTGGCGGCGAGCATCGGCATTGCCCCTGATGGCAAACATAAAAATTCCAGGCTTGGCTTTGAATGCCCTCAACGACCCCTTCATACCTGCAGACAGTTTGCCATCAACACACAGAGTTAGCCCTTGCGTAGAATTGTGGCAACCGCCGCACGGTGGCCATGTGGGCTTTGCAAAAGGTTCTATCCCAGGCCATTTGAAAGCCATGCCTGAAGCCGTGGGTACTTGGTTAATTCAGCATTTGTCATGAAAGCATTCAATGGACGATCTCGTCAAACAAGCCATGGCCAAATGGCCCAATGTGCCCGATTGTTATGGCTGGTTAGGTTTGGATGAGCGCGGCCATTGGTATCTGCGAGATGACGCTGCGCAGACTAGCGGCAGTTTTCAAAGTGGCGCCCAAGGCGCAAAAGGTTCTTTGTTGCGTCATGAAAAACTGATTGAATTCATTCACCGCAACTACGCACGTGATGCGCAAGGCGCTTGGTATTTTCAAAATGGTCCGCAGCGAGTCTATGTCGAGTTGGCTTCTACGCCGCTGGTCTGGCGTTTGTCGGATGACTTTCAGTTAAGCGCTCATACTGGCCAAGAGACCACAGCGTCTGCTTGTTTTACCGACCAAGAAGGCCGCGTTTACTTCAACACTCCCTTAGGCTTTGGCTTGCTTCACACCCTAGACGTTGGCAAAGCAGCAGAAGGGCTTGAGCTAGCTTATTGGCAGTTGGAAACAGTTAAGGTTGAAGACTTGCAGACACTGTTTGAATTCAGAAAAAGCCCAGCGCAAGACAAGAAAAAACCGCTCTGATTTGCATCGAGCGGTTTGTTCGTAGCGCAAGCTAGGCGAAGGCTTGTCTTGAAGCCCTCAGCTTCAAATATTTACTTCTTTTCTTCGGCTGGTGCGGCAGCAGGTGCTGCAGGCTCCTTGAAAGTGCCGCCTGCAGAGGAGGTTAAGAAAGCCACAGCGCGACCAATTTCTAAGTCGCTGAACTCGCCGCCACCTTGTGCGCTCATGGCATTTTTGCCTTTGAGTGCAGAGTTGACCAAAGCCTCATAACCCAACTTGATGCGGGGTGCCCAAGCGGCTGTGTCACCTAACTTAGGTGCACCAGCCACACCTGCTGTGTGGCAGGCTGCGCACTGTGCTTTGTAAACATCTTGGCCTGCACGCAGCTCCTTGGGGGCTTCACGGAATTGAACGCTACCCACTTTTTGGATGCGCTGTGCAACATCGCGCTCGGCGGTGCTGTAGGTAATGTTTGATTTGCTGACATCCAAATAGCCTACGACGATGATCACAATTGCTGCGATGATCAGCCAAAGGTCTGATTTTGAAATTTTGGATTTGCCAGTGTGGCCGTGATCGTGGCTGTTCGTGCTCATGACGTCCTCAGTGATTCTTTGCGAAGTATTGCGGGTGCTAAATCAAGCCAGAATTATACCCGCGGGGTGGCCACATGGCTTTGACAGCAAAGTCAAAGGTGCTCGCGTGCCATAATTGCCTTCAGAAAATCATTTCAAAAGCGGCTGTAGCTCAGTGGATAGAGTATTGGCCTCCGAAGCCAAGGGTCGTGGGTTCGATCCCCGCCAGCCGCACCACACTATCGATTGCCCATGACGCCCACAACACCTTCACTAGGGGTCAGTTGGATGTCCTCTTTGCGTCGTTTAACGCCGATGGGCGTGACAGCTTGGCCTTTTTGAGCAGCCTCGATGTCCTCTATGCTGGGATAAGTGCCGAGCAACCAATAGTCAAATACGCGCCGTGCAATGGGGGCTGCCTGTGCGGCACCAAAGCCTGCATTTTCCACCACGATGGCCAGCGCAATTTGAGGGTCTTCGGCAGGGGCAAAGGCCATGTAGAGCGCGTGATCACGCTGGTGTTCTTCAAGTTTGCTTGCGTTGTATTTGTCTTTTTGCCCAATGGTGACGGCCTGTGCCGTTCCGGTTTTACCTGCGCTTTGGTAAGGTGCCCCGGCAAAAACGCGTGCTGATGTGCCCTCTTTTGCAACGCCAATCAAACCTTGGTGAACCACTGCAATGTTTTCAGGCTTGAAGCCAAGATGCACGGGCTCATCACCAGCAATGACTCTGTCGACACGTGCAATAGGGTCTTGTGTTGCCATTACCAGTCGAGGCTTTCGGTGAATACCGCCGTTTGCCAAAGTTGACGTGGCTGTGGCCAATTGAAGCATGGTGAAAGCGTTGTAGCCTTGGCCAATGCCCAGTGAAATCGTTTCGCCGCCGTACCATCGTTGCTGTTCAGGACGTTTGTAGGTATTCTTTTTCCATTGCGTACTGGGTAAAACGCCACGCAATTCACCTGGTAAATCGATGCCTGTGATTTGACCAAAACCAAGTGGTTTCATGAAATCATGCATTGTGTCTACACCCATCGTATTGGCCAATGAATAGTAGTAAACATTGCTGGACAGAACAATCGATCGCACCATGTCGACAGGCCCTAAGCCCGTATCGCCATGACTTCGGAAGGTGTGCCCACCGTAAGACCACGAGCCTGCATCATTGATGATGGCACTGGCACTGCGCTTGCCAGTTTCTAGTGCTGCCAGCGCCATGAAAGGCTTGTAGGTAGAACCCGGCGGATAAGTGCCTCGCATGGCCCGATTCAAAAGCGGTTTATCAATTGACTCACTGAGCATTTTCCAGCTTTCACTGTCAATGCCATCGACAAAAAGATTGGGATCAAACGTGGGTTTGCTGACAAATGCCAAGACCTCGCCAGTGCGAGGATCTAGCGCAACCAGCGCACCGCGTCGGTCACCGTATAGATCTTCAATCATTTTTTGCAATTTGATGTCGATCGATAAGACAACGTTTTGTCCGGGCGTAGCGGGTCGCGTTGCAAGCTTTCTGACGGCACGTCCGCCAGCTGAAGTCTCTACTTCTTGCACGCCTGTGATGCCATGCAGTTCTTTTTCATAGCGCTGCTCTACGCCCAGTTTGCCAATGTATTGAGTGCCCCGGTAATTGCCTTCGTCTTCGCTTTCTTCAATTTGTTCTTTTTCTTTTTGGTTGATGCGGCCAATGTAGCCCACGACGTGACTGGCCAAATGGCCGTAGGGATAATTCCTAAACAGTCGCGCTTTAATTTCAACGCCAGGAAAACGAAACTGCTGTGCAGAAAACTTGGCCACTTCTTCTTCCGTCAGGCGCGAGCGAATGGGCAAGGAGTCAAAGTTTTTGGATTCTTCGCGCATGCGTTTGAACCGGCGCCGGTCGCGCAAGGGAACGTCAATAATTTCTGCCAGGCTATCGATGGTGGCTTCTAAGTCTTTGACTTTGGATGGCGTGATCTCTAAGGTGTAAGCAGAATAATTGTTGGCCAACACAATGCCATTTCTGTCCAAAATAGTGCCGCGGTTGGGCACGGTGGGCAGGATGGCGGTGCGATTGTTTTCAGCTTGTTCTAGCAAATCATCGTGTCGAATGACTTGCAAGTAAAACAACCTGGCACCTAGCAACAAAAAACAAAACAGCACGACACCTTGCAGCACCATGACACGACTTTGAAATTTGAAAATCTCAAACTCCGTGTTGCGCAACTCACTCAAAGAGGGCAGGTGCAAAGCCATGATCAGATGGGGCGGTTGGCGTCAGGGTCGTGCGCACGGCGTTGAGGCGCAAGCAACAGGCTGTTGGCAACAGGCCACAAAAGCGTTTCAAAAAATGGCGGTAAAAACATGGACCACCCTGGGAAATTGTCACCAGTGGCAAGTCGAATGACCCAGCCGGTTGCATCAGCGAGCAAGATGAAAGGCAACACTTGCAACATTTGCTCTTTCACAGTGAACCAGAGCAAGCGCCGGTGTATGCTGAAGGCAAAATAACTGAGCAAAACATAACTCAAGGCGTGCTGCCCCAGCAAAGCTGATTGCTGAACATCGACCGACAAACCCAAAAAGAAGGCGAGGCCCATGCCCACTCTGCGTGGTTGGTGAATGCCCCAAAAGAAAATACAAACAGCCAAAAAATCTGGCACCCAGATGGTTTGGGTCAAACTCAAAAGCATGTTCAACAACAGTGCAGCCACCAAACTGGTTGCGATGAACCAAGGGCTGACCGGCAGCAACAAAGCCTGACCCCGATCCATGATCATGGCGTTTTGCCTTTGGCGTTGATATGACTTGCTGGATGGATGACCAACACATGTCGGCCCTTCATCTCGGCCAAAGGTGTTGCATGGATGCGTGCAAAAGAGATGTCAACCCGTCTTTCGATGTGGCTGATTCTGGCTACTTGCAGGCCTGCAGGGTACACGCCATCGATGCCGCTGGTGGTGAGTAAATCGCCTTCTTTGACATCTGCGCTGGCTGGAACAAACCGCAGTTCGATTTTTGGCAAGCCATTGAGCACATCACCATAAGCGACGTTTCTGGCACCAGTGCGGCTGTTGAGCACAGGAATGCTTTGATCGTGGTCGGTTAGCAAGGTGACCTCTGATGTGAGCGGGAACACGCGTGTGACTTGACCGACAACGCCGCCCACATCAACGACTGGAGAGCCCAGTGCAACTTCTTTCAAAGAGCCTTTGTCGATCACGATGCGTTGGTTGTAGGGATCTGCGACGTCAAACAAAACTTCTGCAATTTGAGACTTTTTGATGGCTTGAGTTTGAAGGTCAAGCAATTGGCGCAAGCTCTGATTTTCAACTTGAAGTTGCTCAACCTGTTGTGCCCGAATGGTTTGTTGCAGGGCTTTGATTTTGGCTGCAGCCAAATCACTTTGCGCTTGATCGAGACTTTGAAAGTATTCCCCGACCGAACTCAACGCGCGCCCAGGTTGCAAGACAACCCATTGAATGGGCAAGATGGCCGTGGAAAGGACGGCGCGAATGGGCTGCGTGAACTGTATTTTTTTGTCAGCGACCATCAACAAAATGGACAGTAAGCTGAAAAAAATGAGTTTGGTTAAAGGCGCAAACCCCACCCTGAAAAAGGGTGGAGGAGAGCGATCGATGGAATCAAGCGCCATGGATTGCGCCGAAATTATTCACTGGTAAAAATGCTGCCTAAACGGTCCATGCGCTCAAGTGCCATGCCGCAGCCGCGCGCAACGCACGTCAGTGGGTCTTCTGCAACCAAAACGGGCAAGCCAGTTTCTTCTGACAACAAACGGTCGAGGTCGCGCAGCAAAGCGCCGCCACCTGTGAGCATCATGCCGCGATCGGCAATGTCTGCACCCAATTCTGGGGGCGTTTGCTCGAGCGCTGTTTTGACAGCAGAAACAATGTTGTTCAGTGGATCGGTGAGTGCTTCCAGAATTTCGTTGCTGCTGATGGTGAAGCTACGGGGCACACCTTCTGACAGGTTGCGGCCCTTAACTTCCATCTCGCGCACTTCAGAGCCCGGGAAAGCAGAACCAATGCTTTTCTTGATGGCTTCTGCTGTGGGCTCGCCAATGAGCATGCCGTAATTTCGTCGGATGTAGTTGATGATGGCTTCGTCAAATTTGTCGCCACCTACGCGCACGCTGCCTTTGTAGACCATGCCACCCAATGAAATGACGCCCACTTCGGTGGTGCCGCCACCAATGTCGACCACCATGGAGCCTGATGCTTCTGATACGGGCAGGCCTGCGCCAATGGCGGCTGCCATGGGTTCTTCAATGAGGTACACCTCTGAGGCGCCAGCGCCCAGAGCGGATTCGCGAATGGCACGGCGCTCGACCTGAGTGGAGCCACAAGGCACGCAAATGATGATGCGGGGGCTTGGCTTGAAGGTGCTGCGTGGGTGCACCATGCGAATAAATTGCTTGAGCATTTGCTCGGTGACTGTGAAGTCGGCAATCACGCCGTCTTTCATGGGGCGGATGGCTTCAATGTTGCCAGGTACCTTGCCCAGCATGGACTTGGCTTCGTGGCCGACTGCTTGCAAGACTTTTTTGCCTTGAGGACCACCTTCGTGGCGAATGGCCACGACGGAAGGTTCGTCTAGAACGATGCCTTTGTCGCGGACAAAAATGAGGGTGTTGGCGGTACCCAAGTCAATGGCCAAATCGGTAGAAAAATAGCGGCGAAACGAACTGAACATAACAAATCCTAAACAACTGCAGTCACAGCATGGGCAACTGCGGTTTTGGGGGGCCTGAAAGGGAAAAATTTGTGGGCTTGAACAAGCTTTTTTGGAGAGCTTGCAGCGAACACACGATAATAACCGATCGCTTGAAAAAAAACGCCAATTGAAGCCTCAAATTTGAGGACTTCAGTGCCCGTAAAGAGCCCGTAAAGAGTTTATTTTTTTATGTCATTGACTGCCCAAGATATTGACCGCATTGCCAATTTGGCCCGGTTAGAGCTCCCGCCCGAGGAAGGCCAACGCATGTTGGACCAAATCAACGGCTTTTTCACCATTGTGGATGCCATGCGCGCGGTTGACACCACCGGTGTCCAGCCCCTGCCACACCCCATTGCCACCATCCAAGAGATGGCTTTGCGTTTGCGCGATGACGTAGCTAGCGAGCCCAATCAGCGCGAGGCCAATCAACAAAGCGCTCCCGCTGTGGAGCGCGGCTTGTTTTTGGTTCCCAAAGTGATTGAGTAAGGGGACGCCATGACTGTATTACATGATTTAACCGTTGCCGCTCTGGCCGCCGACCTTCGTGCCAAAAAAGTCAGCGCCACCGAGCTGGCCCAGCATTTTTTGGCGCGCAGCCAAGCCGATGTCTCAGGTGCATTTTTAAGCCTAAACCCAGAAGCCACCTTGTTCCAAGCCAAAGAGGCCGATGCCCAATTGGCCGCAGGTACCGCTGGTCCTTTGGCGGGTGTGCCCATGGCGCACAAAGACATTTTTGTCACCACTGACTTCCCCACCACAGCCGGCTCCAAGATGTTGGAAGGCTATCGTTCGCCGTTTGACGCTACTGTGGTGCGCAAATTGGGCGTTCAGGCTGGCGGTGCGGGCATGGTCAATGTGGGCAAGCTCAATTGCGATGAATTTGCCATGGGTTCGTCCAACGAAAACTCGGCTTACAAATCAGTCACCAACCCCTGGGATGCATCTCGTGTGCCAGGCGGTTCTTCAGGCGGTAGCTCGGCCGCTGTTGCTGCGCGCTTGGTGCCTGCAGCAACCGGCACAGACACTGGCGGTTCTATTCGCCAGCCTGCCAGTTTTTGCGGCATCACGGGCATCAAGCCCACCTATGGCCGCGCCTCACGCTACGGCATGATTGCTTATGCATCTAGCTTGGACCAAGCCGGCCCGATGGCACGCACAGCAGAAGACTGTGCGCTGATGTTGTCTGCCATGTGCGGTCCCGATTTAGACCGAGACTCCACATCTCTGGATGTGCCTGCAGAAAACTTTGCGCGCGATTTGAATGCGTCCCTTGAGGGTTTGCGCATTGGCATACCCAAAGAATTTTTTGGCGAAGGTTTGGCGCCGGGTGTTCGCGCAGCAGTCGATGCTGCCCTGAAAGAATACGAAAAGCTGGGTGCCAAGTTGGTGCCGATTAGCTTGCCACGCACAGAGCTTTCTATTCCCGTTTACTACATCATTGCGCCCGCTGAAGCGTCTAGCAACTTAAGCCGTTTTGATGGCGTCAAGTTTGGCCACCGTACCAAGGATTACACCGATTTGGTGTCGATGTACAAACGTTCACGCGCTGAAGGTTTTGGTGAAGAAGTGAAGCGTCGCATCATGACGGGCGCGTATGTGCTGTCGCACGGTTACTACGATGCGTACTACTTGCAAGCGCAAAAAATCAGACGCATGATTTCCGATGATTTCCAACAAGCCTTCAAAATTTGCGATGTCATTGCGGGCCCCGTAGCGCCCACAGTGGCATGGAAGTTAGGCGAAAAAGCCGACGATCCTGTGGCCAATTATTTGGCCGACATCTTTACCTTGCCAGCTTCTTTGGCAGGCTTGCCGGGCATGAGCGTGCCCTCTGGTTTTGGCGAAGAGGGCATGCCTGTTGGCTTGCAGCTCATTGGCAATTATTTCAAAGAAGCCCAGTTGCTCAATGCCGCACACCGTTTGCAGCAAGCAACTGACTTTCACCTCCGTCAACCAGGAGGCACAAAATGAGCACGAAACAAAAAACGTTGTTGGTCCAAGGCTACGAAGTGGTCATTGGCTTTGAAACACACGCCCAACTTTCTACGCAAAGCAAAATTTTCAGCCGTGCACCTACAGCGTTTGGTGCCGAGCCCAACACGCAAGCGTGTGCAGTGGATTTGGCGTTGCCAGGCACACTGCCCGTGATGAACAAAGGTGCGGTGGAACGCGCCATTGAATTGGGCTTGGCGGTGGGCGCGCACATTGCAGAAGAAAGTATTTTTGCGCGCAAAAATTACTTCTATCCCGACTTGCCCAAAGGCTATCAAATCAGTCAGTTTGAAATTCCAGTGGTGCAAGGCGGCGAAGTGTCGTTCTTTGTGGGCGACGAGAAAAAAACGGTTCGCTTGGTGCGTGCGCACTTGGAAGAAGACGCGGGCAAATCTTTGCACGAAGACTTCATTGGTCAAAGCGGCATTGACCTGAATCGCGCAGGCACACCGCTGTTGGAAATTGTGACCGAGCCCGACATTCGCTCTAGCGAAGAAGCGGTTGCGTATGCCAAAGAGCTGCACAAAATTGTGACTTGGATCGGTATTTGCGATGGCAACATGCAAGAGGGCAGCTTCAGGTGCGATGCCAACGTGTCGGTGCGAAAGCCCGGCGCGCCTCTAGGCACACGCCGCGAAATTAAAAACTTGAACAGCTTCAAGTTCATGCAGCAAGCCATCGATTTTGAAGTGCGCTGGCAAATTGAACAAATTGAAGATGGCTTTGAGATTCAACAAGCCACGGTGCTGTTTGACCCAGACACGGGCGAAACACGCGCCATGCGCACCAAAGAAGACGCAGCCGATTACCGTTACTTCCCCGATCCCGATTTGCCACCTTTGGTGATTGGTCGCGATTGGGTGGCACGTGTGCAGTCCGAAATGACTGAGCTGCCACGTGTGATGGCGGCACGTTTTGTGGCCGACTATGGTGTGCCTGAATACGATGCCACCACCCTCACGCAAAGCAAAGCCATGGCGGCTTACTTTGAAGCGGCGGCCAAAGCCTGCGGACAAGCCAAGCTGGTCAGCAACTGGGTGATGGGCGAAATGTCACGTCGATTGAATGCCGGCGAAGTGGGCATTGATCAAGCGCCTGTGAGTGCTGCACAACTGGCCGCCATGATTGCGCGCATTGCCGACAGCACCATCAGCAACAGTGCCGCCAAACAAGTGTTTGATGCGCTGTGGACTGAAGGCGGTGAAGCGGACGCGATCATTGAGGCCAAAGGGCTGAAGCAGATGAACGACACCGGTGCCTTGGAAGCCATCATTGACGAAGTGCTGGCCGCCAACCCCAAGAACGTGGAAGAGTTTAGGGCGGGTAACAGCAAGGCATTGAATGGCTTGGTAGGCCCCATTATGAAAGCCAGCAAAGGCAAGGCCAACCCGGCGCAGGTAAATGAGTTGTTGAAGAAAAAGTTAGAAGGCTGAACTTAAAAGCTGGTACCGGGTGCCTCGCCCGGTACCCGTTTGAATGAGCAAACCCGTCTCGCAAAGTGACATCAGTTCGCGATAGGCGGTGGCACGCGATACCCCACACAAGTTCACGTATTTTTCGGTGCTTAGACCGCCGCTGAAACCTTCTGGCCCTGCATCGTAGAGCTTGTTGACGGCTTTGCTTTGTGACGGTGTGAGCAATGGATGTTGCTCACGCAGATCTGCCCAAAAGCGTGTTTTGCGCATGGCCGATTGCATCTGCTCCCAGCTGCTATCCGCAGCATTGTGAATGCAAGTTACAAACCATTGAACCCAGGGTGTCACGTCCATGTTGGCGCTGCCTGTGGCCGCTTGAAGTTGATCGTAGTAGGCGCTGCGTTGTTGCCAAATTTGTTGCGACAAGCTCCACAGCCTTTGTTCAGTGTGGAGGTCTTGTGCCAATGCCATTTCAACCAAGGCGCGGCCAATTCGCCCATTGCCGTCTTCAAATGGATGAATGGTTTCAAACCACAGGTGTGCAATGGCAGCACGAACCAAACCATCTTGTTGACCCAAGCTGCTGTTGAACCAAGTCACAAAGGCTTCCATTTGGGTATGAACTTCTGAAGAAGCGGGTGCTTGATAGTGAACAACGTCGGGCTTGCCCAATCGCTGTGTCACGATTTGCATCGGTTCAATGTGCGTGCGATAAGCGCCCGTGAGAATTTTTTGTGTGCCACTGCGACCCGTTGGAAACAAAGCGGCTTGCCAGTCATACAAGATGTCGTGGCTGAGGGGGTGGTGACTGCTTTGCAAGGCGCCTTGAAGTAGGTTGAGCGTGGCCTCCGCGCGGGCATCACGTTTGACTTTTTTGTCATGCGACAGACCCAGACGACGTGCGGCAGAAGCTCTGACAGAGTTGAGTTGCAGTATTTCGCCCTCAATTTGAGCTGTCGCTAAAGCTTCATCCAACCAACCTTGAAGTTGCAATGCAGCGAGGTCAGGCAGTTGCAGGTGGGTTGCGAGTCCCATGACCCTGCCCTGCGAGAAGCGCGTGGCAGCCAATGCCGGTTGCAGCAATGCAAGGTCGACCTTGAAATGAGGCCATTTAGAAGATTGCCAAAGGTACATGAAGCGTATCTTAAGGTTTTGCGCTTCAATTGTGAAGCGTAAATAAAGAATTTACGCTTCAAGTTCACAGGCTTAAACGCCGTAACGATCGCGGTAGGCTTGCACCTTAGGCAGGTGTTGGCCCATCTCGTTGCCGGTTTGTGTCGACAAGTAAGCCAACAAATCAGACAGCTGGGCAATGCAACAGACCCCCATGCCCAAGGTGTTGCGCACATATTGAACAGCACTGTGTGGCACGTCTTTGACCGAGCCATCGGCTTGAACTTCGGTGGCCATTTCTTGACGATCTAAGGCAATGGCGATGGCATGCGCTGTGGCGCCTGCTTTTTTGATCAATTCAATCGATTCGCGAGCGGCCGTACCAGCGCTCATCACGTCATCCACAATTAACACGCGACCTTTGAGCGGCGCGCCCACCAAAGTGCCGCCTTCGCCGTGGTCTTTGGCTTCTTTGCGGTTGTAGGCAAAGGGGACGTTTTTGCCCAGTCGCGCCAATTCAATGGCGACGGCCGCACCCAAAGGAATGCCTTTGTAGGCAGGTCCAAAAATCATGTCGAATTCGATCCCCCTAGCCACCAGGGCTTTTGCATAGAATTGAGCGAGTTTTCCAAGTTTGGCGCCATCGTCAAACAAACCTGCATTGAAGAAATACGGGCTCATGCGGCCGGCTTTGGTTTTGAACTCACCAAACTTAAGCACGCCTGCATCGACGGAAAATTGAACAAACTCTTGCGCCAACGCCGCTGTGTCGGTTTGGGGTGTGTGTCCAGTCACCATGGGGAAATCCTTGTTTAAATTAAGCAGCTTGAACTTGAACGGCATCCGTTCTGCGGCCACCAAAGGGGTGGAGGCTTGGATTGCTCAAAACAATCCCGATTGTATTTGCGTGCAAGAGGTTAAAGCGCAAGCAGCCGATGTGGCTGGCAAATTTGAGACTTTGGCGGGGCTGAAGGGCTATTTCCACTTTGCCGAGAAAAAAGGTTACTCGGGTGTGGCGGTCTACACCAAGCACGAACCCAGCGAAGTGGTGGTGGGGATGGGCAATGAAGAGTTTGATGCCGAAGGCCGTTTCGTAGAGGTGCGCTTTGACACACCCAAGCGCAAATTGTCCATCGTCAGCGCTTACTTTCCCAGTGGCTCATCGGGGCCAGAGCGTCAAGAGGCTAAGTTTCGTTTCTTGGATCACATGGGGCCGCACCTTAAGTCTTTGGGTGCTCAGCGGGAGTTCATTGTGTGCAGTGACGTGAACATTGCGCATCAGCAAGCCGACTTGAAAAACTGGAAGAGCAACCAAAAGAACAGTGGCTTTTTGCCAGAGGAGCGTGCGTGGATGACGCACATGACCACTGAAGGTCCGTTAGTGGACGTCTACCGACGTTTGCATCCAGACACCACTGACGAGTGCTACACCTGGTGGAGCAATCGCGGGCAAGCGTATGCCAAGAACGTGGGCTGGCGTTTGGACTATCAATTGGCCACAGCCGCGTTGGCCGCAGGGGCCACACAAGCGCACATCTACAAAGAAACGCGCTTCAGCGATCACGCACCTTTGACCATCGACTACAACTGGTCACTTTGAGGTGAAGCCTCAATCTCGTAAGTAGGTGAGCATTCTGCCTTTGTAGGCGGTCTCGGTTTGCGATGCTGAAATATCGAGTGCTTCTTCGCTGAGCTTGAAGCCTTGTGCTGCCATGTGGCGATGAAAGTGCGCGCGGTTGCCGCGGTTGGGGTCTACCACCCAGACCTCTGCATGGTCTTCCATGTGCTCGTTGATGTAGTGTGCCAAGTCGCCTTGTTCGTCACGTTCATACAAAATGTCGCTGCCGATGATCAGGTCAAATTTGCTGTTGACGGCTGGGTCTTGCTGTTGGGTGGCATGCTGACCCCAGTGACCATGCTGATAGTCCATGGGGCTGAGATTGTTCAGCCTTAAGTTTTCTCTTAGAAATTCACCAGCAAGGGGATGGCAATCGGACGCTGTGATGTTGGCGCCGCGGCGGTGACCCACCAAACTGGACAAGGCCAAGCCACAGCCCAATTCCAAAATGCGTTCGTCGGCGTTGACCGTTCGAAGCGCCAAGCGTTCTGCCAATCGAGAGCCTGAGGGCCATAGCAATCCAAACAAAGACCAATATGCGGAAGAAATGCCAAGTTCTAAGGCGGCGTTTTCTGGGTCATAAAACTGCTGCTTGTCGAGCAAGGAGCGAATGAGCAGATTGGGAACACCGTGAACAGCAATGGATTCTTGCTTGGTTTGATAGCCTTGTGGGCTATTGGGCTTGCGGTCGTCCGATAGTTCCGCAGCAAGGGCGGACACGGTAGGGTTATGTGTCACATAGACAATCGAGCAGTCACGGGCTGTGGCTGGTTTGCTGCATCTTACGCCCTTATCTGATCCAAGTGGTGCTGCTTAATTTGAAAGAACAGATTGCGTTTGTGTGAAAAGCTCTGTGAAATTGATTTGTCGATCGGCGCGGGCAATGGTTTCGGGGCGATGGGCAATGACAATGCGCGTGAGCATGAGTCGTGACAAAGTTTTGGACACGGCGTGTTCGTTGTGCATGTCGAGGTGGCTGGTAGCTTCGTCCAATGCCAAAACGGAAGGTTGGGCATAGAGCGCACGTGCCAGCAAGATTCGCTGCTTTTGTCCACCGCTTAAGCCAGTTCCTAGCTCGCCAATGAGGCTGTGATACGCCATGGGCATTCGAATGATGTCTTGGTGAATTTCTGCCAATTGAGCGCAAGCCTCGATTTGTTCAGGATGAGGCGACAAGTCAAAAAAGGCAATGTTGTCGGCAATGCTGCCGGTCAGCAGTACATCCTCTTGCATGACGACGCCAATTTTGCGACGCACATTGGACAAGCCTAAATGGGTGACCGGAATGCCGCCGTACAAAACGGTGCCGCGGGTCGGTGCTAAAAGACCCAGCAAGATTTTGAGCAAGGTGGTTTTGCCGCAACCACTGGCGCCAGTGATGGCCACATGTTCGCCTGCATCGATACAAAGGTTCAAGTTTTGAAACAGCCATGGCTCTGAGTCGCTGTAACGAAATGAGACGTTGCGCAATTCGAGACTGGCCGCTAAGTGCGATAAGTCGTTGGGGGGTAAGTTGCCCTGCGGTGTATCTTGCTCGGGCGGTGTTAAGACGATGTCGGCCAATCTGTCTCGATGCAGGTTCAGCATTTTCAATTCAATGCCTTGATTGATGAGTGCTGTGATACGGCCCGTGAATTGCATTTTGTAGCTGATGAAGGCGAGCAGCATGCCTACAGTAAATACCGTGATGCCATGACCTTGAGTTTGGGCTTGGGTTTGAGAAGCCAAAATAATTTTGGCACCTAGCCAAAACACGCACAAATTTTCGAGGCCAAAAATAAGGCTGCGCGCGACATTGAAGCCCATGTTGAGTTTGGCCGTTTGAAAGTCACGGTTCATGACTTCAACCATGAGGCTTTGCCAACGCGCGCTACGCTCGTTTTCGCGCGCAAACAATTTGAGAGGTGTCATGGCGCGAAGTGTCTCAATGAAGTGACTTTGCTCCTGGCCCGACAGCACCAAACGCTCTGAAGCCGCGTGCCTGAAAGGACTGTAGCTAGCCCAGCGCACCAAGCCGTACATGCACGATGCGGCCAAAACCACACAAGTCAGTGTGGGTGAGTAAATGAACATCATGACCAATGCAGCAATGGCCATCAGACCATCCAGCAGCGCTTCGATGGCTGTTTGTGTCAATGTTTTTTGAATGTCGTGGACTGCGCCAAAGCGAGAAGAAATATCACCCAGATGGCGTTGTGAAAACCAATCGGCAGGAAGCTTGATCATGTGGACAAAAACATTGCTGAGCCATTGCATGGAGACAGTTTGACCTAGCACCATGACCCACCAACTTCGTGCAAATGAAAGAGCCGATTGAATGATCAGAACGAGTGCAAATCCGACAACCAAAACTGACAGAAGTTCGTGATCGCCCGAGGTTAAGACATCGTCTACAACCGCTTGGTTGAACATGGGCATGAAGATGGCAAACATCTCGAGTACAAAAGCCAAGGCGACGATTTGCAGGGCAGATTTACCGAAGCCTCGAATTTTTCCAGTCAATTGCGACAAGGGAAAAGAGGGCGGGGCGGCTTGCGTTTTAAATTGAGTGTGAGGGGTTAGCTCTAACGCAACGCCTGTGAAATGTGACGAAACCTCTGCAAGCGAAAGAACGCGCATGCCCAACGCTGGGTCGAGCAAGGTGATTTTGTTTCCCTTTATTTTTTGCAGCACTACAAAGTGATTCAAGTCCCAATGCAAGATGCAGGGGGTGGCAAGCTGGTGCAACTCGTTTAATTCCAAGCGAACGGGCCTGGCGTTGAAACCCAATGCGAGGCTTTGGTCTATCAGCTGTTTGAGGTTGGCGCCCTTGAGTGTTTGTGGAAACTTGTGCCGTAATTCGATAAGCCGCCAGTGTTGGCCATGTGCTTTGGCAATCATGCACAAGCAGGCCAAGCCGCATTCGGATGTTTGAAGTTGCAAGACAGGGTTCAAGGGCAAGCTCATTTCAAATGCTTGAGAAAAGAAGCCTGCGCACCACTGATACGCAGGCTAATGCACAGTGACTTATCGGGCGCAGATACCGTTGGTGTAGTCACCCATTGGGTTGTAACCACTAGCGTCTACAGAGCCATAGCTGGAGGGTTCAAATTCAATTTTGGATGACGCTTCGTAAATCGTGATTGCGTGGCTTATCAGTTCCCCCATTTTGATAGCCCACTGAAAAGCAATACCACCGCCTTGAACTTCGTTCAATTCTTCAAATTCCAAACTTCTCATTTCACTCTCCTTGTTGTGCTGAAAAAATCGTTTCAGCGTCGAAATCTGGTTCTATGAAAACGACAGTCAAAATGCCGCTGAGATTGACTGCAAAATGAATGACGCTAGACAGCAGCAAGGCTTTGAAGATGCCGATCTCTGACTTGTGCAAGTCGTATTGCTTTAAGTAAACAAAAAATAATAGGAACAAGGACAAGACACGAAAATAGATGGGATACGACAAGCCCTTGAAATTGAAAAAATGGAGTGACGTTAAAAGCAAAGGCGCTATGACAAATAGAGCTGTGCGCTTGAAAATCTTTTCGTGAAGGGCTGCAATACCAATTAACAGTAAATTTTCAACAAAAGGCGCAACCAGCAATCCAGTGAAAATAACGAAATTCAAAGAAACTGTTGGGGCTTTGCTGGGATCGATTACCGTACTGAAGAAAGAAGTAATGACGTAGACATAAACGACCTCAAAAATGACGATGCCCACCAAGACATCTATGAACCCATGCCGATTCAGGTGCGAAGCTCTGATGCGCTGGATGTAGTTCATGACGTTTGTTGCCTGGCATGAATGGCCAAGAGAGGCTCGAAAATCCATTCCCAAATGCCCCGCACATCGTGAACGATGTCTGCCTCGAGGGTCATGCCGGGGCGCAGCAAATGCGACTCGCCAAATGCCACAACTTGCTGCGATGCCAGCGCCACTTGAATTCTGTAGAGGGGCTCATTGCTTTGGGTAGACGTTAAAAGCGCTGCGCTTTGACCGTGTGGCAAATCTTGTGCTGCGATGGGAGTGCCACTGATGTTCATCACGCGCCCCTTGGTAAGGCCAAATTTTTGATACGGGTACGCCGCAAGTCGAAGCCACACGTCTTGGCCAGGCTGAATAAAACCTGCTGTGCGAGTGGGTGCAAACAGTGCAGCAATCAAAACGGGATGGCGAGGAGCTTCAGATGATGCGGGCTTCGTTTGGGGCACAAAACTGGCAATTGTTTGGCCTGCTTGAACCATGGCGCCTAAAGGCAAATGGATGGTGCTGATGTGCCCGGCTTGCGGTGACAACACGCTGCTGTTGTTGCGTGAATTGTTTTCGGTGACCTCTTGTTGGAGGGTGGCCAAACTGCGCTGAAAAATCAATTGATCTAGGCGCCATTGTTTTTGCAGATTGGTGAAGTCGGCTTGAGCCGCGATGTGCTCGCGCGCCAATGCCATGCCACTTCGTTTGGTATTTTCTAAGCGCGATTGCTGATCGAGTAAATCTTCTTGTTTGTTTTGAGTTTGAATGTCGGACACAAAACCTTCTAAAGCCATGTAGGCAAAGCGCTGCATTGTTTTGTGGGCCAATTCAACTCGGCGCAAGACCAGGGCGTGTTCTTGTTCGGCTTGCGAAACCTCAAGTGCCAACGACCGAATGCGCGCAGCCAATTGAATTTCGCGTTGCTGGTGTTGTGCGGTGCGCGAGGCCTGCTCGGCCGATAAAAGCAGATGCCGCTGTGCCAAATGTGAAGCCAGAAGAGACGATGCGCTGCCCTCGGCGCTGGTTTTGTCTGTGTTGAGGACAAACAAAACTTGACCATGCTCAACCCATTGCCCCTCTTGCGCAAGTTGTGCCTGCAGGATGCCTGGCAGGACCGCACTGAGCTCGACGGTGCCAGTGTGCGGCATGAGGACGCCAGGCACTCTGACCTTGCGCGCTACTTTGCCCCACGCGCCAAATGCCATGAGTGCGCTGGCCAACGCCAGCGCCACACCTGCCATGAGGCTGAAGCGAGGGTTGTGGGCCAAATGAATACCGCCCAGCCACGAGGCTTGTTTGGCTTGCGTCACTTGGGGTCGAAAAAGTGGGGTGTTCATGGTTTGTGGAAAGAAAGAACCCTCACAATACGCACTTAAATTGCGCTGGTGTTTGCATTGACTTGCATACGCAGCGCCTTGAAACCGTTTGAAATTTCGCCATGCTTCAGTACCAAACCATTCCTGTTACGCCCTTTCAACAAAACTGCTCATTGGTCTGGGACGATCAGACGCGTCAAGCCGCGGTCATTGACCCCGGTGGCGATTTGGATTTGATCTTGGCTGCAGTGGCCCAGCATCAATTGAAGCTAGAGCAAATTTGGCTGACGCATGCGCACATTGACCATGCAGGCGGCACAGCCGTTTTGGCGCGCAATTTGAACTTACCCATCGTTGGCCCCCACCCTGGCGATCAGTTTTGGATTGACCGCTTGTCGGATCAAGGGCGCATGTTTCAATTTCCTGATGCCGAAGTGTTCACCCCCACCCGTTGGCTACAAGATGGCGACACCGTTGAGCTGGGTGCACACACCTTGAACGTACGCCATTGCCCCGGCCACACGCCAGGCCATGTGGTGTTTTACTCACCCGAAATCAAACGTGCGTTTGTGGGAGATGTGTTGTTTGCGGGCAGCATTGGCCGCACCGATTTTCCGCAAGGCGATCACGACACCTTGATTGCCAGCATCACGCAGCGTTTGTGGCCCATGGGTGACGACACGGTGTTCATTCCTGGCCATGGCCCAGAAAGCACCTTTGGCCGTGAGCGCCGAAGCAATCCCTATGTAGGCGGTACCTGAGTCGATCTCAAGCGCTTGATTTCAGTTGAGCTGAGGGCTGCCCGAACTTTGCCGGCCTTGTTCGTAGAGTTGTGCAACTTTGGGCAAGTTGGCTTCTAGCTCTTGAATGCGGTTGTTGCCACTGGGGTGGGTTGACAAGAAGCCAGGTTGACCTTTGCCACCCCCTGTAGCGCCCAACATTTTTTTCCACAGTTGCACACTGGCCTCAGGCTTGAAGCCGCCGCGTGCCGCAATCTCTAGGCCCACCAAGTCGGCTTCGGTCTCATCGTCTCGGCTGTATTTGAGGGTGAGCAATTGCGTGCCAACGTTGGCCGCGACATCGCCCAATTGCCCTAAGCCCAACAACTGCGAGGCCACAGACAAGCCCATGCTGGTGGCTTTGGATTTGGCCAAACGCTCGCGGGCATGCTCGCGCAGTGCATGTGCCATTTCGTGGCCCATGATCATGCCGACTTCATCGTCGGTCAATTGCAATTGGTCCAAGATGCCCGTGTAAAAAACAATTTTGCCGCCTGGCATGCACCACGCGTTGAGCTGTTTGCTGCCAATCAAATTGACTTCCCATTTCCACTTGCGTGAGTTGGGGTTCCACTGCGCGGTGTACGGAATCAGGCGGTTTGCAATGGCCCGCAGGCGCTTGAGTTGGGGATAGTCATCGGGTGCCAAGGCCCCTTTGCTGCTGGCCTCTCCCAAGGTTTGTCGGTATTGGAGTTTGGCCGATTCTTCTAGGCTTTCAGCGGGCACCAGTTTGCGCAAACTGGAGGATTGACCGACATCGACTTGCGCTTGGGCCGCTGAATGAACCAAGGCCGAGAATCCCAGACCCGTTCCCCAGCGATTTAAGAAATGGCGACGCGACGAAACACCTTGAAGGGCCGCCAAGGGCGCATCAGAGAGTTGAGGGTCTTGATTTGTTACGCAACGCCAACACATGCACGAATCATAGTGCCGCGAGATCAGATTTCAAGGGACTTAAGTCTAGAAATTCGTTCGGAGACTTGGATAATGAGCGCATGACTGAAAAGACCTCCACTGCTTCCTTCTCATGGCTTGACTCTTGGCGCGTCTATTTGCAACCCGCCAGTGTGCGCATGTTGCTCTTAGGCTTTGCCGCTGGTTTGCCTTTGCTGTTGGTGTTGGGCACTTTAAGTTTCAGACTGCGCGAGGCGGGCATCGATCGCAGCACCATTGGCTACCTCAGCTGGGTGGGTCTGGCCTACGGATTTAAATGGGTCTGGGCGCCATTGGTCGATCGCCTGCCCATTCCTTTCCTCACACATCAGCTTGGCCGTCGCCGCAGTTGGCTGCTGTTGGCACAAAGCATGGTGATGGTGGGTTTGGTGGGCATGGCACTCAGCGATCCTTCACAAACTTTGGGTCCTGTGGTGTGGTGCGCCTTGTTGGTGGCCGTAGGCTCCGCCACGCAAGACATTGCTTTGGATGCCTTTCGCATTGAGTCTGCCGATCCAACGCAGCAAGCCGCTTTGGCAGCCAGTTATCAATCGGGTTATCGCTTGGCCATGATTTGGGCCGGCGCGGGTGTTTTGTGGGTGGCGGCATGGGTGCAAGGTGAAGGCGCCACAGGTTACATGCATGCAGCGTGGCAAACCGCTTATCTGGTGATGGCGGCCAGCATGTTGGTGGGCTGTGTCACGGTGTTGATGTCCAAAGAACCAGCGCAAGCCGAGTTGCCGCCTGCCAGAAACATCCAAGAATGGTTGCAGGGTGCGCTGATTGAACCCTTTGCCGATTTTCTCAAGCGCTACAAATGGCAAGCCGCATTGATTTTGAGCTTGATCGCGGTCTATCGCATCAGCGATGTGGTGATGGGCATCATGGCCAATCCCTTTTATGTTGACATGGGTTACACCAAAGCAGAAGTGGCCACCGTGACCAAGGTCTATGGCGTGCTCATGACCTTGCTGGGCGCGTTCATTGGCGGCGTGATGGCGCTGCGCTGGGGTGTGATGCGCATCTTGATGTTGGGCGCTGTGCTCAGTGCCCTTAGCAATTTGTTGTTTGCATGGCTCAGTGGCCACGGTCATGATGTCAATGCCTTGATTGCCGTGGTGTCGGCCGACAATTTGTCCAGTGGCATTGCCTCCGCAGCTTTCATTGCCTATTTGTCGTCTCTCACCAATGTTCAATATTCAGCCACGCAATATGCGTTGCTCAGCTCTATGATGTTGCTCTTGCCCAAATTCATTGCAGGCTTTTCGGGTGATTTTGTCAACGCGCATGGTTACGCTGATTTCTTCAATGCAACGGCTTTGTTGGGCCTGCCTGTGTTGATCTTGGTGGCGCTGGCGTGGCGCTATCAGCCGCCCGCGCAAGCAGGCTTGACTCAAAACGATGATGGGTTAGTCAATCGATGAGTGAATCGTTGAGTGATTAGGCGCGGCCGACGTTGTTGCTTAAGTGGTCTTTGTCGTAATGCAATGCGGCATAACGGAAGAAGGCTTCCAAGGCCACAAACAAGCAATACAAAAAGCCAGCGCCGCCGCACAAAAATCCCAAGCGAAATATGTACAAGCGAAGGAACATCGACAGGCCCGATGCCAAGCCGCGAATGACGCCGCCTTTTTTGCCTGCTTGCGCACGTTTGCTGGCGCCCAGCATGACGTATTGCGTGAGCTTTTCCAAACTGCCTCGAACTGTTTCGCGCGAGTGATGCAGTAACTTGGCAGAGATGACTTTGCGGGGTGTCGGTGTGGCCGTATCTTCGTTGTGCAAAATGGCTTGCTCGTGGACTGCGCCCACATATTCTTTGAGCATGTCACGCCTGAACAAGCGTTCCACTTTAGAACGCGAGATGTAGTATTTCAATTCGTGACCGTAAGCCACCATGCGCCATTGAATTTGCCAGACGGCTTTGGCGTTGGATTGCACGATGGCTTGAAGTTCTTTTTGAAATGCCGGTGTGATGAGTTCGTCGGCGTCCAAGAAAAAGATGTAATCACCTTTGGCGTGTGCAATGAGGCGATTGCGTTGCACCGCAAACCCTTGCCAGTCGGGGTATTCAAAAACCTCGGCGCCCGTTTGGCGAGACAAAGCAACGGTGTTGTCGGTGCTGCCACTGTCAACCACCAAAACTTGATCTGCAAAAGCGGCGCTTGCCAGGCAAGCTTCGATGCGGTGCGCTTCGTTTTTGGTCAGGACCGCAATGGTCAGCGTAGGCACCGCCATGGGAGCACAGTTTGAATCAGTGACCGTGGCCGACTGCTTCGCCTGCTTTGAGTTGGTATACCGTACCGCAATAAGGGCACTTGGCATGGCCTTCGCGGGCCACGTCCAAGTAGACCTTGGGGTGCGTGTTCCAAACTTTCATGTCAGCTTTGGGGCTGGGGCAAAAGACACCGCCTTGTGGGTTAAGGTCTTTGGCCAGAAGTTCAACAGCTTGGCTCATGGTCAGGTCCTTGTTAAACGCGAGTTAGCCAGTGTGCGTACTTTGGATTCTTGCCATTCACGATGTCAAAGAACGCTGTTTGAATTTTCTCGGTGATGGGGCCGCGGCTGCCCGCACCAATTTCAATGCGATCGAGTTCGCGGATGGGCGTCACTTCAGCGGCTGTGCCAGTGAAGAATGCTTCGTCGCAAATATAGACTTCGTCGCGTGTGATGCGCTTTTGCACAATTTCCAGACCCAAATCTTTGGCAATGTGGAACACGGTGTTGCGTGTGATGCCGTTCAAGGCGCCCGCTGACAAGTCGGGGGTGTAGATCACGCCGTCTTTGATCACAAACAAATTCTCACCAGCGCCTTCAGACACAAAGCCTGAGGTATCGAGCAACAAAGCTTCGTCGTAACCTTCATCGGTGGCTTCCATGTTGGCCAAGATGGAGTTGGTGTAATTGCTGACCGCTTTGGCCTGCGTCATGGTGATGTTCACATGGTGGCGTGTGTAGCTCGAGGTCTTCACGCGAATGCCGCGCTTCATGCCCTCTTCGCCCAAGTAAGCGCCCC
>CAZJAL010000040.1:0-23877 GCA_964544175.1 uncultured Limnohabitans sp.
GTTTGATGGCGGCCACAGCCAATGCACCCGCAGGCTCGACGATAGAGCGTGTGTCAACAAACACATCTTTGATGGCGGCGCACACCGAGTCGGTGTCGACGGTCATGAACTCATCGACCAAGCCTTGCGTGACCCTGAAAGTTTCTTCACCGACCAATTTGACAGCGGTGCCGTCAGAGAATAAACCCACATCGTCCAAGGTGACACGCTTCTTGGCGCCCACCGATTGAATCATGGCATCTGAGTCGTTCATTTGTACGCCGATGACCTTGATCTCGGGACGCACGGCCTTGATGTAGTTGGCAACACCAGAGATCAAGCCACCACCACCAATGGCCACAAACACGGCGTCCAAACGGCCTTGATGCTGGCGCAATATTTCCATGGCAATGGTGCCCTGGCCCGCAATCACTTCGGGGTCGTCAAAGGGGTGCACAAAGGTCATGCCCATTTTTTTCTCAAGCATGCTGGCATGCTTGAAGGCATCGGAATAGCTGTCGCCACTCAGAACCACCTCGCCACCAAATGAGCGAACTGCATCAATCTTCACTTGCGGTGTGGTGGTCGGCATCACAATGACTGCGCGGCAGCCCAGCTTACTGGCGCCCAAGGCCACGCCTTGTGCGTGGTTACCAGCCGAGGCGCAAATGACGCCTTTCTTCAATTGCGCTGCAGTAAGGTGCGCCATCTTGTTGTAAGCACCGCGCAGCTTGAAACTGTGCACGGCTTGCTGATCTTCGCGTTTGAGCAACACTGTGTTTTTCAAGCGTTGGCTGAGGTTTTGGGCGATTTCTAAGCCTGACTCTGTGGCCACGTCGTACACGCGCGCATTCAAGATTTTTTTCAGGTAGTCGGCTGGTTTGAGGTTTTTCGCAGTCATCCCTGAATGATACGGGCGAAAAAAATGCCCCAAGCCTTGCGACTTGGGGCAAATCCACCTTTTCGGAGGGTGGAGGAGACAAAGGGTTCGGGCAGTTAAGGGACAGGTCACCTAAAAAAGCACGACTGTTCGAAATTCTACCGAAAAATTGCTGCGGTGCAATACTTTTGCAAAAGCTTTACGATCGCAGCCTAGAAAATTTTCAGAAATACGTAGCGAAAGTAGACTCAATCATGGAATGCACAGTGAGCTGGACAGGCGCAAGTGGCACGCGCTCAGGCATGGGATTTGTGGCCGAAACCGGCAGTGGGCACGTTTTGATGATGGATGGTGCCCCCGATGCCGCCAAACCTGAAAACGGGGGGCAAAATTTGGCGCCACGCCCCATGGAGACGGTGTTGGCTGGCACCGGTGGTTGCACGGCCTACGATGTGGTTTTGATTTTGAAACGTGGTCGTCACGATGTACGGACTTGTTCTGTCAAGTTGACGTCAGAGCGTGCAGACACAGACCCCAAAGTGTTCACCAAGATTCACATGCACTTCACGGTCAGTGGCAAAGGCATTCCTACTTCTGCCATCGAGCGCGCAGTGGCCATGAGCCACGACAAATACTGCTCTGCCAGCATCATGCTGGCCAAAACAGCCGAAATTACCACCAGCTTTGAGTTGCTTGAGGCCTGATTAAATGCGGTGCGCCACGGTGGTCATCACCTTGGCGGCCGCTCCCATGAGGCGTTTGACGGGTTCGGGCAGCTCTATGGCGCCCGCTTTTTGAGCCATGCGCGCGTGGGCCGCTTCGTCGGTTTTCATTTGCGCCACGATGGCTTTGGAAGCCAAGTCACTGGCGGGCAAATTCGACATGTGGCTGGCCAAATGGGCTTCCACTTGGTTTTCTGTTTCGACCACAAAGCCCAAGCTGAGCTTGTCGCCCCCCAATTTGCCGGCAGCGTAGCCAATGGCAAACGAGCCGGCATACCAGATGGGGTTGAGCAGTGATGGGCGGCTGTTGAGCTGATCCAGGCGTTCGCGGGTCCAGGCCAGGTGATCGGTTTCTTCTCTGCAGGCTGCATCGAGCTTGTGACGCAAAACGGGGTCTTTGGAGGCCAAGGCTTGACCCGTGTAAAGCGCTTGAGCGCAGACCTCGCCGACGTGGTTAACGCGCATGAGAGATGCAGAGAGTGATTTTTCGGCTTCTGTCAGCTCGATGGCAACGGGGGTTGAAAGGACGGCCGACGCCTGAGGCATGGGCCTGGCCGCGCGGGGCGTGGCAAACAAAGTACGCAAAGCGCTATCGGCGGCAAGGATCAAAGCATCGGCATTCATGGGGGGAAGTTTAGCCCGCTTGTTGTTATGAAGCAACAAAAAGCCCGGGTTTCGTGTGATTTTCTTTGCGAATTGGTCTGACCTCTGGTGGAATACACACAACTTCCCTAACGGAGGTTGGCTCAGGGTTTCAGTGGTTTGCGAATACGTAGACACTAGAACTGGGGCCCTTGTTAAACCTTGGAGAACTTCTCAAATGAAAAAATCCCTGATCGCATTGGCTGTTTTGGCCGCTTCTGGCGCCGCTATGGCCCAATCTTCTGTGACTTTGTTCGGTATCGTTGACGCTGCCTACACAAAGGGTTCTGGTTCTGTTAGCAACAAACAGCAACTGACAAACTCAGGCTACAACTCTAGCCGTTTGGGTTTCCGCGGTGTTGAAGACCTCGGCGGTGGCATGAAGGCTTCTTTCCACATCGAAGGCGCATTGGCCAACGACAACGGTAACTCTTCTGGTTTGACTTTCCAGCGTCGTTCAACTGTCAGCCTCGAAGGCGGCATGGGCGAAGTTCGTTTGGGCCGTGACTACACGCCTCAGTTCTGGAACCACACTGTGTATGACGCTTTCGGTACAAACGGTAGCGGTTCTTCACGTGCTTTGAACGGCTACGGCGGTGCTACTGCTGTTCGTGCTGACAACACAATTGGCTACTTCTCACCATCTATGGGTGGTTTGAAAGTTCAATTGCAGAACTACATGGGCGAAACAGCTTCTACAGCTGCCAAAGTTAACTCTGGCAACGCTATTCGCGTGACTTTCGATCAAGGCAAACTCAGCGCAGCTGTTGCTTCTGGTACAACCACAACTGGTGCTGGTACAGAAATCAAGTCTACAAACGTTGGCGCTTCTTATGACCTGGGCGTTGCCAAAGTCATGGCTTTGTCTACAACAGACGCAGCTACTGGCCAAGCTGATGCCAAAGGCACAAACATTGGTGCTTTGGTGCCAATGGCCGGCGGTACATTCCGCGTTGCAGTTTCCAGCAGCAAAAAAGCAGCTGTTGAAACTAAGCAAACAGCAGTTGGTTTCGTGAAGCCTTTGAGCAAGCGTACTGACATCTATGCAACATACGCACGTGTTTCCAACAGCGGCGGTGCATCCGTTGCTTTGGGCGGCGCTGCTACAGCTGCTAACGGTTCTTCTAACGCCTACGATCTGGGTGTGAAGCACTCTTTCTAATTTGACGCTGACGCAAGTCAGTTGATTTAGAAAATAAAAGCCCTTACAGCGGCAACGCTGTAGGGGCTTTGTGTTTTGTGCACTGACTTTTGTGGCATATTTCGAGTCACAAAAAATCTAATCGGAGAACATCGATGCATTTTGAAGACAACAAGACCAGCCGCCGCGATCACCTCAAGTGGATGGGTGCTGCAGGCTTGTCAGCAGCAGGATTTCCAGCGCTGGGTCAAACTAGCAATTGGCCAGATAAGCCCGTTCGATGGGTTGTGCCTTTTGCCCCTGGTGGCACCTCTAGCATTGTGGCGCGCTCAATTGGCGCAGAACTTACCAAGCAATTGGGCGTGCCTTTTGTCATTGACAACAAAGGCGGCGGCGGCGGTGTGCCCGCCATGCAAGAGGCGCTGCGCGCGCCTGCCGACGGCTACACCATTGTCATGAGCCACATTGGCCTGATGGCGGTCAACCCGCTGATCTATCCAGACAGTGGCTACGACGTCAACAAAGACTTCACATCGGTCACTTTGCTGTCGCGCGTCCCCAGTTTGTTTGTGGTTCACAAAGACGTGCCTGTCAAAGATTTCAAATCCTTTGTGGCTTACGTCAAGTCCAAACCAGGTCAATTGAACTACGCATCTGCTGGCAATGCCAGTGCCGGTCACTTGGCTGTTGAAGCCTTGAAGGTCGCTACGGGCATGTTCATCACGCACATTCCGTACCGCGGCACTGGCCCTGCACTCAACGATGTGTTGGCGGGCCGTATTGAATTTATGTCAGCAGGTACGCCCGCTTTGTTGCCACACATCAAGAGCGGCGCACTGCGTTGCATTGCGGTGGGCACCACTCAGCGCATTCCTGTATTGCCCGATGTGCCCACTGTGGCAGAGTTGGGCTACAAAGACTTTGAAACCGTTCAGTGGTACGGCATTACGGCGCGCAACGGCACACCAGTTGAAATCATCAACAAGCTGCAGCAAGAATGCGCCAAAGCCATGAAGTCACCTGAAGTGATCAAGCGCAACGAAGCAGAAAGCGCCATTCCAGGTGGCGGTTCACCTGCAGAGTACGCAGCGTTCATTGCCAAGGAACAGGCGCGCTGGAAAGTCGTCGTTGAGCGCGCTCAAATCAAACCGGGTTGATTCGTCAAGCCTGTAGCGCAAGGCTACAAGTTCCTTGAAGGCCCTCAATGCACAATGTTGAGGGCCACCAAAAAGCGCGACACCATGTTGTAAGCGGCCACCGTGGCCACCAACTCCACCACTTTGTCGGGGGTGTACCGTCGCGTAACCTCTGCCATCAACTCGGCGGGCACTTCAATGTCGCGTGTCATGTGATCGGTCATGGTGAGCAGTAGTTTTTCTTCATCACTGAAGTTGCCAGACAAAACCATTTGACGCACATCGTCAATTTTGCTTTGCGGTACACCAGCCTTTAACGCATGGGGTACATGTGCTTCAAATTCAAAGCTGGCCTTGTTGAGCACGGCCACGCGCAAAATCATCAATTCGCGCAAATCGGCAGGCACCGAGGTTTGGTTGCGAACGGCTGTCAGCATGGCTTCCCAGCCTTGTGCAATGGGCGCGCTGTTGAGCAATACCTGATACAGCAAAGAAATTCTGCCGCGTTCTTGAAGTATGCGTGCTTCAATTTCTTTTAACTCAGGCTTGGTGCCTTGTGCCACCAAGGGGACGCGGATGTGATGTGAGTTCATTTTGAGAGCTTTGTGTTGATCGGTGAATGCTGCAGATGTTGATGCGCTTGGACTGTGTTGGGCAAAGTTGAATAAGGTGATCTGCCAATGGCCATGTCGATCTTTATGCCATATGCTATGTTAAGGCTTGATGCAGAGAGTCGTGCATTCACAGCACCTTGAAATTTGCTTTTTGGAATTTGAAATGCTTCATCGTTATCAAAAAACATGCCTCTGCATTGCTTTGGCATTTTTGTCGCAGTCTGTACTTGCGCAAAAAAATACAGAGCGTGATCAATTCTTTTGGCTAGGTCAAATCAACAAAGCCACAGCCGTGATCAATACCGATGAAGGTTTGTTAGACCGCGACAAAGCGCCCAAAATTGCGGCGGGTCTGGTCAAGGTCATGGAGGATGGTGCAAAGCCTGGTGCCGCTCGCCCTTTTAGAGTGGTGGATTTTGAGCCCTTGCTCATTCGCGCAGCGGGTCAAGAAGCCAGCTTGTTGCATGCAGGTCGTTCTAGCCAAGACATGTTTGCCACCTACCGCGCCACCATCATGCGCGACAACCTGCTGGCCTTGGCAGAGCAACTGACCAAAACGTCCGAACTCTTGGTGAACTTGTCAGAAAAACATGCCAAAACCATTGTGCCCAATTACACCAATGGCATTGCGGCACAGCCCAATAGCCTGGGTCACGCGTGGTTAGGTCATGCAGCAGGTTTTGAGCGCGATGCCCAGCGTATTCGCGAAGCCTACGCACGCATTGACCGCTCGCCCATGGGCACCACGGTACTCAATGGCAGCAGTTGGCCTTTGAACCGAACACGCATGGCCAACTACTTGGGCTTTGAAACCATTGTGGACAACGCCTACGATGCCGCTCAGATTTCTTCAAGCGAATACCCGGTTGAAGTGGCTGGCATTGTGACCAGCATCGGTTTGCACGCTGGTCACTTTATTCAAGACATCATGAGCCAGTACGGGCAGGTCAGGCCTTGGATTTACTTAACACCGCTTCGCAATGTGAACACGCAAGTGTCCAGTGCCATGCCGCAAAAGCAAAACCCCATTTTACTGACCGAAACCAGGCGAGAAATTTCGACAACATTGGCGCTGGCCATGGGGCCTGTCATGCGTGCACACAACATCACGCCTGGCATGCAAGATCCCAAGGAGGAAAGTAGCAATACTGAAATGGTTCAAAGTGCGGTGCAGTTCTTGAAGCGCATGGACCGAATTTTGAATGCGCTTGTTGTCATTCCAGATCGTGCCTTAGAGGAACTCAACAGCGATTGGACGGCTTCTCAAGAATTGGCCGACGTGTTGATGCGCAATTACAAAGTGCCATTCAGGGCAGGGCACCACTTTTCAAGTGACATTGTGAAGTTTGCCAAGCAACACAACATCAAGCCCCTCGACTTTCCTTATGCTGAAGCCAAGCGCATTTACAAAGTGGCCATGAAAGACGTCGACCCCAATGCCGAGTTGCCCATGAGCGAAAAAGAGTTTCGCAGCACCCTCGATCCGGTGGCCATTGTTCAAAACAGAGCCACTGTGGGTGGACCCCAAGCCTCTGAGATGACCAGAATGGTGGCCCTGGCCAAAGATAAACTGAAAGAGCAGCAAAATTGGACCCGTGCCAAGCAGCAAAAAATCAATCAATCGATGGCGCAGTTAGAAACCGATTTCAGTAAGTTACTGAAGCCTTGATGGGCTGGCATGGTGCTGACTTTTTCAATCAAGACTTTGCAGCAGCTTGGGCGTGTTGTCCAAAGCTGCGGCTTGGCTTTTGCTATTTGTTGTGGGCTGGCCGCTCCGACGGCGGTATTTGCGCAGCCGTTGCTGATCAAACCCATTGCCAGCGCCAAACCCGAGCGCATTTTGTTTGTCGGCAACAGTTATTTCTATTACAACAACAGCCTTCACAACCACGTCTCAGCGCTTGTGAAGGCCGATGACGCAGCGCTGGGTGCGCGCTTGCAGTTCAAGTCTTCTACCATTGGGGGTGCTGCACTCAATCATCACAACTTGCCGCACCTTTTAACGCCTGGCCGTATTGGTGTTGCGCAGCCTTTTCAATGGGTCGTGATGCAAGGGGGGAGTGGTGAGCCCTTGTCCGCTCAGCGGCGCGAGACCTTTCGCAAAACTGCGGCAGACAACGCTGCACTGGTGCGCGCTACAGGGGGGCAAGTCGCGCTTTACATGACGCACGCTTATGTCAAGCCACACCCAAGAGTCAACCCAAATAACGCGGTTGCCACTCAGTCTATGTACGTTGACGTTGGCAACGATATCCAAGCTTTGGTGATTCCTGTGGGTTTGGCGTTTGAGGTGGCCTATCAAAGATATCCCGCACTGAAGTTGCATCACCCCGATGGCACGCATCCGGGTTTGTTGGGCACGTACTTGGCAGCTTGCACCACCTATGCCTCGCTTTATGGCCGATCTCCTGTTGGCAATGCGTATCGTGCCGATGGTGCCATCGAGGCGGATGTGGCCTTGCAATTGCAACAGCTTGCAGACGATGTGGTGTCGCAGTTTTTTCAACACAAACCTTGAACTTTTCAAATGACTGATCGCTTTAACGCAAAACTATTGCACTTGCTGTTGGCGTGTGTCATGGTGGTGGGCTTGCAAGCTTGCAGTCATTTGCCATCCAAGTCAGTGGCCACCAACGCCTCCTTAACAACATCAGCAGCAGTCTGGCAGCCCGAGGATCAAATGGCCTGGGAGCGCGTCAGAATTCCGGGCAAAGTGGCCACGCAGTATTCAGTGGTCAAGGTCAGCAACCGAAGTACCTTGAAGGCCACCGCACAATCATCGGCCAGCATGTTGCGTAAAGATTTGCGCATTGAGCCCACACAATTGGGGCAGCTGGGTTTCTCTTGGCAAGTGCAGTCGCTGATTGAGAGTGCCGACATGGCGCTACGCGACCAAGACGATTCGCCTGTTCGCTTGGTTTTGGCGTTTGACGGCGATCGCAACCGGTTTTCTGCAAAAAATGCCATGCTGAGTGAGCTGTCGCATGCCGTCTCGGGCCAACCCATGCCCTACGCTACCCTGATGTACGTCTGGTGCAACAAACGGCCTGTGGGTTCAGTGATTGAAAACCCCCGAACCGATCGAATCCGAAAAATGGTGATTGAATCTGGCGGAAGTCGATTAGGTCAGTGGTTGACTTATGAGCGCGATATCAGGGCAGACTTTGAAAAAGCCTTTGGCGAGCCACCAGGCGCTCTTATCGGCATTGGTTTGATGACCGACAGTGACAACACCCGCAGTCATGCGCAGGCATGGTATGGCGCCATTCAATTGAAGTAGCCTTGCCTGCTTTGACTCACCTCTGTTTTTCTGGTCGGCGTGCCCCAAAGTGGGGAATTCCCTCTGGCCAATTCAGGCCTGTTTGTTGCATAGTTATGGCTTAGTTTTTAGGGAAGCGAATGTTTGCTTTTGTCATTCAACGCCTTGTTCAGGCGATCATGGTCATGGTCTCGGTCGCATTCATTGCGTTCTTGCTGTTTCAGTATGTGGGCGACCCCGTTTTGTTCATGTTGGGGCAAGACGCCACGGCCGACCAAATTGAGGCACTGAGAAAAGATTTGGGCTTGGACAAACCCTTTGTGGTGCAGTTTGGTCACTTTTTGTTAAACGCCGCACAGGGCGATTTTGGTATCAGCTTGCGCCAAGGTGCCAAAGTGTCGCAATTGATCGCCGAGCGTTTTCCGGCCACTCTGGAGTTGGCCCTCATTGCGGCAGGCATGGCCTTGGCACTGGGCATACCTATGGGTGTTTATGCTGCTTTAAGGCGCGGCACTTTTGGCAGTCAGCTGCTCATGACGCTATCGCTGCTGGGTGTTTCGTTGCCCACCTTCCTCATTGGCATTTTGCTTATTTTGTTTTTTGCGGTGTTGCTGGGCTGGTTCCCAAGCTTTGGCCGAGGTGACGTGGTCAAAATTGGCTGGTGGAGCACCGGCTTGCTCACCGCCAAAGGTTGGCACCACATTGTCTTGCCAGCGCTCACGCTGACGGTGTTTCAGCTGACCCTCATCATGCGTTTGGTGCGCGCCGAGATGCTGGAAGTGCTGCGCACCGATTACATCAAGTTTGCCCGTGCGCGTGGTTTGTCAAACCGTGCCATTCACTTTGGCCATGCGCTTAAAAACACCTTGGTGCCCGTGATGACCATCACGGGATTGCAATTGGGCGGACTGATTGCCTTTGCCATCATCACCGAAACTGTGTTCCAGTGGCCAGGTATGGGCTTGTTGTTTATTCAAGCAGTCACCTTTGCCGACATCCCCGTCATGGCGGCCTACTTGTGTTTGATTGCCCTGATTTTTGTGGTCATCAATTTGATCGTCGACTTGTTGTACTTTGCTGTCGATCCTAGGCTGCGTGTGGGCAAGGCGGGAGGGCATTGAGCATGTCGCAAAACCATGCTGATAATGGGAATGCTGCCAGTCAGGCTGCACAAGGGGCTTCCTTAAAAAGCGCCATGGCCCAAGGCCGAGCGTTTGCCCACATTGCCAAGTTTCATCCCGAACTGACAGCCTTTCGGCGAGACTTGCATGCCAACCCCGAGTTGGGCTTTGAAGAAATTTACACCTCTGCCCGCGTCATTGAGGCCTTGAAAGTGTCGGGTGTCGACGCCATTCACACCGGCATTGGCAAAACGGGCGTGGTGGCTTTGGTGCATGGCCAAGGTCGCAATGCTCAAAACCCCGGCCGCATGATTGGCTTGCGCGCCGACATGGACGCATTGCCTATGCCGGAACACAACGACAACCTTTGGAAATCCAAAAACGCTGGCCTCATGCACGCGTGTGGCCATGATGGTCACACGGCCATGTTGCTGGGTGCAGCCCGGTATTTGGCCGAAACACGATTGTTTGATGGCACGGCTGTGTTGATTTTTCAGCCTGGCGAAGAAGGTTATGCAGGTGCCCGCGCCATGATGGAGGACGGTTTGTTTGATCGCTTTCCATGCGAGCAGGTTTACGCCCAGCACAACTCACCAGACTTTCCGTTGGGCGTCATTGGCGTGACACCCGGCCCGATGCAGGCAGCAGCTGACACCATTCGCATTCACATCACGGGCAAAGGCGGCCATGGTGCTCGCCCGCACCAATCGGTCGATCCGGTGTTGGTCGCAGCGCACATCATCACGGCGGCTCAAAGCGTGGTGTCGCGCAATTTGTCTGCATTCGATCAAGCGGTGGTCAGCATTTGTTCAATGCAAGCCGGCAACCCTGCAGCCAACAGCGTCACACCTGGCGAAGCTACCTTGGTGGGCACGGTTCGCACCTACAGCGAAGTGGTACGGCAGACCATTGAAGACCGACTGCGTCAATTGTGTGAGTCCATTGCGCATGGCTTTGGCGCCACAGCGCAACTCACCTATACCCGAGGCTATCCTGCCACCGTGAATACGGTGCCTGAGGCCAATTTTGCGGCCGATGTGGCCACCAGTTTGGTGGGCGCTGAAAAGGTCATGCGCAACATGATGCCCAGCATGGGCGCCGAAGATTTTTCTTTCATGTTGCAGGCCAAACCCGGTGCCTATTTGCGAGTAGGTCAAGGTGCCCTGGATGGCCCCGGCCCACACCCCCTGCACAACAGCCGTTACGATTTCAACGATGACATCTTGCCTTTAGGCGCAGCCTTGCACGCCAGTTTGGTGGAGCATGCGCTGCCACTTGCTGGCGCCTAAACCAAGCGCCATTCAGCTACCCATTCAGAAAGATTCAATCAGCATGTCCAACCCCCTGACGCGATGGCTCAACACCGATGTTGGCTACAGTTTCAAGCAATCCAAAACCGCCATGGTGGCTGCCTTCATTGCTTTTGTGTTTATTTTTTGCGCCCTGTTTGCCCAATGGGTGGCACCTTACAACCCATTTGACGCAGCCAGTTTGGAGTTGATGGACTCGCGCTTGCCGCCGGCTTGGTCGGCTGAAGGTTCCAGCAAATATTTGTTGGGCACCGATGACCAAGGGCGCGATATTTTGTCGGCCTTGATGTACGGCACGCGCATCTCCTTGGTGGTCGGCTTTGCCTCCGTGTTGGTGTCATTGGTATTGGGCGTGGGCCTGGGGCTCATTGCTGGTTTTAGAGGCGGTTGGCTGGATGCTTTTCTGATGCGCTTGTGCGATGTGATGCTGTCTTTTCCAGCCATCTTGGTGGCGCTCTTGATTGCAGGTGTGGGCCGTGCCTTGTTTCCCAATGCAGACGATTCTTTGGCCTTTGGCGTGCTGATCATTTCTATTTCGCTCACTGGCTGGGTGCAATATGCACGCACAGTGCGCGGTACCACTTTGGTCGAGCGCAACAAAGAGTATGTGCAGGCCGCACGCGTTACGGGCGTGGCGCCCCTTCGCATCATGCTTCGTCATGTTTTGCCCAACGTGTTGGGGCCAGTCACAGTGTTGGCCACTATTCAAGTGGCCGCCGCCATCATCATTGAAGCCACCCTGTCATTTTTGGGCGTGGGCGTACCGCCTACGTCACCCTCACTGGGCACCCTCATTCGCATTGGCAACGACTTTTTGTTTTCCGGCGAGTGGTGGATTACCATTTTTCCAGGCGTGACCTTGGTGCTCATTGCCTTGTCTGTGAACTTGTTGGGCGATTGGCTGCGCGATGCCTTGAACCCTCGTTTGCGTTGAGCACGAATTCCTTTTTTAGGTTGTCATGAGTCTTTTACAAGTTAAAAATTTGATCGTGGAGTTTCCAAGTCGGCACGGTACCTTGCGTGCGCTGGACGAAATTTCATTTGAAATTGCACCCGGAGAAATCTTGGGCGTGGTGGGCGAGTCAGGCGCGGGCAAATCCCTGACGGGCGCTTCCATCATTGGTCTGCTCGAGCCGCCTGGTCGTGTGGCCAGTGGTGAAATATTGTTGCAAGGTCAGCGCATTGACAATTTGAACAACGACCAAATGCGCAGCATTCGCGGACGCAAAATTGGGGCTATTTTTCAAGATCCTCTGACATCGCTCAATCCTTTGTATTCCGTGGGCAAGCAGCTCACCGAAACCATCCAAGCGCATTTGCCTGTGTCCGATCAGGAAGCGCGTCAAAGGGCCATTGCCTTGTTGCAAGACACCGGCATTCCCGCTGCGGCAGAGCGCATTGATCACTACCCGCATCAGTTTTCGGGTGGCATGCGCCAACGGGTGGTCATTGCATTGGCCTTGGCCGCCGAGCCGCAACTCATTGTGGCTGACGAGCCCACCACAGCCTTGGACGTCTCGATTCAAGCGCAAATCATCAGCTTGCTCAAAAACATTTGTAAAAAGCGCGGTGCTGCAGTCATGTTGATCACGCACGACATGGGTGTGATTGCAGAAACCTGCGACCGTGTGGCCGTGATGTATGCAGGCCGCATTGTCGAAGTGGGCCCTGTGCATCAAGTGATCAATCATCCAGAGCATCCCTACACGGCAGGCTTGATGGCCTCTATTCCAGACATGGAAGTCGATCGTGAGCGCCTCAACCAAATTGATGGTGCCATGCCCCGCTTGAACGCCATTCCCAAAGGTTGCGCTTTCAATCCACGTTGCACGCAAGTGTTTGATCGGTGCAAACATGAAAGACCTGAGTTGACGCAAGTCAGCAAGTCCGATGCCGGTGGCCAGACGCATGTGGCGTGCTGGTTGCAACACAACGCAACTGAGGTGGCGCGATGAGCCAACACAATGCTTCATCTTCTTCAACCGCCTTGGTGGTTGCGCACGACTTGGCCAAAACATTTGATGTGTCAGCACCTTGGATCACCCGCGTCATTGAACGCAAGCCTCGTCAATTACTCAAAGCGGTCGATGGCGTCAGTTTTGAAATTGAACGCGGCAAAACATTGGCGCTGGTGGGCGAATCTGGTTGCGGCAAAAGTACGGTGGCCCGTTTGTTGGTGGGCTTGTACGAACCCACCCGGGGTGGCCTCACATTTGATGGTGAAGACGCGCATGCGGCCTTCAAATCGAACGATGCCAAGGCCATGCGCAAACGCATTCAGATGATTTTTCAAGACCCGTATGCCAGCTTAAATCCGCGCTGGACCGTCGAGGCCATTGTGGGCGAGCCCCTCAAAGAGCATGGCCTGATTCGGGACGAGCAAGAGCTCAAGGCCCGTGTGGCCGAGTTGCTGCAGTCGGTGGGTTTGTCAGCGCTCGACATGGTGAAGTACCCGCACCAGTTCTCGGGCGGTCAACGACAACGCATTTCGATTGCGCGCGCTTTGGCCACGGCGCCTGAGTTCTTGGTGTGCGATGAGCCCACCTCGGCTTTGGATGTGAGCGTGCAAGCGCAAGTGCTCAACATCATGAAAGATTTGCAGCGCCAGCGTGGCCTCACCTACTTGTTTATTTCGCACAACTTGGCTGTGGTGCGCCATGTGAGCGACAACGTGGGCGTGATGTATTTAGGGCAGTTGGTTGAGTTGGCCGACAAGCACAGCTTGTTCAGCAACCCGCAGCACCCGTACACGCGCATGTTGCTCGATGCCATTCCCAAGATGAAAGACACGGGTCGTTCGCGCACGCCTGTGCAAGGGGAGGTGCCCAATCCCCTGAATCCGCCGCCTGGTTGCAGTTTCAACCCCCGTTGTCCGCTGGCCAACGAACGCTGCAGAACCGAGCGTCCTGTTTTGAAAAACATCAATGGCATCAAGATAGCGTGCCACGCGGTGGAAGAAGGACGGCAGTGATTTAAAAACCAGTTGCGAAGCTAGAGAACGCAAAAAAAAGCCGCTCCTAGGAGCGGCTTTTTCGTTGTTGGAACTGAAGATCAGTTCACTGTGACGTAGTACATCTTGGGCGCATCATTGGAGTTGTGCGTCATGGTGACGTTTTTCTTCATGGCCCATGGGCGCATTTGGTGGTGCAATGGAATGTACAAAACTTCATCGCGTGTGACGGTCAAAGCTTCTTTGATCATGGCATCGCGTTTTGTTTTGTCCATTTCAGTTTTCATGGATTCAACCAACGCATCCACTTTGGCGTTGCTCACTTTGGACAAGTTGAAGCTGCCATCGGCGCCTTGTGTGCGTGTCATGACCAATGACTGCAAAGAGTATTGCGCGTCGTATGTGGCAACGCCCCAACCCAGCAAGTAAGCGCTGGAGTCAAAGTTTTGAATTTTGGCAATGAAGGGGCCAAAGTTAACGGCATTCAACTTTGTCTTGACACCAATGCGGGCCCACATGTTGACCACGGCTTGGCAAATTTCTTCGTCGTTCACGTAGCGGTTGTTAGGGCAGTCGAGGGTGAATTCAAAACCATTGGCATAACCTGCATCGGCCAAAAGCTTTTTAGCGCCTTCAACGTCAACGGGTACCACCTTGTCCATGTCTGCTGTATGACCATTCACGCCTGGCGCCACAATGAGGCTGGCAGGAATAGACAGGCCGCGCATGATGCTGCGCTGAATGGCCACGCGGTCGATGGACATGCTCAAAGCTTTGCGAACACGAACATCCTTGAAGGGGTTTTTACCTTTGGAACCGTATTTCAATTCATCACTGCCCAAGTCAAGGCCAAAAAAGATGGTTCGAACTTCTGGGCCATCCAAGACTGACAAAGTGGATGTGCTGCGCAGGCGTGCCACGTCTTGCGTTGGCAGGTCGGTCACAGTGTCGACGTTGCCAGCCAACAGGGCCGCAATGCGCGTAGGATCAGACTTGATGGGGGTGTAGACCACGTCTGTGACGTTGCCTTGCAACTTGTCCCACCAAGCTTTGTTGTGTGTCATGACCAATTTTTGGTCAGGCTGCCATTCCTTGATGACATAGGGGCCTGTGCCGTTGGTGTTGTTGGACGCAAAGGTAATTTCTTTGGCCTTGTAGTCTTGAACTTTTTCAGACTTGTTTTTGATAGCCCATGACTTGCTCATGATGAAGAACGTTGTGAAGTTGTTCAGCATGGTGGGGTTGGGCTTGTCCAAAATCACATCCAATGTGTGATCGTCGACTTTTTTCATTTCTTTGACGCCAGCCACATAGATGCCCATGGTGCCTTGGGGTTGACGGATACGGTCAAAAGAGAACACCACATCGTCTGCTGTGAAGGACGAGCCATCATGGAACTTAACGTTCTTGCGCAAATTAAAACGCACGGTGGTGGGGTTCAGATTGGACCAGCTTGTGGCCAATGAAGGTTCAACTTTGTAGTTCTTGTCGTAGCGCACCAAAGGTTCGTAGGCATGGCCCAAGATGTTGTTGGTGGTGGCGTGATTTTGAGAATGGGGGTCCATTGTCAAAATGTCGTTTTGAGCGGCCCATTTGAGTTCGGCGGCTTGGGCTGTTGTGACGCCCAGCACTGAGGCCGACACACCAATCGCCAGGGTCAGCAGGCGAGTGGTTTTGAGGAAGCGTTGGTACATGCTAAATCCTGTCTAAGTTAAATGACCAAGTCATTCTAGGGGAGTGAGGTGCTTGTTCGCAAGTGACATCAGGGTTATTGCCGATGACGACAAAAGGACATATTCTGCGTTTTAATGTTGTTTTTGAATGTCTGGGTAAATGTCCTATGAGCACCTTCTTGTTTCAATCCGCCAATGTCTTAGATGTTGAGTCTTTGCAGCTTCAACATAACCAAGATGTTTGGGTCGAAAACGGACTGATCAAATCGGTGGTGCCACACCAAGCCGACGTGTTCATTGCCGACAGCACCAAAGTGGTGAAGGCCCAGGGCAAAACTTTGATGCCTGGCTTGATCGATTGCCACGTCCACGTCATTGCGGCGCACCTGAACCTCAACGTCACTGCCAACCAGCCCAACGTATTTGCCACCTTGCGTGCCTTGCCCATCATGAAGGGCATGCTCATGCGCGGCTTTACCACCGTACGCGATGCTGGCGGTGGCGATTGGAATTTGGCCGAAGCCACCCGCACCGACATGGTCGAGGGACCGCGTATTTTTGCGGCTGGCCGTGCGCTGTCGCAAACCGGCGGTCATGGCGATGGCCGGCCCCGCAGTGATGTGATCGAGCCTTGTGGTTGCTCAAGCCGTGTGGGCACTTTGGCCCGTGTGGTGGATGGCGTCGACAACGTTCGTTTGGCGGTGCGTGAAGAAATCATGAAGGGCGCCAACCAAATCAAAATCATGGCCTCGGGCGGTGTGGCCTCGCCCAATGATCCCATTCATTACTTGGGTTATTCAGAGGCAGAAATTCGCGCCATTGTGGACGAAGCAGAACATGCCGGCACTTATGTGATGGCCCACGCATACACGCCCAAAGCCATCTATCGCGCGGTTGAATTTGGTGTGCGCAGCATCGAGCATGGCAACTTGATTGATGTGTCTACTGCCCAGTTCATGGCCGACAAACAGGCCTACATGGTGCCTACACTGATCACCTACGAAGCTTTGGCCAATGAGGGTGCCAGTCTTGGCTTGCCAGCGGTGTCGGTAGCCAAAATTGAAACGGTCAGAAGTCAGGGCCAAAAAGCGCTCGAGCTTTTGGCCAAAGCGGGTGTGAAGATGGCTTTGGGCACTGACTTGCTGGGCGAGTCACACCGACATCAGTCGGAAGAGTTGAGAATTCGCGCCGACATCTTGGGCAATGGAACAGCCCTGCAACAAGCCACCTTGAACGCTGCTGAGTTGATCAACATGCCAGGTCAGTTGGGTGTGGTGAAGGCGGGTGCCATTGCTGACTTGCTGTTGGTGGATGGCAATCCTTTGACCGACATGTCTTGTCTCTTAGGCCAAGGTGATCACATTGAAGTGATCATGAAAGACGGCAAGATTTACAAGCAGGTTTGAAGAGGCCTTCAGCTCAATTATTTCAAATTGAGCTTGCTTGTGTTGGATGGGTTCAGGTGTAACGCTTGCTGCGCAAATTGTTTTTCATCTCGCGCAAAGCAGGCTGCAAAGATTCGCCAATGCGCAGGGCCACCGTGGTGGCCAAAATGTCAATGATCAGCAGGTGCAACAGCCTTGACACCATGGGGCTATAGCGGTCGTAGCTTTCGGGGTGATCTGCCGTTAAATGAATTTGACCTGCGGTGGCAAGCGGTGAACCACTGGACGTAATCACAATGGTGGTCGCGCAGGCCAAGGTGATCACATTGAAGTGATCATGAAAGACGGCAAGATTTACAAGCAGGTTTGAAGAGGCCTTCAGCTCAATTATTTCAAATTGAGCTTGCTTGTGTTGGATGGGTTCAGGTGTAACGCTTGCTGCGCAAATTGTTTTTCATCTCGCGCAAAGCAGGCTGCAAAGATTCGCCAATGCGCAGGGCCACCGTGGTGGCCAAAATGTCAATGATCAGCAGGTGCAACAGCCTTGACACCATGGGGCTATAGCGGTCGTAGCTTTCGGGGTGATCTGCCGTTAAATGAATTTGACCTGCGGTGGCAAGCGGTGAACCACTGGACGTAATCACAATGGTGGTCGCGCCGCGTTTGCGCGCAATGTCGCAAGCGTCCATCAAATCGCGCGTGCGACCCGAATTAGAAATGACCACCACACAATCGCCTTTGCCCAACATGGAAGCGCTCATGACTTGCATGTGACCATCGCTGTAGGCAATGGTGTTCATGCCCAAGCGGAAGAATTTGTGTTGAGCATCTTGGGCCACGATGCCCGAATTTCCCACCCCATAGAACTCAATGCGTTTGCCGGTGCTGTGTGTTTCTGCTAAAACTTGAACGGCTTGGTCCAAAGCAAAAGAAGACGCATCGTTGCGGTATTTCAAAAACGCAGCCACGGTGTTGTCAATCACCTTGACCGCAACATCATTGGTCTTGTCGTCGGCATCTACACTGCGGTGAATGAAGGGCACGCCTTCGCTCACACTACCAGCCAGTTTCAATTTGAAATCTGACAGACCGTCGTAGCCCACACTTCTGCAAAATCGCACCACTGTGGGTTTGCTGACGTGTGCGCGGTCTGCCAGTTCGGTGACTGGCAAGTTGGCAAAGGCACGCGGATCTTGCAAAACCAATTTGCCAACGCGCTGCTCTGCAGGCGCCAAAGAAGGCAGTGAGGCTTTGATGCGGTCTAGCATGGTTTAGTTTTCCTCCGACCAACAAAATCCATCGCGGGCAATCATGGCACTGGAGGCACTTGGCCCCCATGTGCCTGCCGCATAGTGACGAGGGCCTTGGGTGTCAGTGGCCCAGTGTTGCAAGATAGGTTCAACCCAGCGCCAAGCTTCTTCTTGCTCGTCACTGCGTACAAATAAATTCAGACGGCCATCTAAAACATCGAGCAATAAACGCTCGTAGGCACCGACGCGCTCGCTGCCAAAGCGTTTGTCAAAGTCGAGGTCGAGGTGAACCGAGCTGAGGTTGGCCGAGGCTTGGGTACCAGTCTTGATGCGCTTGTGTTGGCCTTCAGCAAACAAGTGCAGCTCCAACCCGTCTTTGGGTTGTAAGTGAATCACCAACTTGTTCACCCCACCGCCGGGCGCCTGAAAAATAGCATGCGGAGTGGGGCGGAAATTGATCTCAATGTAACCTTCGCGCGAGGCCAAACGTTTGCCTGTGCGAATGTAGAAGGGCACGCCAGCCCAACGCCAATTGGCAATTTCTGTGCGCAGCGCCACAAAGGTTTCGGTGCTGCTGTTGGGGTTGACGCCGGTTTCTTGGTTGTAGCCATTCACCGCTTGGCCCTGAACATTGCCTGCGCTGTATTGGCCGCGCACGACATGCTGGCTGAGTGTTTCGGTGGTCCAAGGTTTGAGGGCGCGCAAGACTTTGAGCTTCTCGTCGCGAATGGCGTCGGCATGCGCATTGATGGGCGGCTCCATGGCAATGGCGCAGAGCAATTGCAACGCGTGGTTTTGCACCATGTCGCGCAGGGCGCCGGTGTTTTCATAAAAAGCGCCGCGTTTTTCGACACCCAGCTCTTCGGCAATGGTGATTTGAATGTTGGCAATGTGCTCGCGGCGCCACAGGGGTTCAAACAAGGCATTGCCAAAACGCATGGCAAACAAGTTTTGCACCGAAGGCTTGCCTAGGTAGTGGTCAATGCGGAAAATTTGGTGCTCTTCAAAGACCTTGCGCACGCTCTTGTTGATGAGCTTGTTGGACTTGAGGTCGTGGCCCAGTGGCTTTTCCAACACGATGCGCGTTTTGGAAGTGTTCAATTTGGCCACAGCCAATTGTTCGCACACTGTATTGAACAAGCTGGGTGCAGTGGCCAGATACATCACCACATGGTCTGTTTCGCGTTCGGCCAAGCGGGCGGCTAACTTGGCATAGTCGTCTGGGTTGGACAGGTCTACACGCTCGTAATGCAGCATGGCCTTGAAACGGGCAAATTCCTCGTCATTGGGGCGTTTTGCGCCCTCGACTTGCTCAAATCGGGACTGAATCAGGGTTTGGTACTGTTCATCCGTCATGCTGTCGCGTGCCACACCAATGATGCGGCCGCCCTCAGGCAGGGTACCGTGACGGAAAGCTTGGAAAAGCGCGGGCATCAATTTGCGCCAAACGAGGTCGCCAGTGCCGCCAAAAAAGACTAAATCGAAGGACATGTTTATTTGTTACATAAAAATGAGTTTGTAATGTAACTTTGTTTCATCGATAATTCAAGCCTTGTTTTAAATTTTTTGCCATGAACCAACTCGACGCTCTCAAATCTCACACCACCGTAGTGGCTGACACCGGTGACTTCAAACAATTGGCCCAATTTCAGCCACAAGACGCGACCACCAACCCGTCGCTGATCTTGAAGGCGGTGCAAAAGCCTGAATACGCGCCTTTGCTGACAGAGTCTGTGGTGGCGCACAAAGGACAAGCACTGGATGTGGTGATGGACCATTTGTTGGTTCGCTTTGGTTGCGAAATTTTGAAGACGATTCCTGGCCGTGTGTCCACCGAAGTAGATGCGCGCTTGAGCTTTGACACTGCGGGCACGTTGTCGCGTGCACGTCGATTGATGAGCTTGTATGAAGCGCAGGGTATTTCACGCGATCGCGTACTGATCAAAATTGCGGCCACATGGGAAGGCATACAAGCTGCTGCCGAGTTGGAGCGCGAGGGCATTCACACCAACCTCACTTTGTTGTTCTCCTTTGCACAGGCCGTTGCTTGCGGTCAAGCCAAAGTGCAATTGATTTCACCGTTCGTTGGTCGTATTTATGACTGGTACAAAAAGACAGCTGGCGCTGCTTGGGATGAAGCGGCGAGTGCTGGCGCCAATGATCCTGGTGTGAAGTCTGTTCGCGCAATTTACAACTACTACAAGAAGAATGACATTGCGACCGAAGTGATGGGTGCCAGCTTCCGCAACGTTGGCCAAATTGTGGCATTGGCAGGTTGTGACTTGCTCACGATTAGTCCTGATTTGTTGGCATTGTTGGCTGCGAATGAAACACCCTTAACAGCATCATTGAATGCGCAAGCGGCCAAAGGCATGGACTTGCCTTGGGTCCAATACAACGAAGCTGGTTTCCGTTTTGCGCTGAATGAAGACGCCATGGCTACTGAAAAATTGGCAGAAGGCATCCGTGCTTTCTGTGTCGATGCCATCAAGTTGGAAGGCTTGATGTTGGCGGCACAAAAGGCTTGAGAAGGATGTTTATGCGAGGTGATCAAACAGCTGCGTGGCAAGGCTTGACGGCCCTAGCGAAAGCGTTTTCTGGGTTTGATTTGCGCGATGCGTTTGCCTCAGATGCAACGCGTGCTGCGCATTTCAGTCAAGAAGCGCCAGGCGTGTTTGCTGACTTGTCGAAGAACCATTGGGACGCAAGCATTGAAGCTAAATTGTTGGCGTTGGCAGAGCAAGCGGGTGTGTTGACACATCGCAATCGCATGTTCCAAGGTGAGGCCATCAACGCCACAGAAAACCGGGCGGTGATGCATTGGCTGTTGCGCCATCCTGCGGAGGGGGCTGCAGCGGATGCACTGCCTGCTTCGGTCAAGGCATCTTTGAAAGAGGTGCACGAGACCTTGAACGCCATGTTGTCGTTTGCCGAAAAAATTCGTGCAGACAAGCAGATCACTGATGTCGTCAACATTGGCATTGGCGGTTCCGACTTAGGCCCGCAAATGGCGGTGATGGCCTTGCAGGCTGATGCCATGGCGGGCAAGCGTTTTCACTTTGTGTCCAATGTGGATGGTCATGAACTGGATGCCGTGTTGAAGGGTTTGAAAGCAGAGAACACGTTGTTCTTGGTGGCTTCTAAAACCTTCACCACTTTGGAAACCATGACCAATGCTTTGTCTGCCAAGCGTTGGTTTGAAACCCAGGGCGCTACTGATGTAGCGCGTCACTTTGCAGCGCTCACCACCAATGTAGAAGCCGCAGCCAAGTTTGGCATTCAAACTTGTTTTGGCTTTTGGGATTGGGTGGGCGGTCGTTATTCTTTGTGGTCGGCCATTGGGTTGCCTTTGGCCATTGCCATTGGGTCGGACAAGTTTCGCTCGTTTTTGGCGGGCGCACATGCCATGGATCAGCATTTTCTGAATGCCGATCCTGCACAGAATTTGCCCATTCGATTAGGTCTGTTGGATGTTTGGTATCGCAACTTTTTACACTACACCAGTCGCTGCATTGCGCCGTATCACAGCGCCTTGAAACGCTTTGCACCTTATTTGCAGCAGCTCGAGATGGAGAGCAATGGCAAGCAGGTAGACCATGCTGGGCAAGCCTTGCCGTACGGAACATCGCCCGTGTTGTGGGGCGAGCCTGGTACCAACGGGCAGCATGCATTTTTCCAAATGTTGCACCAAGGAACTGATGTGGTGCCGCTGGAGTTTGTGGCTGTGAAAAACGCCACGCATGCGCTGCCTGATCACCAAGCTTTGTTGTTGTCCAATGTGTTGGCGCAAGCGCAGGCTTTGATGGTGGGCAAGTCGGATGCGGGGGGGCATAAAAACTTTGCAGGTAACCGACCCAGTAGCTTCATCTTGCTGGATGACTTAACACCATTTAATTTAGGCGCATTGATTGCTTTGCAAGAACACCGCGTATTTGTGAGTGGGGCTGTGTGGGGCATTAATAGCTTTGACCAATGGGGTGTGGAGTTGGGCAAAGTGTTGGCCAAAGACATTCATGCACGCATTGAGTCGGGTGATGTTGCCGGATTAGACGCCTCTACAGCGCAATTGCTGCAGAGGGTTCGCGCAGCTTGAACTTGAAGAGGGCCAGACAATTCTGGCCCTTCTTTCTTCAGTGCTTGTGGCTGCTGTGATCGTGTGCGTTGGTAGGCTTGTCCTGCACAATCACTTGCCCCTTCATGCCGGCTTCGAAATGGCCCGGAATGAGGCAAGCCATCTGCAAAGTCTGGGCTTGGTCGAACTTGATGACCCACTCTTTGGTTTCACCTGGTTTGACACTCAGTGCCAGCAAGTCATTGCCAGAAGCGTGATCGTGCCCGCCTGAGTGCCCTGCCGATTGTTGCATTTCAAGGGCGTGGGCTTTGAGCGCAGCTTCAGAGCCCAAGACCATTTCATGCGGCAATTTGCCGCTGTTGTGCACCATCAATTTGAGCGTTTCACCCGCTGCAACTTGCAACAAATCGGGCGTGAAACGCATCGTGTCGTTCATGTCGACTTGGACGGTGCGATCGACAACCAAGGCGCTTTGCGTCGGTGTGTTCGCATGGGCATCTTGCGTGTCATGCGCGTCTTCTGCGCCGTGTGCATGACCACCAGCCGCCCATTCTGGATTGCGCTCGAAAGCTTCGTAAGCTGCCCAACTGCTGGCACAAACTGCAAGCCCCAAGCTCAATGAGTACACCATCAATGCGCGTTGAATGCGCATTTTGATTGTGAACATCAGCGCCAAAATAGAAATGGCGAATCCCAAAGGCACCACCCACGCACTGCGCGCAGGCGAGTCAGGAAAATGTTGTAGTCCACCGGTGAAGAAGCCCAAACCAATGGACAGCAACGTGCCCACCCAAAGTGATTCAATCAAACTTTGCGTATTGTTTTGGCTGCGGTGCTCCATCCAGGCGCCCGCTACAAAAAGGACGATGCCGACTGCTGCCGTCCAGAGTGAGCGTTCGCCGCTGAAAAAACCATGGTTGACCGCGCCCGAAATAAAGCTGATGCCCGAATATTTGAGCAGCATGGCGCTGTGTTGAATTTGAAAAGAGACTGTCATGAAAATTCCTTGCGCTTTGGATTGAAGCGCGACATGGATCCACCTTCTTTCGACAAGAAGGGACTGAAAGTGCGATCTAGGAAATTCAGGAAATAGGCGGTCGCAAATGCGGTTGCGGCGCTGAATTCAGCCAAACAATGGGCTTGTGCGCCGGTGGCATTTGGAGTTTCATCATGGACTGAGGCGTGCCTGCCTGGAGCAGACCCATGGTGCAGCACTCGTGGCAGTCTGATGCACTATGCGATGAATCTGTTGAGTGGCTTGCTTGTGCGGGTTCTGAGACGTGCCCACCGCAGTGGTCTTGAAGCCCCAGCGATGTTGTATTTGAATACACCGTGCGATGGGTATCTGCTGATGCGGCATTGGCAAGCGACATCAACCCTAAGCTGGCGCTGAAGACCAACTTCATCAGAAGTGACACCACCAGTAACCACGGCATTTTTTGCATGATTACATCTTAAGTCGCATTCAAGCAAATGAACAACAGGCACAAAAAAACCCCGCAATGACTTGCGGGGTTTTGTGCGAGGTCAAAGGTCTTTGCAGACCCTTGAGGCAGCGGGCAATTACATGCCCATGCCGCCCATACCACCCATGCCGCCCATGTCAGGCATGCCACCGGCAGGTGCGTCGTCTTTTGGTGCTTCTGAAACCATGCACTCTGTGGTCAACATCAAAGAGGCCACGGACGCTGCGTTTTGCAAGGCAGTGCGTGTCACTTTGGTTGGGTCCAAGATGCCCATTTC
>CAZJAL010000041.1:0-22001 GCA_964544175.1 uncultured Limnohabitans sp.
ATGTCCATCAAAACGGTCAATGCTTTGTCGCACTACACCGACTGGACTGTGGGTCACGTGTACTCTGGCGCTTTGGGTTGGGTGGGCTTGGTCACCATGGGCACCATGTACTACCTCATTCCCCGTTTGTTCGGTCAGAAAAAGATGTACAGCGTCAAAGCCATTGAGGCGCACTTCTGGATTGCCACCATCGGCATCGTGATTTACATCGCGGCCATGTGGATTGCCGGGGTCATGCAAGGTTTGATGTGGCGTTCTGTCAATGCCGATGGCACATTGACTTACACCTTCGTCGAGTCTGTCAAAGCCACTTATCCCTTCTACATGTTGCGATTGTTGGGCGGCTTGTTGTACTTGGGCGGCATGGTGATCATGTTGTGGAACACACTGAAAACAGCAACCAGTGGCCGCGCTGTTGATGTGCAAATTCCAGCCGTAGCTGCAGCTCACGCCTAAAGCATCAGGAGAAAAATAAGATGTCTAATTCTTCAAATTCAGGTGGCATGTCCCACGAGAAAGTAGAAACCAGCAACTTCCTCATGATCGTTTTGATCTTGGTGGTGTTGTTGTTCGGCGGCATGGTTGAAATCGTTCCGTTGTTTTTCCAAAAATCTACGACCGAGCCTGTGCCCGGCCTTAAGCCTTACTCTGCTTTGCAAGTGGCTGGCCGCGATGTTTATGTGCGTGAAGGTTGCTACAACTGCCATTCACAGATGATTCGTCCTTTCCGTGCCGAAACTTTGCGTTATGGCCCTTATTCTGTGGCGGGTGAATTCGTTTATGACCACCCCTTCCAATGGGGCAGCAAGCGCACAGGTCCTGACTTGGCCCGCGTCGGCGGCAAATACTCCGACGACTGGCATCGCATTCACTTGATCAACCCACGCGATGTGGTGCCTGAATCCAACATGCCTGCCTATCCATGGCTCGACAAAACGCCAGTCGATGGTGCCAGCTTGCCGGCCCACATGAGTGGTCTGCGTACATTGGGTGCGCCTTATACCGACGAAGAAATTGCCAAAGCGACCGAAGACGTCAAGGGCAAGACCGAATTGGACGCCCTCATTGCCTACCTGCAAGGCATGGGCATTCATCGCAAATAAAAGGGTGCACACCATGGACATCAACATACTTCGATCTGCAGTGACGGTGGTCACCTTCATCTTGTTCCTTGGAATAGTGGTGTGGGCCTTGTCAAAGCGTCGCTCAGCCGACTTTGAAGAGGCTGCCAAGCTGCCCTTCGGTCAAGACGACTGAAGCCGACAGATCAACGAATAGAAAGAGAAACTGACATGAGTGACTTCACAAGCAATTTCTGGTCTTTGTACGTGGCCGGCATTGCATTGGTCGGCATAGTGGCTTGTTTGTTGCTGCTGTACTTCAGTGGCAAGGCCAAAGCCATGACGGCCAACGACAACACCACAGGGCACGTTTGGGATGGCGATTTGCGTGAGATGAACAACCCATTACCGCGTTGGTGGGTGGGGCTGTTCTTAATTACCATCGCTTTTGCTTTGGGCTACTTGGCCTTGTACCCAGGCTTGGGCAACAGTGCTGGCAAATTGGGCTGGTCGTCTGCAGGCCAATACGAAGCCGAAGTGGCCAAAGCCAATCAAGAACTTGCGCCTTTGTACGCCAAGTTTTCTGGCATGCCACCCGAAGAAGTGGCCAAAGATCCTCAGGCTATGGCCATTGGCGATCGCTTGTTCATGAACAATTGCGCTCAGTGCCATGGCTCGGACGCACGCGGTACCAAGGGCTTCCCCAACTTGTCAGACAGCGACTGGTTGTATGGCGGTACGCACGACAAAATCAAAGAAACTTTGGTCAATGGTCGTGTAGGCAACATGCCGCCTATGGCTGCGGCAGTTGGTTCGCCTGAAGATGTCCGAAACCTTGCGCACTATGTGTTGAGCTTGTCAAAAAGCCCCCACGACGCCTTGCGTGCCTCCTTGGGCAAGCCCAAATTTGTGGCCTGCGCGGCTTGCCACGGCCCCGATGGCAGAGGCAATCAAACCATTGGTGCGCCCAATTTGACCGATGACATCTGGCTGCATGGTTGGGGTGAAAACGCCATCATCGCCATGGTCAACAACGGCAAGGTCAATCAGATGCCTGCACAAGCGGGCAAACTGACCGACGCGCAATTGCATGTTCTGGCTTCTTACGTTTGGGGCCTCTCCAACCAGCCTGCTGCTAAGTAACCAAGAGAGCTGTTTTGGAACCATCAGACAAGCCAACACGTCAAGTGATCCCCATCGTGCCTTTGCCACAAGGCGCGATCGACACCTCAGAAGAGGGCGCCTGGGGAGAGCTTTACGCGGCCCATCAAAAAATTTACCCCCGCAGTGTCCAAGGCATTTTTGCCAAATGGCGCTGGGGGTTTGTGTTTTTAACGCAAGTCATTTTTTACTGTTTGCCTTGGCTGGAGTGGGGCCAACGGCAGGCCGTGTTGTTTGATTTGGGGGCGCGGCGTTTCTATATTTTTGGCATTGTTCTGTATCCGCAAGACTTCATTTACCTCACAGGCTTGCTGGTCATTTCCGCCTTTTCGCTGTTCTTGTTTACCGCCATTGCGGGCCGTTTGTGGTGTGGCTATGCGTGCCCCCAAACGGTTTACAGCGAAATCTTCATGTGGATCGAGCGCAAAGTTGAAGGCGATCGCACAGCGCGCATGCGCCTAGATTCGCAAGACATGTCGCTCGAGAAACTGGTCAAGAAATGGTACAAACATTTAATCTGGATTGGGTTTTCCATTTGGACAGGTTTTACGTTTGTCGGCTACTTCACGCCCATCCGTGATTTGGGCATGGAGTTTTTCTTGGGCAACATGTCGTCTTGGGAAGTGTTTTGGGTCTTCTTCTACGGCTTTGCCACGTACGGCAATGCCGGTTTCATGCGCGAGCAAGTATGCAAGTACATGTGCCCTTATGCACGCTTCCAAAGTGCCATGTTTGACAAAGACACGCTCATTGTCACGTACGACTCAGAGCGTGGCGAGCCCCGGGGGTCACGATCCAAGAAAGCCGATTTGGCCACTTTGAACTTGGGCGCTTGTGTCGATTGCAGTTTGTGTGTTCAGGTCTGCCCAACAGGCATCGACATTCGCAAAGGCATGCAATATGAGTGCATTGGCTGCGGCGCATGCGCCGATGTTTGCGACACCGTCATGGACAAAGTGGGCTATCCACGTGGCTTGGTGAAGTATTCCACCCAACACGCCATGGAAAATCATTGGACGTCGGCCCAAACCATCAAGCATATTTTCAGGCCAAGGGTTCTCATCTACACCGGCATTTTGTTGTTGGTCGTGGCCTTGTTGTTTGGCAGTTTGCTCACCCGCAAGACGTTCAAAGTAGATGTGGTGCGCGACCGTGCCTCTTTGGCACGCATTGTCAGCGGTGGCAATATCGAAAACGTGTACCGTTTACAAATTATGAATGCGGCAGAAAAACGCCAGCATTTCAAAGTCACAGCAGAAGGCATGCACGATTTAAAAGTACTCACCGACTCCGACGATTTGATTGTGGAATCTACGCAATCTCGCTGGGTTTCGGTTCGCCTTCAAGTGCCATACGATGCGGCCATGCCTGGTTCTTATCCGGTGCGCTTCACTATCCAAGCGTCGGACGATGATGAAACGGTGCAAGAAAAATTGGAAGAGAAGTCTGTGTTCTTAATACCTCGATGAATATTGATCAACCATGAATACTCAAACATTGTCAAATCGTGAATTGAATCAAGCCAAACCTTGGTGGTCTTTTGGCATGGTCTGGATGATCATTGCAGGGCCTGCGCTGGTTGTGGTGGCCGGTTTTGCAACGCTGTATTTGGCCATCACCATTCCCGACCCCGTTCTGCCCACAGAAGCCTTGAATCCAAGAAACGCCATCGAGAATCAGCAAAAGCTAGACGCCGCCATGGCGCCTGCCATTCAAGCGCGAAACCATGCGGCCACGGGCGTGGTGCCAGCTAAACAAAAATAATCTAATCAATTCAAGGTCGTTTTGACCGAAGAAAATCCTAACAGGAGACAAACATGCTGACGCAAAGACTGATGTGGATTGTGTGGCCCGCCTTTTTGGTGGCGGGTTTGCTTGAATTGGTGGTGTTTGGCATGTTTGACCCCGATGACATGCATTGGTTTGGCCTAGAAACGACGCTGTCGCGGCAAGGTGTGTACACCGTGTCGTTCTTTGTGTTTTGGGCCTTGACGATTGTGTCTAGCAGCCTCACCACGCTGCTTTCGATGTCGCCCTTTGAGGTTAACCGCTGCCCAGTGGCAGTTGACCAGCGTCCACCCAATTGCACTCAGGGTTCTAAAGATGGAAGCGGCTGCTGCTGATCAGTGGCACTGCGGTTGGGCATTGACCATGCGCTGAAGAGCTTCGGGGTCTAAAATTTTGACGTGGCGCTGTTTTACTTCAACAATGCCATCTTCTACAAACTTAGAAAAAGTTCTGCTCACAGTTTCGAGCTTGAGGCCCAAGTAGCTGCCAATTTCTTCGCGGGTCATGCGCAGGACCAACTCGGATTGAGAAAATCCACGTGAATGCAAACGCTGTACCAAGTTCAACAAAAAGGCGGCCAAACGTTCTTCTGCGCGCATGCTGCCCAAAAGCAACATGACGCCGTGCTCTCGCACAATTTCGCGGCTCATAATTTTGTGCACATGGTGTTGCAGGGCCGTGACTTCTCGAGAAATTTCTTCAATGCGGTCAAAGGGCATGACACACACTTCGGCATCTTCTAGGGCTACGGCATCGCAGCTGTGGTGGTCGTTGACGATGCCGTCGAGGCCAATGATTTCGCCAGCCATTTGAAAACCAGTGACTTGATCGCGGCCGTCTTCAGAGGCCAGGCATGTTTTGAAAAAGCCCGTGCGAATGGCATACAGCGACGTGAACTTTTCGCCGTTGCTGAACAAGGTGCTACCGCGCTTAATTTTGCGGCGCGTTGCAACGACTTCGTCCAATCGTTCTAGGTCGTGTTCGGACAAGCCCATGGGCATGCAGAGTTCGCGCAAGTTGCAGTTGGAACATGCGACTTTGATCGTTTCAGGTTTCATGGCGTTCTCGATTTAGAAAAATTGACATTGCGACATGTCAAGTCTTTAGCTTATACCTACTTGAAGCATTTGACACATCTCAAGCTTTCTTAAATCTCTGTTTCTGACCTTGTTTGCCAAAAAGTTGATTTAGGTCAAGTTTAAGCCCCGCGACAACAGGCACATTAAGCAAAACCTACAAATATGACAGCCTTGGGAATTTCCGTATGTCCGTTCTGACGCCTGAATTACTGACACGTTTCGATGTGCCAGGGCCCCGTTATACGTCTTACCCTACAGCAGACCGTTTTGTGGAGGCTTTTTCTCAAGCGGACCTTCATGCAGCGCTGAACTTGCGCAATCAGGGACTGGGACAAAAAAACCGAAGCCTGTCAATTTACGTTCATATTCCATTTTGTGAATCCCTTTGCTACTACTGTGCTTGCAACAAAATCATCACCAAGCACCACGAGAACGCCGAACCCTACCTGGCTTACTTAGAGAAAGAAGTGGCCATGTATTCGGCTGCCATTGGCGAGGGTCAATCGGTCAGCCAATTGCATTTGGGGGGTGGCACACCCACTTTTTTAAGTGATGCAGAATTGATCAAGTTGATGACTGTGCTGAAGCGCAGTTTCAGTTTTGCACCGGGTGGCGAATACTCGGTCGAGGTCGATCCGCGCACGGTCAACAAGGCGCGTTTGGCTGTTTTGTTTGAGTTGGGCTTTAACCGCTTGAGTTTTGGGGTGCAAGATTTTGATCCCGAAGTACAAAAAGCAGTTCACCGCATTCAACCCGCAGAACAAGTTTTTGACTTGGTTGCCGCGGCAAGACAAATTGGTTTTGAATCGATCAATGTCGATTTGATTTACGGCTTGCCCAAACAAACAGCAGAATCATTTGACCGCACCTTGAAGCAAGTGAACGAGTTGCGTCCCGATCGCATTGCGCTGTATGCCTATGCGCACTTGCCAGAACGTTTCAAACCACAAAGGCGTATTTTGGCAGCCGATTTACCCGTGGCCTCCAGCAAGCTAGACATGTTGTCCAGATCGATGGATGCCCTGATGGACGCTGGCTATGTGTATGTAGGAATGGACCACTTTGCATTGCCAGACGATGCGTTGGCGGTGGCCAAACGCCAAGGCCGTTTGCACCGTAATTTTCAGGGCTACAGCACGCAGCCCGATTGCGACCTCATTGGTTTAGGCGTCTCGGCCATTGGGCGCATGGGCGGTACCTACAGCCAAAATGCCAAAACAATGGACGAGTACGTGGACATGCTCGACAACCACCAATTACCCATCGTCAAGGGCCTTGCCTTGACCCGAGATGATTTGATTCGCCGTGCCTGGATCATGGCCCTCATGTGTCAAGGACAAGTGCAATATGCTGACTTCAATGAAGCTTGGTTAATCGATGCCAAACAATATTTTGCAGTTGAATTGGCTCAATTGGAAAGCATGCAAGCACAAGGTTTGGTAGAGTTGAAAGACAATAGCTTGCAAGTCACACCGATGGGTTGGTTTTTTGTTCGAGGTGTGGCCATGGTGTTTGACAAATACCTGCAAGCCGATCGCAACCGAACTCGATTTTCAAAAATCATCTAACGCTGCATGCAGACCTCATTGGCCCTCACGGCTTTGATCATGGGTTTGGCCGGTGGGCCCCACTGTGTCGCCATGTGCGGCGCCGCCTGCGCTGGCATTGGCCAAATGTCTGGTCATCAGCAAAATCGCGCACTCTTGTCGTTCCAAGCCGGTCGTTGGTTGGGCTACACCCTCATGGGTGCTTTGGCCGCTTTCAGTGTTCAAGCACTGGGTTGGTTAACGGTCGAGTCTGCGGTCTTAAGGCCTGTCTGGAGCATGTTGCATGTGGCTGCAGTGGTGTTGGGCCTGCTGCTGGTTTGGCAAGCCAAACAACCGGTGTGGCTTGATCTAAGTGCGCAACGCCTCTGGGGCAGGGTACGCAAACTGAATGCCACTTGGGGCAAGGCGGCGCCTGTTGCGGTGGGCACCCTGTGGGCACTCATGCCTTGTGGCTTGCTTTATTCCGCCCTGATGGTGGCCGCGTTAACCGGAAATATATGGGAAGGCGCACTGACCATGTCCTGCTTTGCGTTGGGCAGCGGGGTCAGTTTGGGCTTTGCGCCTTGGTTGTTGTTAAAACTCAAAACTCTAGGTGATGGCGCATGGGGCATTCGCCTGGCTGGCTTGGCACTGGCCGTCACCTCGGGTTGGGGCTTGTGGCTGGGCTTGGTACACAACCAAGCCCCTTGGTGCATCACATAGTTGATATCACCTTGTTGATATCACCTTGTTGATATCAGCCAGTGGACATCAGCCGGTGTGCACCACACACTGCAAAAAGCTTAAGCCGTAAAACCTTTGTAAAGCATGTAAGCGGCCAGCACATAAAGCACACTGGCGAAGGCGCGTTTGAGCTGCTTCACAGGCAGTTTGTGTGCGGCACTGGCGCCTAAAGGTGCCATGAACACACTGCAACTTGCAATGACGACCAAACCAGGAATCCACAAATAGCCCACGCTGTTTGCGGGAAGGTTTTCGACATTTTGTCCGGCCACCACATAACCAATGACGTTGGCCAATGCAATGGGGAAGCCCAAGGCTGCACTGGTTGCCACGGCATTGTGAATGGCCACATTGCACCAAGCCATGAAAGGCACGCTCACAAAACCACCACCGGCGCCCACCATGCCAGACAAGAAGCCAATCACGCCACCCGCACCCAAGAGGCCAGGGGTACCCGGTACCTCGCGGTTGGGTGCTGGTTTTTTGTCCAAGAACATTTGCGTGGCAGAAAAACCTACGAACAAGGCAAAAAACAGCGCCAGATAAGAGCCCTTCAATGCGGAGAAAGCGCCCATGCTGGCAATGAAACTGCCCATGATGATGCCCGGGGCCAATCCTTTGACCAAGTCCCATCGCACGGCCTTCTTTTTGTGGTGTGCCCGAACGCTGGAAACCGAGGTAAAGATGATGGTGGCCATGGAAGTGGCAATGGCCATCTTGACTGCCAGGTCGGGGGATACGCCGCGGTCGCCCAAAATCAAAGTTAAGAAGGGCACCATGACCATGCCACCGCCAATGCCCAAGAGGCCTGCTAGAAAACCTGTGAGCAGGCCCAATGCGCCCAATTCAGCGATGAGGGTGGGTTCTAAAAACATAGGAAGCGGCTTTGAAATGGTTTGAAAAAGGTGTCTGCAAGTGCCACTGGACCGGCATCCTGAACCGGGGTTCAGGTGGGCGAGGGCAGACTGGCGTTGGGTTCATCTGACGCGAGACGATCACGCTCACCAGACAATGTACCAAGCCCGGGCTCTAAGAGCATTGGTTCAAGGAAATATAAAGCCCAGCATGCACTGCAGACAACGCCATTGTAGGCGCACACAATGGGCTAGTTGTGAGATCCCCTCATTGGGGCATTGACACTGCCTTAAATCAGTTGACCGTCTTGGTGCAGCGCTTGGTCTAGCTTTTGGAGGAGTTGACTCAAACGCTCGTGGTCTGTGCCATTGAGGGCAGTAGCATCGGCAGGTGTGCTGCTTGATGCGCTGGTGTCTTCACTGGGCGCAGCGGCGGTATTTTCTGTTTGCTCTGTTTGCTGGTCTTGCTCAAAGGCCAAGTTGAGGGCGGCCAAAACCGCAATGCGATCGCGGGCTTTGATCTTGCCAGCATCGCGCACTTTGCACATGGCCTGGTCGACCTTGTCGACGGCAGCCAACAAGCGCGCTTCGCCCCCCACAGGGCAACCCAGCAAATAGCTCTGGCCCATGATTTGAACTTCTAGCTGCTTGGTGCTCATGAGTCGGCTTCGGAGGAAGAATTTTGAGGAAGACGCTCTATCAGGGCGTCGACGCGCGAGCGAGCCGCAGCCAATTTGGATTTGAGCAGATCGCGCTCGTGCGAGATGGCCAGCACCTGCTGCTTGAGCAGTGCATTTGTTTTTTGCAGTTCTTCGTGCCTTAGCAACAGGTGCTCGACGCGGTCTGCAATCTGGTCGACGGTGGTGAGGTTCGTCATGTCAGAGCCATTGTAATTTCAAACATTGTAGGCTTGGTGCAAGGTCTGATCTTACAATCAAGTTTGTTGGTGCTCGAGGTTTGGTTCACAAACTTCAGTTCAACGGGAAGCAGGAGAGAAGGCCCTTACGGGGTCAACTTCACCTGCGCTGCCCCCGCAACGGTCAGCAGACGGGCCTTTAAAAAGCCCCGCTTTAGTCCAAAACCACTGAGCGCCCTGAAACAGGCACTTGGGAAGGTGATGAAGGTTGCTCTGCTTAGCCCGGATACCGGCCAACAAGGTGGTTCACTCACCGCTTAACTCTCGGGTTAAGTTTCGGGTGGGCCGAACGTTCATGCACTGTCGGGGAAGGCGGTGAGAACTCTTTTGTCGGTGTCATCATGAAAAATTCAGTGTTTCCTCCTGCGAAGCTTGCCTCTTCTTTGGGCACTTCTTTGGGCATTTCTGTGCCTGTCGCTCAACGACTTGGTTTGGCCCTCGGCACCTTGGCTTCTGCCTTGTGTGCATCGCCTGTCGCCCATTCGCAAATCTTTCAGCCCAACATGGTCATTTCTGCCAGTCGGGTTTTGCAACGCGCTCAAGACGCCTTGCCCGATGTGTCGCTTATTACCCGGGCCGACATTGAGCGCTCACAGGCGCGAGACGTACCCACACTGTTGCAAAACTTGGCGGGCATGGAAATCAGTCAATCTGGCGGCATGGGCGGTGTTGCCTCCTTGTTCATGCGCGGCGCCGAATCGCGCCATGCGCTGGTGCTGGTAGACGGCTTGCCCATGAACAATTTGAACTTCAATTTGGCTGCACTCGAGCATCTGCCACTGAGTGGCATTGAGCGCATTGAAGTGGTCCGTGGCAATGTTTCGAGTTTGTATGGCAGCGCCGCACTGGGTGGTGTGGTTCAAATTTTCACAAGACAAAATGCAGTCAGTGCGGCCGAAGCATCCAAAGGCCCATGGCTGGAAGCCAACGGCCAAGCCGGTGCAAATCATTTCAAAAGCGCCCAGGTGAGTGCCGGACAAAACTGGACATCTGGTTTCGGTGTGAATGCTTCATTAGAAAAAGTCAACACGCAGGGCTTCAATGCCATCAACCCTTTGCAAAGGCCCGATACCAATCCTGATCGCGATGGCTACAGCCGACAGTCCAATGCGGTCAATTTTTCGCAAGTTTTTGAGGCGGGCCGCGTGGGCCTGATGCTGCGCGAAACCCATGCCAATGTGCAATACGACAGCCAGTGGGGCCCTGCCAATCAGGCCGATGAATCCAAAAGTGTGCTGCGCAATGCAATGCTCAATGGCAGCTACAAAGCCTCATCTACTTTGCAATGGGACTTCTCAGTTGGACAACAAGAGGACAAGCTGAATGCGGCCCTCACGGCCTATCCCTACTTCGTCAATTCTCAGTCTCAAACATCGTCGGTGGGGGCGGTCTGGACCTTATGGCCCCAGCACTCACTCACGTCTGGCTACGAAAGCACGCGCCAAAAAATTGCCAGCGACACCGAATACAAGCCCACCGATCGCGCCCTCGATTCTTGGCGCTTGGGTTATCAAGGCAAGCTCGACAATCAGCAATGGCAACTGAATGTACGCCGTGACCAGTATTCCGATTTTGGCGATGCCAACACCTGGTATGCAGGGTATGCATATTTCTTAACCCCAGCTTTGCGCTTAAAGGCCAGTGCGTCCACGGGTTTCATGGCCCCGACCTTCAATGATCTTTACTATCCATGGGGCGGCAACCCCTTGTTGCGACCCGAAAAAGCCAAGTCCAAGGAAGTGGGACTGCAGTACAACCAAGCGCAATGGCAAGCTCGCCTCACAGCGTTTGAAAATCGTTATACCGATTTGATCGACAACGACACAGAGTGGAACCGCACCAACATTGCCAAAGCAAACAACAAAGGCCTTGAATTGGCCCTCAATGGCCAGTTGCAGATGCCCGGTTGGGGCTTGCAGCAGTGGCGTTTGAGCCTCACCTCGCAAGACCCGCAAAACGACATCACGCAGCAAGCATTGGCGCGCAGGGCCAAATCATTGGCGCAAGCAGGGTGGACGCAAAGTCTGGGTCAGTGGGATGCAGGTATTCAAGTGCGTTACAGCGGCGCGCGCAATGACGCATCCAAGGTATTGCCCGCCTACACTTTGTTAGACCTGACCGCCAGCCGGGCGCTGACAGCAGCGCTTCGATTGAACTTGCGACTTGAAAACGCCACCAACCAAACCTACCAAAGCATTTATGGTTACAACATGCCCCAGCGTGGTTTGTTTGTGGGCTTGAACTGGGCGCCTGCGCGTTAAACCAAATGCCCATGCGTTTGGTCATGAGTTTGGCACTTTGGGGTTGTATGTTGCCGTCGATCACGATGGCACAAACTGCCGCCCCAAAAGCTTCTTTGCCCTTCAGTTTGACCGATGACCGCGGCCGAGTGGTCATCATTGACAAGGCCCCTCAGCGCATCATTAGCTTGCTGCCTTCCTTGGGTGAAATTGTTTGCGAACTGCAGGCGTGCGAGCGTTTGGTGGGTGTAGACCGTTATAGCAATTGGCCAGAACGGGTCAAGTCCTTGCCTCAATTGGGCGGCATTGACGACACCCAACTTGAAGCCTTGGTCAAACTCAAACCCGACTTGGTCTTGCTGGCGCGTTCTTCACGCGTCACGCAGCGCCTCGAATCGATGGGCATCAAGGTGGTGGCTTTAGAACCTCAAAACCAAGAAGACATGCGCCGCGTGATTCAATTGATTGCGGGCGCTTTGCATTTGCCGCAATCGCAAGATCGCGCGCAAGCCTTGTGGCAAAGCATTCAACAAAAACTCGATGCTGCTGCGCTGCGTGTACCTGCCAAAGCCAAAGGCATGCGGATTTACTTTGAAGCTGGCAGTGGTTATTTTGCGGCAGGTGAGGTGTCTTACATTGGCGAAACACTCAAGCGTTTGGGCTTGGTCAATGTGGTCACGCCTGGCATGGGTGCGTTTCCGCAAGTTAACCCTGAATTTGTGGTGAAGTCCAATCCGCAAATTATTTTCATGGGCGAACGCACCGCCACAGATCTGAAGAATCGTCCGGGTTGGCAGCGCATTGAAGCCATAGCACAGCAAAGAATTTGCGCTTTTCCGCCTGCCCAATCGGACATCATTGTGCGCTCGGGCCCGCGCATTCCAGAAGCCGCCGACCTGATGGTGGCTTGCTTGAGAAGACTGTTTCCTGAATGAACGCGCGCAAAGTTCAATCCGCTCAGCGTTTGGCCATTCAATTGTCCTTGCTGCTGTTGCTGCTTGTCGGCTTAGGCGCTTTGGTGGGCAGCGAAGGATTGGCGTGGTCGCAAGTTCAAGCAGATGCCAGTTTGATTGCAGACATTCGGTTGCCCCGAACTTTGGGTGCTTGTTTGGCAGGCGCCTTGCTAGGACTGGCTGGTGCCTTGGCCCAGGGCTTGTTTAGAAATCCATTGGCCGACCCCTATTTGCTGGGCAGCGCATCGGGTGCCAGTTTGGGTGTGGCGCTTGGCATGGTGATGCTCACGCAACTCAACATGTCGCCATGGTTCATGCGCATGGGCATTACTGGCATGGCCTTCTTGGGTGCTTGGTTGGCCGTAGCTTTGTCTTTGGTTTTGTCTTGGGGTGTGCAGCACACGCTGCGTTTGTTGCTGGCGGGTGTGGTGGTGGGTGTTGTTTTTGGCGCCTTGGCTTCTTTGTTGTTGGTCATGTTTCCGCAAATTCAAGGCTCGGTGCAATCTTTCATGCTGGGCTCTACGGCGTATGTCAGTTGGTCGGCTTGTACCTTGATGCTGGCTGTGCTGTTGGTGTCGTGGGTGGTGTCTGTGGCAGCCAGTCCTTTGCTCGATGGTTTGGCCCTGGGCGAGTCGACCGCTCTAAGTTTGGGTTTGCCAGTCAAGTCTTTGCGCTGGCTTTTGCTGGCTGTGCTGTCCTTGTGCACGGCTGCGGCCGTTGCTCAGACTGGCCTGATTGCTTTTGTCGGCTTGGCAGCGCCTCATTTGGTTCGGGCCAGGGTCAAAGCGGTGCATGGCAAAACCCTTAGCTTGTCGTGCCTCATGGGGGCGGTGCTGCTTGGCAGTGCCGATTTGCTGGCGCGGGGTTTGATGGCGCCCACAGAATTGCCGGTGGGTGTTTTGACGGCTATCTTGGGCGGCGGCTACATGTTGTACTTGATGCGCGGCATTGCTGTGCCTAATGCTGCGCGTGGAGGCCGATCATGAACACCCCTACAAAAATCGTCTTGAAAGCCGACAGGATTTCTGTGAGGCATGGCCCATTCAAAGCCGTTGACCAAGTGTCGCTGGCCTTGAATTCGGGAGAGTGGGTTGCACTGGTGGGCCCCAATGGCGCTGGCAAGTCCAGCTTGCTCAAAGCCTTGGCGGGCTTAACGCCGGCCGATGGCCAGGTTGAGTTGTTGGGCAAAGCTTGGGACCATTGGCAACGTCGAGACAGGGCTCAAACATTGGCCTGGCTGGGTCAGGCAGAAGCCGGGCAAGACGATTTGACGGTTTATGACGTGGCCATGTTGGGTCGCTTGCCGCATCAAACTTGGTTAGCGTCGCCCAGTGCGCAAGACCGTGCCGTGGTCGAGGTGGCCCTCAAAACAGTGCAGGCTTGGGATTGGCGCACGCGCAGTTTGGGGCAACTCTCGGGGGGCGAGCGTCAGCGTGTGTTGCTGGCGCGTGCATTGGCTGTTCAGGCCGATGTGTATTTGATGGACGAACCCCTGGCGGGTGTCGATGTGCCGCACCAAGCCGATTGGTTGGAGTGGGTGCGTTGCCTCACCGAACAAGGTGCGGCCGTGGTCAGTGTGCTACACGAACTCAATTTGGCATTGCAGGCCGACCGCGTATGGGTCATGTCGGCGGGCCACATGGTGCATTCGGGTGCGCCACATTCAAGCGACACACATCAGGCCTTGTCAGACGTTTTTCAAAATCGACTTCAGTGGCGTGAGTGGCAAGAGGGTGGTGAGACGCGCTGGGTGGCGCTGCCCAAGTAGTTTTTAAACCGTTTTGGGTTTGAAACTGCAATAGGCCGACACTGCGCATTGCGGGCACAAAGGCTTGCGCGCTTGGCACACATAGCGGCCATGCAAAATGAGCCAATGGTGCGCATCGACCAAGTACTTTTGGGGAATGCGCTTGAGCAGTTTCAATTCAACGGCCAGGGGCGTCTTGCCGGGCGCCAAGCCAGTGCGGTTGCCCATTCGAAAAATGTGCGTGTCAACCGCCATGGTGGGCTCGCCAAAAGCCACGTTGAGCACCACGTTGGCCGTTTTGCGTCCCACCCCAGGCAAAGCTTCCAAGGCCTCGCGAGACCTGGGCACTTGGCCGCCATGTTGCTCAATCAGGATTTGGCAGGTTTTGAGCAAGTTGCTGGCCTTGTTGCGGTACAGGCCGATGGTCTTGAGGTAGCGCTCTAAGCCGTCTTGGCCTAAGGCCAAAATGGTTTCGGGCGTGTTGGCCACTGGAAAGAGCTTGCGCGTGGCTTTGTTCACGCTCACATCGGTGGCCTGCGCAGACAACAAGACCGCCGTTAGCAATTCAAACACCGAGGTGTAGGCCAGCTCGGTGTTGGGCATCGGGTTGGCGGCTTGCAAGGTGTGAAAAAAGAGTTCGATGTTGTGAGCGTTCATGAGAGAAAATATCAGCAAATTGGCAAATGAGCCCTGTCAATTCAAGTCAGAATAGACGTTTAGCACCCCAGAGTTTTGTGGAAGATACACCATGTCCTTGCAATTTGCCGATCGTTTGAACAATGTCGAGACCTCAGCCATTCGGGAGTTGTTCAAACTTCTGGGCAAACCCGGCATCATCAGCTTTGCCGGCGGCTTCCCCGACAGCGCCATGTTTGATGTGGAAGGCATCCGCGAAGCCTCGTCGCAGGCCTTAAGCCAAGAGCCCGGCGCTGCCTTGCAATACGGTGCCACCGAAGGCTACGGCCCACTGCGCGAGCAATTGGCTCACTTCATGGGCCAAAAAGGCGTGACGGGTTTGGCGGCAGACCAGCTCATTGTGACCACCGGCAGCCAACAAGCGCTCGACCTGATTGGCAAAACCATGATCAGCCCAGGCGACAAGGTCATCGTTGAGGGCCCCACCTTCTTAGCCACCATTCAATGTTTCCGTTTGTATGGCGCCCAGCTCATTTCTGCGCCCGTCGATGGCCAAGGTGTTGACACCGAAGCCTTAGAAAAGCTGATTGCCGAACACCGCCCCAAATTTGTGTATGTCATCCCCACCTTTGGCAACCCCACAGGGGCCTTGCTCAGCTTAGAGCGCCGCAAAAAATTGCTCGAGTTGGCCGTCAAATACCAAACCCTGATGGTGGAAGACGATCCCTATGGCGATTTGTATTTCAATGACGCACCGCCGCCCAGTTTGTTGGCCCTCAGTTCGCAAGTGCCCGGTAGCCGCGACTGGTTGGTACATTGCGGCTCCTTGTCCAAAGTGCTTAGCCCTGGCTTGCGTGTAGGCTGGATGATTGCACCGCCCGAGCTTTTAAGTCGCGCCGTCATGTGCAAACAATTCAGCGATGCGCACACCAGCACCTTTGCTCAAGCCACCGCTGCGCATTACCTCAAAGCGGGCCGCATGCCCGCCACTCTAGACAATGTACGCAAGGTGTATGCAGGCCGCGCACAAACCATGTGCGATGCTCTGCGCAAAGATTTGGGCAACGCCATTTCTTTTGTGCAGCCGCAAGGGGGCTTGTTTGTGTGGGCCAACCTAACGGGCGCCAATGGCATAGTCAAAGACGGCAATGCCTTTGCCAAAATGGCCATCGACAAAGGCGTGGCCTTTGTGCCTGGCGCACCGTTCTATTGTCAAAACCCCGATCACAGCACTTTGCGCTTGAGTTTTGCCACCGTTGGCGAAGACAAAATTTTAGAAGGCGTAGAGCGCTTGAAACAGGCCCTTCATGCCTAACACGGTGGCATTGCCCCCCATTCAACGCCTTAACGTTCAAGGCGTTGAAGTTCAAATTGAGGGGCAGGGCACAGAAACCTTGCTCATGTTGCATGGTTGGCCCGATACGCTGGCGCTTTGGAACGACACCGTCCAAGCATTGCGCACTACCCATCGCTGTGTGCGTCTAACATTGCCCGCCTTTGACGCCAACGCACCGCTGCCCCCCAAGTCACTCATCGAAATGGTGGCCTTCATCGATGAAGTGGTGCAGCAAGTCAGTCCCGATCAACCCATTACGTTGGTGTTGCACGATTGGGGTTGCATCTTTGGTTATGAGTATGCGGCGGTTCACCCGCATCGCGTGGGCCGCATGGTGGCGGTCGACGTAGGAGACCACAACTCCAGAGCGCTGTACGCATCTTGGCAAGCCAAAGCCAAATGGGGCGTGTTCAGTTATCAAATTTGGTTGGCCATTGCATGGCAATTGGTCAATGTGTTTGGCAACATTGCGCGGCCTTTGGCCAATCGCATGACGCGCTACATGGCCAAGGCTTTGCGTTGCCCCAGTTCCTTGGCCGACATGCATGTCGGCATGAATGTGCCTTACGCCATGAAGTGGATGGGCACCTTAGAGGGCTTTGAGTTGGCCTGCAATGCGCTCAAAATTTTGCCCACAGCGCGGCCCATGTTGTACATCTACGGCAAACGCAAGCCTTTCATGTTTCACTCCGATCGTTGGCTCGAAAAAATTGCAGCGCACCCTGGCTCTAGGGTTGAGGGCTTTGACACCGGGCATTGGGTCATGAGCAACAAGCCTGAGCAGTTCAATGCCTTGCTCAAAGAATGGTTGGCTTGATTTTGAAAAACACCATTGCCAGCTCACAAGCGCCAACGCTTCATACCCGGCGAGATTGGCTCAAGTGGACTGCGGCGGCTGCAGTGCCGCTGACGTATTCGGTGTCGTCTGCACAAACATCTTTCAAGCACAACCCCTTTAGCATTGGCGTGGCCAGTGGGTCGCCCAATCACCATTCGGTGGTGCTGTGGACACGGCTCATGCCCGATGCAGCCAGTGGCCAAGATGCCTTTGCCCCAAACGATGTGTCGTTGACATGGGAAGTGGCAGACGACGAGCACTTCAAAGTCAATCGCCGGTCGGGCCAGGTCATGGCCTTGGCCAGCTTGGCGCATTCGGTGCACTTAGAACTAGAAGGTCTTCAAAGCGATCGTTGGTATTTCTATCGCTTTCAATTGGGTGATGCGCAAAGCACCATTGGGCGCACGCGCACCACACCGCACCCGCAAGCGATGGTGCAAAAACTTCGCATTGCCTATGCCTCTTGCCAGCGCTGGGAGCATGGCTACTTCAGTGCCTACGAGCACATGGCCCAAGAAAACCTCGACATGGTGTTGTTCTTGGGCGATTACATCTACGAGTACGCAGGTGCCGCCAATTTTGTGCGCTTACCGCCCGGTGGGTGGGTCACCAGTTTGTCCGATTACCGCAATCGGTATGCTTTGCAAAGAACCGAAAAATCTTTGCAAGCCATGCACGCGCAGTGCCCTTGGCTGGTCACTTGGGACGATCACGAAGTGTCCAATGACTACGCGGGTTTGGTGCGCGGCTTTAGCGGCAACATCACCTTAGATTTTGAAGCGCAGCGTGCGCGTGCCTACCAAGCTTTTTACGAGCACATGCCATTGCGCGCCAGTGCCTTGACGCGCTCCTTAGAGGGCTTGGCACGCGGCGCAGAATTGCGAATCTATGGTGAGGTGGCCTTTGGCAAACTGGCCAATTTCTATCTGCTAGACGACCGTCAATACCGCGACCGTCAGGTGTGCAACAAAGGCTTGAACTTCGGTTCAGGTTGGGTCGATCCAGACCAATGTGACGAATGGCTCAATCCCCAAAGATCCTTGTTGGGTGCGCAGCAAGAGCAGTGGTTGAATCAGTCCTTTGCCAATGCGCGCAACAATTCACGTGTATGGAGTGTGGTGGCACAGCAAACCATTTTTGGCCGGCGCGATTACAAAATTGGCGCTGGCCATTCGCTTTGGAATGACGGCTGGGACGGTTACTCGGCAGCGCGTCAACGAATGACGCAGGCCATGCAACACAATGCGCTTCGCAACCCGGTTTTGTTGGGTGGCGATGTGCACGAAAACTGGGTGGGCCATGTCATGGCCGATGCATATCAAGACGACAGCGCCAAGGTGGGCGTTGAGTTTTGTGGTGCCGGCATTACTGCGCGCTCTGCAGGCAATTCAAAGTTACCCACACGCTTGGCAGAAAACCCGCACTTTATTTTTGCCGACAGCGAGCGAAAAGGCTACGGCGTGGTGGAGTTCACGGCCAAGCAAATTCAAACAGAGTTGCGCGTGGTGGACGATGTGCGTCAGCCACAAACCAAGATTGAAACCTTGGCCAAATTTGAGGTGGAGGCGGGCAGGCCGCAAGTGCATCGCAAGGCTTGAGGTGCGGCTTTACTGCGCCGTTGCAAACACTTCCAACAGCCGATCGAGGCCGCCTTCTTCAATGGCCACCATGGCTTGCTCGCGCACTTTGGGTTTGGCGTGGTAGGCCACCGATAAACCGGCCACACCCATCATAGGCAAGTCGTTGGCGCCATCGCCCATGGCAATGGCTTGTGAAGGTGCAATGCCCATCTGTGCGCAAATGTGCAACAGCATTTTGCGTTTCTCTTCACCATCGCAAATGTCGCCCCATTCTTGGTCGACCATGCGGCCTGTCAATTGCCCATTGACCACTTCTAGTACGTTGGATCGAGTCCAATGAATACCCAAGCGATCGCGCACATGGTCTGTGAAAAACGTAAAGCCGCCCGACACCAACAAGACTTTCATGCCAGCCGCTTGGCAGGCTTTGACCAATTTTTCTGCGCCTGGGTTCAGTTGCAGTCTGTTGTTTAAGACTTCTTCCATGTGCGCCACCGTCACGCCTTTGAGCAAGGCCACACGTTTGCGCAAGCTGTCTTTGTAGTCGGTAATTTCGCCGCGCATGGCGGCTTCTGTGATGGCGGCCACTTCGGCTTTGCGGCCCGCAGCATCGGCTATTTCGTCTACGCATTCAATGTTGATCAGGGTGGAGTCCATGTCAAAAGCGATCAGCTTGAATTGGCTCAATTGCAAAGGCGCAGTGAAGCCCTTCAACGTCATGCCTTGAAAGGTTTGGGGTGTGCTCATGATTTATCCTTCCACTTTCTCAACTTTGGGTTGCCCCAAAGACCGCAAAATGTCTCGCACCATTTGGGCGCGAGCTTTGGGGTCGGGCAGTTCACGCTCAATGCGCAACTTGTCGTTGCCTGCCAATTGAATGTGCTTGTTCTTTTGAATCAGTTCAATGATGCGCATAGGCTCGATGGGCGGATTGGGCTTGAAGCTGATCACAATGACACCAGGCGATGCATCCACTTTAACCACGCCATAAGGCACGCTCAATACGCGCAGGCGGTGCACATCTAACAGGGTTTGCGCTTGGGGTGGCAGCTTGCCAAAACGGTCCACAATTTCTTCTAGCAGGCTGTCAATTTGGTCTGAAGTTTTGGCGGTGGCCAATTTTTTGTAGAACGACAATCGCAAGTGCACGTCGCCGCAATAGTCGTTGGGCAACAAGGCTGGCGAATGCAAATTGATGTCGGTGGCCGCAGACAACGGGCTGAGCAAGTCGGGCTCTTTGCCGGCTTTTAAACAGCGCACCGCTTCGTTCAGCATTTCGTTGTAAAGCTGGAAGCCAATCTCTAGCATGTTGCCACTTTGGTTTTCGCCCAACACTTCGCCCGCGCCGCGAATTTCCAAATCGTGCATGGCCAAATAAAAGCCGCTGCCCAGTTCTTCCATTTGCTGAATAGCGTCCAAACGCTGCGAGGCTTGTTTGGTGAGGCCATCAATTTCGGGCACCATCAAATAGGCATAGGCCTGGTGGTGGCTGCGGCCCACACGGCCGCGCAATTGGTGCAACTGCGCCAAGCCAAATTTGTCGGCGCGCGAAATCACAATGGTGTTGGCAGTGGGCACGTCAATGCCGGTTTCAATGATGGTAGAGCACAACAAGATGTTGTAGCGCTGCGCCACAAAATCGCGCATCACTTTTTCCAAATCGCGCTCGGGCATTTGGCCATGGGCCACCGCAATGCGCGCTTCAGGCAATATCTCTTCTAGCTTTTGGCGGCGGTTTTCGATGGTCTCTACTTCGTTGTGCAAAAAGTAAACCTGGCCGCCGCGTTTGAGTTCGCGCAGCACGGCTTCGCGAATCACGCCTGTGCCTTCATTGCGCACAAATGTTTTGATGGCCAAGCGGCGCTGCGGTGCTGTGGCAATGACGCTCAAATCGCGAATGCCTTCAAGCGCCATGCCCAAGGTGCGCGGAATGGGGGTGGCCGTTAGGGTCAGCACATCCACTTCGGCGCGCATGGCCTTCATGGCTTCTTTATGGCGCACACCAAAGCGGTGTTCTTCGTCAATCACCAACAAGCCCAAGTTTTTAAACTTGGTGGACTCGCTCAACAATTTGTGCGTGCCCACCACAATGTCCACGGTGCCATCGGCCAAACCCTTGAGCGCTTCAGTCACTTCTTTCCCCGAGCGGAAGCGCGACACTTCGGCCACCTTCACAGGCCATTTCGAGAAGCGATCTTTCAAGGTTTGAAAGTGCTGTTCTGCCAGCAAGGTGGTGGGCGCCAAGATGGCCACTTGCTTGCCACCCGTGACCGCCACAAAGGCGGCACGCAAGGCTACTTCGGTTTTGCCAAAGCCTACATCGCCGCACACCAAGCGGTCCATGGGACGCGGGCTGATCATGTCTTGAATGACAGCATGAATGGCCGCGTTTTGATCGGCGGTTTCTTGGAAGCCAAAGTCGTTGGCAAAGACTTCGTAATCTTGCGGGCTGTATCTAAAGGGGTGGCCTTCGCGCGCAGCACGCCTTGCATAAATGTTCAACAACTCGGCGGCAGAATCGCGCACTTGCTCGGCCGCTTTGCGTTTGGCTTTTTCCCACTGGCCACTGCCCAAGCGGTGCAGGGGCGCTTCGTCGGCACTGACACCGGTGTAGCGGCCAATCAATTGCAGTTGGCTAACGGGCACATAGAGTGTGGCCTTGTCGGCATATTCCAAATGCAAAAACTCTTGTAGCGCAGGCGTGCCGTCTGGGTTCTTTTCACCTAGGTCCATGTTGACCAAACCGCGGTAACGGCCAATGCCGTGCGCGTTGTGCACCACAGGGTCGCCTACATTGAGCTCGGACAAATCTTTGATGAGCGCCTCAACGTCGCTCACTTGTTCTTGTTTTTTGCGTCTGCGTGTGGTGACGCCAGCTGCAAACAATTCGGTCTCGGTGACCAAATCGATGCCCGCTTCAAACCAATGGAAGCCCGCGTTCAAAGCCGCCGTGGCAATGCCCACTTTTTCGTCGCTTGCCTGAAACTCTTGCAAGTCATCAAAGGCCGGTGGGTTGAGGCCACTGGCACGCAAGAAATCAAGCAAGCTTTCGCGTCGGCCAGAGCTCTCGGCCAAAATCAAGACACGATTGCTTGTGCTGCGAATGTGCGATTGCAGTTTGGCCAGAGGCTCTTCGGCGCCGCGCACCACCGTGAGGTCGGGCAGGGCTTGTGCAAGGGTGTTGTCTGCACTTGCATCGGCACTTTGCCTGAGTGCCAATTGCGCATGTTGGTTGGTGCCAGTGTAAAACTGCTCAGCCGACAAGAACAAAGCTTCGGGTGGCAAAGCTGGGCGCTCGGGGTCGCCTTGCACCAAGCGGTAACGGTCTTTGGTGTCTTGCCAGAAGCGCTGAAAGGCGGGTTCTAAATCGCCGTGCAACACCAAGGTGGCGGGCGCGTCGGTGCCTGCACCCAAGTAGTCAAACACCGTGGCAGTTTCTTCAAAGAACAAAGGCAGGTAGTACTCAATGCCGGCGGTGGCCACGCCATTGCCAATGTCTTTGTAGATGCGGCTCTTGGTCGGGTCGCCATCGAGCATTTCGC
>CAZJAL010000042.1:0-21416 GCA_964544175.1 uncultured Limnohabitans sp.
CAAGATTCTTGCGCCCGGTTTTTTTTGCCCAAAAATAGGACAGATCAAACCGGCCAGGCCAAGCGCTCACTCGTTCTTTCAACGATCCTTTTGGAGCTTGGTTAAATGGAAATTTTTGATTACGACAATATCTTGCTGCTTCCCCGCAAATGCCGCGTGGAAAGCCGTTCTGAGTGCGACGCTGGCGTAGAGCTGGGTGGCCGTAAATTCCGTCTGCCGGTGGTACCGGCCAACATGAAGACGGTTGTGAACGAAGAAATCTGTGTCTGGATGGCACAAAACGGTTACTTCTATGTCATGCACCGCTTTGACTTGGACAATGTCAAATTTGTCCGTGACATGCATGCCAAAGGCCTTTACGCGTCCATCTCTTTGGGCGTGAAAGCCCCCGACTACGACACCGTGAACCAATTGGTGGCCGAGGGCCTGAGCCCTGAGTACATCACCATCGACATTGCACACGGCCATGCCGACAGCGTGCAAAAGATGATTCACACGCTTAAAGAAAAGCTGCCCAAGTCTTTCATCATTGCTGGCAACGTGGGTACGCCTGAAGCCATCATCGATTTGGAAAACTGGGGCGCTGATGCCACCAAAGTGGGCATTGGCCCTGGCAAGGTGTGCATCACCAAGCTCAAAACGGGTTTTGGTACCGGCGGCTGGCAGTTGTCTGCCCTCAAATGGTGTGCTCGCGTGGCCACCAAGCCCATCATTGCCGACGGCGGTATTCGTGAGCACGGTGACATTGCCAAGAGCATTCGCTTTGGCGCCACCATGATCATGATTGGCTCGATGTTGGCAGGCCACGAAGAGTCGCCTGGCGCCACCGTGGAAGTGGACGGCAAGCTTTACAAAGAGTACTACGGCTCGGCTTCCGACTTCAACAAGGGCGAGTACAAGCACGTGGAAGGCAAGCGCATTTTGGAGCCTATCAAGGGCAAGCTGGCCAACACCCTGATTGAAATGGAACAAGACACCCAAAGTTCCATCAGCTATTCAGGCGGTACCAAGCTCATGGACATTCGCAAAGTGAACTACGTGATTTTGGGCGGCGACAACGCAGGCGAACACCTGTTGATGTAATCGCAATTGCTATGCAGCCAGTTTGAACTGCACTTCGCAGTTCAAACCGCTGTTGGCCCCTGGCATAGGGTCGTTGGTGAGTTTTATTTCACCTTGAAGCGACTGCACAATGCCCAAGCAAATAGACAGCCCCAAGCCACTGCCATGGCGCGTATCACCCGCCGAAAACGGTTGAAACAAACGCGCTTGTAAGTCGGCCGACAAACCGGGGCCTTCGTCTCGCAAATTAAACATCACCCGATCATCACGACTGGCAATGCTCAGTTTCAAGCGACCTTGAAGCGGGCTGTGTCGAATGGCGTTATCGAGGACATTGCGCGTGAGTTCTCGCAGCATCCAATCAGGGCCCTGCACCTTGCTGGGTTCGGTGATGATTTCAAAATCCAAATTTCGCTCTGCCATCAAAGGCGCCAACTCTAAGGCCACCTCGCGCGCCACTTCGGAAAAATCGCTCACGACCGGTTGCGCAGAAACCGACAGCTGCTCCACTTTGGCCAAGGCCAACATTTGATTGACCAATTGCGTGGCGCGGTCAATGGTCAAGCCAATGTCATGTAAGGCCTGCTCGCTGTTTAAATCACCCCGCTGTGCCGATTGCACTTGAAGCTTTAAAACAGTCAGCGGCGTTCTGAGTTGATGCGCGGCATCTCTAACAAAACCTTTTTGCTGCGCCAACAAAGAATGCAGTTTTTGCATCACGTGGTTGGTCGCTTGAATGAGTGGCTGAATTTCTTGCGGTGCATCTGCCACTGAAAGCGGCGCCAAATCGTATTCAGATCTGTTTTCTAAATGTTCAGAAAGCTCTCGAACAGGCTGCGTCGCCCTCTGCACCACGCCCACCACCACCAAGGCAATGATGGCCAGCAACAAAACTTGGCGCCACAAGGTTCCGACCAACAATTCGCGTGCCAAAGACTGCCGGAGTTCCAAGGTTTCAGCCACTTGGATGACCGCCATGGCACGTCCCTTTTCGCTCACCACCGGTTGCAGCAAGGTGGCCACCCGCACATCTTCGTTTTGGTAACGGTCGTTGTAAAAGTCAACCAGCGCTGCGTACGCGGGCTTGGCAGGAATTTGCCCTTTCCAGGTGGGCATGTCGGCAAAGCCCGACACCACAGCGCCATTCAAATGCGAGACTTTGTAATACAAGCGGCTTTGGTTGTCGGCCTCAAACGCTTCGGTGGCGGCATAGGGCACCAAAGCCCTGATGGTGGCCAACTCGTCATAGCCGTCCACATCCAATTGTTCACTGATGGTTTTGGCGGAGGCTAGCAAGCTGCGGTCGTAGGCCACATCGGATGCGCTCAATGCTTCTTCGTAGAGGCTCCAAGCATTCAAGCCCACCAACAACAACACGGGCAACAAAATGCCCAGCAATAACTGACGGCGCATCGACATTTTGGCGGGCGACAACATCGATCAGCTCGCTGTCTTTAACAAATAGCCCAGACCTCGCAGGGTCACCAAGCTGATGCCTGTGTCGGTCAACTTTTTGCGCAGTCGATACGCCACCACTTCGATGGCTTCAAACTGCACATCCAATTCATCAGGGAACACCGCACTGAACAAACGCTCCTTAGACACCGCCTGCCCTGCGTGCGCCATCAGGGCTTGCAGCATGGCCACTTCGCGCGGCGTCAATTCCATGGCTTGTTGGTGCAAGTAGGCAACGCCATTCAAGGTGTCCAAAGAAACAGCACCCAATTGAAGTGTTTGCAGGCCGTTGCGAGCTTGGCCTGTGTCCCCTTGTGACGACAAGGTTTTCTGCGCAGTTTTGGTTCGCCTGTAGAGCGCATTCAAGCGCGCCTCAAGTTCGTCCAAGTCAAAGGGCTTGGCCATGTAATCGTCGGCACCAGAGTTCAAACCCAGCACCCGATCGCCTACCGTGGCGCGGGCCGTTAAGACCAACACGGGCGTGGTCAAACCCATTTGACGAACTTGCGATACGACGTTCAGGCCATCGCCATCGGGCAAGGTCAAATCCAGCAGCACCACATCGGGCCGCAAGCTTTGCCAAACAGACACGGCTTGCGCAGCGGTAGACGCAGACGTCACTTGCAAACCACGCCGCGACAAACTGCGAACCAGGTTTTCTTGCAAATAAGGGTCGTCTTCGACCAACAACAAGCGCATGAATCAGTACTTTCCCTAGGATTTTGGACAGCCAATTGACAGTTTAGAAGCCCATCATTGGCCATCGATTTTGCACTCAAAAGGAGACACCATGCGTCGCGATCAGTTCATCAAATCAGTTTTAGCATTGGCAGCAGGCTCTAGCTTCGCTTTGCCTTCTTTGGCAGCCGCCAACATCAAAATGATGATTCCCGCCAATCCAGGCGGCGGCTGGGACACCACAGGCCGCGCTTTGGGCAAAGCCCTGCAAGACGCTGGCGTGGCCAGCTCGGTCACTTATGAAAACAAAGGCGGCGCAGCCGGCATCATTGGTTTGGCACAGTACGCCAATGCCACCAAAGGCGACGGCAACTCGCTCATGGTCATGGGCGCCGTGATGTTGGGCGGCATCATTACAGGCAAGCCACCTGTTAGCTTGGACAAAGTCACCCCCATTGCCCGTTTAACCAGCGAGTACAACGTGTTTGTGGTGCCCGCCAATTCACCCCTCAAAACCATGAAGGATGTGGTTGAGCAAATGAAGAAAGACCCCGGCAGCGTCAAGTGGGGCGGCGGTTCACGTGGTTCCACAGAGCATATTGCCGCGGCCATGTTGGCACGCGAAGTGGGTGTCGATGCCGCCAAGATCAACTATGTGCCTTTCCGTGGCGGCGGTGAAGCCGTTGCGGCCATCTTGGGTGGCAACGTCACAGTGGGCGGCAGCGGCTACAGCGAGTTCCAGCAGTACATCGAGACTGGCAAGATGCGCGCCATTGCGGTCACATCACCCAAGCGCCTCAAAGGCATCAACATCCCCACCATGATTGAGCAGGGTTACAACATCGACATCGGCAACTGGCGCGGTGTGTATGCGCCTGCTGGCCTCACAGCCGCGCAGCGCAAAGATTTGACAGACATGGTTTTGAAAGCCACCAAGTCAAAATCTTGGGCCGAGTCACTCGAGAAAAACAACTGGACACCCGCATGGATGGCCAACCCAGAGTTCGACGACTTTGTGGATCGCGAGTTTGCAAGCTTGCGCGCCACCATGGTCAAGTCAGGCATGATTTAAGTCATCCGACTGATTGATATTGGGTGGGCTGAATCAAACTAGGCGCCACCTGAATCTGGGTCCTACGGGACCCAGAGTTCTTTTTGAAAGTATGAATTCCATGTCTGAAATGTCAGCCACTTCGGCACCCCCACGCTCCCCCACTCAAATTGGCATTGCATTTTTGGGTTTGGTTTTGTCCTTGCTCATGATGTGGGGTGCCACAGGCATTTCTTCAGAAGCGGGCTACGCAGGGGTTGGCCCCAATTTTCTGCCTTGGGTGGTTGCAATTTTTTTAGCCGCTTGCTCTGCTTGGTTGTTGTGGGAGTCTCTTTCGGGTGGTTACCGCAACATGCCAGAAGCATCTGGTGCAGAGCATGCCGATTGGCACGCCTTTGCTTGGGTTTCTGCAGGCGTCTTGGCCAATGCCGCTCTGATCAATTTGGCCGGTTTTGTGCTTAGCTGCGCTTTGTGTTTTGTGTTGGCTGTTCGCGGCCTTCGCGTGTCGCAAGGTGATGCAGCTGGCAATCTGACGCAAACGCTCAAAGATTGTGTGCTGGGATTCTTGATTGCGGCACCCGTGTTTTGGCTCTTCACGTTGTTCTTGTCCATCAACTTGCCCAATTTGACCGGCACGCCTTGGCTCTAAAACCCGAAAGCACATCATGTTAGACACTTGGAATAATTTGCTAGCGGGTTTTGTCACGGCTGGCACACCCATCAATTTAATGTGGGCCTTTGTAGGGTGTGCCTTGGGCACGGCCATTGGCGTGCTGCCGGGCCTCGGCCCTGCCGTCACGGTGGCCATGCTCTTGCCCATTACTGCGCAAGTTGAACCCACCGCCTCCATGATCTTTTTTGCCGGTATTTATTACGGCGCCATGTATGGCGGCTCTACCACCTCCATCTTGCTGAATACGCCCGGAGAAACGGGCACCATGGTGACCGCTCTAGAAGGCTTCAAAATGGCAAAGAGTGGACGCGCAGGTTCGGCCTTGGCCACGGCCGCCATTGGCTCTTTTGTAGCAGGTACTTTGGCCACCATCTTGGTCACCTTGTTTGCGCCCATGGTTGCAGAATTTGCCGTCAAGTTAGGTCCCCCCGAATATTTCTGCATGATGCTGTTGGCTTTCATCACCGTCAGTGCCGTGCTGGGACAAAGCACTGTTCGAGGCCTGACGGCTTTGTTCGTTGGACTGGCCTTGGGACTGATTGGCATGGATCAGATTTCGGGCCAAGTTCGCTACACCGCAGGCATTCCAGAATTCATGGACGGCATTGAAACGGTGCTCATTGCAGTGGGATTGTTTGCCGTGTCTGAAGTTTTGTACAACGCGCTGTATGAAGGCAAAAGCAGCGCCGACATGAACCGTCTCACCCGCGCCCAAATGACACCTTCCGAATGGCGCAGATCTTGGCCCGCCTGGTTGCGCGGCACGGCCATTGGTTTTCCTTTTGGCACCATTCCAGCAGGTGGCTCTGAGATTCCAACTTTTTTGAGCTACGCCACTGAGAAGAAGCTGTCCAAACACAAAGAAGAATTCGGCACGACAGGCGCCATTGAAGGTGTGGCGGGCCCAGAAGCTGCCAACAATGCGGCAGTGACTGCCACCTTGGTGCCGCTACTCACCTTGGGCATTCCAACCTCTGTAACGGCTGCCATTTTGTTGTCCGCGTTGCAAAACTACGGCATTCAAGCAGGCCCGCAGTTGTTCCAAACATCGTCTGGTTTGGTCTGGGCCTTGATCGCCTCGCTCTACATTGGCAACGTGATGCTGTTGGTCTTGAACTTGCCCTTGGTGGGGCTGTGGGTCAAGCTGTTGAAGATTCCCAAACCACAACTCTATGCTGGCATATTGATCTTTGCCACAGTGGGTGTGTATGGCATGCGCCAAAGCAGCTTTGACTTGTTCATCATGTATGGCTTTGGGCTGTTGGGCACCCTGATGCGTCGCTACGACTTTCCTGTGGCGCCGGTCATCGTGGGCATGATTTTGGGACCACTGGCCGAGGCGCAAATGCGCAACGCCTTGTCCATTGGTGAAGGTCACTGGTCTGTCTTCTGGGACCGCCCCATGTCCTTCACGCTGCTGGCTGTTGTGGTCATTTGCTTGGTGCTGCCACCCTTGTGGTCAGCCGTGCAGAAAAAGCGCGCAGCAAGCTGATGGCACAAAACGCTGCAAAGATCAGCTCAACTTAGGCTGATCAACTGCTTCATCAAGGCACTCAAACGAGTGCCTTTTTTTGTGATGTCGGTCACGATGCTGAAGTGATTGAGACCTGCCAAATCTTCACAAACGGGAACCGTTTTGGGCCCCCAGGTTTGATGAATCAAACGGTTGTGTCGCAAAAACTCTGGGCTCTCATCACCACCTGCTACGGTGTACAACACACCTTTCTTAGGGCGAGGCCACAAAGCTGGGCTGGCCATCTGTGCGTGCTTCGCCGTCAGGCGCAAAGAATCTTGCAGGAAAGGTGTTTTGCGCAAGGGTGTCAGGTCGTACAAACCAGAAATTGACAAGGCTTTTTGAATCCAGTGCGCTGGCATACTTTTGTCAACTTGCTTCCAATCGCAAGCCAACAACATGGCGGCCAAATGTCCGCCTGCTGAGTGCCCTGCCACTGTGACTTCTTTCGGATTGCCACCATGCTGCGCAATGTGGTGCCATGTCCAAGCCAAGGCTTTCACCATTTGCTGGGCAATGTCGGGAATGGTGACGGGTGCCTCGACTGTGCCAGGACACAAGGCATAGTTGACCACCACCACACAGGCGCCCATGTCGTGCAAGGGTGGCGCCACAAATGAGTGATCGGCTTTGTCCAGACTGCGCCAATAACCACCATGGATAAACACGACCACGGGTGCATTGGGTTTGTTGGCAGGAAAGATGTCCAAGGTTTCGTTGAGGCCATCGCCATAGGCAATGTCAAGGGTGCACTTCAAGCGCGCACGTGCATCTGCAGATGTCTGCGCCCATTGCGCAAAATGGGCTGCATGCTCGGGCACCAGCGCACGGTTGTTGTACATGCTGTCGTACCAAGCGGCGGTTTTTGCACTCATGTTATTCCTTGATTAAATTTTCATTTCCAAACGCACTTGCACGTTCTGCCAGTTGCGTGTGTTGGTGTTGGACGACTCCGTAAAACCATTGCCGATATAGGTGCTGCCGGTTAAATAATCCCGAGGTACCAAGTTGCTGACCGTCACCCGCAAGGCAGTGGCGGGGCTGAATTTCCACAAACCGTAGACATCGACCACGCGCTTGCTGCCTTGATAAACCCACTGTTCTTGAGTGCGCCGGGTGCTGTAGTCTGGGTTGAAATTGACATTGCCGCCTAGGGTTAAGGGGAAGGCGCGGATGCGGTAATCGGCCCCTAAGTTGGCGGTCATTTTGGGCTGTTGGTCCAAACGATTGTTAGGTCCCATGACGTCTAACACTCGTGAATTGAAGAAACTCAAGTTGCTTCGAATGTCAACCGGTACTGCACCGGCGCTAACTTGGTCCAAGCGAAACTTGGCTTCCAATTCAACACCTTGTGTAATGGCTTCACCCACATTTTGTGGGCTGGACACAAAGCGCCTTTGTCCCGGCGCCCACACGGTGTCATAACGCTCGCTGGTGACATAGCGAATGAGGTCACTGATGTTGCGCCTGAACACATTGGCACTGAGCACACCGCCCTCCGCCAAATAGCGTTCAAAGGCGATGTCAATGCCCGTGGCCAACTCGGGCTTCAAGCCTGGGTTGCCAATGCGATCGGGGCGCGTTGGGCTGTTGGTTTCGCGTGACAAGGCAGTGCGTGCCACCAAGTTGAGCAAGGTGGGGGTTTTGTAACTGCGCGTGAGGCTCATGCGCAATTGATCTTTGCTTTGCGGCACTGGCTTCCAGACTGCGTGCAACAAAGGCGTAAGGACGCCACTCTTGTTGCGCTTCTCGCCTTCATCGTTGCTGCCTTCGGTCAAAATACTTTCGTACCGCAGGCCTGCATGGGCGCTCCAGTTGGGGTTGATGGACCACTCGTCTTGTGTATAGATGGCCCAACGACTTGTACGCGCACGCAGGTTGCCCGCATCGTCAGACACCTCTGCCACTGCGTCTTCATTGCGACGGACGCGCTCTAACTCTGAGCCACTGACCAGTTGATGCCCATTGCTAAGGACTTGTGTCAGCTTGCCATTCCAATTTTGAGACAAATCTTTGAAGCTCTGAGACTCTTCCAAAGTGTTGAGCAGGCTGCCACCGCCCAAAGCCATCTGGTTGAACTGCGATTTGTAATGCGACTCACCCAAGCCAAATTTAAATTCAAAGCGTGTATCTGCAGAAAAGCGTTGGCTCCATTGACCGTTCAAACGGGTCATGACAAATCGGTTGTTGTTGCCGGTCTGTGCGCTGTCGGTCACCATGGGTTGTGCAACACCACCGATGGTCTTGTTTTCTGACAAGTCAACGCGCCCTTGGCTGCTAAATTCTGAGTACACCATGAAGGGCATCAAAATCAGAGACTTGCCTTGCTCGCCACGCCACATCAAACGTGCATTGGCATTCAGGCTTTGGCGATGACCTAAGTTGACCGAGTGTCGCTCGCGCTCCGAAGACCAAGCCGGCATGCGGCCCAGGGCCTCGACATCGGTCTCGGTATGCGAGATGTTGTCCTCGGGTCGCCATTGGTTCATGGCAGACATTGTGAGGGTGCCGTTCAGCGGCTCCGACTTGAGATTGCGAATCCAGTTCAAGCCTTCAGAACGCTGGCCATGTTCAAAACTGCTGCCAAACTTCAAGTCGTCTGGGTTGGCGTTCATGCCTTCACGCAGCACGATGTTGATGGTGCCTGCAATGGCACGTGCACCGGTTTCAGCTGTGGGCGCACGCATGATTTCAATTTTCTCAACCATCTCGGGGGTCAGTGACTCCACCGAAAAACCAGGTGGGACCCGTTGGCCATCTAGCAAGATTTGCGTGTAACCACCGCCTAAGCCGCGCATGCGAATGGCGCCACCACGACCCGGTGCACCTTGAATGGTGACGCCTGGCAAACGCTTCAAGACCTCACCCACTGTGCCATCGCCTTGCTTGTCCAATTCTTCACGGCCAATGACAATTTTGGCTGCAGTGGACTGTCGACGTTCTTCTGTGACATTGTCGCGATTGCTTTTGATTTCAACCCGTCCCATGTCTTGCACAGGTGCATTGGGTGGTGAGCTTGTTTGCGCCCAGCCCCAAGTTGAAGTCAAGGAGACCAGGGCCAGCGTGGCAGGTGTTTTGAAGTTCATCCCCCCATTTTGACAGGGGAAAGTCAAGATTTTGTTTCGGGAAAGTCCCTGTTAAACAAAAGCAGCTTGTGGGCCAGTCTGACCCAGGGATTAAGAGCCGGACTTGAACAAGGCCGCTACTTTGCGTTTAGGCTTGATGTTGGCCGACATACCAGGACGCGCAGCCGTCGATTTGGGGCTGGCCTCCCACGAGGCTGAACCGCTTTCAGATTGAGCAGGCTCTTGCGCTTCATAAGGTTTCTCAAAGAATGGATCTCTGGAAACCTGAGGTGGCCTGAAGCTGCTTCTGCGATCGCCTTCATCTTCCCGACGGCGCTCAAAGCCCCGCTCTGGACGGCGATCATCACGGCGCTCGGGCCGTCTTTCTTCACGACGGCCTTCACCCTGAGGGCTGCTAGAGCGGTCTTGCTCAAGGGCAAAGGTTTCGACTTCGAGCTTATTTTTGATCAGCTTTTCAATGTCACCAACCAAACGCATGTCGGAAGGTGACACCAAAGTGACGGCCAATCCGGAGGCGCCTGCGCGTCCGGTACGGCCAATGCGGTGAACATAATCTTCTGCGTTGAAGGGCACGTCAAAGTTGAACACGGCGGGCACATCTTTAATGTCCAAACCGCGTGCAGCCACATCGGTACAAACCAACAAATCGACCTCACCTTTTTTGAAGGCCTCAAGGGCTTTCAAGCGTTCGTCTTGAGATTTGTCGCCGTGCAAGGCTGCAGTTTTGAGGCCTTCACGTTCGAGGGAACGGGCCAAACGGCCACAACCTAATTTGCTGTTGACAAAAATGAAGGCCTGCTTGATGCCGCGCTGATTGAGCACCGCTTTAACAACACGTCGTTTGTCGTCGTCTTGCGCGGCATAAAAGCGTTGCTCAACCGTTGACGCTGTTTCGTTGGGGCGGGCAACTTCGATGGTGATGGGATCTTGCAAGTAGCTACCCGCCAAGCGCTTGATCTCTGGCGAGAAAGTGGCCGAGAACAGCAGTGTGGTGCGCTGCTTGGGCAAAAAACTCAGAATGCGTTGTAGGTCTGGCAAAAAGCCGATGTCCAACATGCGGTCGGCTTCATCGAGCACCACATATTCAACTTGATTGAGCACCGCGTTTTTGGCTTCAATGTGATCGAGCAATCGGCCCGGTGTGGCTACCAAAATCTCGACGCCTTTTTTGAGCTCAAGGGTTTGGGGCTTCATGTCCATGCCACCAAACACCACGGCGCTGCGCATCTGGGTGTACTTGGCGTACATCTTGATTTGCTGCGCCACCTGATCGGCCAATTCGCGGGTAGGCAATAGCACCAAAGCGCGCACAGGATGGCGTGCAGGAGACGTAGATGTGTTTTCGTGCTTGAGCAGACGTTGCAACAAGGGCAGCGAAAAAGCAGCGGTTTTGCCGGTGCCCGTTTGCGCTGCGCCCATCACGTCTTTGCCCGTCAAGACCACAGGGATGGCCTGGGCTTGAATGGGGGTCATGGATTCGTAGCCCATTTCGGCTACGGCACGTGCCAGCGGTTCAGCCAGCGATAGATTTGAAAAAGATGCGGTCATTAACCCGCTATTGTCGCACTTTAAGTCTTGGGTAACGTGACACCGACTTGACCTTGGTATTTTCCGCCCCGATCTTTGTAGCTGGTCTCGCAAACCTCGTCGCTTTCAAAGAACAAGACCTGAGCACAGCCCTCACCCGCATAGATTTTGGCAGGCAGCGGTGTGGTGTTGCTGAACTCGAGGGTCACGTACCCCTCCCACTCTGGCTCGAAGGGGGTCACGTTCACAATGATGCCGCAGCGGGCATAGGTGCTTTTGCCCAAACAGATGGTAAGAACGTTTCGAGGAATACGAAAGTACTCAACTGTGCGCGCCAAAGCAAAGCTGTTGGGCGGAATGACGCAGACGTCGGACTGGATGTCAACAAAGCTTCTTTCGTCGAAATTTTTGGGATCGACCACCGTGCTGTAGATGTTGGTGAACACCTTGAACTCCGGCGCGCAGCGAATGTCGTATCCATAACTGCTGGTGCCATAGCTCACAATTTTGTCGCCGGCTGCGTTTTTTCTCACCTGTCCAGGCTCAAAGGGCTCGATCATGCCGTGCTCTTCAGCCATGCGGCGGATCCACTTGTCGCTTTTGATGCTCATCGCTCGATCTTTCCAACAGTCTGTGAATTCAAGCTGACATTGTAAAGTGCTCAGCACGGACGCAATAGGCCGCAATGAATGTGAGAAGAATTCAAGGCCTTTGTGCACTGCTGGGATGCAACGCATCAAGTGCTGGGCTAAACTTTCTGCAAATTAGTTTCACGAGACCTCCCATGAAAAGACGCACTCTTCTACAAGCCAGCCCACTGTTGCTGAGCTTGCCAGCCACTGTCAATGCCCAGTCCGCTTATCCCAGCAAACCCATTCGGTACATCGTGCCTGTGGCAGCAGGCGGTGGATCCGACATGGTGGGTCGTGCCCTGTGTGAGCGTTTGGCCAAAGTCTTGGGCCAATCGGTAGTGGTCGACAACATTGGCGGCGGTGGCGGTGTCATTGCATCCCAAAATACTGCGCGGGCAGCGGCCGATGGTTACACCTTGATGCAAGGCTATGTGGCCACCCACGGCACTGCGCCTGCCACGCGTAAATTGCCATACGACGCAGAAAAAGATTTCACGCCGATCGGCATGATTGGCTCGACACCCAATGTGTTGTGCATCAACACCAGCTTACCGCCACAAAACATCAAAGCATTTATTGAGTACATCAAACAAAACCCAGGCCGTCTTTCCTATGGTTCGGCAGGCGCTGGCTCGCTGACGCACTTGGCGGCTGAATTGTTCAAGTTACAAACCAACAGTTTCATGGTGCACATTCCCTACCGCGGCATAGCACCGGCCATCACCGATTTGATCGGCGGCCAAACGCAGATGATGTTCCCGGGCCTGGCCGCAGCCTTGCCGCACATTCGCAGTGGCCGCATCCGCGCCTTGGCCGTCACAGGAAACAAGCGACATCCACAGGTCAAAGACATTCCAACACTCGAAGAAGCAGGCTTGAAAGGTTTTGATGCCCAGCAATGGTATGGCGTGGTGGGGCCTGCCAACATGCCAGCAGCCGTTGTGAAGGTTCTCAACGACGCCATGCTGAATGTTTTGTCACAGCCCGACTTCAAAGACAAACTGAGCTCTGAGGCGGTAGAGCTGATGCCCATGAAGCCTGCCGAATTTGCAGCTTACATGAAAGCCGACTTGGCACGCTGGACCCAGCTGGCCAAAGCTCGCAACATTCAGCTTGACAGCTAAGTTACTGTGTTCGCCATCAAAAAAGCCTGCTGATGCAGGCTTTTTTGATGCGAAGGAATTGCCTTAAGGGCTCACTTTGCCTACAACGCCTGAGACCAGATAGTTCATGTTCAGGATTTGTGATTCGGTCAGTGCTTGACCTGCAGCCGCAACAGACTTGCCCTCGTTGTCGCTTATAGGGCCTTGAAAAATTTGACGCTTGCCTTGCACAATTTCTTTTTGAATTTGCACAATCTCATCGCGCACTTTGGTCGGCACCTTGGAGCCAAAGTCACCCACGCGAATCATGCCGGCCTTCAAGCCACCACGTGTACTGCCCGTGCGCCATTGTCCTTTTTGGACATCCGTCACGCGCTGCGTGTAATACGCGCCCCATTCGTGTGTCACCGCCATTAGCTGTGCATCGGGCGCCACTTTGCGCATGTCCGAGTGGTACGCAATGGCCATTTTGCCGCGCTCTTGAGCGGCCACCATCACTGCATTGGTGGCAGTATGAAAAGTGATCACGTCGGCCGACTGGTTGAACAAGGTCATGGCGGCATCGCGCTCTTTGGCAGGATCGAACCACGCATTGAGCCAAACCACTTTAACTTGCGCTTTGGGGTTGACCGAACGCATGCCCAAAGTGAACGCATTCAAACCTTGAAGCACCTCTGGAATGGGAAAGCCTGCTACGTAGCCCGCCACATTGGACTGCGTCATGCGACCTGCCACCACACCTGCCAAATAACGGCCTTCGTAATACAAGGCGTTGGCCACTGCAACATTGGCATCGGTTTTATAACCTGTGATGGACTCAAACTTGACATTGGGAAATTCTTTGGCCACCTTGAGGGTGGGCTCCATATAACCAAAGCTGGTTGTGAAAATAATGTCGTGCCCCTGTTGTGCCAAATCGCGCACCACGCGCTCCGAGTCTGCGCCTTCAGCCACGTTTGCAACCACGGTGGTTTTGACGGCATCGCCCAACGCCTTCTCGACAGCCTTGCGGCCTTCATCGTGTTGCCGAGTCCAGCCAGCCTCTAATACCGGCGTGACATAAACAAAAGCAGCTTTGACAGGCTTGGCGTCTGCACTTTTGACCGCCGGCTTGGCAGGTTCAGAAGCGGTGCTCACAAAGGGGGATAAAAAGCAGGCGGCCGCGATGGCGGCTACGAGGTTTTTGTACATGGTAGTCCTCTACATGGCTTCGGATAAACAACATCAACACCCGCCGAAGCGCAGGGGCTGAAAAAGATAACATTTGCAAGTCCTTGCATATGTGGTGTGTATTCTAATCCAGGTGTATAAAGTTCTCTTTGCCATTGCACTGAATTTGATCGCCATGAAATTACGTTTGCTTGCTTTAGCCTTGTTATCTGCCAGCCTCGCAGTCCCATCAGCCACACTGGCTCAACCCGTCGCCCCAGTCTCGAGCCTCAGCGCGGCCTCACTCAAACCCGTGGCGCAAGTTGAAGGCATTTCAGAATATCGTTTGCCCAATGGTTTGCGTGTGTTGTTGGCACCCGATGCCTCCAAGCCCACCACCACAGTCAACATCACTTACTTGGTAGGCAGCCGCCACGAAAGCTATGGCGAAACCGGAATGGCCCATTTGCTAGAGCATTTGGTCTTTAAAGGCACCCCCACGCGAGGCAACATCATGCAGGAGTTGGGCAAGCGCGGCATGAGCTTCAATGGCACCACGTTTTACGATCGCACCAATTACTACCAAACCTTTCCAGCCAACCCAGACAACTTAAAGTGGGCCTTGGAAATGGAAGCCGATCGCATGATCAACAGCACCATTGCACGAACCGATTTAGACACCGAGTTTTCCGTGGTGCGCAACGAAATGGAGAGTGGTGAGAACAACCCCCACATGATGCTGTGGCAGCGCATGACCGCGACCGCCTTTGAATGGCACAACTATGGCAAGACCACCATTGGTGCAAGGTCCGATGTCGAAAACGTCAAAATTGAAAACCTGCAGAATTTTTATCGCAAGTATTACCAACCAGACAATGCTGTGTTGCTGGTCGCTGGCAAATTTGATGCGACAGCCACATTGAACAGCATCAGCACCGTCTTTGGCGCCATTCCCAAACCCGCTCGCAAACTATCGCCTACTTACACCCAAGACCCCGTGCAAGACGGTGAACGTGAAGTCACAGTCAGGCGAACGGGCGACCTCCAACTGAGCGGCGTTTTGTATCACACGGCGGCAGGCAGTCACAAAGATGCTGCAGCCATGGCGGCACTCAGCGAGGTACTGGCCGGCACGCCCAATGGGCGTCTGCACAAAAATTTGGTCGAGAAAAAACTGGCAGTCAATGTGAACCCCTGGAACTTTGACTTGGCCGAACGGGGTTACGTCCTCTTTATGGCCGAACTTAGCAAATCGCAAAATTTGAATGATGCACGCAAGGTGCTCCTCAGTGAATTAGAAGGCGTAGCACAAAAGCCCATCACAGAAGAAGAGTTAAAGCGCGCCAAAGCCAGCCTGTTAAGTCAAATCGATAAAACCATCAACGATCCACAACAGCTGGCCGTACAAATGTCTGAGTCCATTGCCAACGGCGATTGGCGTTTGTTCTTCGTTCACAGAGACCGCATAGAAAGCTTAACGGTGGCAGATCTGCAAGCTGTTGCCTTGAATTATTTCAAGCCAAGCAATCGCACGCTCGGTCAGTTCATCCCATCGCCAACACCCGACCGCATCAAAATGCCCGAGGCTGTTGATGTTGCCAAACTGGTCGCAGACTACAAAGGCAAGGTGGCAGCCACCGAAGGTGAGGTCTTTGACATCTCTCCTGCCAACATCGAAAAGCGCACACAACGCGTGTCATTGCCAAGTGGCATGAAGCTCATCCTGACGCCAAAGAAAACACGTGGTGAAACCGTCACTGGTTATTTCACACTGCGCTTTGGTGACGAAAAATCATTGTTCAACCAAGCCACCACCGCCAGCCTCACAGCCAGCATGCTGATGCGTGGCGCGGGCAAACTTCAACGCTCCGAAATTTCTGCCAAGCTGGACGAACTCAAAACACAAGTGGAAGTAATGGGTGCAGGACAAACCGTCACCGTCAGATTTGACACTCTTCGCAAAAATTTGCCTGAAGTACTCAGCTTGGTCCGAGATATTCTTCGCAATCCAAGCCTGCCTCAAAAAGAATTCGACTTGTTACTTGAAGAGAGTGCAGCGGCTTTGGAAAGTCAGCGCAGCGAACCCAGCGCCATGAGCTCACAAGCCATGGCATTGACCCTAGACGTCTATCCCAAGGGCGATGTTCGTGCGGCCCGAAGCTTGGATGAATCGCTTAGCTCACTCAAAGCCGCTAAGTTGACCCAAGTTCAACAATTTCACAAACAATATTACGGGGCCAACAACAGCGAATTTGCGCTGGTCGGCGACTTTGACAGCCAGGCCACACAAAGCCTCATCAGTCAGTACTTTGCCGACTGGAAAGGCTCGCAACCCTACTCTCGTTTGAAGGCCGCACCCAAGCCACCAAAAGCACAAGCCATTCAGCTTGAAGCACCCGACAAAGCCAACGCCTTTTTCTTAGCGGGCTTGCCCTTGCCTTTGCAAGACACACAATCAGAATTTGTTCCCTTGCAGCTGGCCAATCGTGTGTTGGGCGGCGGCGTCAAGTCTCGCCTCTTCGATCGGTTGCGTCAAAAAGACGGTCTCAGCTATGGCGCAGGCAGTCAACTCAGCGCCAGTTCATTTGAGCCCTCAGGCATGTGGGTGATGTATGCCATCTATGCACCTCAAAACTTGGCAAAACTCAAAGCAGGCGTGCAAGAAGAATTGGCCAAGTTTGTCAAAGATGGCATCACCGCTGAAGAATTGGCCGATGCCAAAAAAGGCTGGCAAGAAGAGCGCAAAATTGGCCGCGCCCAAGACCGTGCTTTGGCGGCAAGTCATGTGGCGCAAACTGCGGCCAATCGCACCATGAGCTTTGTCGAAAAAATAGACGCGCAAATTGAAGCAACAACATTGGACGAGGTCAATGCGGCCATTCGCAAACACCTAGAGCCCAACAAGTTCTTGAACATTTACGCGGGTGATTTTGCCAAGCAAGGCGGCAAATAAAACAGCTTTATTTGGATCAAAAAAAACCGCTGCCAAAGCAGCGGTTTTAAAGAAGCTTGGCTTAAGAGACAACTTTGCTATCCTTGGGCCAAATCATGACCACTTGCAAACCGCCAAAATTAGGACTGGTACCCAATTGAACTTTGATTCGGTTCAATTGTGCAATTCTGCGCACAATCGACCAGCCTAGGCCACTTCCTGTGGCCTCGGTGCCAAGCACTCTGAAAAAGCGATCACCCAAACGGACGCGATCAGACGCCGTCATGCCAGGGCCGCTGTCTTCTACCGTTAGCGTGGGTTCAGGGCCGTCCTGCCAAGTGACTTGCAATTGGGCACCCTCGGGGCTGTAACGGCTTGCATTGTCAACCAAGTTGCGAACCACAATCGAAAGCCATTCGGGTTTGACATGCAGCAACAATTTATCTGGCGCTTCAAAATTCAAGCTTTGGTGCTTGGCAATCCACGCGTGCCCAGACTCGGCCAATTGTTGGCGGGTGATTGCAATCACATCGACGGCCTGCTGACTGAGCGTGTCCTCATAACGTTCTGCAGCATCTAAACGAGAAAGCTCTAACAGTTGTGAAATGAGTCGAGTCGCACGGTCACAGCCATCCATGAGGGCTTGCAATGCTTGCTTTTGAGCGTCTGCTTCTGTAGCGCCCATGGCCACTTGTGCTTGCATGCGAATTGCAGCCACAGGCGTTCGCAATTCATGGGCCGCATCTGAGGTGAACTGACGTTCGTTGGCCATTTGAACCTCAACCCGCTTGAACAATTGGTTCAAAGCTTGCACCAAGGGTTGGACCTCTTTCACTGCCTTTTCTTCTTCAAGTGCTTGCAAGGAAGAAGCTTTGCGCAAGCCAATTTCTTGACCCAAATGCCGCAGTGGTCCAAGCGATACGCGAATAGACCACCAAATGAACAAAGCCATCAGCGGAAAGACCAAGAGCAAAGGCAAGATGGCACTTTCTAAGCCGGCATACAAAATATCTTGACGGTATTTGCCAAGCTCGGCAACATGAATCCAGACGTCTTTTTCTTGCCCCTGTGTACTGAAAATACGCCAGACTTGGCCATCGACCTTGCGGTCAATGAGACCATTCTCGCCCGCATGCCTAAAAGGTGTTGTGGGCGCTTTTTCAGAACGCGCAACAAGCTGACCTTCATGCCAAACTTGATATGCCACACGGGGTTGGTATTTGTGCAGGGTGGGACTGGTGGTGAAGTCACTGTCGTTTTCATGGCCATCACCCGACTGAACGACAAGGAAAGATGCTGTTTGAGCCAGATGGGCATCGAGCAGTTCGTTGAGCTCGTGATCGGTTTCATACCAAGTCAGGCCCAACACCAACAACCATGCAGCGGCTGTGACCAACAACAAAGATGCAAGGAGGCGAGATTGAAGCGACGGGCGCTTGTCAGTTGAATGCATGGCCTATTTTGGCATGACGTAACCGACGCCTCGGATGGTTTGAATGAGGTCATTGCCCAACTTGCGCCGCAAATGATAGATGTGCACCTCTACTGTGTTGCTGCTAACTTCGGTACCCCAGCTGTAAAGGTGTTTTTCCAATTGCTCACGGGTTAGCACATGACCGGCATGCATCATGAAGGTGAACAACAGGTCAAACTCCCGCGCAGACACATCAACTGGCAAGCCCTTCAGGCTGACCACCCGCGCTGTTGAATTGAGTTGAACATCCTTAACACTGATGATGCTCTGAATTTCACCATGCGAGCGCCTGACCAAGGCACGCAATCGTGCAGCCAACTCCAGCAGGTCGACTGGCTTGATCAAATAATCGTCAGCACCAGCGTCCAGTCCTTCAATTCGATAGGACACCGCATCTTGTGCTGTCAAGATCAGGACAGGTGTTTTGATTTTCTTTTGACGAACTTTTTGGAGACACATCAAGCCATCTTGGCGCGGCAGACCCATGTCCAAGATAACAGCCTCATGCACCTGCGTCATTATTTCTCGCTCGGCTGCCATACCATCACGCACCCAGTCCACCTGAAAGCCGTGCTGCGCCAAACCCGCTTTGAGGCCTGAACCTAAAGTTTCATCGTCTTCTGCCAACAATACACGCATGGTGTTTATTTGCCTTAAGTCAATTGAAAAAACAAGAACGACACCACGGCCATACCAAGCAAGATGCTCATCCACATATGGTTGCTTTTGGCCACATCAGGCCCGGCACCTTCGCGGCGGCCCGACCACATGGGGCGCAAACCTTGTGATTTTTTGCTGAGCACCAAGAGCATGACCAAAGCGATGTGCAAGAGCACTGCCATTAATAGAAAATTGCCAAAAAACTCGTGGATTTCAGACATCCAATCTCCAGTGATTTCATTGTAGATCGCATAGCCCGAAAGCGTGATGAAAATAGAAACCAGGAATGTGCTGAAAGCAGCTAGCGTTAAAACTAGAGAAGTCCACTTGCGAAAAGTTTGCGCGTTCCACTTCAACACGGACTCTGGAAAATTCTGAAAATCAATTTTGAGTTCCTTCAGTGCTTCCAGCTTTCGCCAAGCAACGCTGAGCCTAGATTGGCGGGGTCCAAACATGCCCCACAGCAAGCGAAACACAACCAAGCCAAACAAGGTGTAGCCCAAGCTCACGTGGAGTAATCGGAAACGCTCGCTTTCAGCCGTGAGGTAAGCACCCAAAAAAGAGAGTGCCATCAAGGTATGAAACATACGCATGGGCATTTCAACAATGCGCCTGCTGGGTGTGCCGGGTATGCTGGAAGAGCTGGTACTGGCTGATGGGGCCAACGAATTCAAGGTGGTTTGGGTCATGGTGTTTACCTATTTCTGAGTCCTTGAGAAGTCAATCAAAGCGGAATGCGAACACGGTCGTCTTCAAAGTCGCCCATGTCTGCGCCTTGGTGGCATACTTGGCATTGCGCTTTGCCATTGATCGACTTGCGCGCCCAAACGGCTTTGTCGATCTTGCGGTGTTTCTTTTCAAACCATGTTGTGGTGGTTAATCTGTCGCCGGGCGATGAAGCCTCGACACGCTTGTAGGTACCGCCTTGCGCTTGCAGCCAAGCGCTTATCTGACGTTCCGTTGCTGTGTCTAAGGAAGCATCGGTGCCGTAATGCTTGTCTAAACCACCCATGATGCGTTGCCACGAAGATTTAGACAGCATCGCTGGTGGATAGGCCATGTGACACGACGCGCATTCAGCTTTGTAGGCTGGCAACACGGTGGCGGGCATGAGCGGTTTGTCCGCCATGGCCAGTGGCAACCCGCCTAAAAACAAGGCTGCACTGACACACACTCGCAGAGTCCAATTGAGAAAAGTCATTTCAAATCCTTCAGGTAAGCCACCACATCGGCCTTTTCCAAGGGCGTGCATTCTCGGTTCAGCACGTCTTTGCAGTTTCTTCGAAACCACTTTTCAACTTTGGCCGAATCAGAAAACCTCTCGAGATTGACCATGGGCGCCAAAGGCGCAATGGTTTTGCCTGTACTGGCATGTTTGCCCGCTAGCACTGGCGAAACACCATGACAAGAGGCACAACTCAAATCATTGGCCGCCGTTGCATTGAAAAACTTTTGCCCACGCAATCGATCAGCTTTTTGACCGGCCGCCTGCTGATACTGCGACAAGAGCGCGTCGGGCTGGGTATCGCCCGCTTGGCTTGAGCCGATGAAGCACAAAGCGCCAAGCGCTAACAAGACGCGGCGAACAAATAAGAAGGAGATGGAAGAAGTCATGACGTGATAGTGACACCGTCATCTGAAGCAATTCTTAAGAGACCCTCAGAAAACAAAGCTCCCAAGAAAAAAGCCGCGCTTCTTGCGAAGCGCGGCTTGATCAAAGATGCTGAATTGGATCAGTTAGGCACTTTGCCTTCTACGCCTTTAACGTAGAACTTGATGCCGCCCAAGAATTTGTCATCGGCCACAACGTCTTTGGCCAACACTTCTTTGCCATCTTGGCCCACGATAGGACCTTTCCAAATGGCGAAGCTGCCGTCTTTCAGACCTGCTTTGATTTCATCAATTCTTTTCTTGGTGTCTTCGGGTACGTCTGCAGCCACAGAGACCATGTCAATGGCGCCTTCTTTCACGCCCCACCAGCTTTGGCCAGTAGACCATTTGCCTTCAAGCGCTTCTCCCACGGCCTTGATGTAGTAAGGACCCCAGTTGATGACGGCTGAACCCAAGTGAGCCTTAGGACCGTAAGCGGTCATGTCTGAATCCCAACCAAAGGCACGCTTGCCCATTTTTTCAGCTGTTTGCAAAACTGCAGATGAGTCTGTGTTTTGCATCAAGACATCGGCGCCGCCGTTGATCAGGGCCGTAGCGGCTTCTGTTTCTTTTGGTGGGTTGAACCACTCGTTGATCCAAACCACTTTGGTTTTGATTTTGGGGTTAACTGACTGGGCACCCAATGTGAAGGTGTTGATGTTGCGAATGACTTCAGGAATTGGTATGGAAGCCACCACGCCCAAGGTGTTGGACTTGGTCATCTTGCCTGCAATCACGCCAGCCATGTATGCGCCTTCGTAGGTGCGGCTG
>CAZJAL010000043.1:0-19062 GCA_964544175.1 uncultured Limnohabitans sp.
TGACGTTAACTCTGCACGCGCCATCAAGGGCGGTGACATCGAAGAAACTGCGACCCGCACCAACCTTGAAGCTGCCGACGAAGTGGCCCGCCAGATGCGCTTGCGCGATTTGGGTGGCCTGATCGTCATCGACTTCATTGACATGGAAGAGTCACGCAATCGCCGCGAAGTAGAAAACCGCTTGCGCGATGCTTTGCGTCAAGACCGTGCGCGCGTTCAATTCGGCTCCATCAGCAAATTTGGCTTGATGGAAATGAGCCGTCAGCGCTTGAAACCAGCCTTGTCTGAAGGCTCCTCCATTCCCTGCCCTCGTTGCGGTGGCTCTGGCCATGTCCGTGATACCGAGAGCTCGGCCTTGCAAATTTTGCGAATCATTCAAGAAGAGTCCATGAAGGACAACACTGCGGCAGTGCACGCGCAAGTGCCAGTTGAAGTGGCGTCTTTCTTGTTGAACGAGAAGCGTCCAGAAATTGCCAAGATTGAATTGAAGCAGCGCATCAACGTACTGCTGGTGCCCAACAAATCTTTGGAAACGCCCCATTACAAACTTGAGCGCCTGAAGCACGACGACCCACGTTTGGACCACATCGAAGCCAGCTACACCATGGCCGAAGAAGTGGAAGATCCAACCACCGTCACACGCCGATCACAAGAGCCCACAAACCGTCAAACACCGGTCATCAAAGGTGTGTTGCCCGACGCCCCTGCACCCGCTTCTGTGCCCAAGCCAGAACCTGTTAAACCACAAGCCGCCAAGGCTGAGGCTGCAACTGAAAGCAGCGGTGGTTTCTTTGGTTGGCTCAAACGCTTGTTTGGCGGCGCTACCGAGACCCAAGCTGAGCCTGCAAAGAACGTTGGCAAACGCGGCGACCGTCCCAGCAAAGATGGTGAGCGCAGCGAGCGAGGCGATCGCAACGGTGAGCGCCGAGGTGGACGCGGAGGTCGCGGAGGCCGCCGCGGTGAGCGCAACGAACGCGGCGAACGCAGCGATGCAGATCGCAATGACAAGAACGAACGCAGCGAGAACACCGAAACACGAGCCCCGCGTGAAAACGCAGGCAATCGCCGCGGTAGCGAGCGCAACGAGCGCTCGGGTCAGCGAGGCGAACGTCGTGACAACGCCAACAACAGCCAATCTGCAGATGCAAGCAATGTCACGGCAGACGCTACAGAAAATAACGCAGACAACCGCAACGAAGGTCGCAACGAACGCGCGCCACGCGGTGAAGGTCGTCGTGAACGGGGTGAAGGTCGCCGCGAACGTGGCGAGCGACGCAGTCCAGATGGCAATCGTCAAAATGCATCGTCTGACAATGCTGACAACATGTCAGCAAGCTTGAATGACTCTGCAAATGTGCAAGCCAACACATCATCAGATGCCTCTTCATCGGTTGATGAACGCGCAGATGGTACGCAAGCAACACCAGAGCGCAGAGAGCGCCGCTCTCGCGATCGCTACGGCCGCGACCGCAGAGAACGCAATGCCAATGTAGAAGGTACAACAGAAGCCAACACCACAACTTCTGAAACAACTTCAGAGGCACAGGGCAGCCAAGAAGAGGCACCTGTTGCACGTTCTTATTTTGATCGTGCAGCCAGTACGTCGCCCGTCAACAGTGCACCTGCGCCAGCTGAAAATATGCCAGCCAGCGAACCTGCAACAGTAGCAGCAGCACCAACAAGGACTGCAGCACCCGCAGCATCAGGCGCCACGTCTGCTGCAGCGCCTGCTTCCAGCAATTCAGCCAAGTCATTGCCCAAGGTTCAGGCCTATGAGCTTCCCATGGCCAGTCTGATTGCTGTGGCCGAAGGCTCTGGATTGCAATGGGTCAACTCAGACCCTGCAAAAATTGCGCAAGTCCAAGCCGCCATTGCCGCAGAACCGAAACCCGTGCATGTGCCCAGAGAGCGCCCACCTGCAGTGGTATTTGACGAAGGCCCATTGGTCTTGGTTGAAACGCGCAAAGATTTGAGCAACATGAATTTGCCTTTCTAAAGCCATTGGCAGCCAACCAAAAGGGACCCTCGGGTCCCTTTTTTTTAATCCATGGCTGCTTTTTTCAAGGCCAGTAAGGCGGCTGGCAAATCTTCACGTTGCTCAGCCATATCTGCGATGGCGCGCCATGCCTGCCGCCGCAGTTGGGCGTCGTCAAGGGAAGGGGCGGCTTGCGCCAGCAACACTTGCGCTTTGCCCCAGAGTTGCCGTTTTTGACAAAGACGTCCCGCCAAAAATTGCAACAACGCGTCTCGAGGATTTGCCTTCTGAGCAGTCTCGATGCGAATCAACCAGTCGCGCTCTTCGGGGCTGTCTTGGCCTGAAAAACTCTGGTCAAAGGTTTGAACCAATTTTGCCTGCTGCGCTAATGACAGACTTTTGGAGTCTTGCTGCAATTTGTTCCAAATTGGCTTCAGCCAAGTGCGCGCAACGACAGCATCGCCATTTAAGTGAAGCCAATGCTGGGCAGCCTGAATGGCCAGATCAGTAGACTGACGTTGTGCTTCACCCAAACGGGTCCAGAGCCTTTGCATTTGTCCCAACTCATGCGTGTTGGCGATCAATTCAAAAACCAAACTCCGAACCATGCTATCGGCTGCTTCCGCCTTGAAGGCCCTGTGTTTGATCAACAACAAAGCTGTGTCCAGGGCTTGTGAAGGCTCACCTGCCAATCGGGCTGCTTTCAGTCTCATACGCATTGCCAACGTACGACGAGATACGCCTTGAGGCAAACGGTCTAACCAGAGCAAACTATCTGACGCATTGCGATCGTCAAGTGCCCAACGCGCCGCGCGCAACATGGCACCTTCAACGAGCGACTGCCGCAGGCCCGTTTGGCCTGTGATGGGCTCTTGCAGAGCCGCATCGAGGTGATGCTGTCTGGAGGACTTGTCTTGCAGGGCATGCGCCGATTCAGCGGCCAAAATGTGGGCAACGCTTCTCAAGGCGCCAGAATGCTCCATGAGTTCGCCGGCCTCTGACAAAGATTTTTCGCGCACCAACACCAACTCGGCCGATTTGCGAGCGCGCAGAAAACGCCCTTCCATGAACAGCGCCATACCGTCTAGCAACGCGGCATGCACTGCACGCTCCTTTTGTTGCAAGCGCCAACGTTTGGCCTGACGTGGCAATTCAAACAAAGCGGTCAGTGCGCGCTGGGCCCAATGCAGGGTCAGTAAGACAACAACCAAGCCAAACAACACCAGGTTCAAAGACACATCGACACGATAGGGGGTCCAAAAAATGGACACCGTTCCAACATTGTTGGAAGCTAGCAATGCGGATGCCACGGCAACTGCAAACAAACTCATCAACCAAAGAGCTGCGCGCATGGTGCTTACTTTCCGGCCGATGCTGTGGCCAGCGCTGCCAAGGAACCATCCAGGCGAGGAATGGGGCCACCCTTGCTCAAACCTTGAGCTTTTTCGAGCAACTGCAGTGCTTGGAGTGTTTTGCGTGCATTGGGATCAAAATATTTTTTGAGTGACACCGACACAGCTTGCAAGTCCGCTTTGGCCGCGTCGGTTTGGCGTGCCAACAAACTCAATCGTGCATTGAGCAATTTGAGCTTCAAATTTTCACGCAACAGAAAACCTTGCTCAGGGGCCAACAAAGCCGCCTCGGGACTGTCAATTCGGCTGACCCGCAACAAACCGCGCGCCTCCACCATGACGCGTTCAAAAACCATTTTCCACCACGGCACTGAGCTTGTGGTCTGTAGCGACTGAGGGTCGAGTGGCTTGCTGCTTGGGCTTTGGGGCCGCTGAAGTTCGATCACCAAAGGCAACTCATCGGTCAGAGCGACCATCTCATCGAGAACCAACAACATACCTGGGAGGTCTGTGATTTGAGCAGATTTGACCAGCTCTAAATCGCGGTCAATGGCCCTTTGTATGGAGATCAATCGGGGGTTGGAAGCGCGTTGCAATCTTTGCTGTGCTGTTTTTAAAACACCCAGCAAAGGCTCTAGGCTGCTGGTGAGTTGGGCTTGTTGCTGCGCCAGCCTGAGAGACGACTCAATGTCTAAAACCAAGTTTTCATCGCGAGAACGAGACAAGGATTGAATCAACTCCTCCAGCTGAGTTCGTTGCAGGGCCGCCTCGCCAAGACGTGATTCCACCAACGCCATGCGAGCTGCGCTGTCTTTGACACTGTCTTGTGCCTGTTTGGCCCAGGCTTTGGCCTCTAACGACTGCTGCCCAGCATCAGCACTTTGCCTTGCCAACTGACCTTGAATGCGTGACAACTTCTCCCACAACAGGCCACTGAAGACCATCGCCAGAAGTGCAATGGCAATTGGCAACCAGACTGTCAACGAGCGACGTGCAGGCAAAACCGCCGGCCCGCTTGTCGGCGATGGAGAGGATGTGTCGGGTGGGACAGTAGGTTGTTCAGAGCTCATGCCAGCGATTTTATAGATGCAAGCATTGAACGGATACCTGGCGGGGCAATAGAAATGTGCTGCCACCCCTCTTTTTGAGCCAAAAGCGCCATGCGCGGATGCGTCACCACGGCTTTGGCCTGGGACCAGTCCATATCGGGGCACTGCACGATCAGGTTTTCTAGGGCAGCAGAACTGCTGAACAACCAAATGGCACCCGCCTGAGTCCAAGTTCTGACATGGTTGATTTGGCTCGCTGTGAGAACTGTGCCACGCCTGCGATACGCTGCAACAGCTGAAACTTCGACCTGCTGACTTTCAAGTTGTTGAACCAACCAATCGCGCCCTGCAATCGCCCCAGATTCATCAGCGCCACGAATGAACATGACGTGCATGCCTGCCTTGACCTGAGTCGATACGACCTCCCACAAGGCCTCTGAGTCCAATTGCGTAGCGGAGGCAGCGGGTTGGTCAATTTGATGTGAGGGTATGCCTTGTGCGTTAAGGGCTGCTGCAGTACCCGGGCCCGTACACCAAACGCGTGCATTGCGCTTCACGTGATCAAGCCAATGGGGTTGATGTGCCAAAGCGGCCGCAAAAAAACGAACCGCATTGGCACTGACAAACATCATGGCCTGACTTTTCAAAGCCATCTGACTGGCTTTGGCGGCGTCCTCTGAGGACATCAAATCTGAAAGGGTTAAAAGCGGTAACGAAATGGTTTCAAGGCCCCCTTCACGCAACTGCGTCATCCACGATGTTGCATCTTGCTCGGGTCGGGTCACGATGACCTGTGTCATGGAATGGGGCTTTTCTTGATTGAGCGACATGGCTTCGTTGCGCATGAGGGAAGGTCAGTGCGCGCCACCGCGCTTTAACTCGGCTGCGACCTCGATACCGATTGCCTCTGCCTCGATCAAACTGTCGACAACCCTCGACTTGGCAGCCGTGACCAAGTTGACTGAGCCTTCGGGGTCGCCCCAAGCGGCACGCAAACTCAACACCTTACCCTCTAAAGTTGCATGCGCAGCCAAGGGCATGGAACAACTGCCGCCCATGGTTCGGCTGACCGCCCGCTCGGCCGCAACTGCCAACCAAGAAGTTTTGTGAACCAGGGGTTCAAGCGCTTCGACCAAATCGACACGCCCCTCGCAAATTTCAATGCCAAGCGCCCCTTGGCCGGCGGCCGGCAGCATGTGCTCTGTGTCAAAAATATGCCGAATTCGATCAGAAAGCTTCAAGCGTTTTAGCCCGGCCGCAGCCAAAACAATGCCGGCATATTGCCCTTCGTCCAACTTTCGCAAACGTGTGTCCAAATTACCGCGCAATGGCTCTATTTTCAAATCTGGTCGCAGTGCACGCAGCAACACTGTACGCCTGAGGCTGGACGTACCAACCACGGCACCTTGCGGCAAATCCATCAGGCTGGCGTACTGACCAGACACCCAAGCATCGCGGGGGTCTTCGCGCACCATGACACAAGCCAATTCGAAGCCCTGCGGCATGTCCATGGGCACATCTTTGAGCGAATGAACTGCAATATCGGCTCGGCCCTCAGACAAGGCCACTTCAAGCTCTTTGACAAACAGACCTTTGCCACCTACTTTGCTCAGGCTGCGGTCCAATATTTGATCGCCTTGCGTAGTCATACCCAGCAAATGAACCTCATAACCGCGGGCTTGCAAAAGGGCCTGAACGTGTTCGGCTTGCCACATGGCCAAGCGGCTTTCGCGCGTGGCAATGACAATGGGGCGCTTGGTGGACGTGATGTTTTGAGAGTTCAAACCAGTAACCTGTTCGTAATTTTTCAATCTCATCAAATGCTAGCATGACACAAGCCCTAGAAAGATGAGTCTCGTCATGCCAAACGTCACAATTCCGCCCCTGAAACGCCCTTCGCGCGACAATGAACGCCCACTGGTTGAAGACATTCGCTTGTTGGGTCGAATTTTGGGTGATGTGATTCGAGAGCAAGAGAGCCCAGAAATTTACGAGTTGATCGAAAAAATTCGCAAACTTTCTGTGGCATTCAGGCGGGATGCCGACCAGGAGGCCGACAAGGCTTTGAAGAAACTCCTCAAAGGCTTATCTGGCGAGCATGCTGTTAGCGTGATTCGCGGATTTACTTACTTCAGTCACTTGGCCAATTTGGCAGAAGATCGTCATCACATTCGCCGACGCGCCATACACGAGCGAGTAGGAGACACGCAAGAGGGCAGCATTGAAGTCGCTTTGCAAAGACTGCGCTGGGCAGGCATTACACCCAAAATCATTTCGCAAACTTTGGCCCACAGCTTTGTCTCGCCAGTTTTAACGGCACACCCCACAGAGGTTCAGCGTCAGAGCATTTTGAGCGCCGAGCGCGACATTGCAGAGTTACTGACGGAGCGCGACGAGATCAAAGCACGTGCGGCCGTGGTCAATGCCGCCAAAGATGCTTTGACGCCAAAAGAATTGGCAGTCAATGAGCAACGCATGCGTGCACGTGTGATGCAACTTTGGCAAACTCGCTTGCTGCGATTTTCTAAGCTCACCGTGGCCGATGAAATTGAAAACTCATTGAGCTATTACGAGTCAACCTTTTTACGTGAAATTCCCAAAATTTATGCCGCTTTGGAAGAGGCCTTGGGAACTCACCCGGTGGCGCCTTTCTTGCGCATGGGCCAGTGGATTGGAGGCGACCGAGACGGCAACCCCAATGTCAATGCACAAACGCTTCAACACGCGCTGAAGCGTCAAGCAGATGTCGCCTTGCGCCACTATCTCACAGAGGTCCATTTCTTGGGCAGTGAGTTGTCTTTGTCAGCCATGCTGGTTGAGTTTCCACCTGCCATGAAAGCCCTGGCAGAAAAGTCGCCTGACACCAATGCACATCGAATCGACGAGCCCTACAGACGCGCGCTCACTGGCATGTATGCGCGCTTGGCTGCAACCCTCAAATCACTAACGGGGGGTGATGCTGCACGACACGCCGTAGAACCACAAAACCCCTACACAGATTCAGACAGTTTTCTGGCTGATTTGAAAGTCATCAAGGCCTCTTTGAATAGCCATCACGCAAAAGCTTTGGCGGCGCAAAGACTCGACCCTCTCATTCGCGCCGTCGAAGTGTTTGGCTTTCATTTGGCCACTGTTGATTTACGCCAGAGTTCTGATCAACATGAAAAAGTGGTCGGCGAGTTGTTGGCCACGGCACGCATCGAGAAAGATTACGCTTCAATGGACGAGGCTAGCAAGCGGACGGTGCTCGTAAATCTCCTAAACGACGCAAGGCCCTTGCGCATTCCGGGTGCCAACTACTCGGACCACACTCAATCTGAGTTGTCTATTTTTGAAGAAGCTCGCTTGGCTCGGACTACCTATGGAACCGAGGCTATTCGTCACTACATCATCAGCCACACCGAAACAGTCAGTGACTTGCTGGAAGTCTTGCTGCTACAAAAAGAAGTTGGCTTGATGCGCGGCACATTGGATGACAACGCCAGAGTCGACTTGATTGTGGTTCCTTTGTTTGAAACCATCGAAGACTTGCGCAACTCGGCTGGCATCATGCGTGAGTTCTATGCATTGCCAGGCATCGCCAATTTGATCCAACGCTCGGGTGCCGAGCAAGACATCATGTTGGGCTACTCCGACAGCAACAAAGATGGCGGTATCTTTACAAGCAACTGGGAACTTTACCGAGCAGAGGTTGCTTTGGTTGAGGATTTTGAGCGGCTGGCCAACAGTCACAACATCCAGTTGCGCATGTTCCATGGACGTGGCGGCACCGTAGGTCGCGGCGGGGGTCCAAGTTATCAAGCCATTTTGGCGCAACCGCCAGGCACAGTTCGAGGCCAAATTCGCTTGACTGAGCAGGGTGAAGTGATTGGCTCCAAATATGCCAATCCTGAAATCGGCAGACGCAATTTAGAGACCTTGGTCGCCGCCACTTTGGAAGCCACCTTACTGCAGCCAACCAAGACTGCGCCACGTCATTTTTTAGAAACTGCAGCCCAACTTTCTCAGGCCAGCATGGATGCTTACCGTCATTTGGTCTACGAAACTGCTGGCTTCAACGACTACTTTTTTGGCGCCACGCCCATTCGTGAAATTGCAGAACTCAACATCGGTTCTCGACCTGCATCGCGCAAAGCCAACCAAAAAATTGAAGATTTGCGCGCCATTCCATGGGGCTTCAGCTGGGGCCAATGTCGCCTCACATTACCAGGCTGGTATGGCTTTGGCTCGGCCGTCGAAAAGTTCTTAGACCGTCCCACCGACAAAGAACAGAAGGCAGCATTGGCACTACTGCAAAAAATGGTGAAGCAATGGCCCTTCTTCAAAACATTGCTGTCCAACATGGACATGGTTTTGGCCAAAAGCGATTTGGCGCTGGCTTCTCGCTACAGTGAACTGGTGTCAGATGCCAAGCTGCGCAAGAGGATTTTCGCGGCCATTGAAGCCGAGTGGCACAAAACAGCCGAAGCAATGAGCCTGTTAACAGGCGAGAAACACCGCTTGGCCAATAATCCGGCCTTGGCCCGCTCCATTCGGCACCGCTTTCCCTACATCGACCCCTTGCACCATTTGCAAGTGGAGTTGATTCGCCGGTATCGCGATGGCAAGGCCGACGAGCGGGTTCAACGTGGCATTCACATCTCCATCAACGGGATTGCAGCGGGACTTAGAAACACAGGATAAGCCCCTCTTACAGGTTTTTAGGCATTTCCGGCTTGTTTTGAGGGTCAGCCACAGGCTGAACAAGCCCGACAACCCGATAAAATCTGCAAATGTCTAAAAATCAATTCGATCAAAAGTCCCAGGCCTGGTCGGCCTTGTTTTCAGAGCCCATGAGTGACCTGGTAAAGCGCTACACCTCCAGCGTTTTCTTCGACAAGCGCCTGTGGCAATCGGACATCCAGGGCAGTTTGGCGCACGCTGAGATGCTGGCAGCCCAAAAAATCATCAGCAACCAAGACTTTGCCGACATTCAGCGCGGCATGGCGCAAATTACCCAAGAAATCTCCCAAGGTCAGTTTGATTGGAAGTTGGACTTGGAAGATGTGCACCTCAACATCGAAGCACGCCTCACGCAAATCGTAGGCGATGCAGGCAAGCGCCTGCACACAGGTCGTAGCCGTAATGACCAAGTGGCCACCGACGTGCGCCTTTGGTTGGTCAGCGAGATTGACCTCATTGGTGGCTTGCTCAATGACTTGCAAAAATCTTTGATTGAAGTAGCCGAGCGCAACGTAGACGTCATCCTGCCTGGTTTCACGCATTTGCAAGTGGCACAACCCGTGAGTTTTGCACATCATTTGTTGGCCTATGTTGAAATGTTTGCACGCGATGCTGAGCGCATGGCCGATGTGCGTCGCCGTACCAACCGATTGCCTTTAGGGTCTGCTGCGTTGGCGGGCACGACCTACCCGCTTGACCGAGAACGCGTTGCCAAAAGCCTAGGCATGGTGGACGAACACGGCAATGCCTGCGTTAGTCAAAACAGTTTGGATGGCGTCAGCGATCGCGACTTTGCAATTGAGTTCACAGCAGCTGCGTCTTTGTGCATGGTGCACATCAGCCGCCTCAGTGAAGAACTCATTTTGTGGATGAGTCAAAACTTTGGCTTTGTCAAAATTGCCGACCGCTTTACCACGGGCAGTTCAATCATGCCGCAGAAGAAAAACCCCGACGTCCCCGAATTGGCGCGTGGCAAAACTGGGCGTGTGGTGGGGCATTTGATGGGCCTGATTACCTTGATGAAAGGCCAACCTCTGGCCTACAACAAAGACAACCAAGAAGACAAAGAGCCTTTGTTTGACACTGTCGACACGCTCAAAGATACTTTGCGTATTTTCAGCGAAATGATCGGTGGCCAGGTCAATGCGCAGACCGGACAAAAAGAAGCTGGCATTACCGTCAATGCCCAAGCAATGGAGGCTGCCACCAAAAAAGGCTATGCCACAGCCACTGACTTGGCCGACTACTTGGTCAAAAAGGGCCTGCCCTTCCGCGATGCTCACGAAGTTGTCGCACATGCTGTGAAAACAGCACAAACACAGAACTTGGACCTGAGCGAACTGCCCCTCAGCACCTTGCAACAATTCAACCCTGCTATCCAAGCCGACGTCTTTGAATGCCTCAGCTTGGTGGGATCCTTGAATGCCCGCAACACTTTAGGTGGTACTGCGCCCAGTCAAGTTCGTTTGCAAATTGCGCGCCATCATGCGCGCTTAGATTTTTAAAAAGGATTTGTGATGGAAGCCACTCAGACCGAACAACCTAGCGTGTCGCCATTTGCTGCGGGCCTCAATTGGTCTGCCGAGCTGCACACAGGCGATGACCGCATGGACCATACGCACGAAGAGTTTGTGACCATGCTCAACGCACTTCTGCTCACACCGCCAACCGAGCAGCTCAATTTGTACCGAGAATTTCTCAATCACACGGTGGCGCATTTTGATCAAGAAGACCGCTGGATGGTGGCGACTGGTTTCAGTGAAGACAACTGCCATGCAGGTCAACATGCCACCATTTTGGAAACCATGCGCGCCGTTGAAACGCATTATGTTCAAGGTGATCAAGAAATTATTTCTCGCATGGCAGAAGCTTTGGCCGAGTGGTTTCCACAGCATGCAGCCACCATGGATGCAGGTTTGGCACAGCATTTGAAATCGGTCAACTTTGACAGCGAAACCGAAACACTGGCCGACCCATCGGTTATCAAAAACGTCACCATGTCGGGTTGCGGCAGTGTGAGCTGCAGCTGATCAAATTCAAAGACTAGCCTCAAAAGCTTTTATCCAAACTGGAAATCAAATATGTCCGTGATCACCACCATTGAAGAGTTGCGCATCCTGGCCCAAAAACGCGTGCCACGCATGTTCTATGACTATGCCGATAGCGGCTCTTGGACAGAAAGTACTTACCGCGCCAACGAAAGTGATTTCCAAAAAATCAAGTTACGCCAACGTGTGGCGGTCAACATGGAAGGCCGCAGCACCGCCACCTCCATGATTGGCCAAAAGGTGGCCATGCCTGTGGCCATTGCGCCTACAGGGCTTACCGGCATGCAGCATGCCGATGGCGAAATTTTGGCGGCACGGGCTGCCAAAAAATTTGGCATTCCTTTTACGCTGTCCACCATGAGCATTTGCTCCATTGAAGATGTGTCCAAGGGCACGGATGGCCACCCCTTCTGGTTTCAGTTGTATGTGATGCGCGACCGTGACTTCATTGAGCGTTTGATTGAGCGTGCACGCGCTGCCAACTGCTCTGCCTTGGTCATTACCTTGGACCTGCAAATTTTGGGACAGCGTCACAAAGATCTGAAGAACGGTTTGTCTGCGCCCCCTAAATTAACTTTGGCCAACATGATCAACATCGCCACGAAGCCGCGTTGGGCTATGGGCATGTTGGGTACGTCGCGGCGCGAGTTTGGCAACATCGTAGGCCACGTTAAAGGCGTTGAAAACATGGGATCGCTGTCAGCTTGGACTGCTCAACAGTTCGATCCTCGCCTCAATTGGGGTGATGTGGAATGGATCAAAAAGCGCTGGGGCGGCAAGATCATATTGAAGGGCATTCAAGACGTAGAAGATGCTCGCTTGGCCGTTGAAAGTGGCGCCGATGCCATGATTGTTAGCAACCACGGTGGCCGTCAACTCGATGGCGCCCAAAGCAGCATTGAAGCCTTGCCTGCTATTGTCGATGCCGTGGGCAAACAAATTGAAGTCCACATGGACGGCGGCATTCGCAGCGGTCAAGATGTGCTCAAAGCCCGCGCCTTGGGCGCACAAGGCACTTACATTGGTCGTGCATTCTTGTACGGTCTGGGCGCCATGGGTCAGCCCGGCGTTGAAAAGGCTTTGCAAATCATTCACAACGAGCTTGATTTGACCATGGCATTTTGTGGGCGTACGCAAATGGACACGGTCGACAAGAGCATCTTGTTGCCTGGCACATTTCCTCAATAACACGCACACTTCCAATTTGAGTTTGTGACGCAAAACACATCGCTCAAAAGAAGAATTGCCCACCTCGACATGGACGCCTTTTACGCGTCAGTCGAGTTGTTGCGCTACCCCCAACTCAAGGGATTGCCAGTGGTCATTGGCGGGGGTAGACGCAAGGAAGATGACTTACTGGGAAGACTGCGCGCAGCGCACCCAGACTACGAATGGTCGGCCGACAATCTGTCTGAAATTCCATTGGATTTTTTTCCACGCATTGAAGGCTACACTGGCCGGGGCGTGATCACCACCGCTACTTATGCTGCGCGTCAATTTGGCATTGGCTCGGCCATGGGTCTCATGAAGGCCGCCAAGCTGTGCCCGCAGGCCATTTTGTTGCCCGTGGACTTTGATCAATACCGGCACTACTCCAGAGTCTTCAAAGGCATCATCACCGACATCGCCCCTGTCATGGAAGATCGAGGTGTGGATGAGGTGTACATCGATTTCACAGAGGTCCCTGGTGGCCAACGCGAAGGCGGCAAGGTTTTGGCCCGACTCATTCAGAAATGCATTTTTGAAGCCACGGGCCTCACCTGCTCAGTGGGTGTGGCTCCCAACAAACTGATTGCCAAAATGGCCAGTGAGTTCAACAAACCCAACGGCATTTCGATTGTTCACGAAGACGATTTGAAAACTGCCATCTGGCCTCTCAGCTGCCGCAAGATCAATGGCGTGGGCCCCAAGGCTGATGAAAAGCTCAAGCACCATGGCATTGAAACCATTGGCCAATTGGCAGCTTGTGAATTGCCTTGGCTGCAAATGCATTTTGGCAAGGTGTATGGCGCCTGGTTGCACGAAGCCGCATGGGGGCGAGACGACAGACCCATCAGCACTGAAAGCGAGCCCGTTAGCATCAGCCGGGAAACAACCTTTGAAACCGACCTGCATGCCGTGCGCGACAAAGAAGAATTGGGCAAAGTGTTCACACGCCTGTGCCAACAATTGGCTGCAGATTTAAAGCGCAAAGGCTATGACGGAAAAACGATTGGCATCAAGTTGCGTTACGACAATTTTAAAAGTGTCACCCGCGATCAAACCCTCACCTTTTATACGCAAGACGCGGCAGAAATTCGCAAGTTTGCGGGTCTGTGTTTGAAGCGCGTCGACCTCAGCCGAAAACTCCGACTTTTAGGCGTTCGGGTGGGCTCTCTGGTCAAACACGGGACAGCCCCAGATCACAGCGCAAGCTACAGTTCAAACCATTCACCCCACCCTGCTTTGCACGAGGCCTCACCCCATGGACAAACTCAATTGCTTTTCACTGACGATGAATGACCACGTTGCGCATTTGGTGCTGAACAAGCCCGAATCGCTCAACACCATGCACCCGACGTTTTGGCGCGAACTCGATACCGTCTTGCATCAGCTGAACAACGAGGGCAAGGCGCGTGCCTTGGTCATCTCGAGCACGGGCAAACACTTTTCCGCAGGCATGGCTCTGGAAACATTTTCAGGTGCCATATCGATGGATGCAGATAGCCCTGAAGGCCGGGCTGCGGTGTACGACTCGCTCACCGACATGCAATCCACCTTCACTTTGTTAGAAACTTTGCGCATTCCCGTGATCGCCGCCATTCATGGGGGTTGCATTGGCGGTGCCGTCGACATGGTAACGGCTTGCTGCATTCGCTATGCCACGCAAGATGCCTTTTTCTGCGTTCAAGAAATCAACATTGGCATGGTGGCCGACGTCGGCACTTTGCAACGCTTGCCCAAATTGCTGCCCATGGGTTTGGTCAAGGAATTGGCGTATACCGGTCGTCGCCTCAGTGCAGACAATGCACTGAAGCACGGCCTGGTGACACAGGTGTTTGAATCACAAGAAGCCCTGGTAGCGGGGGCTTTAGCGTGTGCCAAAGAGATGGCCAATAAACCACCCGTGGCCATCTGGGGTACCAAGCAAGCCCTAAACTATGCGCGCGACCACAGCGTGGAAGACAGTCTTCGCCAAATGGGATGGTTGCAAGGCGCTATTTGGAGCAATCCGCACATTCGCGAAGCGCTGGAAGCGGCCAAAGAAAAACGCCCAGCCAACTTTCCACCATTGGCACCCCTCAAAGGTTTTAAAACCTACGGTTGATCGCAACAGCCATCACAAGGTGTGGCCCATTCAGCGGGCCGCTTATTGTCGGGCCGTCCGAATGTTGAGCGGCGGAGATTGTGGATGGCTGGTTCTCCATGGGTTGATGTCCAAACCGCCTCGGCGTGTGTACCGAGCATAGACACTTAACTTGAGCGGTTTGCATCGCGTCCAAATGTCCATGAAGATGCGCTCCACGCACTGCTCATGAAACTCGTTGTGATTTCTAAAGCTCACGATGTATTGGAGCAAACCCGCCTGGTCAATTTGCGATCCCGAATACGAAATTTGCACACTGCCCCAATCAGGTTGTCCTGTGACCAAGCAATTGCTTTTGAGCAAATGACTGACGAAGGTTTCTGTTACAGGTGCCTCGTCATGCTGAGCTGAAAGCAATTCGGGTGCGGGTTGGTATTGCGTGCACTCAATGTCCATGCGGTCTAAATTCAGACCATCCAATTCATGCACTGGCTCTTTATCAAAGTCATCGGACAAAATAATTTTCACACCGCAGCGCGATTTGATGGGACCACCATGCCACAAGGCCTGATCGAGGTCTTCGCGCATGCAATCGCGTACGGCTTGCACATCAACAAAGCGTGTGGCGTTGAAGCTGTTTAAGTACAGCTTGAAAGACTTGCTCTCTATGATGTGCGTACTTTCAGCGGGCACCGTGATGTGCGCCAGCGCCACTTGCGGCTTTCCTTTGAGGTTAAGCCAAGACAATTCAAAAGCGGTCCACAAATCGGCGCCAAAGAAAATGGGCGCACCGTGAATGCCCAGCTCTTCACGCTTCACCGCACGGGGAATGGGGAACAACAAAGACGCATCGTATTGATCCACATACGCGCTGTTTTTGCCCAGTTGAGATTGTTCGGGTTGGTTCATTCGACACCCTTGACACGACGGCGAAACACCCAACGGTTTTCGTCAGACGCTGCGGCTACAAAGCCATAACCATCTGAATCAAAGTCTTTGAGTTTCTCTGGATTTTTGATTTGTTTTTGAATGGCATAGCGCGCCAGCAGTCCGCGCGCGCGCTTGGCAAAAAAGCTGATCACTTTGTATTTACCGCCCTTGTAATCTTCAAACACGCACTCGACCACACGTGCATTGAGCGTTTTGGCATCGACCGCTTTGAAGTACTCTTGCGAGGCCAGGTTGATGACCACAGGTGTTTTGTCTTTGCTCAAGCGCTCATTGAGGTACACCGAAATGCTGCTACCCCAAAATTGGTACAAGTTTTTGCCGCGCGGATTGGTCAGTGCCGTGCCCATCTCCAAGCGGTAAGGTTGCATCCAATCTAAGGGGCGCAATACGCCATACAAGCCGCTCAAAATGCACACATGATCTTGTGCCCACTCGAGGTCTTTGACTTTGAGCGACTTGGCATCTAAGCCGTCATAAACATCGCCATTGAAAGCCAAGACCGCTTGCTTGGAATTTTTGGCGGTAAATTTAGGACGCCATGCTTCATACCGCGCCACATTGAGGGCTGCCAAGTTGTCGCTCAAATCCATCAGTTCTGCAATTTGTACCGGCGTTTTGGGCTTCAGCACTTCAATCAATTCGGCCGACTGGGCGACAAATTGCGGCAAAGTGTGCGATACCCCTTCCACGGGGGTCTCGTAATCCAAGGATTTAGCGGGTGATAAAAGTAACAACATTCACAGAGCCCTTTGAGGTGGCCATTATCTGGCAAGTGGGTGATGCCCGCTGTTGGCGGCCCTTAATCTACCAAGTCTTTCAAAGCTTTTTCGTAGCGAATGGTGTGTGAACGTTCGGCCTTGGCCAAGGTTTCAAACCAATCGGCAATGTCATCAAAGCCTTCTTCGCGGGCAGTCTTGGCCATGGCAGGATAGACATGGTTGGACTCATGGGCTTCACTGGCCACAGCGGCTTCTAAGTTTTGGCGGGTGTTGCCAATGGGCAAGCCGGTGGCAGGATCGCCAGCTTGTTCTAAAAACTCCAAATGGCCATGGGCATGGCCGGTTTCGCCTTGGGCCGATGAACGAAACAAGGCCGCCACATCACTTTTGCCCTCGAGATCGGCTTTGTTGGCAAAGTAGGTATAGCGCAGCTGCACCTGTGATTCAATGGCGAAGGCGTCTTTGAGACATTGTTCGGTGCGGGAACCTTTGAGTTGAGCCATGTCAATTTCCTAAAAGGATTCAATTGGAAAATTCATTTCCAACATAGAAACGAATACAAAAGTAGTTTAGTCAATAAAAGGGGCGCCAGCAGAATTGTTACAGTGCGGTCTGCGACAGGCACCATTCCAAAGGAACGCGATGAAGACGCCCACATTTCAAGAAGTTCAATTTACCAATGGGTATGAATTTACCGAAGGCTCGGGTTACGCCTTGCCAGAGTATCCCTTTGTCAAACCACCAGAGCTTGTGCAGAACAAAACTTTGCGCCATGCCGTGGTCATTGTGGGCGGTGGCATTACGGGACTAACCTTGGCCTGCGGCTTGGCCAATTTGGGTATCAAGGCCGTGCTGCTGGACGAAGACAACACCGTGGGGGTGAAAGGTGCTTCGTCTCGCGGCATTTGTTACACCCAAAAATCATTGGAGATTTTTCAGAAGCTGGGCCTATTTGATCGCATTGCCAAAAAAGGCATTCAATGGAGTGTGGGTCGCACTTTTGCGGGCCATGACGAGGTCTACAACTTTGACCTCAAGCAGCAAAGCAATTTCAGCCTCTCAGAACAACCCGCCTTCATCAACATTCAGCAGTTCTACATTGAAGGCTATTTGGTGGAGCGCATTCAAGAACTGGGACATGTCGATTTGCGCTGGCAATCGCGCGTGAAGGCCTTCAAACAAAACAAAGACTTCGCAACGCTCACCGTTGAAACGCCTGAAGGCACTTATGACCTACAAGCCGATCATGTGATTGACGCCTCAGGCTCGCACACACCCTTCCATGCTTGGACAGGTGTCACCATGGAAAGCAAAAAAGGCGATGACCGTTGGTGCATTGCCGATGTCAAATTTGACACCCATCCCCCCACTGAGCGACACACTTGGATTGAAGCGCCCTTCAATGAAAATCGAGCTGTTTGGCAACACTTGATGGCCGACGATGTGTGGCGCATTGATTACCAAATGGAGCCCAATGCCGATGCGGCTTACATTAGCCGCGAAGACGTGGTGCGTGAACGTCTGGAGCGTCAGTTTGGCAAAAACGTGAAGGTCGACATCGTGTGGGTCGGCCCCTACGCCTATAAGAGCCAATGCCTCAACACATTGCGCATGGGCCGAGTCTTTTTCATGGGCGACACTGCCAAAATCGTGAACCCCTTTGGCGCGCGCGGTGGCAACACCGGTGTCGCAGATGCCGACAATTTGGCTTGGAAATTGGCCGCTGTCTTGCGCGGCCATGCCGACGAGGCTTTGCTTGAAAGCTTCAACGACGAACGACTCGAAGCGGCTCAAGAAAACGTCAAGGTAACGCGCCGTACGGCCAGATTCTTACGCCCTGCCGATGGCATTGAACGTGCATTTAGAACAGCCACCATCAACTTGGCCAAAGAATTTCCATTTGCACGCTCGTTGGTGAACACTGGCCGCATGGCTGTTGCTAACACTTACCGCGGCTCCCGCATTTGCGGCGACAACGGTGGCACGTCGGTTCAAAACGTACGCTTTCAGTGGCGTCAAGGCAAGTCAGGCTGCTTAAACGACCTGATTCAATGGGCCGATGGTCGACTGCTGATTTTGGTGTTTGGTCACCAAACCAAAGCCGCTTTGAAGCGCCTTCAAGAGCTCAGCTTGTCGGGCTTGCCTGTGCGCTGCGTTCAAGTGCTGGCCAGAGGACAAGTGGCGCAAGCACGCGAACACTTGCTAGACACGCAACAATATCTTCAAAACGCCTGCGGCACCGTTCCGGCGGGCGGTTGGGCCTTGGTCCGTCCCGATGGTTATTTGGCAGATACGGGCAAAGGCGTCAACGGTGAGTTGATTGGCGCTGTGGCCACCTCTTTGGGTCTTTGATCACATTCGAAAATCATCATGAAAACAGAACTGAACTTTCAAGACGCCGACACTTTTTACGACCAATTGCTGAATGCCCATGAAGGCTTGAACGCCGAACAATCTGAGCAATTGAACTTGCGCCTGATTTTGCTCTTGGCTAATCAGGTGGGCGATACGGCCGTCCTCAGAGATTGCATCGAATCGGCCAAGAACTGAGCCGAACCTGCAGCATCGCCACATTGAAGGCTGAAGGAACGGCCTTGGGGCTCGAAAATTGAGCACTTGCCCAGTAAAATCATGGCTTTAGTCCATTCATGACATTGCCCTTGGGCAATTTCAAACCATTCAGCCCATGAGCAACGTGTCCACCCCCGCCCTTCAGCAACCCGGCCTTGAGAGCCTGTCCAAGTCTTTTGAGCCAGCGGCCTTAGAAGCCCATTGGGGCCCCGAATGGGAAAAACGCGGTTACGGCATTGCAGGCCATCGCGGCAGCCAAGTGCCAAAGGCTGAAGCGCCCAACTTTGCCATCCAATTGCCACCGCCCAATGTGACAGGTACGCTGCACATGGGCCACGCGTTCAACCAAACCATCATGGACAGCCTCACGCGCTACCACCGCATGATGG
>CAZJAL010000044.1:0-18749 GCA_964544175.1 uncultured Limnohabitans sp.
GTAAGCATACAATTCGCTCCCTCTTAAGCCATTGATTCTTAAGAGTTTTCTAAGGTGTGAATTTATGCAACGGCATCACAACGACGCATTGCGTCGTTTAACGACAACGGGGTAAGTGTTGTCATTCTTTTCAATTTTATTTTTAAGAAGTAAATTGAAATGAAGGTGCCAAACCAGTTGCTTACTGATTTATATATTTCTGAAGTCAGTTGTCCAACCGATAAATCTCACTTGGAAGTATTCGATTCCGAGATCCGTGGGTTTTACGTGGATGTACTTGCTAGCGGAAGAAAAAGTTTCAGACTTAGGTACAGGTTCGAGAAAAAACTACGCGTAGTCACATTGGGTGATGCACGCATTCTCAAGGCCGACGAAGCGCGTGTACTAGTCATCAACTTACTAAGGCAAGCCAAGCAAGGTATCGATCCGCAAGCGCCAGCTGTAAGCGAAGTGGGGCCTTTGATCAAAGACTTCTTTACCGACAAATACTTGCCTTACGTCAAGAGCTACAAGCGCAGTTGGGACACCGATGAATCGATGATTCGCAATCACTTGGTTCCCAAGTTGGGTCACTTGCACATGGGGCGCATCACGCCACCCGACATTGCAGTGTTTCTTGAAAAAATGAAATCAGAAGACTATGCCAGCGGTACATGCAACAGGGCATTGGTGTTGCTGCGTTTTGGCTTTTCTTTGGCCCTGCGCTGGAAAGTGCCAGGTGTCGACAGCAACCCTGTTAAAGAAATTAAAAACATCAAAGATGACAACAAGATAGAGCGTTACCTTACGGAGGCTCAAACCATTGAGCTCTTAAATGCCGTGCGCCAAAGTGAAAGTGAAATGTTGCAATTCATTGTGCTGTTTCTTATTTACACAGGCGCACGCAAACGCGAAGTGCTGGATGCTCGTTGGCGCGACATCGATTGGTCCCAAAAATCTTGGCGCATTCCCAAAACCAAGTCGGGAAAGGTGAGGCACATCCCCCTGTCTTCTGGTGCCATGAAGTTGCTAGAGCATCTGCGCCTGAAAGTGCGCGATGGATTTTTGGCAGATCAGGCCATTTTTGCAAATCCCAAAACTGGCGAGCCCTTTGTGTCTTTCTTCTTCAGTTGGAACAACGCCCGTATTCGGGCGGGTCTGCCCGATTTGCGCATTCACGACCTGCGCCACAGTTTTGCCTCCTATTTGGTCAACGCCGGGCGCAGTCTTTATGAAGTGCAAGAACTGCTGGGTCATGCCGACATCAAAACCACCAGTCGCTACGCCCACCTTAGTCGCGAGCGCCTGGTGGCCGCGGTCGAAGTGGTGCCGCAAATTGAAATAGGACAAAGGATGCCCCTCAAAATCAGGTTAGCGCTCACTTAGGCACTTAGAGGAGCTTCCGCCATGGCGCTCAAGTTATGGGGGCTTCTGCCGATTCATTTCGGTCAGGACCATGGCCTGGCGTGTGCTGCACGCCCCTATGGTCCCCTCATTTGTTAGGATGCCGCGTATGAATGCCATTTTGAAACTGTTCACTTGCACTGTGTTGGCCAGTCTGTTGACGGGCTGCGCCAGCTTGCTGTCGGAAGAGGTGCAAGAACTGCGCGTCAATTTGCTGTGCCGACAGCGGCCAGTAGCTGTCAGCTGCACAGCCAGCAACGACCTAGGGCGCTGGCAGTTTTCTAGCCCCGGAACGGTGCTGGTACTCAACGACACCAGCATGTTGGACATTACCTGCAAGGGAAACTCTACCCCTCGATTCACGGTGTCGGTGCCGCCTATGCCCAGTTGGACCATGGCGGGAAATTTACTGGCTGGTGGTTTGGTGGGGGCCGCGGTAGACGCCTACAGTGGTGTGGGAATGAAATACCCTGAAACCATTGACATCAGCAACCCCGCCTGCGACTGAGCTTGCACGACCGGTAAGATAGCCCTCAGCAGTAAACTTGAACCCTCTTATTTGTAGGCGCAACCCATGACCGCATTTCAACTTTTTGCCCGCCCACGTCTGGTGGCCGGCGCCTTGATGCTCACTGTAGCCACCTTATTAGTGGGCTGCGGTGGCGGTACAGTGGCATGCTCCGCTGGCCTCGGTATTTTGGTCAGTGCCTCGGCATGCAAAGTGAATTACGCTCCAGTAGCCAACGCTGGCCCTTTGCAAAACGTCATCGTAGGCAGATTGGTCACCTTGGATGGTGCGCAAAGCAAAGACCGCAACAACTCTTCCCTGAAATACAAGTGGACTTTGCAAGTACCTGCTGGCAGCACCAATGCCAAGCTGTCGTCGGACACCATTGCCAACCCCCAATTCACGCCCGACGTGGCCGGCATTTATGTGGCCACGCTGGTGGTCAACGATGGCAAGCTGGGCAGTGATCCTTCAACAGTCACCATTACAGCTAGCATTGCCAACTCTGCCCCTGTGGCCAACGCTGGCGTTAATCAAAACGTCACGGTGGGTGCCTTGGTGAGCGTGGACGGCACCGGCAGTTCTGACGCCAACGACGACTTGCTCACGTTCAAGTGGATTTTGCTGTCCAAGCCGGAAGGTAGCAATGCCGTGCTTACGGCCACATGGTCGCCAGTGCCCAAGTTCACAGCAGATGTCATTGGCACCTACGTCATTGGACTGACAGTGAACGACGGTAAAGTTGACAGCGTTCAACAGGCCGTGACCGTTACTGCCGCCGTACAAAACTCGGTGCCTGTGGCACGCACAGGCGTGAACCAAAACGTGGTGGTAAGCAACACTGCCGATGTCGTTTTGGACGGTACTGCCAGTTCCGACGCCAACAATGACTTCCTTACCTACAAATGGGTGTTGATTTCTAAGCCAGACACCAGCACAGCCACGTTGACAGGCAGTACAGCTTCTAAGTCGTCATTCAAGGCTGACATAGAGGGCACCTACGTGGCCACCTTGATGGTGAACGATGGCAAAGCCGACAGTGAAGTGGTCGCTACCACTGTCACTGCGTCCCGCGTTAACTCTGCACCCATTGCCCGCGTGGGAGCTAATCAAACGATCAAGTGGAGCAGCACTTTACCTACCGTCACTTTGGACGGTTCGTTCAGCACTGATGCAGACTTGAATCCGATTACTTATCGTTGGGCCTTCATGTCGGTGCCGCCCACCAGTGCCTTGACCACCTTGACCAACCCTACGACCGCCACGCCCAGCTTTGTGCCTGACAAGGCCGGTGTTTATGTGGCCAGCCTCATTGTGAATGACGGGCAATTGGACTCTGTGGCAGTGGCCACCACCATTACCGTCGAAAGTGCCAATGCCGCGCCAGTGGCCAATGCGGGGGCTGCACAAACGGTGGTGGCGGGCACCACAGTGACCTTGAGTGGCACGTCCAGTACCGATGCTGATGGCGACCGCTTGACCTACAAGTGGACGCTAACTTCAGTACCAACAACCAGCACCACAGCACTATTGTCTTTGGCCACCACCTCTGCGCCTACGTTGCGCACCGATGTAGCCGGCGTCTATGTACTGACGCTGGTGGTCAACGATGGCAGAGCCGACAGTGCCAATGTGGCCACGGTGGCTGTGACCGCCACGGCAGCGCCTTGAGTTTTACCAATCGTTGCAGTCTTTGAATGCGCAAGCAAATGGCCCTTCGGGGCCATTTGCTTGAAGGACACATGGGCTATTTAAAATTTTTGTAGTCGCCTTGAAATATTCATATAGGAAGGGTTAGAATCCCTTCCTATATGAATTCCGTTGTACGCGTTCCTCTTAACACCACCACCGAGCAATTTGCCCGACTGCAAGCTTTGCAGGCTGCATTTGCCGAGGTGTGTAATGCCTTGGCGCCCGAAGTTCAGCGCACGCGCGTTTGGAATCGGGTGGCTTTGCACCACATGCATTACCGGGCCCTTCGAGAAAAGTTTCCGGCGCTGGGCTCGCAAATGGTGTGCAATGCCATCTATGCCGTGTCACGCACTTCGCGCATGGTGTTTCAAACGCCAGCAAGTCCATTCAATTTAACGAAGTTGGGCGACAAACCATTGCCGTTGCTGCAATTTGCCAACAGTTGTCCTGTTTATTTCGACCGTCACACGCTCAGCATCAAGGGCGCCAAGTTGTCTTTGTTCACCCTCGATGGCCGAATGCATTTTGAGCTAACTTTGCCTGAATCTCAGCTTTTGCTGTTTAAAGTGGCCAAATTGCGAGAAATTTCTCTAACTCGCAGGTTAGATGGTTTGTATGAGTTGGCTTTTTGGCTAGAAAGCCAACAAGCCCTCACCCAGCAAGAAGCACAAGCTGCCTTGGATGTGCAAATGTTGCACCCAGGCCAAGAGTTGCCTGCCGCGCTAATGGCTCAGTCGCCTATTCCCGATTACGTTTCTATTGAGGTTGCTGCATGAAGCCCCAAACACTTCCGTCCGAACTGGCCTTGGCCTTTGATCCGCTCAAGCCAGTCATTTTGAAAGCCATTGGCTTTAGCACGCTCATTAGTTTGCTGGCTTTGGCACCCACCGTTTACATGCTTGAGGTGTACGACCGAGTGGTAAATAGCCGCAGCGGCATGACCTTGGCCATGCTGACAGTGCTCATTGTGCTGGCTTACGCCATCATGGAACTGTTAGAAAAAGTGCGCGGCGCTTTGATGCGAGCTGCCGGTGTGCAGGTAGACGAGGCATTGTCGAAGCGTGTTTACAACGCCATGTTTCAAGGATTTTTGAAGCGCCAAGTGGGTGGGTCCATGCAGGTGTTGAATGACTTGAAGGTGGTGCGCGAGTTTTTGGCCAACCCCGCCCTGATGGCCATTTTTGAAGCGCCTGTAGCTTTGGTGGCGTTGGCCTTTATTTTTGCCATCAGCCCCGTGTTGGGCTGGGCTTCTGTTTTGGGTGCCATTGCCCAAATTGCAGTGGCCTGGATGAACGAGAAGGCTACGCGCAAGCCTTTGGGTGAGGCCAATCGAAGTGCTGCAGGCGCACAGCAGTTTGCCGAAGCGTCTTTGCGCAATGCGCACGTGATGGAGTCTATGGGCATGCTTGATGCAGTGCATGGCCGCTGGCAAAAACGCCAACTAGAGTTTGTGGCTTATCAAGCCACGGCTTCTATGGGTGCCGGTTTGTGGACGGCCATGTCTAAAGCTGTGCAGCAAGTGATGTCTTCCTTGCTGTTGGGCTTAGGTGCTTGGCTGATGCTCAACAACATGCTAAACGGCGGTGCCAGCATGATGATCATTGGCTCGGTGTTGGGTGGCCGCGTGTTGGCGCCATTAAGTCAGTTGGTGGCTCAGTGGAACAGTGTGGTCAATGTGAGGGGCGCATGGGGCCGCCTAGACCAGCTGCTGGCGCAAGTGCCTGCCAAGCCAGACGCCATGGCTTTGCCTGCACCCAAAGGTGTGCTCACTGTCGAAGGTTTGATGGCCGGAGCGCCTGGCCAGCAAGTGCCCATTGTGCGCGGTGTGCAATTTGCCTTGAATCCAGGCGAGGTGTTGGCCGTGGTGGGCCCATCGGCTTCGGGTAAAACAACTTTGGCGCGTTTATTGGTAGGCTTGTGGCCCTCAATGGGCGGCAAGGTTCGCCTAGACGGCGCCGATATTCACACATGGGACAAATCAGAGCTTGGCCCTTATTTGGGTTACTTGCCACAAGGCGTTGAATTGCTAGAAGGCACCTTGGCAGAAAACATTGCACGCTTTGGCGATGTAGACATGGTGCAAGTAGAAGCTGCAGCCCGATTGGTAGGCGTGCACGAACTCATCATGTCTTTGCCCCAAGGCTACAACAGCCCAGTGGGCCGCGACGGTGCCATGTTGTCGGGTGGCCAACGACAGCGCGTGGGATTGGCGCGTGCGCTGTATGGCAAACCCGTGTTTGTGGTGTTGGACGAGCCCAACTCAAGTTTGGACGAGGCCGGTGATGCCGCGCTGGCTACTGCCATTGCCGCTTTAAAACAACTGGGCACCACCTTTGTGGTGATGACCCACCGCACCAGCGTGCTGGGTGTGGCCGACAAAATGTTGATCATGCGAGATGGCGCTCAGCAGGCCTTTGGCCCGCGTGATGAGGTACTGGCCGCTCTGCAACAGAAAGCTAAATCATGAAGATTCCAGAAGTAATGAACCGCGACGAACTGTTGCGCACGCTTTGGGGCTTCCGCTATGAGTTCATGGTGGCAGGCGTATTCAGCTTGGTGGCCAATTTGCTAATGCTCACGCCCACCATTTACATGTTGCAAGTCTACGACCGTGTCATGCTGAGCCAAAGCACGGGCACGCTCATTGCCGTGTCGCTTATTACATTGTTCTTTTTTGGTGTGCTCACTTTTGCAGAATGGTCGCGCTCTAAGTTGTTGGTGAGCTCTGGCGTGCGCCTTGACAGCCTGCTTAGCAAGCGCTTGTTTCATGCAAGCTACGAAGCCTATTTGAACCCTGAAGAGAGCAACCCTTCACGCGCCTTCAATGACCTGACCGAGGTGCGCCAGTTTTTAACGGGCAATGGCATCTTTGCGTTTTTTGATGCGCCTTGGGCACCCATCTACATTGGTGTGTTGTTTATGTTGCACCCTTGGCTGGGCGTTATGGCCTTGGGCTTTGGTGCTGTGCAGGCGGTGCTTGCCTGGTGGGGTAGCAATGCCACCAAGCCTGCGCAAGCTGCGGCCAGCAAATCGCAGCAAGAGGTGGGTGGCTATTTGCAAAGCAAGTTTCGCAATGCCGAAGTGATTGAGTCGATGGGCATGCTGCAGCATTTGTACCACCGCTGGTCCGAGCGCAATGTGAAAGCCATGGGAACAGCTTTGAACGCACAAGCGGTGTCGGGTCGCGTGGTGGCTTGGAGCAAGTTTGTACGCTACACACAGCAGTCTTTGGCTTTGGGCGGTGGTGCATTGCTGGTGATTCAAGGCGAGTTGTCGCCCGGTGCCATGATTGCCGCCAACGTGCTCATGACACGCGCCTTGGCCCCCATTGATTTGATGGTGGGCACTTGGACTGGTTTTTTAAGCGCCAAAGATGCTTTCATTCGTTTGCGCGATTTGTTGCAAGCGCATCCAACGCGCGACAGAGCACCCATGGGTATCACGCCCAAAGGTGATGTGGTTTTGAAAGATGTGGTGGCCTCTGCCCCTGGCCGCAAAGAACCCATTTTGAAAGGCGTGAGTGCGCTGATGCCTGCTGGCACCGTAACGGTCGTGCTAGGTGCTTCGGGTTCAGGAAAGTCAACCTTGGCGCGTGTGCTGCTGGGCATTTGGCCGCACAACAGCGGTGAGGTGTTGCTAGATGGCCAACCCGTATTGAACTGGGACCGCATGGAGTTGGGCCCTCATGTGGGTTATTTGCCGCAAGACATTGAACTGTTTGACGGCACCATTGCCGAGAACATTGCACGCGCAGGCCAAGTGGTTTCTGAAAAAGTGATTGCAGCTGCAGAAGCCTCTGGTCTGCACCAAATGATTTTGCGATTCCCCAAAGGTTATGACACCCCCATGGGCGAGGCGGGTGTTTTACTGTCGGGTGGTCAGCGTCAACGCATTGGCTTGGCCCGTGCCTTGTACGGTGAGCCTGCCTTGGTGGTGCTGGACGAGCCCAATGCCAACCTCGATGATGAAGGCGAAGCCGCACTGGTGCGTGCTGTTCAGGGTATGAAGGCCAAAGGCAAAACCGTGGTGCTCATTAGTCACCGCCCTGGCATTGTGGGCGTGGCCGACCGGTTACTAATTTTGCACCAAGGTACTGTGCAAGCCAGTGGCCCGCGCGATGGTGTGTTGGCAGCTTTGCAAAAACAACGTGAAGCTGCGCAGGCTTCTCAGCCTGCCCAAGTAGCTGCTCCCGTTGCACCCGCATCTACACCTGCGAACACGCCACCTACAGATGGCAACCCTTCTTCTAATTCTTAATATTTTTTGACGCTTAAATCGAGACTGTCATGGCCAATCCAAACTTGAATCAATCTACAAAACCTGTTGTGCAAGATGCGCAAGTGGTGTCTACCACCGAAGACGGCGGCCCGCGCGCTTCTTCCGACACGCGCGCAGTGGCGCGCACAGGCCTGCTGGTGCTGGCCGTGGGCTTTGGCGGCTTTTTGCTGTGGGCCGGTCTTGCACCTTTGGACGAAGGTGTGCCCACACAAGGCATGGTGACCTTGGACACCAAGCGCAAAACCGTGCAGCATTTGTCTGGCGGCATAGTGCAAGAAGTGTTGGTGCAAGAAGGCCAGCAAGTGAAGGAAGGTCAAACACTGTTGCGCCTAGATGGCGCGGTGGCCAAAGCCAATTACGAAGCCGTGCGCCAACGCTACTTGGGTTACCGCGCCATGCAAAGCCGCTTGTTTGCAGAGCAAGCGGGCCGAGATGCCATTGACTTTCACCCCGACGTGAAAGAGGCCATGAACGACCCCCTGATCAAACAACAAGTGACCACGCAGCAGCAATTGATTCAAGCGCGCCGTGCTGCCTTGGCCGCCGATTTGCAAGGCATTGAAGAAAGCGTTCAAGGCCTCAAAGAACAGCTGAACTCGTACCAAAATATTTTGGTTCAGCGTCGCAACCAATTGGCCTTGCTTAACGAAGAGCTGACCAACACGCGCGGCATGGTGAAAGAAGGCTATGCACCGCGCAATCGCCAATTGGAACTTGAGCGCATGGTGGCCGAGTCCAATGCGGCCATTGCAGACCTCACAGGCAACAGTATGCGGGTGTCGCGCCAAGTGGCCGAACTGACACAGCGCTCAATGGCCCGCAAACAAGAGTACCGCAAGGAAATTGAATCGCAGTTGGCCGATGTCACGCGCGAAGTGCAATCGGATGCCGAAAAGTTTGTGGCGGTAAGTGCCGATTTGAATCGCATGGAAATCAAAGCGCCGGCCAACGGCCAAGTGGTGGGCCTTACAGTGCAAACTGTAGGTGCCGTGCTGCAGCCTGGTCAAAAACTTTTGGACGTGGTGCCAGACAACCAAACCCTGTTGCTTGAGGCGCACATTCCGCCGCACCTCATTGACAAAGTGCAAGCCGGTTTGTCGGCCGACGTTCGCTTTAACTCTTTTGCACATTCGCCTCAATTGGTAGTTGAAGGCAAAGTGATGTCTGTATCGGGTGACTTGCTAAGCGACCCCCAGCAACCGCAATTTGCCTACTACTTGGCACGTGTGCAATTGACACCTGATGGCATGAAAACCTTGGGTGCACGCCAGATGCAGCCAGGCATGCCTGTAGAAATTGTGGTTAAAACGGGTGAACGCTCATTGCTGACCTATTTGATGCACCCCCTCACCAAGCGCATGGCCGCTTCCATGAAGGAAGAGTGATGAGAGCGTCATCATTGTTTTTAAAAACCGCACTGGCTTGTGCACTGTCTAGCGCTGCGCTGGGCAGCTTGGCGCAGCCTGCTGTGATGGATTTGAAGCAGGTGTATCAAGCTGCTTTGGAGCAAGACGCCTCTATTCGTGCATCACGCGCGGCGGCCGACTCGGGCCGTGAGCGCGTGCCACAAGCGCGCGCCGGTTTGCTGCCGCAGGTGTCGGCCAGTGCAGGCCGCAGCAACAACAACTTAGACACAACCGCGCCCAATATTTTGGGCAACCCCGTAACCACCAACGACCAATACTTCAGCGACAACCGCACGCTGCAAGTGCGCCAACCCTTGATGAACATGCAGCGCTGGTTGCAGTTTCAACAGGCCAAATCGATTGTGGAAGAAGCTGAAGCCAACCTCGACCGCGATTTGCAAAACCTGGTGGTGCGCGTGGCAGGTGCTTACTTTGAAACCTTGATGGCCGACCAGCAATTGGAATTGGTGCTGGCGCAAAAGAAAACCTATACCGCCTTGGTAGATGCTGCACAAAAAGGAATTGCTGCAGGATCAGGCACTCGCACCGACGTGGACGATGCCAAAGCCCGATTGGACATGGCCGCAGCTCAGGAATTGGAAGCAAGGCAAAACCAAGATTTGACGCGCCGTCAATTGCAGTTGCTAATTAACCAGCCCGTGGGACAAATCGCCAAATTAAATGTGTCGGCTTTGAAGCTAAGCCCCCCCGAGCCTGCCAACTTGGACGAGTGGACGCGCAAAGCAGAACAAGCCAGCCCCGAAATTAAGGCCATGCAAGCCCGCTTGGACGCTGCCCGCCGCGAAGTGAGCAAAGCCCAAGCAGGCCACTTGCCAACATTAGATGCGGTGGCGCAATGGTCCAACAGCGGCAGTGAAAACATCACCCGTGTGAACTCGCGCTACGAAAATAAAACCATTGGCTTACAACTGAACATTCCGTTGTATTCAGGTGGCTACGTGAATTCCACCATTCGCCAGGCGGTGGCCGAACAAACCCGCGCTGAGGAAACGCTGGAAGCCCTGCGACGCGACTTGGGTGTGCGTGTGCACAAAGAATATCGCGGTGTAAGCGAAGGCGTGATGCGCGTGCGGGCACTTGAGCAAGCAGCAAGGTCGGCTGAGCAAATGATGATGTCGACCCAAATGTCTCAGAAGGCTGGCTCGCGTAGCCAGTTGGATGTGTTGAATGCGCAGCAGCAATACACCTTGGCTTTGCGTGATTTGGCACAGGCCAGGTTGGTTTATTTGTTATCTAAAGTACGCTTATCCTCTTTGGTTGGAGATGATGCCTTGGGTTCTGTGGAGCAGGTGAATGGGAGTTTGGCAGCAAACTGAACTCGCAGCTCAACAATCCTCAGGTTTTGACCCTACTCGCTTATAAGTTTCATAAATAGAGGGGCAATTTCAGGTAGATTTGAGGTTTTCGCAAAGCGTGGGAAACCCTTGGCCAATCAAATTGTCGGTAAATTAAGCAAAGGGTCGGAGGCCATTTCGGGCACCGACTTGGATGACTACATTTCACCTTTAGGCGGATCTGACTTTATTGATGCAAAAAAAGGTTTTGACACAGTTTTTGTGTACTGGCCTTCAAGCAAATTTAAAATTACAACCAGTCAAGGTACAACTTACCTAGACGCGGTGTCGGGTGCATCCAGCAGCGATCGTGTCGTGCTGCGAAATGTTGAACAGGTCGAGTTTTCAGACAAAACACTGTCACTCGAAATTCCAGACACCTACAGCAACACTGCGGGCAGCGATACCTTTGATGGGGGACCGGGTATTGATACGGTTGTTTACGATAACAAACAAACCGCCTATGTGATTCAGCCTGAGACTGCTGGCATAGGTGTGCGCAGCGTCAATTATTCAGAAGGCTCAGATTGGTTGCTGAACGTGGAGAGGCTGCAGTTCAAAGATGTCAATTTGGCTTTCGACTTGGATGGCCATGCAGGTGTGGCTGTCAAAACCTTGGGTTTGGTATTTGGACCTGCTGCCGCCACTATTCCCGCGTATGTTGGTATTTGTCTCGATCGATTAGACAATCAAGGTCAAACGCCTTCGCAATTGATGCACGATGCTTTAGCCCTTCGACTAGGTGCAGATGTACAAAACGCAGCAAAAGTGGTGTCATTTTTGTATGAATCTTTGACCGGTATTGTGCCAAGCAAAGAAGTGCAAGACGTGTATGTGCGTTGGGTAGACAGCGGCGCTTACACGATTGACTCTTTGGCAGTTTATGCCTCCGACTTGAGCTTGAACAAAGTGACTGCGCAACTGACCGGCTTGGCAATTAGTGGTGTGGCATATGAATTACCACTTTGAATTTCTCTTTAAAAGAGGGTGAATGAAATGAATCGACAATTAACAGGCTTGTGCATTGCCGCAGCGCTGGTGCTGATGGGTTGCGGAGGCCAAGATGGTTCGGGTACAGCCAACCTCAGTGGACAAGTGGGCAGTGTGGCGACGCAGACGCCTGTCAATCATTTTGCGGCGTCGCGGTTTTTAGAGCAGTCTTCTATGGGGCCTTCGCCCGCCTCAGTTGCGCAAGTGAAAGTGCAAGGGCCTGAGGCTTGGATCACTTCGCAGATGCGATTGCCACCCACAATGATTGTCACGCCGCCCAATATTGTTGAATATGACTTAAATTTGGACCGCGCTGCTGGGCGGCGAATGCAAGAACATTACGAAGTCAGTTTGAACAGTTTGATGATTGGTGCAGAGGATCAGTTGCGCGTTCGAACAAGTTGGGTTCTGTCTAACTTTTTGGTGGTGTCAACTCGAAAAGTTCAGCAGTTTGGCGCGCTAGAGTACATGAACATTTTGCAGACGCATGCATTTGGGCAATACGGTGATTTGCTCAAGGCTGTCACCCGAAATGCCGCCATGGGTTTTTATTTGGACAATGGGCAAAATCGACGTTGGCAGCTGAATGAAAACTATGGCCGCGAATTGATGCAGTTGTTTTCGGTGGGCTTGGTGCAACTGAACATGAACGGTAGCATTAAAAAAGATGCCTCAGGCAAAGCTTTAGAAACTTACACACAAAAAGATGTGATTGAGGCTACTCGTGCGCTAACGGGTTGGGACTATGCAGAACCCAATGTGCGTCGAATGAGCTCGAATGGCTTTAATTACGCAAAGCCCATGACCGATGAATTCAGGGATGCGCACGATACTGGCTCAAAAACAGTTTTGGGCAAGACCATTCCTGCGGGACAAACCGCCACCAAAGATCTTGATAGCTTGATTGAAATTTTGGTGACCCACCCCAACACTGCACCTTTTGTGTCTTTGCGAATGATTCAGGGCATGACCACAAGTGACCCATCGCCGGCTTATTTGGAACGTGTTGCTACTGTGTTCAGGGATACCAAGGGCAACATGGGCAAAGTGGTGACAGCCATTTTGATGGATCCCGAGGCCCGTTACGGCGATGTGGTTGGGCGCTCTAGCAAAGGTTTCGGCCGTATCAAAGAGCCCTTTCTCTTGACGATGAATGTCATCAGGGGCTTGGGTTGCAAGAGCGCGGTTCGCGATGCCAACGATTCGCGTGAAATTTGGAAAAATAGAAATCAAAGACCATTTGAAGCTTACTCAGTCTTCAATTTCTACCCGCCTAACCACCGAACGCAAGGCACCAACGTGTTAGCGCCTGAGCAAAAGCTATTGAACTCTAATGAGTTTGGCAGCCGCATGTGGAACAACAATAGCGGCATGGACAGTGAAACAATGCTGGTCAATGCAGGCTGTGATGTGAACGCCTTTAAGGCGGCTACAGCAACGTCTGACGAGGCTTTGGTGGATTTGATCAGTCAACGGTTCTTTCGAGGGGCGATGCCTGCAGCATTGTCAAAGAGCTTGATCGAAGCAAATAAAAATTTGTGGCAGCGAGAGCAAGGCTTGAAACTGGCTGCCAGCATGTTGGACATGGCCTCGTTGACACCTGCATTTGGAGTAAGCAAATGATCAATCGTCGAAATTTTTTACAACATGCAGGTGCAGTTTCATTGGCTGGCTTGGGTGCAACGCTGGCCGGCATTCGTGATGTACAAGCTGCCGATTACAAAGCCTTGGTGGTGGTGTTTTTGTCAGGTGGTTTTGATGGCAACAATGTGCTAATTCCTGTCGATGGTGCTTACAGCGACTATGCCAAAGCGCGTCCAGTTTTGGCGTTGCCTAAAGACAGTTTGGTTACCTTGTCTGGTTCACATATTGGACACAAATTTGCGTTGTCGCCTGCCAACCGTGCATTGGCCAGATTATTTGAGCAAAAGAGATTGGCAGTGGTCGCCAATGCTGGTGCCTTGGTTCAACCCACCACCATAGATCAAATTAGAAACAACACGGCAAAACTACCGCCTTTCATGGGTTCACATACTGAGCAAGAGCAGTGGATTCAGGGTTGGATGGGTGATGAAGATTTGAGCGGTTGGGGTGGCCGTGCTTTAGATGCTTTGCCCGCCGAGATGAAGTTGCGGCAGCCTTTGGTCGCCATGGCTCGCGATTACACGGCAGTGGTGGCCAACAGCACTGGCTTGAGTTTGGCAGACAGCAATGGCGGCGCTAACTGGGGACGTGCGCGATTGGATCAGGCAGATGACATGTACCGTCAGCGTATTGAATGGGCAAGTCGTTTGCAGTCTACAAACACTTATGACTATGAGTTCACGCGCAGCTTGCGTGCAGCTTATCTAGACACAGTGGAGTTTGCCAAAGGACAAGCCGCAGGCCCAGAGCCTGTTGGAATGTTCCCAGATTCACAGATAGGCCGAGATATGCGTTATTTGGCCAAGCACCTGCCATACAGCAAGCAAGCAGGCGCCCGCAGACAGGTTTATTTGGTTCAAGACGGCGGCTATGACACCCACACTGGTCAATTGTCGACAGATACCAACAACCCTGGGTTGGAAACGCGCTTGGCCGATGTTTCCAATGCCATCAGTGCTTTTGATGCGTCAATTCAAGCGGCCGGTTTGAATAACGATGTCATTACTGTGGTCATGAGCGAGTTTGGCCGAACGCTTGACCCAGCCGCAGGTGAGGGTTCAGACCATGCATGGGGCAATCATTGGTTTGCAATGGGGGGGCCAGTGAAAGGGGGAATGGTGTACGGCAATACATTCCCAACTTTGCAGACGGGTGGTCCAGACGATGCTTCTCTTTACAACCCTAAGCGAGGTCAATGGATTCCTCAGTTCTCTTCTGATCAATTCATGTCTGACATCGTTCGATGGCTAGGACTGACGCCAGCACAAGCATTGGCCATCATGCCTAATTTGGCTAATTTTTCAGCCAAAACCATCGGCTATCTCTGAGCGAATTAAAAGGATAAGAAATGGCTGAGATCAAAGGTACGCCGCAGAAAGATGTGGTCACCGTAAAGTCAGGGGACACCTATCATGGTGAGGAAGGTGATGATGAGATCACGTTGCTTGAAGGGTCTACTGGCCAGGGCAATGCAGGCAATGACAAGATCACCGTAGCAGACAACGCCAAGTGGGCAACAGTTTGGTATTGGTGGTCACCCGGTGTTATTTATGTCGACCTAGAAGCCGGTTATGCGCTGGATGGATACGGGTCTCGCGATACCTTGATCAATGTCCATAATGTGCACGGTTTTCAGAGAAACGGTGATAAGGGTTATGGCACTGCGATCGACGATTCTTTTTATTTAGGCTCTAACTGGGAGCGCAGGCCAGGTTCGGTGTACATCGATGGCAAAGGGGGGATAGATCAGGTTGGAATGGGCTACAACCCTGACGATAACTTTGGTCCTGTGGTGGTGAACGTTTCTGCAGACGGCCGTCTGGTGAAGATACACAACGCTAACTATCCTTCGTTTGTTTACGAGTTGCACAACATCGAGCGTTTCAATGTTTGGAACAACTTAACTAAATCGAATCAAGACTACGATCTACTCGCATTACGAGATTTGTCGCGTGCTGGTGAGCAAATACTTTTGCGTGGGGCACAAGGCTGGCAAACTCAAGTCAATGGTTCACACACGGCCATTACCTACAGTTTTATGACGCAGGCGCCAATTTCTGGCGGTGAAGGTGGAACTGGATTTGTAGCTTTCAATTTACAGCAACAGCAAATCTTGCGTGATGTTTTGTATGTCCTGCAGCAGCAAACAGGTTTGTCTTTCGCAGAAGTGGCTGGAGATGGCGGACAACTGCGTTTCGGCATCAATCAACAAGCTAACACAAGAGGTTATTCGTATCTGCCAGATGCCTTCAAAGGTGATGCCCGCGCTGGCGATGTTTGGTTGGATGTGGAAACAGGCAATGTCATGAAGCCAGGCCAAGAGGGCTACTATGTTCTGCTGCATGAACTAGCACATGCACTAGGCCTTCAGCACCCATTGTCTGACACAGATGTGTCGGGTGCGACAGTCTTGGCCAAAGATTTGGCAATACCCACCAATACACTCATGCTTGATTTATCAATGTCAGCCTCAGGTGGCGCTTGGCCTACATGGTTTGGTAGCTTTGATTTGCAAGCATTGCGCGCACTCTATGGATCTCGTACCTATGCATCAGGTCATGATGTTTACAGTGTCCTCGACGCCTCTGGCCCGTTGACCATTGTGGATGATGGCGGTGTTGACACCTTGGATGCATCGGCCGTTAGCATGTCGGTCAGCATTGATTTGCATCCAGGTAAATCTAGTTCAGTGGGAAGTGGTTTAGACGGTATGGCCAAGCGCAATAACGTCAGCATTGCCGGTTCCTCTGTGATCGAAAACGCAATTGGCTCGGCATATGATGATGTGATCATTGGCAATGCAGCCAACAACACCATCACTTTCACGGGAGGCAATGACATTGTTGACGGTGAAGTTGGAATGGATGTGCTTCGAGTTTGGTCCAACGCAACAGGATTTAAAGTTCAAAAAGACAGCGCCACAAAATATTGGAATTTGGAAGCATTGAATAACGAAGGCGGCAGTGCTGAGCTTCGCAATTTAGAACGCATCATGTTTGCTGATACGGGTTGGGCCCTAGATTCTGGTGAAAACGAAAGCGCAGGTCGTGTTGCCAAAATTTTAGGTGCGATATTTGGCAAAGAAGGCTTGGCCAATATGGCCTATCGCGGTATTGGGATGTTTTATTTTGACACTGGAATGAGTTACGAAGCTTTAACCTTGCTTGCGCTAGATGCGCGTGTAGGTCCTGGTGCTTCCAGAGAGGTCGTGGCGCAATTGCTACAGGCCAATGTGCCTGGTTATGCCATCAATCCTGGTGCTTTTTCATCGACCACGGCCATGGCCATAGATGCTCAAGAAAGCGCGTTGAATGAAGCCATGGTGGACGTGGTTGGCTTGGCCAACGCTGGCTTACCTTATCAGTTTTGGGGTTGAGGACTTTTGCCTAAATTGGTTTGCATAATTGCGTGCGCTACTTCTGCAAACCCCGCCCCGCGCTCTTGCTGCGCAATGTAATTGGGCAGGTGCTTGAGTTCTTTTTCAAAGCGTTTGATGTTGGCCACACCTACGCTGTGCGTGAAATGCTCAAACATCACTTGGTCGTTGGTGGAGTCACCTATATAAACCCATTGGTCGAGTTCCTTCGTGAGTTCTCTGCCAGTGAGTTCTTTCAGAATCCACTGCGCGCCATGCCATTTATTGTGATCGCCAAACCAAGCGTTAATGTGGATGCTGCTGACGGTGGCTGTCATGCCTTCTTGTTGTAGCAGTTGGGTCACTTGCTGTATTTGATTTTGCGACAAGTGATGAAACTCGCTGTGGTCAAACGCAATGTCTGTTTCGCGCCCGGCTGAATCTTGCGCCATAACGGTTCCAGGAATTTCATCTAACACGCGCTTGGCAATGCGCTGCATTTCTTCAAAATTGAGATTGCGGGTGGCCAAGTCTTGTTGGTAGATTTTGCTGACTTGATTTGTTTGCGCGTTGTGCAGCAAGGCCACTGCACCGTTCTCGGCCACCATGGCGTCCACTGGCCAGCTTGAGGCAAAGGGAATGCTCCAGCCCACAGGCCTACCCGTGATGGGGATGACCATGAGGCCTTGGGCTTTTAAATGGTGCAGGGCTTGAAGCGCATCGGGGGTGATGGCGCCATCGGTGGTGAGTGTGTCGTCAATGTCTGTGAACACGCCCACGATTTTGGCGCGGGCGCTAATTGGCCAAGATGTGAGTGGTTTCATGACGTTCAATGAAGTCGATATCTGATCATAAGCAAGCAATTATGGGTTGCTTTCTTTGCACGTTGCGATTAAAGTAGTTTTCATCACTACTTAATTGAATATGAAAACCATTTCGGCAGCAGATGCCAACCGTTATTTCTCAAGTCTCTTGCGCGATGTTGCAACGGGTGAAGTGGTGACCGTGGTGTCTAGGGGCAAGCCAGTTGCAGTCATTACGGCGGCTACAGAAGAGGACGCTTTTAAAGAGCGCGCCCACAAGCGTCTTGTAGAAAGACTCAAAAGTCAGCCTTCTAGTGGCGCCAGAAATTGGACACGTGACGAACTTTATGAGGGCTAGGCCATGAGGGTGGCTTTGGATACAAACGTGCTGGTTTATGCAGAAGGCTTTGGCGATGATGTTCGTTGCCAATTGGCAGGCGATTTAATTGCTCGGCTTAAGCCAACGGACTCAATCGTTGCCGTGCAAGTCTTGGGCGAGTTGTCTAGGGTTCTTACTTCAAAAATGAAGAAATCTGGATCAGAAGTACGAGAACTGTTGTTGTCGTGGTCCGACGGCGTGGTTGTGGCGGACACTACTTGGACTGCATTTCAATCTGCCATGGATTTGTCTGTCGATCATCAAATTTCAATGTGGGACGCTTTGATATTGGCGGTCGCAGCTGAAAACAAATGCAGGCTGTTGTTAAGCGAAGATTTTCAAAACGGATTTACTTGGCGAGGTGTCACCGTTGTCAATCCATTTGAAACCAAAGCCAAGCCATACAAGCTTCTGGCTTCGGCCTTGTAATTAACCAGCAGATCCCAAAGCCAAGCCTGCATGCTCGCGCAGCGGATGGAAGTGAATCTTTGGAAAGCGCTCTTGCGCCAAGCGCACGTCATAAGGCGATGTGCAAAGATAAGCCAAGGTATCCGCCGCATCCAAGGCCATGCGCTGTGGATACGCGTTTAAGAACTCCCTGAGTTCGGCAGGTGTATCTGCTGTGATCCAACGCGCACCGGTGTACTGGCAGCCTTCCAATCGCACATCGCAATCGTATTCAGCTTTGAGGCGGTGTTGCACTACTTCAAATTGCAACTGACCCACAGCGCCTAACAACATGGGGCCGCCCACTTCCGGTTTGAAGACCTGAATGGCGCCTTCTTCACCCAGCTGGTCGAGGCCGGCTTGGAGTTGTTTGGTTCTGAGGGGGTTCTTCAAGATCACTGTCATGAACAGCTCAGGTGCAAAGAAGGGCAGGCCGGTGAACAGCAAATTGGCGCCATCGGTGATGGTGTCGCCCAACTGCACACCACCGTGTGTGGTGAAGCCAATGA
>CAZJAL010000045.1:0-18525 GCA_964544175.1 uncultured Limnohabitans sp.
AATACCAGCGCTTGGAAGAAAAAAGCGCCTCGGGCGAGGCGCTGTGGGGCAAGACTTTGAACCAGCCTTTAATGCCCCAAGCGTCTGCAATGCGCCCCACTTCAATGGCGTCTGCCGGCATATCGGCAGACTCTAATTGGGGTAGCACGGCAGAGCCTTTGGCGAAGCCTAGAAAGACTAAAGCAGATTAAGCTGCTTTGGCAGCAGCTTGCTTGACCAAACGCTGAACGGTGGGCGACACTTGAGCGCCAACGCCTGTCCAGTAAGTCAAACGGTCTTGCACAACGCGCAGACCTTCTTCAGTGTCTTTAGCGATTGGGTTGTAAAAACCAATGCGCTCAATGAAGCGACCATCGCGGCGAACGCGTTTGTCGGCCACAACAATGTTGAAAAAAGGACGGGCTTTAGAGCCGCCGCGAGAAAGACGAATGACAACCATGATTTATCCTAGGGTGGTGTCGAGACAGCAAAAATTGCCATCTCACAATTTCTTCCAGCGTTTGAGACACGCAACTGGCCACCCGGCCAGTGACACACTGAAAAGCCGCTGATTATAACCCGGAGTTTAAGAATGCCAACGATTCGCCCTAGCCAACCAGAAGACATGGCTGCAATTACTGCCATTTACCAACACCATGTCCTACACGGAACTGGCACTTTTGAGATTGAGCCCCCCACCTTGGCAGAAATGACCACCCGTCGGGAAGATGTTTTAAGCAAAGGTTTGCCTTACCTGGTGCTTGAGGACAAGGGAAAAGTAATGGGTTTTGCCTACTGCAACTGGTTCAAGCCGCGCCCTGCCTACCGCTTTTCAGCGGAAGACTCCATCTATCTGGCAAAAGACACAGCAGGCAAAGGCTGGGGGCGCATGCTCCTTGCAGAACTTTGCCAAGCGGCAGAAAAGACCGGTATTCGCAAATTGATCGCCGTGATCGGAGACTCTGGCAACGCTGGTTCTATTGGCGTGCACAAATCTTTGGGATTTCAACACGTAGGCATTGTGGCCGGCTGCGGATGGAAATTCGAGCGCTGGCTAGACATTGTCATGATGGAAAAAGCTTTGGGTGTAGGACAGACCCAGCCTCCTGCTTAATGTCTTGACCAAGCACTTTGCTTAAATTGTCTTGACTCACCCGATCCGGCGCCAGTTCTGCAAGTGGATACAAGACAAATGCGCGATCGTTCATGCGGGGATGAGGCACCGTCAGTTTGGCGCTTTCGATGCGAGCATCACCAAACAACAGCAAGTCAATGTCTAAAGTTCTGGGTGCATTGCGATAGGGACGCTCACGTCCTGCCGCATTTTCAAGCGCTTGAAAGGCAAGCAACAAATCGTAAGCGTTGATTCGAGATTCAATGTGAAGCACCACGTTGAGGTAGTCAGGGCCAGTTGCCTCGAATGGCGCAGATCGGTAAAGCGAAGAACACCCTATCACTTGGGTGTCTTGCAGCTTACCAATGGCTTCTACCGCGTCAAAGACTGCACGCTGCGCATTGCCTAAATTAGCGCCCAGCCCCACGAAAACTGAAACTTTTTCGCGCTCCATCTTGATTTTTTACTGAGACATTGCTCACCCTAGGGCGAGTGTCCTTCAGGTGATCCACTTGTGTTACCGGCTGCATCTTTAGACGCTGGTTTGCGACGCCTTGGAGCCCGTCTTGTTTTACTTGCACCGGACGGCGCGGGTGACGTACTGCTTTTTTCTGATTTAGCTTGCTGAATCAAATCTTCACGCGCAGCATCATCAGCCATGCTGAACTCTTGCCACCAGTCTGCCAAGGTCAATTCAACATCGGCTACTTCGGCACGCAGTCTTAAAAAGTCAAAACCAGCCCTGAATCGTGGCTGCTCCACCAAAGTAAAAGGAGCGCTGCCAATGCGTTTTTCAAAGCGAGGTTGCATCATCCAAATTTCGCGCATGTCTGCGGCCAATTTACCGCGACCAGAAACGTCGCCAATGCGTGCATCAAACACTTCATCAATGGCCTCTTGCAAAGCAGGAAACGGTGGAACACGTTGGGCAACACGTTGATCCCACCCAAGTTTGACATCTGCCCACAAGACACAGGCCAACAAGAAACTAGGAGCGACAGGTTTTTCTTCTCCTACGCGGCGGTCTGTGTCGGCCAACGCGGCTTTGACAAAGGGTGAGTCGGCACGCTCAACCACCACATCTAAGAGTGGGTAAATGCCTTTGTGCAAACCCAAAGTTTGCAATTGCGCCACAGAGGCCAAGGCATGCCCCGTCTGCAACAACTTGAGCATTTCATCGAACAATCGGCTTTGCGGTACATCGGCCAACAGCTTCAACATGGTGGCCAAGGGTTTGGCTGTTTTACTTTCGAACTTGAATCCTAAGGGACTGAGCTTGGCAGCAAAGCGAACAGCACGAATGATGCGCACTGGGTCTTCACGGTATCTTGCGACAGGGTCGCCGATCATGCGCAAAATTTTCTTTTTGGCGTCTTGCATGCCGCCGTGATAATCCACCAAATATTGTGATTCTGGGTCATAGTACATGGCATTGACCGTGAAGTCTCGGCGTGTGGCATCTTCATCCTGAGGACCCCACACGTTGTCGCGCAAAACACGGCCACTCGAATCAACCGCATGTGTCATGCCTGCCAATTCAGATTTGCTGGTTTTTTCGTTACCCTTGACTTGCTCTGCCGCACGATTGTCAAGGTGGGCTCTGAAGGTTGAAACCTCAATGACCTCATGCTCACGGCCACGACCATAAACCACGTGAACAATTCGAAACCGACGCCCAATGATGAAGGCCCGTCGAAACAAAGATTTAACTTCCTCTGGCGTGGCATCAGTGGCCACATCAAAATCTTTGGGGCGAAGTCCAAGCAGCAAATCGCGCACAGCACCGCCAACAACGTAGGCTTCGTATCCCGCGTCCTGCAAGGTCCGAACCACATTCAATGCACGCTCGTCGACCAACGCAGGGTTGATGCCATGGACTGCTGGCGGAATTTCAACGCGTTTGCCAAAATCAACGGCACCTCGGCTAGATTGCGGTTGACCCAATATTTTTTGTATGAATTTTTTTATCATGAGAAGAGTTCAAGTGTGCGCCAGCCTCGATCGGTCGCAAGTTGGCGCAAACGCGCATCAGGGTTGGTGGCAACAGGGATCTGCGCCTTTTCGAGCAGGGGCAAATCGTTGACAGAATCTGAATAAAAAGTAATGTGGGCATCGGCCCATTTCAAATTGCGTGTTGCCAACCATTCTGCAACACGCGTTACCTTGCCATCTTTGAATGAAGGTGTACCCGCAATGTCACCCGTGATCCAACCTTGGGGGTTGCGCGCTAATTCAACTGCAATCAGTTCGGACACCCCAAAGGCATTGGCAATGGGTCGTGTGACAAACTCATTGGTGGCTGTCACGATCATCACATGATCGCCTGCAGCTTGATGTTGCTTGACCAAATCAAGGGCCGCTGGCTTAACAGCAGGGAGAATGACCTCCTCCATGAATTGCTGATGCGCCTTTGCGGCTTGATCTGCACCTTTGAGCCGCACAGCATCCGTTGCAAATCGAACGTAATCATGTATGTCCAAAACACCTGCTTGGTAATCGGCATAAAACTGATCGTTGCGCGCTTTGAATGTGTCAGGGTCGGTCCAGCCAATCTTTTGGCTGAATTCTCCCCATGCGTAATCTGAATCGATCGGCAACAGGGTATGGTCCAGGTCAAACAATGCCAATTTCATGAGCTCTCCAACATGGACTTGATCAAGGGAATGGTGATGGCTCTTTGTGTTTGCAAAGCAAACTGGTCCAAGTGGTCTAACAAACTCATCAGACTGCTCAAATCGCGCGAAAACCGAGTCAGCATGTATGTCATGACGTCATCACTCAGGAAGAGCCCCCGCGAATCGGCTTCTTGACGCAAAACAGCACGCCGCTCAGAGTCATTCAAAACCTGCAGCGCGTAAACATGACCCCAACCTAGGCGAGATCGCAAATCATCTCGCAGCTTTAAGTCGGCTGGCGGCAAGGCCCCCGTAGCCAGCACCCACCGTGGAAGCCCCGACTTGGGCGTCAGGGCATTGACAAACCAATTGAAGGCCATGGCTTGCTGTTCTAGGTTGAACAAATGAACATCGTCCATCAGCACAGCCGTCCAAGACTCATCGAAAGGCACATGCAAGGACGTGTGCGCATCGAGCCAACCGACTGACAAGCCATGTGACTTGAGCGCCGCATGGGCTGCTTGCAGAAGATGCGATTTACCCGAACCGCTTTCACCCCAAAGGTACGTAGGCACAGGGCTGGGCATTTGGGCAGCAGTCCAAAGCTTGAGATGTTGTAGCGCTGCCGTGTTGGGACCTGCAAAAAAACTTTCCAAACTCGGTACGGAATGTAGACCGATGTCCAGGGCCATCTGCTTCATGCGTCTGTGCCTTGGTAAAGCTTGCTGTCAAAGTATTGATTGCGCAATCTGCGCAGTGCGACCAAGATGACTGCACTGGCAGGCAAGGCGACGAGGACGCCCACAAACCCAAACAACTGACCCAGCGCCAACAATGCAAAAATGACCGCCAGAGGGTGAAGACCTATTCTTTCGCCCACCAATTTGGGCGTGAGCCAAAAGCTTTCCAGCAACTGGCCTGCGCCAAAAACAAGCGCCACCATAACGAATGCTTTCAAGGAAAAAAATTGCAATAAGCCAGCCAGCAGGGCCAACAAAAGCCCTATGCCAAAGCCAATGTAAGGCACACAAACTGCCAGCCCGGTGAACACGCCAATGGGCAGTGCAAGGTCTAATCCAAACAATGACAAGCCAATCGCATAGAAAATGGAAAGGACCAACATCACGAGAATTTGACCGCGCAAGTATTGACCCAGCACGAGATCACATTCGTTCATAAAACTGTCGTAAGCAGGCCGCCAATGCAATGGCACCCACTGCACCACATTCATGACCCAACGATCCCAATCTTTCAGCAAATAAAACAAAACCACAGGTATCAGGATCAAGTTACCCACTGCCGCTAAAGCAAAACTGCCCCCCATCTTCAGGGAGGCCACCAATGAATCCATCCAATCGCCGCGATTGGCACTCAGATAAGTGAGAAGCTGTGACTTGATGGTTGCAACATCCAAGGTCAATTTCAAGCCTTGTTTGTCCAAAACACCATTGAGAAAGTCGGCCAAACGATCCAACATGGCAGGCAACTGTTGTTGCAAAAGGGGAATTTCACGCGTCAAGATGGGCACGAGCAAAAGCAAGACACCTAAAACAGCCACCAGGGCAAGCAACTCGACCAAGAGGACGCAGACCACTTGCGGGATCCAAGGAACCGTTTTTTGCAAACGCAACACAGCCGGATGCAAGGCATAAGCCAAAACAGCGGCGACGGCAAAAGGCACCAGCACAGGCCCCAATACCCACAACAACAAGGCCACGATCACAGCGACACCTGCCCACAGAGTCAGGCGATTGCTGGGCATTTGAATGGGCATTTGAACGATTTGAGTGAAATGAAATGAAAAGAAGCCACCGAGCAAGGCGTCTACTTGTGATGCAGCGCCTTAAAATAAGCTTTGATTTTAGTCCCCACTCGCCCACTTCCCTCACTATTTCCCCATTTTTCACATGAGCTCAACCCCCCTCTCCTACAAAGACGCTGGCGTCGACATCGTTGCCGGCGATGCTTTGGTCGAACGCATCAAGCCCCTGGCCAAAAAGACCATGCGTGAGGGCGTGTTGGCTGGCATTGGTGGATTTGGCGCCCTGTTTGAAGTTCCCAAACGTTACAAAGAGCCCGTTTTGGTGTCCGGTACAGATGGCGTGGGCACCAAGCTCAAACTGGCATTTGAGTGGAACATGCACGACACAGTCGGTATCGACTTGGTGGCCATGAGTGTCAACGATGTGTTGGTACAAGGCGCAGAACCCTTGTTTTTCTTAGATTACTTTGCCTGCGGAAAACTCGACGTTGACACGGCTGCCGCTGTGGTGGGCGGCATTGCCAATGGCTGTCAAATGTCTGGCTGTGCTCTGATTGGTGGCGAAACAGCTGAAATGCCAGGGATGTACCCCTCTGGCGAGTATGACTTAGCAGGCTTTGCTGTAGGCGCCGTTGAAAAATCAAAAATTCTCACGGGCCGAGATGTCAAACCAGGCGATGTGGTGCTGGGCTTGGGCTCTAACGGTGTTCACTCCAATGGCTTTAGTTTGGTTCGCAAATGCATCGAACGTGCGGGCGCAAACCTGCCCGAGACATTAGACGGACAAGACTTTAAGCACGCTGTCATGGCCCCCACCCGTTTGTATGTCAAGACGGTGCTGAATGCTTTGTCGCAGCACCCTATCAAAGCATTGGCCCACATCACTGGGGGCGGCCTGCTTGAAAACATTCCGCGTGTGTTGCCGGAAGGCACAGCAGCACACTTGGTTAAGGGCAGCTGGCCACAATCTGAGTTGTTTGCGTGGCTGCAAAACACCGCTGGCATTGACGACATCGAAATGAACCGCACCTTCAACAATGGCATTGGCATGGTTGTTGTCATCGACGCTGCACATGCTTCAGCATGTGCAGCCACATTGCGTGATTCAGGTGAAAAGGTTTATCAAATTGGCGTCATTGCCGCACAAGGCGATGGCGCTCAAGTGGTGGTGCAATAAGTTGCACCTCGTTTGTCTTGATGCGAGCCTACCTTTAAGCCCGATCTGACTCCAACGAAGCCAAACGCGCTCGAATGAGGTCAACATCGCTTGCACTGTTTGCCTGACTCACGTAGATGTTTAAGTCATCTCTGGCTTGTTCATTCAAGCCCATTTCGATGCAAGCCAACCCGCGATCGCGAATCTCATAGAGTGCGTCTGGGTTGAGCACAATCAAACGATCTAAGACACACTTCAGGCGAGGCCAATCAGTCTGACTTGAAAAGATTTCCTTCAGGTTTCGCAACATTCTGATGAGGATGTCTCTGGGTGTGGCTGGCTGCAAATACAAACCCAGTGGGGTGTCTGCATCTTCGCCATCTTCCGTGCGATTTCGAAATGGCAACAATTGTTCTGACAATCTCTCCAATCCCAATGATTGCCCTGTCAATGGGTCCAATACAACCAAGCCCTCAGGCAAGGTCACCTTGACCAAAAAATGCCCTGGAAACGAAACGCCATCGGCCTGCAAACCCAGTCCCCTTGCCAATTCCAACCAAATAACTGCAATTGAGATGGGGATGCCACGGCGTGTTCTAAAGACTTCGTTCAAATAACTGTTTTCGGGCGCATAGAAGTTGTTGGCGTTACCCGAAAAACCCAGCTCTTGGTAAAAAAACTGGTTCAGTGCCGTCAGCTGCTGGATTGGCTCTGCGTCTCGTTTTAAACGGCGCTTCAAACGCACCATCAGTGCATCACAAGTGGCTAGTACGGCCTGAATGTCTAGCGTGGGTTCTTCGTCCTGCGCAATGGCTGCAGCCGCTTCCAGCAATGGAAAATCGGTGTCTGACGCCACCAAACTTGTAAAGTAAGTCAAGGCTGTCACAGGAGTCACTTGCATGTTCAATGTTCAACCCTCACTTAGCGTTTGACCAATGATTTCAAACGCAAGCCAGACAAACGCAAACATCCAAAATAAAGCACTGCAGAAGAGATCAACACCAAGGCCATGACCCCCAAGCGAAACATAGCTTGATGACGCCCAGCCAGCCAGTCAAATTGATGTGCTGCATAGGTTAGAAAGCCTGCAAGCAACAAACTGGCAAACAACACTCTGACGCCATACAGGCCCCAGCCTGGCAAAGGCTTGTAGCGACCCTTTTTTACCAAGCCTACATACAACCATGCGGCATTCAGCAAAGCACCTAAGCCAATTGAAAGCGCCAAACCAGCATGCGCCAAATAAGGTACCAAAACAAGATTCAAAATCTGCGTAAAACAAAGTACCACCACTGCAATTTTCACTGGCGTTTTAATGTCTTGACTTGCGTAGTAGCCAGGCGCCAAGACCTTGATGGCCACCAAGCCAATCAGGCCGACACCATAGCCCGTGAGCGCCATTGTGGTCTGCTTCACATCGTGATCGGTAAACGCGCCGTAGTGATAAAGCACGGACACCAGCGGTTGCGAAAAGCTCAACAAAGCTACTGCGCAAGGCAATGCCAACAACAAAACCAATCTGAGGCCCCAATCTAGCATTGCCGCATATTCAGCCTGTTGGCCATTGGCGCGGGCAGCGGCCAGTTGAGGCATGAGAACCGCACCCAATGCAACACCCAAGATGGCTGTCGGAAACTCCATCAATCGATCTGCATAGGTTAGCCAACTGACACTGCCTGGTGCCAAATGTGAGGCAATTTGGGTGTTGATCAACAATGAAATTTGGGCCACCCCCACACCCAACAGCGCTGGCAACATCAGGCTGGCAATTTGGCGCGAGGCAGGGTCTGTCCAAGCTTGCTTGACTGCCCCCAAAGTGAGGCCAATCCGGGGCAACAAGCCCAACTTGGCCAACGCCGGAATTTGAATTGAAAGTTGTAAGGCGCCTCCCAGCATCACCCCCACTGGCAGTGCATACACGGGTTGAATGCCCTGTGTTTTAAACCAAGGTGCCACCAACCAAGCGGCACCAATCATGGCCAAGTTTAGCAATACGGGTGTCGCTGCAGGCACCGCAAAACGCTTCCAAGTGTTCAAGATACCTGCCGATAGCGCAACCAATGACATGAACGCAATATAGGGAAACATCCAGCGCGTCATTTGTACGGCAGCGGCAAATGATTCTGGCTGTTGTTTCAAACCACTGGCCATTGCCCAAACCAAAAAAGGTGCAGTCGCAACACCCAAAATACTCAACAGCAACAAGGTCCAAGCCAGTAGCGTGGCTACATGGTTAATGGCTATATAAGTTGCTGCTTCGCCATTTTGAGCCTTGCTTGCCGCCAAGACAGGGACAAATGCTTGACTGAATGCACCTTCAGCAAACAAGCGCCTGAATAAATTTGGTATACGAAAGGCTACATTAAAGGCATCTGTCAGTGCACTGGCCCCAAAAGCAGAGGCGATCAAGAGCTCCCGCACCAATCCCGTGATGCGGGATGCCAAGGTCCAAAGCGAAACAGTAGAAGCAGATTTAAGCAGGCTCACGGACAAGAGTGTAGCGACTGATGGATTGGGCTGTCAGGTCCTTGATTGGGCCAACAATTTGGCTGATACAATAGCAGGCTTTGCTAACATCATCCTCAGACAATTAGGACATACATAAAATGGCTTCTGGAAAACCCAAGAAAAAGAACCCCCGCCTGGCATCAGGCCGTAAACGCGCACGCCAAGACGTGAAACTGAACGCAGCCAACACATCACTGCGTTCAAAGTACCGCACCGCTGTCAAGAACGTTGAAAAAGCTGTTCTGGCCGGTGACAAAACCAAAGCTTCAGAACTGTTTGCAAAAATGCAAGCCGTTGTGGACACCATTGCCGACAAAGGCATCTTCCACAAGAATAAGGCAGCTCGAGATAAGAGCCGCCTGTCAACCAAGGTTAAAGCCTTGGCAATCGCCTGATCAATTGATCACCAGCCCGGCGCCCCACAGGGACGCCGCCGTTTGAAACGGGTGCGCTGTTAGCAAATAAAAGCAAAAAGCCGTCTTAGGACGGCTTTTTTGTGGGCGTGAATCGACTGCGCAAAAGAAACGACTGTTTCGCCGTTTGATCCAAGACTTATTTGGGTGGCGTAGGAAGAAGGCACGCCTCAGACACTTGTAGATTGTTGTCTTTGGCAAAATTCATGAGAAAGTCCCATGCCATGGGCTCGTAGTCGCGCAGATCGGTGTGAACAATGACGCACTTGATGCCGCCTAGGGTTTGAGGAATGCACCAAGGCGAATAGCTTAAGTGGCTGCCAGGTGTGGCGCCGCCGGGCCGAAACTGACCCATTACCCCTGCCAAACGCTCAGCCCAATCACTGGGTCTGAATGTGCGGCCTTCCAAGGTAATTCCTTGAATCAAGACTTCTTTGGCGTTGTTGGAAACCATCGATCAGAGGTTAGGTAATTTGACGGGCAAACATCAGGGATCGCCTAGATGTTGCATTGCACAACTATTGTATCTTATATAAGAGTTGAAGCGATATTTCTGGCTCTAAAATCTCAACTCAGCGGCCCTCTTCGTTGGGCCAATTTTTTTTCAGAGGAGTTCTCAGCATGTCCGCTTTCATTGAAGCCGCTTCGCCGCACACCATGAACACTTACGGCCGACTGCCCATCGCAATCAGCCACGGTCAAGGTTGCCGATTGTGGGACGTCAATGGCAAAGAGTATTTGGATGCTTTGGGTGGCATTGCCGTGAACACATTGGGACATAACCATCCAGAACTGGTCCCTGCCCTGCAAGATCAACTGAGCAAAATCATTCACAGCTGCAATTACTACCACGTGCCCAACCAAGAAAAATTGGCGGCCAAGTTGGTTGAGTTGTCAGGCATGACCAATGTCTTTTTTTGCTGCACGGGTCTCGAAGCCAACGAAGCTGCCATCAAATTGGCGCGCAAATTCGGACACGACAAAGGCATCGACAAACCTGAAATCGTGGTCTACGAAAAAGCCTTTCATGGTCGCAGCATTGCGACCCTCAGCGCCACTGGCAACACCAAAATTCAACAAGGCTTTGGTCCTTTGGTAGAGGGGTTCATTCGTGTGCCAGTCAACGACATCAATGCCCTTAAAAAGGTCACAGAAAACAATCGCAATGTGGTGGCTGTATTCTTTGAAACCATTCAAGGCGAAGGCGGTGTCAACCCCATGCACATGGACTATTTGCGCGACGTACGTAAGCTGTGTGATGAAAAAGATTGGCTCATGATGATTGACGAAGTTCAATGCGGTATGGGTCGGACTGGCAAATGGTTTGCGCACCAATGGGCAGGTATCAAAGCAGACGTCATGCCTCTGGCCAAAGGCCTGGGATCTGGCATGCCCATCGCCGCTGTTGTGGCAGGCCCTAAGGCAGCCAACATCTTCCAACCCGGCAATCACGGCACCACCTTTGGCGGCAACCCATTGGCCATGCGTGCTGGCGTCGAGACCATTCGCATCATGGAAAAAGACGGCCTGCTCGACAACGCAGCCCGCGTTGGCGCTCACCTCAAAGCACGTCTTGAAAAAAGTCTGACGGGTGTCAAAGGCGTCAAAGAAATTCGAGGCCAGGGTTTGATGCTGGGCATTGAACTGGACAAGCCTTGTGGTGTTTTGACACAACGTGCGGCTGATGCGGGTTTACTGATCAGCGTCACGGCCGACAGCGTGATTCGAATGGTGCCACCCCTCATCATGACGCAAGCAGAAGCCGACCAAGTTGCCGACATTTTATTGCCCTTGGTTCACGCATTTCTTTCGGAGTAATCCCAATGCCCTCGAATGTTCAGGCCATGCCAATTCGGCATTATTTGCAATTCACCGATCTCACAGCAGATGATTACGCGCATCTTTTCAAACGTGCCGCTTTCATCAAAGGCAAGTTCAAAGCCTACGAGAAATATCAGCCATTGGCTGATCGCACCATGGCCATGATTTTTGAGAAGGCTTCTACACGCACGCGCGTCAGCTTTGAAGCTGGCATGTACCAAATGGGTGGTTCAGTGGTGCACCTCACCACTGGCGACAGTCAATTGGGCCGCGCAGAACCCATTGAAGACAGCGCACGCGTGATCAGCAGAATGGTCGACCTGGTGATGATCCGCACTTTCGGCCAAGACAAGATTGAGAATTTTGCAGCGCACTCCCGCGTGCCGGTGATCAATGGTCTGACCAATGAATTCCATCCCTGCCAAATCTTGGCTGATATCTTCACTTACATTGAACACCGCGGCTCTATTAAAGGCAAAACAGTGGCTTGGGTTGGCGATGGCAACAACATGGCCAACACTTGGCTTCAAGCGGCCGACCTACTTGGCTTCAAAGTGAACTTAAGCACACCCAGTGGCTACGAAGTCGACCCCGCAGTGGTAGGCGTCAGAAGCGCTGCCAGTACACAATTTTTCAAAGACCCAATGCAAGCTTGCGAAGGTGCCGATTTGGTCACAACAGACGTTTGGACCAGCATGGGTTATGAAGCTGAAAACGAAGCTCGCAAAAAAGCCTTTGCAGATTGGTGCGTCGATGAAGAGATGATGAAGGTCGCAAAACCCGATGCACTGTTTATGCACTGCCTTCCTGCACACCGCGGCGAGGAAGTGAGTGCAGAAGTGATAGACGGCCCTCAATCGGTGGTTTGGGACGAGGCCGAAAATCGCATGCATGCCCAAAAGGCACTGATGGAGTTTTTGCTTCTGGGCAAAGTCTAAATTGAATCAGCCATGGTTTGAACGTTTTTCACTTCAAGGTCCTGAGTAGAGCCACGGTACGTCGATCAAAGCCTCTCCCATCATGCGCATGGCCAAGTCTCTGCCCCAACGCATGGGGCCTTGCAGATGAAAAATCTCGCCATTCCGAATAGCACGTTGCTGAACCTTGGCGTTTCGCTCCCATCGTGCTTTGGCATACATCTGCCAGCGCTCTGACACAGTCAAGTCGGACCTTGCCCAGCAAGTAGCAAGTTCGGCGGCATCTTCTATGGCCATGCCAGCGCCCTGCGCCAAAAAAGGACGCATCGGATGTGCGGCGTCGCCCAGCAGGGTAATGCGGCCTTTGGCCATCTCGCTTGCACTGCGAACAGGCGGGCGATCTGACAAAGGCCACAAACGCCACGCCTCAACCGCGTCCAAAATATTTCTCAATTCTGAATGCACAGATCCCATGGCCAAATCCAAATCATGCTTGTTGGCTGCATGATCCCAGCTCTCTAGATGTTCGGGGAGTTGGCCATGCACGATGACCACTAAATTTAAAAAGTCACCTCCCCTGATGGGGTACAAAACCGCATGCAATTTGGGTCCCAACCAAACCGTGACGTCTGAGGTGCGCAAACTCTCAGGCAAAGAGGCCATAGAGACCAGTGCACGATAAGCCAAAAGCGAGGTCGCTCTTGGCTTTGTTGCAGTCACAACATGCTGGCGTGTCGAACTCCAGAGTCCATCGGCACCAACCATGGCTTCAGTGTCAAAGCTTTCAACAAGACCTTCAGACAAATGATGGCCACGTGCTGTGATCTGGTGAGCATCTTCACGAATCTCATCAATTTGGCAATTGAGATTTAACTTGGCAAGCCCTCCGCTGACCACATGCGTTAACAAGACCTGGTGTAAATCTGCACGATGGACCGTGAAATAAGGTGCGCCATAGGTTTCCAAACTTCTTTGGCCTAATCGCAATGCACCCAGGGTGTTGCCAGATCGCGCATCACGCACGTGCAAACGATGGGGTGCAAACACAACTTGCTGAAGAGAAGTTTCAAGCCCCCACGCCTTCAAAATGCGGGTGACATTAGGTCCCATTTGAATACCTGCACCGAGCTCACTGAAAACTTTGGCACGTTCGATGAGATGTGGCTGTGCGCCTTGCTTGGCGCAAGCCAATGCCGCAGCCAAACCACCAATGCCACCACCCACAATGAGGACTGAGTTTTTCACAGCGTTCATTTTGCAGCGAAGTTTTTCATAAATCTGAAGAGACATCAAAAAAGCCCAAAAGACCGAAATCTTTTGGGCTTCTGAACTCAGTGAACCAGCCTAGATCAGGCAGTCACACCTTTGGCAACTTCTGCGTACTCTTCGATCTTGTCGAAGTTCATGTACTTGTAAATCTGACTTCCATCTTTGTTGATTTCGGTCATGCTCTCTTGGTATTCGGCCACCGTTGGAATGCGACCCAGCTTGGAACTGATCGCAGCCACTTCGGCAGAGGCCAAATACACATTGGTGTTTTTACCCAAACGGTTGGGGAAGTTACGTGTCGACGTAGACACCACGGTAGCGCCTTCGCGAACTTGTGCTTGGTTACCCATGCACAAAGAACAACCTGGCATTTCAGTGCGGGCGCCGGCGGCACCAAACACACCGTAATGACCTTCTTTGGTCAACTCTGCAGCGTCCATCTTGGTTGGTGGTGCAACCCACAACTTTACGGGAATGTCACGACGACCTTCGAGCAACTTAGAAGCTGCGCGGAAGTGACCAATGTTGGTCATGCAAGAGCCGATGAAAACTTCATCGATCTTGGTGCCGGCAACTTCTGACATCAGTTTAGCGTCATCAGGATCGTTGGGGCAGCACATGACGGGTTCTTTGAGCTGGTCCATGTCGATTTCGAGCACGTGTGCGTATTCGGCGTTGGCATCGGCTTCGAGCAAGTTGGGGTTGGCCAACCAAGCTTCTACGGCTTTGATACGACGCTCGAGTGCACGCTTGTCGTTGTAGCCCTGGGCAATCATGTTCTTCATCAAAACGATGTTGGAGTTCAGGTACTCTTTGACAGGCTCGGGGTTGAGCTTGACAGTACAACCGGCAGCAGAGCGCTCGGCAGAAGCATCTGACAACTCAAACGCTTGCTCGACTTTCAAATCTGGCAAGCCTTCAATTTCCAAAATACGGCCAGAGAATTCATTGATCTTGCCAGACTTGGCAACAGTCAACAAACCGGCTTTGATGGCGTAGTAAGGAATGGCGTGAACCAAATCACGCAAAGTGATGCCAGGCTGCATCTTGCCTTTGAAGCGGACCAAGATGGACTCAGGCATGTCCAAAGGCATCACGCCAGTAGCTGCACCGAAAGCCACCAAACCAGAACCGGCAGGGAAAGAAATGCCGATGGGGAAACGCGTGTGTGAATCGCCGCCAGTGCCCACTGTATCGGGCAACAACAAACGGTTCAACCAGCTGTGAATGACGCCATCACCGGGTTTCAGAGAAACACCACCGCGATTGCTCATGAATGCTGGCAACTCATGGTGCATTTTGACGTCAACAGGCTTGGGATATGCTGCTGTGTGGCAGAACGATTGCATCACCATGTCAGAGCTGAAGCCCAAGCAGGCCAAGTCTTTCAACTCGTCACGGGTCATGGTGCCTGTGGTGTCTTGTGAACCCACAGTTGTCATTTTGGGTTCGCAATAGGTGCCGGGGCGAACACCTTGGCCTTCTGGCAAACCACAAGCGCGACCCACCATTTTTTGGGCCAGTGTAAAACCAGCCTTGGTAGAAGCTGGCACTTTGGGCAAGCGGAACAATGTGGAAGTAGGAAGGCCCAAGAACTCACGTGCCTTGCCAGTCAAAGAGCGGCCAATGATCAAGTTGATTCGGCCACCTGCACGAACTTCATCAAACAGCATCTCGCTACGGACTTCAAACTCGGTGAGCAAGGCGCCATTTTTCATGATCTTGCCTTCGTAAGGCAAGACATCAATCACGTCACCCATTTCCAGTTTGGAAACATCCACTTCGATGGGCAATGCACCGGAATCTTCTTGTGTGTTGAAGAAAATAGGCGCAATTTTGCCGCCCAAAGTGACACCGCCAAAACGCTTGTTAGGCACAAAAGGAATGTCTTCGCCAAAGCCCCAGATGATGCTGTTCGTAGCTGATTTGCGTGAAGAACCCGTACCGACAACGTCGCCCACATAAGCCACCAAGTGACCTTTTTTCTTCAGCTCTTCAATGAACGCCATAGGGCCGCGCTTGCCGTCTTCCTCAGGCTTGAAAGCTGCATCTGGGCGTGTATTTTTCAACATGGCCAAATAGTGCAATGGAATGTCAGGACGGCTCCAAGCATCGGGCGCAGGAGACAAGTCGTCTGTGTTGGTTTCACCGGGCACCTTGAAAACAGAGACGGTGATTTTTTGAGCCACTTCAGGTCGCGATGTGAACCATTCGGCATCAGCCCAGCTCTTAATCACGGCGCTGGCATTGGCATTGCCAGCTTTGGACTTTTCGGCCACATCATGAAAAAAGTCAAACATCAGCAATGTTTTCTTCAGGCCTTCAGCCGCCACAGTGCCAACTTCTTTGTCGTCGAGCAAGTCAATCAGGGGCTTGACGTTGTAGCCGCCCACCATGGTGCCCAACAACTCAGTTGCCTTGGCTTTGCTGATCAAAGCGACTTTGATGTCGCCATGTGCAACAGCCGAAAGGAAAGAGGCTTTGACTTTGGCCGCATCGTCCACACCAGGGGGAACTCGGTGTGTCAGCAAATCCAACAAGAAAGCATCTTCACCTTGTGGTGGCGACTTGATCAATTCGATCAATTCTGCAGTTTGTTTTGCATCCAAAGGCAGCGGTGGAATTCCCAATGCAGCGCGTTCTGCAACGTGTTCGCGATAAGCTTTCAACATTATTTTCTCCTGTCTAACTAAATAAATTTACACAAACAAAATTTTGAAACAACAACTGTCAGCGTTGCACAGATGTCGCGTCGTTGCTCACATCTATCAAGGCTGGTGGGGGGTTGAGTTTCATGTCGTTGGCAACCGCCACCTGATCCGGGTGAGCACATTCATCGGCCAATCGACGACCATTCTTCTGATCCATCAGCATGGACTTGTTGGCAAGTTGCAACCAAACAGCACCTGCTTTTTCATCCTCTAAACGGATGGCACCCGTAGACGTGGTCACAGGTTTCATGCGGTATTTGTAGCCCTTGCCTTGCAAATTAAAGTAGCCCGGCGTATTGGTGTCTGCAGTCATTTGAACCGAGGCGCCAAGCTCACATGGCAAATGCCCGACATGAACACGCTCTGCAATGCTCAATTCTTGAGGGGCCAAAGGCGTCTCAGGTGGCGCCGCAACAGCGCGTTTGACGGGTTCATTTTTTTTGGCAGGCTTGCTTGCCTTGTTTTGCGCAGCAGGTTTGCTTTTAGCGTCTGACTTGCCTGCGGCACTAGCGTGGCCAGCACTTTGTGCAAGCGCCATGCTGGCACTCAAAAGAGAGCTAACGACGATCAGAACCATGGAATTTATGCGGCGCATGCGGTCACTCCAAAATAGGCTTGAACTGATTCTGGCAATTGTCTTCCAGTTTGATAGGCACGTTCTAAGACTTGCCAAAAAAATCGGTAGCTGGCGCGGTCATGCAATTGGCCGCCATGACTCACAGGTGCCCAATCTGCCATGCTGGCAGCCTCAATTAATTTAGCCGCATCTTCAATTTCATTCTCGCTGGGCGCGAGCGCTTCCACCACAGGTCTTATTTGGCTGGGATGAATACTCCACATGCGGGTGTAACCCAGTTCGCGAGAGGCTTTGGTTGCGGCCAGCTTGATGGCCTCTAAATCATTGAATTCTGTTACCACGCAATGCGATGGCACTTTGCCATGCGCATGGCAAGCGCTGGCAATTTCTAATTTGGCACGAAGCACCAAGGGGTGCGTAAATTGACCTTGCACGCCCATGCCGCTGGACGGAATGGCGCCGCCGTGGGCCGATACAAAATCCATCAATCCAAAACTCAGGGATTGCACACGAGGGTGCGCTGCAATTTCAAACGCACGGTGAACGGCTGCAGGGGATTCAATCAGGACATGCATTGGAAGATTCAAGGCGCCGGCCTGATTCAATGCATTGGCAGCCGCTTCAACATCTGCCACAGACTCCACCTTGGGAATCATCACATGTCTCAATTTGCCATGTGCTGGACCCGCTATGAGGTTGACATCGCTTAAAAATGAGGGGTGATCGACTGGATGAACTCGCACTGCAACGCGTGCGTTGGACGCAGCATTCAAGGCTATTTCTTTGACCAAATGGGCATGTTCAATTTCACCGCCAACAGGGGCGCCATCTTCACAATCCAAGGTGACATCGAAAACGCAAGCACCAAACTCTTGCGTCATCTCAGCTTGCAGCTGCAAGCTTTTGCGCATCCGCACTTCAACACCGCTGTAATGGTCACAAACGGGCAAGACCATGCTTGCCGCTTGTGAGCCCAACAGAATGTCGCGCGGATGCTTCACGAAAGTGTCTGTTGATTAGACCAAGTGAGCCACGCCGGCTTGCTCGTCTGTCAACTCTTTCAAAGTCTTGTCGATGCAAGCTTGGCTGAAGGCATCGATTTCCAAACCTTCCACCACTTTGTATTCGCCGTTTTCGCATGTGACGGGGAAACCGAACATGACGTCTTTAGGAATACCGTACCAGCCTTGTGAAGGAATGCCCATAGTGACCCACTGACCATTGGTGCCTAAGGCCCAATCGCGCATGTGATCGATGGCGGCATTGGCGGCAGAAGCGGCAGAGGACAAACCACGCGCTTCAATGATGGCAGCACCGCGCTTGCCCACTGTTGGCAAGAACACGTTGGCGTTCCACTCTTGGTCGTTGATCATGGTCTTGACAGATTCGCCATTGATGGTGGCGAAACGGTAGTCGGCGTACATGGTGGGAGAGTGGTTGCCCCAAACGCACAACTTCTGAATGTCGGCCACGGCTTTGCCAGTTTTGGCAGCAATTTGTGACGCTGCACGGTTGTGGTCCAAACGCAGCATGGCAGTGAAGTTGCCTGGCTTGAGATCGGGAGCACTCTTCATGGCGATGTAGGCGTTGGTGTTGGCAGGGTTGCCGACGACCAAGACTTTGACATTGCGTGAAGCCACAGCATTCAAAGCCTTGCCTTGAGCCGTGAAGATCGCGCCGTTG
>CAZJAL010000046.1:0-2093 GCA_964544175.1 uncultured Limnohabitans sp.
CCGAAACCCAAGTACCTGCCGAGTTGCGCGAGCGTTTGAAAAACAGTTTTTTTCAGACGGCGGATTGGATGCGAAATAAAGGGGTTTAAGGGTATTGTTTGTGAGTTTGACTCAGCTTAGAATATCGCAAATACGCTATTTTTGCGTATGGCTTGGAAAATCAAATATCACAACGAAAAACTACAGCGTGAAGTGTTGTCGCTTCCTGAGGGGTTGCTCGCTAGGTATCTGCATCTGACAGATCGGATGGTTATTTATGGCCCCGATTTGGGAATGCCACACACACGCGCCATGCAATCGGGGCTGTTTGAGTTGCGTTTGAAATCTAGAGAAGGAATTGGCAGAGTTTTTTACTGTTTGCGCATGGGGCAAACGATTGTGATGTTGCATCAGTTTGTCAAAAAAACCAATCAAACACCGATAAAAGATTTAGCACTGGCGAGAAAGCGGCAAAAGGAGTGGACACATGTTGACCCATAAACAATTGCGAACACAGGCACTGGCAAAAAGCAAAGTGAAGTTTGAGTTTGATCAACTGAAAGATGAATTCAATTTGTTGGACCAATTTTTGAAAGCGCGCGCCAAGCGTGGACTGACGCAGGCGCAAGTGGCTGAAAAAATTGGCACCACACAGTCTGCTGTGGCGCGCTTAGAGTCAGGGCGTGGCAAGCATTCCCCTTCGTTGGCAACCTTATCGCGTTATGCAAAAGCCTTGGGTTGCCGCTTAGAGGTCAAGCTGGTGGCATCCAGACACTGAACTCAAAACGCTTGATGTGTTCAGTAACGCAGCGCCCTCAATATTCACCCATTCGCCGGCCCCAACAAAACCACCAACGCCCCTGCGCCACCATCCGAAGGTTTGGCTTGCACAAACGCCAGCACCTCGTTTTTTTGCACCAACCAGCGTTGCACTTTTGATTTCAGCACCGGTTCTTTGCCGGGCGAGCCCAAACCTTTGCCATGCACCACGCGCACGCATCGCCAGCCCATGCGTTTGGCGTCGCGTATGAATTGCCCCACCGCGTTGCGGGCTTCGTCGCTGCGCAAACCGTGCAAATCGATTTGCCCTTGAATGCTCCATTCGCCTTTGCGCAATTTGCGCGTCACATCGGTGCCAATGCCGGGGCGACGAAAACTCATTTGGTCGTCCACATCTAGCAAGGTGCTGACATCGAACTCATCGCTCATGCTTTCTTGCAAAGCAGCGGCATCGTCAATGTCTTGTTGCAAACGGCGTGGTACTGGCGCAGGAATATTCACTTGCACACGCGGTTTGGCGGCAATGGGTTGCACTTGCCCCACTGCGCGCGTGAATAAGTTGCGCTCAGCTTCTGCGCGGCGCTCGGCTTCTAGGCGCGCAGCTTCGGCTTCGGCAGCGGCCTTGGCTTTGTCAGCCATGGTTTTGCGAATGGCGCTCAAGTCTTGCAACGATTTGGCTTTCACATCAACCCTTCTTCTGCCATCGACAAATATTTTCCTTGTGCCACGATGATGTGATCGCGCACCGTCACATCAATCAAGGCCAACGATTCTTGCATGGTTCGGGTGAGCATCATGTCGGAATGTGACGGCTTAGTTGAACCACTGGGGTGGTTATGCGCCAACACCACCCCGTCAGCTCCCAGCGCCAATGCCAACTTGGCTACTTCACGCGGGTAGACCATGGTTTGTGCCAGCGAGCCACGAAACATCGGTTGAAAAGACAGCAACCGGTTTTGCACATCTAAAAACAACACCGCAAACACCTCGTGCTTGAGTTGCGCCAATTCAAGTTGTAAAAACTGCTTCACTGCCAGCGGCGAGTTCATGATGGTTTTTTCTTGCAACTCTTGAGTCAACGCGCGTCGCGCCATTTCAAGCACTGCCACCAGCTGTGCGCGTTTGGCGTCACCGCCCATGCCTTTGCACAAGGCCAACTCGGCAGCGCTCGCATGTATCAAACCCGCAAAGCCTTTGAAACGCTCGAGCAACTCAGCAGCCAGCGCGAACACGCTCTTGCCTGCAATGCCGGTGCGCAAGAACAAAGCCAGCAGCTCCACATCGCTCAAAGCCGAGGGGCCGTGTTTCAGCAATTTCTCGCGCGGGCGCATGTC
>CAZJAL010000046.1:2193-18180 GCA_964544175.1 uncultured Limnohabitans sp.
CATCGCTCAAAGCCGAGGGGCCGTGTTTCAGCAATTTCTCGCGCGGGCGCATGTCTGGCGGCAGTTGTTGAATGGACAGAGGCTCGGTCATGCGGGGTTCCTGCTGAAAGGTAAAAGGTCTTCTGGGGGGGCATGCGATGGGTGAAAAAGAGCAGGGCTTTTCATCGGCAGAAAATTCTGGCGCCAGAGCTTTCTACAATAGCTACTTCAAGCCAAAACCCCTGCCATGACTGCCTCTACCCAACCTGTTAACCCTACCATCGTCGCCGGTTCTTTTTTAACGCTGCACTATCGGCTTTCGGGACCTCAGGGCGATGTCATCAACACCTTCAACGACAAGCCTGCCACCTTGTCGTTGGGCTCGGGTGAGCTCTCACCCGCGTTGGAGCAGCGTTTGCTGGGTTTGAGCGAAGGCACACGCACCACCTTTGAAGTGCCCGCTGGCGAAGCCTTTGGCGAACGCAACCCCGACATGCAGCAATGGGTGAGCAAAACTATGCTCCAAGAATTTGGCGACCCCGACGAGCAATACACCCCTGGCGATGTGGTGCAGTTCCCTGCGCCCAATGGTCAAGGCTCGTTCGCGGGTGCTGTGCAACAGGTGTCAGACGATGCTGTGTTGTTTGACTTCAACCACCCCTTGGCCAATCAACCTGTCACTTTCGAAGTGCAGATCATTGGCATTTTGTGAATCGCTATGACACAACCCACGCTTGAAGAAATTGTCTTGGCCGAACCGCGAGGTTTTTGCGCGGGCGTTGACCGTGCCATCGACATCGTGGAGCACGCCTTGCAAAAGTTTGGTGCGCCGGTGTATGTGCGTCACGAAATTGTGCACAACACGTATGTCGTGGAAGACCTCAAACAACGCGGCGCCATCTTCATCGAAGACTTGAACGATGTGCCTGCCGGTGCCACCTTGGTGTTCAGTGCCCACGGTGTGCCTAAATCTGTCGAGCAAGAAGCTGAGCGTCGTGGCTTTCGCGTGTTTGACGCCACCTGTCCTTTGGTTACCAAAGTGCATGTGGAAGTGGCCAAGCTGCACAAAGAAGGTTATGAGTTCATCATGATTGGGCACAAGGGGCACCCTGAAGTCGAAGGCACCATGGGCCAATTGCTTGAAGGCATTTATTTGGTGGAAGATATAGAAGATGTGCAGCGCGTGACGCCAAAGCAAACCGAACGCTTGGCCGTGGTCACACAAACCACATTGAGCGTGGACGATGCGGCACACATCACCGATGCCGTGATTGCGCGTTTTCCCAACATTCGCAAACCCAAGCAACAAGACATTTGCTACGCCACACAAAACCGACAAGACGCGGTGAAGGTGCTCAGCCCGCAAGTCGATTTGGTGATCGTGGTGGGCAGCCCCACCAGCTCCAACAGCAACCGCTTGCGCGATGTGGCGCAACGCTACGGCGCTGAAAGCTATATGGTGGACAACGCGCAAGAGTTGCGGCCCGAATGGTTTGAAGGCAAAACCCGTGTGGGCCTGACTGCAGGCGCTTCAGCCCCCGATGTGTTGGTGCAGCAAGTGATTGACCGCATACGCGCCTTGGGTGCGGTGTCGGTGCGCACCCTCGAGGGCGTGCAAGAAACCATCAAATTCCCACTGCCCAAAGGTCTGAAGTAGCGCTGGCTGCCCTCTTACAATGGGGGCATGCTAGACATCACTTTGCTTCGCCGCGATCTCAACTCCGTCATCGCTCGGCTCGAAACCCGTAAAAACCCACAAGCTTTTCTCAATGTCAACGCTTACCAAGCGTTAGAGAACGAGCGTAAAACATTGCAAACCCGCACCGAAGAGTTGCAGGCTAGCCGCAACACCTTGTCCAAACAAATTGGGCAACTCAAAGCCAAAGGCGAAAGTGCTGACGCAGTCATGGCGCAAGTGGCGGACATCAAAACCGAACTTGACACCTCGGCCGTGCGTTTAGATGCATTGCAAGCTGAATTGCAAACCTTGTTGCTCGCCGTGCCCAACTTGCCACACGAAAGCGTGCCCGTCGGCAGCGATGAACATGGCAACAAAGAATTGCGCCGTTGGAGCCCCACAGGCAAAGACCCTGCGCCCTTGGCGTTCACCCCGCGCGATCATGTGGACTTGGGTGAACCTTTGGGCCTTGACTTTGAAACTGGCGTGAAATTGTCGGGCTCGCGCTTCACCGTCATGAAAGGTCAAGTGGCGCGTTTGCACCGTGCGTTGGCGCAGTTCATGTTGGATGTGCAAACTCAAGAACACGGTTACACCGAGTGCTATACACCTTATGTGGTCAACGCTGAAAGTTTGCGTGGCACCGGCCAATTGCCCAAGTTTGAAGAAGACTTGTTTGCCGCAAAAAAAGGCGGACAAGAAGGTGAAGCCAGTGGTGAGAACACCGCGCTCTATTTGATACCCACCAGCGAAGTGCCTTTGACCAACTTTGTGCGCGACACCATCGTGGCTGAAACTGAGTTGCCCATCAAACTCACCGCGCACACACCGTGCTTTCGTTCAGAGGCAGGCAGTGCAGGGCGCGATACACGTGGTTTGATCCGTCAACACCAGTTTGACAAAGTCGAGATGGTGCAAATCGTGCACCCCGACAAAAGCTACGAAGCGTTAGAAGACATGACACGCCATGCCGAAGCCATTTTGCAAAAACTCGGTCTGCCTTATCGCGTGATGTTGTTGTGCACCGGCGACATGGGTTTTGGTGCCACCAAAACGCACGACCTCGAAGTGTGGTTGCCCGCGCAAAACACTTATCGCGAAATCAGCTCGGTGTCTAACTGCGAAGCGTTTCAGTCGCGCCGTTTGCAAGCGCGTTTTAAAAACGCACAAGGCAAAAACGAATGGGTGCACACCTTGAATGGTTCGGGCCTCGCAGTGGGCCGCACTTTGGTAGCTGTACTCGAAAATTATCAGCAAGCAGACGGTAGCATTCAGGTACCCAATGTGTTGCAACCATACATCGGTGGTTTAACGGAGTTGCGCGCATGAAATATTTGCTGATTTTGTTGGGTGCTCTTGTGGCGGGTTGTGCAACCACGCCTTCTACGTCTTTAGAGACAGGTGACAACACGCGTGTTGCGGTTGACCAGCTTGGGCGCACCCCCTTGCCTGTGGGGAGCAAAATCAGAGCCGCTGAATCGCTCATCTTTGGCGTGGGTGACAACTGGATGGGGCGTGCGAGTGTTGACATTCCATCTGACAGCTCGAGCGTTTACAACTTTTTCGCAGACCAATTTGTGAAACAAGGCTGGACACTTGTGGCAGCGACGCGCGGCAAGCGCAGTTTGTTGGTGTTCACGCGCGCCGACCGATCTGCCACCATTGAGATCGATGAAGGTGGTTTGCTCAGCCAAGTGGTGGCGGTTATCACGATCAGTCCGACCAGCAGCGCGGGTGCTGCCTCATCGGGCGGTGTGGTGGTGCAGCCCATCGGCGGCGCGGGTGCGAGACGCCCCTGATAGAATCTTTTGATACCCAGCTGGAGCGATGGCAGAGTGGTTGAATGTACCTGACTCGAAATCAGGCGTAGGGTCATTTCCCTACCGAGGGTTCGAATCCCTCTCGCTCCGCCAGTGACTGCCTTCAATATTTCAATCCTTCAAACGCCTGTTTGCAAGTGATTGATCTTGCGGAAACATGAGCCTCGAATCAACACTCGCTTTCACGGCAGCTTTTTTCTTACTGGCTTGCTCGCCCGGACCAGGTCTGGCCGCGATTCTGTCTAGATCGCTGAGCACCGGAATCTCTGCAGGTTTCGCGGTGACCGCAGGTCTGGTACTGGGAGATGCGGTGTTCATGGTGACGGCCATCTTAGGGCTCTCGGCGGTGGCCACTGCACTGGGTCCACTGTTCGAAGTCGTCAAATATTGTGGCAGCTGCTACTTGATCTACCTAGGCATTCGGACACTGCGAGCCCCTGCCTCTGCCTTCTCTGTTAAGGCAGATGTACCGGCTCCGCTTTACAAAGACTTTGGTCTCGGCCTGCTCGTAACCTTGGGCAACCCCAAGCCCATCCTCTTTTACGGTGCCTTGCTGCCCTCGTTCCTAGACATACGCACTGCATCCATTTTGGACTTTGCATTAATGATGGGTATCGTGACTGCGGTTTCACTGCTGGTGTACGGCGTCTACATCGTCTTGACCGTCCGCGGGCGCAAGTTTTTGGTGTCGAGCCAACTTGGACGAAGAATCCAGCAAGCCACGGGGCTGACCCTGATCGGTTCAGGTGTGGTGGTTGCCTCGCGCTGAAATGCTCATTATCTAGTTCTAACCCCAATGAGTAAGGGGCGACAGCATTCTTACCTACTTCAATTCAATCAGGTCTGCAGACCCAATGTACTCTTTGAATTGTTTGCACCAAATCAAAACGCTCTTGACATCTTCAGCATTGGTTGTCGTGAGTTTGTAATACGCAGCGCCGTTGGGCTTTAAAAGCCTACTGACTTCAACTTGCTTGGCATCGAATTCGGGGTTGTCTTTGATGGCGGCCGATGTGCTGATGTAGACATGGTAATCGGGCCCTGGGCTGGATTTGAAATTGGCTGCAGATTGCAAGTAAAGATCGTTGCCAGCGCGAATGAGCAACCATGTCCCAGATGAGTTGTGAACGAAATCTTGCCCTTTGGCCGTGGTATCAATGTCGCCTTGTTTCAGTGTCACACCATTGATGAATGCGTTCTTTGAAAAACGTGCTTTGATGTCGTTGGCATGTCCTGTGATCGCCTCCAGTATTTGTGCGTGGACACTGCTTACGAAGAGCAGACAGACAAGAGCTAATGTTTTTTTGTTCATAGAGACCTATTTTAGAAAAGCAAGCCAGATGCCCAATGGCAAAAAGACCATGCTGAATATATGTCCCATCACCACTGTGGAGGCCACTTTTTCTGGCTTAACATGGAACTTGTCGGCCAATAAAAAGTTAAACACTGCGGGGGGTAAGCAAGCAAATAAAATCATCGCCCCGCGCTCAATCGGATGGAGTGTCAACAGTTGCAAGAGCAGCAAAACTGACACTAGCCGGATGACCAATGTCAAAATCGACGCGTTCACACCCACTCTCGCATCATGTAATTGGCTGCTTGCCAGTCTAGAACCCAGCGACAGCAACATCATCGGAACCAATACATTGCCAACCATGGTCAATGCAGTTTGCAAGGGAGAAGGAATCTCCCATTGCATGTGCGAGACCCACAAGCCCAGCAGCGTGGCCCATATCAGTGGATTGGCGTAGACCAAGCGCCAGTCCACGCGGCCGCTCATGACAATCGCCCCCAGTGTGAAATGCAAAATATTCGATATGACCAACAGCACAATTGAAAGCGGCAAGCTTTCAGGTCCATAGGCCAATGCGATGAGTGGAATGCCAATCGGCCCAACGTTTGTGAACATGACACAGGGTAAAAATGCCTTCACAGAAGCCCCCGAGAATCGAGCCACAGGCCAGGCCAGTAATCCACTCAAGACAATCAACGCCATCGAAGCGAAAGTGAATGTGATGGCGGACTGTGGATCAAAACTTTTCGACGCAAGAGAACTGAAGATCAGAATAGGCAATGCAAGATCAACGATCAGTTTGTTGGCGCCTCCCAGGTCTGGCTTGAACCGACGGCTGTAGGCAAAGCCCAACCACGCAATCAAAAAAATGGGCAGTGTGATTTCAATGATTTTTTGAAACATGGCGGGCACTAGATTCAGACTGAGCCTGTGTATTCGCCGCGCGCGGGGTAGTCTTTTGCAATGGCAAAGTCAATCGCACCCAGCAGGTCCTGAAACTGCGGACGAGCAAACGGCATGGTTTGTGTGGCGCCGTAGTAAAGAGTCCCATCGGGTCTCACGATGAAAACACCCGGCTCGCTAAACAGTGCGGGTTCTTCAATGCCAATCGATGTCTTGCCCCTGGATGCGCTGATGTAAAGACCCCACTCGCGGGCACTGGCCAAGCTCAGACCATAGCCAATTTGTAGGTGGGTCGCCTTGATTTTCTCCGACATGGCTTGCGCACGCTCGGCGTTGTCACTGCTGAGCGCCACAACCTGAACGCCACGCTGGTGGAACTCGGGCGTCAAGGCCTCGAGCTCCATCAGGTACTTGGCACAAATGGGGCAATGCAGGCCTCGGTAAAAAACGAGTAGGTCAAACCGCTCTGCGGGTGCTTCTCCCAGCGCAAAGTGACCTCCCGTGACAAGCGGAACGTGCAATGCGGGAACAGGCTGCCGGGGTGTCAGTGCGTTTGTGCTCATGAAGTGTCCTTTTGGAGATGCGTGAAAAGAGGTTGAGTGGGAACGATGAATGCCATTGTGATGTACTATGTGCAATTGAAAATTCAAAAATATTTGCAATTCGTACAATATGAGTGATGTCAAACTTGATCGCCTGTCTGCGCTTTTGGAGGGTTTGGCACCCTTGGTCACGCTGGGGCTCGTTTCTGACGCCCGTGTCGATGGCGCACCCAGTGGAGACAACGACACCGATCTGCAGTTGTTCTTTTTGACGCGAGGGCGCGCAGAGTTGAAGATCAATGGTGTGCGACAAACGATCGAATCCCCAGCCTTGGTCGCAGTGCATGCCAGCAAGCCCTTCGTCTTTCACAGATTCACGGCAAAGGATGCCTGCCGCTTGGTGCAGGCGCGTGTCCAATTGACTGGACCTGTGGCCACCTTGTTCTTGGAGGAGTTCGCACAACCGCGAACAGTCTCACTGGCTGATCATGAGCCCGCGTTGCAATTGGCTGTCGCCATGATCGAGTCTGAATTGGATGCACCCCGTTGCGGACAACCGGCATTGCTCAACCGCGCAGGCGACATCCTGTTCATCGGCTTGTTGCGTTACCTCGTGGCACATCCCAGTGACCAAGAGAGTGGCCTCTTCAATGGTTTGGCCGATCCACGAATTGCCAAAGCATTGGTGGCCATGCACCAACGTCCAGCTTTTGGGTGGGATTTGGAACTGCTGGCCAAAGAGGCCGGTATGTCGCGGACGGCATTTGCGACCAAGTTTCATCAAACAATGCGCAGACCGCCAGGAAAGTATTTGGCTGCAATCCGGCTGGCCTTGGCACAGCGTGCTGTTGATTTGGGCAAGGGACTCAAGGAGGCAGCCAAAGTGGCTGGCTACGAAAACAGCTCAGCCTTGTCGCGTGCTTTGGCCAAGTCAATGTTGCCTAGGCTGGCGAATTGATTGGGGAGAGTTCGAATCCCTAGCGCCACCAAATTAGTCTCCTTGCCATTGATTTGGTAAAGGGCGTCAAGAAAATTAGGGATCCCGTTTTGCTCAAGAAAGTTTGGTATTAATCAATAGTTAAAAATCTTCATTTAATCTTGTTTAGAAAAAGACGAATGAAAAAAACACCCATACCAATCATAAAAACAATTCCAGCAAAACTCATTAAGCCGTAGTCAGTCATAAGCAGATCGTGTAACAGTTTCATGTGTTTCTCCTTTTTGCAATTCGAAAATTTTGCACTTTTAAATGCTTTGCACTTTGATGCAAATCAACCTATTGGCATTACCCTAAACCTGTAGACACTTTGGATGTGGACGCAATTGCAACGGGTCACTTTGCACATCTGTGCGAAATGACTTTGTTCTTAGGTACTACAGTTGAGCGTTGACCCACTGCACTAAATCAGCTGCTGATCGCGCACCAGACAAACGCGCCACCTCGCGTCCACCTTTGAAAATGGCCAGCGTTGGGATGCTGCGGATGTTGTGCTGCACGCCCGCGTCTGGGTTGGCTTCGGTGTCCACCTTCACCAGTCGGGCTTTGGGCTCCAGCTCCGCACATGCTTTTTCATACTCAGGGGCCATCATGCGGCAGGGGCCACACCACGGAGCCCAAAAATCCACCACCACCGGCACATCGCTTTTGGCAATTTGAGCGTTCAGACCTGCGGTGCTCAGTGCAGGAGGGTGTTGGTCAAATAAGGGATGGTGACATTTTCCGCATGACACCTCGGCGCTCCCATCGAGTTTGTCTTTGGGCACCCGGTTGGTACTGTGGCAGTGAGGGCAAACAATATGTTGATTCATTTAAAGTCCAATGAAGTAATAAATAAGTTATTGCTAATATATAAGGTGTGTGTAGTAGGCTTCAAGCCCACCTAATGTGAAAAATTTTGAAAGGTTCATATGAGTTTCATTGAACACTATTGGCCCATATTGGCCTTGGCTTTTTGGTTTGGCTACAAGTGGTGGTCCGCCAAACAAGTGGTGCGCATGCTGCCCGATTTGCGCCAAAACGGAGCGGTATTTATTGATGTGCGCTCGGCATCCGAATTTGCATCAGGCAACGCGCCCGGCAGTATCAACATCCCGCTGAATGAGCTGATTTCACGTTTGTCCGAACTGCCTAATGACAGCGATGTGGTGGTGTTTTGTGCCAGCGGATCCCGCAGCGGTATGGCTAAATTGATGCTAAAAGCCAAAGGCTTTCACAAAGTGCACAACGCTGGCACATGGGGCAATGTATGTTGACCTGTGTTCAACGGTGTGATGCGTTAGGGAACAGAGCCTATGCTAATGCTTAACGATGAACTCGAACCAGTTGGTGAGCCAGCTTATGTAAACAAAAAGCGCGACCTCTATGTCTGCGAAGGCACGGTGGCCCCGTGGTTTCAAAAAGTTTTGGTGGCTGAGCTCAACTACTTGGCTGACCAAAACAAGTTGGTCCAGATCCAATCTCCCGCATGTTTGCTAATCATCGATAGAGACCTAGGCCCCAAGGAGGGGCGCTTCAGCGTGCATTTTTACGAAGACTTGCAAGAGCTGCGTGAATGTGCCATCAACCACCGATGCAAGTTAGCCCGAAATGTGAGCTTGGTTTTGAAAAACCAGTTGGTCTACCGTTCATATTTCTTATCAGATTTCAAGCGCGAAAAATACTACCAACACTGCATCACACCTGAAGACATGTGGATGCCTAACATCACCCGTTACACAATCCCTTAAATAATTCAAGATACCCATGGACGCATTTCAAGACCACTACCCCGACAACGCAGCATATTGCTACGGTTGCGGCAACCTCAACGAGCACGGGGACCAAATCAAGCCCGAGCCGTATCACACTTCAGTCCCCGGTTATGCCTATGGCGGCTTGATTGCGTCGCTCATTGATTGCCATTGCACTGGCACTGCTTCAGCTGCGATGTAATAAGCAAGAAGGCCGCAGCATGGATTCGTTAACCCCTAGGTGCTTGTATTAGTGCTTTGGTGCCGCGCCAGCGGCTTTGGCGTTGGCGTCAAGCCCGCCTTTTGAATTCCATTCGGCAAAGCCACCTTGCAAGATGCGAACGTTTTCCCAGCCAGACACTCGCAGCACAAAGCCTGCTTGCGCTGACAGAGTGCCCGTGTTGCAATAAATCAGAACGGGCTTATTTTTAGGGATGTCACCACTCTTGGCCAAGATCTGACGCCACTCGATGTTGACTGCACCGGGAATGTGCTCTTTGGCGAATTGAGAGGCATCGCGTGCGTCAATCACCAGCATCTTGGCATACTCGCTTTTGGGAATCTGCTCGGCAAAGATGGTCCCGCCCCCGTAGTCCACAAATTCAAGATAGCCTGAAAGTTCATCCATCAGCTTAGCTTTGTCGTTTGCCATGCAGGGCGTCAGCGCAAAAACCAGGGCCAAGGTGAAGTAGATCTGTTTTTTCATATCATCTATTTAATAAGTGGTGGCTGATATTATCGACTAACCTTCATTTAACTGGAGCACTTTATGCAGACTGCTGATCACTGGGAGAATGTCTGCCGCACCAAAGACTTTGACGCTGTGAGCTGGTATGTCCCTCATTTGGGTGAGTCGTTGCGACTGATCGGGCAACTGACCCCTGAGTTTTTTAAAACCAAAATATAAGTATATGCTTATTTAGATGTAGACTAATATGTTATTCAAATTGAATGTGTTGTATGGGGTCCATTGAACAATATTGGCCCTTGGTGTGCTTGGTTTTATGGTTCAGCTACAAATGGTGGGCTACAAAGCAAGTTGTGCGCATGATTCCTGAATTGCGCAAAAACGGCGCGCTATTTATAGATGTGCGATCTGTAGCCGAGGGCACTTCTGGCAGTGCGCCGGGTAGCATCAATATTCCGCTACCCGAATTGAGCGCACGTATGGGGGAGTTGCCAAAGGACAGCGATATTGTCTTGTGTTGTGCCAGCGGCTCGCGCAGTGATATGGCCAAGTTGTTGCTTAAGACCAAAGGGTTTGACAAATTTCATAAGGCTGGCAATCGGGGTAATTTATGTTGAATAAGTTTTTTTCATTTGCAGTGCTGATGGTGTGGGTTATGCTGAGTGCTTGCCAAGATGCCAAACCAGTTCATGTGGCCTTAGGCGGTATAACGCGAACGGGTACGGAGCCTATGCTTTTGCTAACTGGCGAACTTGAACCTATGGCAGTTCCTGCGTTCGAACACAAGAAGAGGGACTTATATGACTGCGATGGTTCAGTGGCACCATGGTTTCAAAAAGTCTTAGTGGCCGAATTGAATTATTTAGCAGATAAAGACAAACTGCAGTCTTTGCATGCCCCTGTGTGTTTGTTGATCGTTGACAAAGATTTAGGACCCAAAGAAGGGCGCTTTAGCGTTCACTTTTACCAAGATGCACAAGAACTCAAAGAGTGTGCTATCAATCATCGCTGCAAACTTGCGCGCAATGTGAGCTTGGTGTTGAAAAACCAACTGGTGTACCGATCGTACTTCTTGTCTGACTTCAAGCGAGAAAAATATTACCAACATTGCATCACGCCAGAGGATATGTGGCTAGCTAACCAGACTTGTTATGTTGTTCCCTAACTGGCAGGAAGTAAAATGACTGTTTCAAAATTTGCAATACAGCACAGAATTTTATTGGGTGCAATTACCATCATCACAACATTGGCTGGGTGTATTGCATCCAACGCCGCTGATCATGTGACCCTGGAGCAAGCCCGTGCCGACCATGAGTCAGGGAAGGTGATGCTGGTAGATATTCGAGAAACACGTGAGCACCAAACTGGCGTGGCTCAGGGCGCTGTACTCCTCCCCATGAGCGAGTTGCCACAAAAGCAAAATTTGCTGCCCAAGAATCCCGACCTACCGGTGCTACTCATTTGTAATACCCAAAACCGCTCTAAAGCAACCTTGCAGTCGCTGAAACAACAGGGCTATCAAAATATTCGTTATGTCGATGGTGGCATGAGCCAATGGGCCTCTAAGGGTTGGCCAATGGTGATTCCCAACAAATGACAGCTCAATGCAGACCCACAACTGGTAGCAGATAAGTATTTGCGTTGATATCGCGAGAAGATTCATTTCACAATAATGAGAGGTAAATTCCTGAACCACATCGGCAGATAGTCTTAAAGGTCTAGTCTTTGCCAATTTTCTGCTAAAAAATAAAATGTGCTATTTTTCGATTTTGGTGAGAGCATCACAAGGAAGGTTACTCTGTGATCCCAATTAAGAACGAGACTGCATGGCAAGGAACTTCTGATTGCCGGAGTTGTCAAGTCAGAAATTTAGTGCTTTTTTCAGATTTGGAAGAATCAGATTTTGAGCTCATCCATGCACCGATTGACGACTTAAGTTTTTCGACAGGGGAGCTGATTTTTAGTGAAGGGGCTGCTGCTCTAGGTATTTTCACTATACGGCAAGGCATGCTCAAGATTGTCCGAGTATCCCAAGATGGTCGTGAGCGAATTGTTCGGGTTCTAAAAACAGGTGATGTTGCTGGTCTTGAGGCACTTGCAATGCAACACTATGATACCGATGCATTTGCTTTGACAGATGTAAGCCTTTGCAGAATTCCACTAAGCGTGGTTGAACGTTTGGCTACGAATAGTCCAAAAATTCATAAATCATTGATGGTCAAATGGCAAAAAACCTTACGAGATGCAGACGATTGGCTGGCTGATTTGAATTTTGGAAGTGCCCAGCAGCGACTTGCTAGATTTGTCTTGAAAATGCGCGATGATTCAAACCCACTATTGACCAACATGTTTTCCAGAGAGGACATGGGTGCAATGATGGATTTGACCTTAGAGACTGTTAGCAGAGAAGTTACGAAACTTTTGAAGTCTGGAGCACTCACTCAAATCGATAAGAAAGGTCGTCTTTACCGTATTGATCGTCCCGAATTGTTGGTATCAGATCCTAAATCCGACTGAGTGTTGAGGATAAGTCAGGTTTGAATCTCCACTTCCACCGAAACTGGACCAAGTGAAAACTAAGCGTCCGTAGCCAACACCCTTTCAATGCTTTCAATCAGAAGGTCAACGTCAGCATTGGGGTTGGCTGCGACATTGCGCAACCACTTGCCGCCTGAAATTGTGGTTGTAGAAGTGGACCCAGCAGGCAACTGATTGAGCATTAGGTCAAACAAACGGTCGTCTTTGGGTCGCCAGACCACGATGCCTGTTTGAGCTTGCGCATAAAGCGCAAGGCGTTCGTCATTCGCTACAAAATCACACAAGCACTGTGCAAGCGCCATGCAGTGTTCAATACGCTCGGCAACGCCTTCACGCCCCCAAGCAAGAAGTGTTGCCATCAGTACAGTGGCAGCTGCACCATGTGAACCAAGAACGCCGACATTGGGGGTTGCCAAGTACGCCCCACCAAAGCTAACCGCTGCGTGAGCCTTGACGGTATCTTTGAACAACACAAGCGCAGACTCTTTGGGTTGAAACAACCATTTATGCGCAGACACGGCAACAGAATCTGCGAATTCAATACCGTCAAGCAAATGCGTGTGCTGACTCAAACGCAGAGGGCCTGCCCAAGCAGCATCTACATGGGTCCACGCGGCCTTTGTGGCCAACGCCAATGGGTCGATGGCGCCAGTGCTTGTGGCGCCGGCCGTGAGGACCAAGGCGGATTTGCTCAGGTTGTCAGGCAAATGCGCCGCGTCCATTGCGCCATTGGCATCAACAGGTACGCTTCGATAGGTGAGGCCCAAGATATGCGCTGCTTTGGCAATGGAAAGATGCGCGCCCTCAGATGCAACGACTTCTGTGATCCCAGTGCACTCTCGCGCAGACCACAAAGCCGTCAAATTAGCGACCGTGGAACCCGGTGTGATGTGTCCGCCATTCATACCGAAAAAAGGTGCGAGCCATGCGACGACCCGTTCTTCCATCTCACGCGCAACGGGAGATGTTGCAGGGTGTAGTAGGTTTTGATTGAGCGAAGCGTTCCAGAGCGAAATTGCCCAAGTTATCCATGGGGTTGGCGGGTCCATATGCGCAAACGATGTGGCCTCACCCAAACGCGCCGCACCTCCAAGAATGTTAGGGGCCAGTGTTTGCATGGCTGCTATGGCGCCCATTCCTGATGGAGGTAACGCCTTAGGTAGCGCAAAGATTTCTGAGTGGCAGAAATCACCAGTCATCAAGTTGACGGCTTGGTGCAGGCCATCTGTGTTGATCGCGAATTCTTTGTCCATGCAAATAGCCTCAATTGGTGACTTGAATTCAGTTTAGCGACTCTGAAAAAGACACGGGTATGTTCGGGTTTAACGACTTGGCAAACGGGGAGTGCTGCCATTGGGCGTGCCATGTCGATTTCAATAAAAATAGGCCATGTTTTGTGTAGTAAGGTTCGTTTTGTAGCACCAAACGGAGACTGGATGATGATTGTTCGAATGGCACGCGAAGCCGACTTTGATCAGTGGATACCGCTTTGGAAGGGGTATCAGATTTTTTATCAAGCGAACATTGCGGACGATGTCACCGCCATGACTTGGTCACGCTTTCATGATCCTGCAGAGACCATGCGTTGTGCGTTGGCAGAAGCAGATGGTCGGATTGTTGGCATGGTTCATTACATTCGGCATCGAAGTTGCTGGACAACGGGAGACTACGTTTATCTGCAAGATTTGTTTGTCAACCCTGAGCTACGTGGTCAAGGAATTGGTAGGGCGTTGATTGAGCATGTCTACACTGCTGCCGCGCAATCAGGTGCCTCGCGCGTGTGGTGGCTGACGCATGAATCCAACACGGATGCCATGTTGTTGTATGACCGCATTGCAGATAAAAGCGGATTTCTTCAATACCGCAAGCTCATATGATGGGCATGAAAAGCGTTTTGGGTGTTGAGCCAAGTCGGAAGATGAATCCAGCAAGTTGTTGGGTTGACCCTGATTGGTTCAGGTGTTGCGAATGCTTAACGCTGAAAGCCGCAATACGACCGTTATGCTCTTGTAAAGTTTGTTCTAGAAATCGATGAATGCTTTAAAGGCGAGGTAGTAAGGCTTGCCTGTTTGAGGATTGCGAAACCATGACTGATACAACTAAAAACTCAAACCTACCGCAAACTTCAGCACTCGCAGGGCTGAAAGTATTAGAGATGGGCCAACTGATTGCAGGCCCTTTTGCCGCCAAAACCTTGGCCGATTTTGGTGCCGATGTCATCAAGGTTGAGCCGCCCAACAGCGGCGACCCTCTGCGCAAATGGCGCATGCTCAAAGACGGCACATCCATTTGGTGGCAAGTGCAATCGCGCAACAAACGCTCGATCGCGCTCGACCTGCGCACCCCCGAAGGACAAGAGTTGGTGCGTCAACTCGCGCAAGACGCTGATGTGTTGATTGAAAACTTTCGCCCCGGCGCATTAGAAGCGTGGGGCTTGTCCCCCGACGATTTGATTGCGCGCAACCCCAAGTTGATTGTGTTGCGCATCAGTGGTTATGGTCAAACAGGGCCCTACCGCAACCGCCCCGGTTTTGGTGTGATTGGTGAGGCCATGGGCGGCTTGCGTCATCTCACCGCTGAACCCGGGCGCGTGCCGGTGCGTGTGGGCGTGAGCATTGGTGACACCTTGTCCGCCTTGCATGGCGTGATTGGCATTTTGCTCGCGTTGCAACACCGACATGCCACCGGTCGCGGTCAAGTGATTGATGTGGCTTTGTATGAAGCGGTGTTCAATTGCATGGAAAGTTTGTTGCCCGAATACAGCGCCTTTGGTGCCGTGCGTGGGCCCGCAGGCAGTGCCTTGCCGGGCATTGCACCCACCAATGCGTATCAGTGCAAAGACGGTGCGTATGCGTTGATTGCTGGCAATGGTGACAGCATTTTCAAACGCTTGATGGTGTTGATCGGTCGTGAAGACTTGGCCAACGATGTGTCTTTGCAAGACAACGCAGGACGCGTTGCCCGCGTGCAAGAGCTCGATCAAGCGGTGGGTGAATGGACCGCCAAACATTCGGTAGATGAAGTGTTGCATGCCCTCGACGGTGCCTCGGTGCCCGCAGGCCGCATTTACACCGTGGCCGACATTGCAGCCGACCCGCACTATGCAGCGCGCGAAATGTTGCAAACCATTCAATTGGACGATGGCAGCCAACTCACCATTCCAGGTGTGGTGCCCAAGCTCTCCGTCACGCCGGGTCAGCACCGCAGCAACGCGCCTGCTTTGGGGCAAGACACTGACGCGATTTTGAAAGAGATAGGCCTGAGCGCCGCGCAAATTGAAAAACTCAAAGCCAGTGGCATTGTGGGAGGCCCAGCATGAAGCAACGCATTTATTTCAACGAAGTGGTCACGAGTGACGGTTTTCAAATGGAGCCGACCTTTGTACCAACCGACACCAAGGTGGCATTGATCAAACCATTTCGGCACAAACCACAGGTCAATTCACATTTGTCATAATTGGGCTATGCAAACCCTTCGCAGCTCCAAATTCATCGCCAAACTGGTGTTGGTGTGGTTTGCGCTGTTTCTGGGTTCTGCCATTGCTTCCACCGTCATCCAACCGGGCAACCTACAAATGGTTTGCTCGACGGGTGGCGTCATGAAGATGGTGGACACAAGTGGTGATGGCGATGCGCTCAAAGTTTCTGCCAACATGGACTGTCCACTGTGTGCCTCTGTGACGGCACCCCTTTCACCTTCGACCGTTCATTTCGAAAAACCCTCACCTCTGGCGCATGCCCTGCAACCTGTTGCAGCGGCGCACATTGCGTCTGTCACTGCTCCGCCGCTTCCTTCGCGCGGGCCGCCTTCACTTT
>CAZJAL010000047.1:0-17935 GCA_964544175.1 uncultured Limnohabitans sp.
CCACCAATTTAAACCCTAGCAATAGAAATGTTGCTAGGGTTTTCTCTTTTCTGGCGCCACTTGAGTCAGCAAGAGCTTGCCTCACAGATAGTGCTTCTACCAATGAACGAGCGCCCCGCTTGACTTAGGATGGAATTTTTAAGACTGGGTGCTCTATGTTTCAACAAACACTCTTTGTTCGCGCCAGCACGCGATGGCTGAAAATTGGATTGGTGGGCGCGCTCATGGCGTCATTGGGTTGGGCGCATGCGCAAAGCAATGCTTCAAGTTATCCGCAAAAGCCCATCAAAATTTTGGTTGGATTTTCGCCTGGCGGCGTGCCTGACATTGTGGCGCGCGTCTTAGCCCCAAAATTCACAGAAGACTGGAAGCAAGCCGTTGTTGTTGAAAACAGGCTGGGGGCGGGCAGCAACATTGCCGCGCAAGCTGCAGCCGCTTCGGCACCCGATGGTTACACCTTGCTGTCTGTGTCATCGGCACACGCCATTTCACCCGCCATCTACAGCAAGCTGTCTTACGACGCCTCTAAAGATTTTTCGGGCATTAGCCTTACAGCCACAGGGCCTGCGTTGGTCATTGTGTCGCCAGAGCTCAACGTGAACAACATGAAAGAGTTCTTGGCGCTTGCCAAGAGCAAGCCAGGTCAGCTCAATTACGCGTCGGCAGGCGTTGGCAGTGGCGCACAATTTGCAGCCGAACTTCTGAAGTCGCAAGCTGGCATTGACTTAGCGCACATTCCCTTCAAAGGCATTCCTGAGGCCTTAACCGACACCATGGCAGGCAGAACGCATGTGTTCATCTCGCCGTATGCCAGCGCCATCAATTTGGTGAAGGAAGGCAAAGCCAAAGCCATTGCCGTGACTGGCAGCACGCGGATGCCCGATTTGCCCAACTTGCCCACAGTGTCCGAATCTGGCGTGCCTGGTTACAAATGGATTTTTTGGTATGGCCTTTTAGCGCCAGCCAACACACCACGGGACATTGTTCAAAAAATTCAAAGCCAAGTGGTGGTGGCACTTAAACAACCACAAGTGATTCAACGCTTTAACTCACTGGGCACCGAAGCCGTCACTAGCACACCAGAAGCCTTTGATCAATTGATCAAAGATGAAATTCAGCTCTTCAAAAAATTGGCCACCGCGTCTGGCATTAAGGCAGATTAAGCCATGTCATTTGTTCACGTCAATGGCATCGACTTGCACTACACCGTCGATGGCACACAAGGCCCTTGGATAACTCTGTCACATTCGTTGGCCTGCAATTTATCGGCTTGGGATGCACAAGTTGAAGTCCTGAAAACGCATTTTCGGGTGTTGCGTTTTGACAGCCGTGGCCACGGCCAGACCAGTGCGCCGCCCGGTCCTTACACGCTAGACCAAATGGCTGCCGACGTGCAAGGCTTGTTTTTGCATCTGGGCATAGAGCGCACGCATTGGCTGGGCATTTCTATGGGCGGCATGATTGGCCAAACCTATGCGCTGGCTCACCCATCCTGTTTTGAAAGCCTGATCTTGGCCGACTCCACCAGCCGACGACCACCCGAGGCTGCGGCGATGTGGGGCGCGCGCATACAAATTGCGCAAACACAAGGCATGCAAGGCTTGGTTGAAAGCACTCTGGCACGTTGGTTTACCGCAGACTATCGTGCCACTCATCCTGACGTGATGGCACGCATTGGCAAAGGCATTTTGGACACACCTGTGAATGGCTTCTGCGGCAGTTGCGATGCCATTTCTAAAATTGATTTGTTAGACCGCTTGCATGAAATCAAGTGCCCTGCTTTGATCATGGTGGGCGAACACGATCATGGCACACCGCCAGAGATGTCGCGCCAGATGCACGCCAACATGGCGCAATCTGAGTTTTTGATGATTCCCAATGCCGCTCACATTGCAAGCATTGAGCAAGAAGCCGTGTTCAACTCGGCGATGTTGACGTTTTTAGAGAAGCACACACAAATTCCTTTAACATCAAAGCATGTTTAAGAGTTTTTCACTTTGTTCAAACAAGGCAACTTGTTTGAGAGCGCATGCGTTCACCCATTAGCATCGTCGACGTCGATCGCATCGAGAGTTGGACCCGCTACAAGGCCGGCATGTGCGACACCTGTGCTGCCAACTGCTGCACCATGCCTGTCGAGGTCAAGATGGCCGATCTCATTCGTTTGAATTTGGTCGACCCCTTTGAGGCTGAACACGAAGAGCCCAAACAAATTGCCAAGCGACTTAGCAAGGCCGGCCTCATTGACCACTTCAACTTTAAGAACAGCATTTTTACGCTGGCCAGACGCAGCAGTGGCGACTGCCAGTTTTTAGATGCCAAAGGCAGGCATTGCACGGTGTATGCCAACCGGCCCAACACGTGCAGAACGCATCCGCAGGTCGGCCCCAAACCAGGCTATTGCCCCTACGGACACCACAGCATCAAATAAGGCAATTTCCAAAACCACCGAAGCAGCAACTCAGGGGGCGCTAGGTGATTTGGATTGAGCGTTCAAATTGACTGCAGATTGAATCGTCACATCGGAAGAGAGCTCCAAACGTGTGATGGTGTTTTTGGCCCGATCTCTGGTTTTGAATGGGCCAGTTACCACAGAGAATTTAGACTCCTCTTTGCCTGCAGCAAACACCGGAACGATGCGTGCATTGGCCAACCAAGCCTTGCCCTTCATTGACGCCTGCGCTTGCTTGACGCTGTCGTAGGTGCCATGCACCAAGCCAAAGCTGTCTTCTGGAAATCCTCTGAGCCAAAGTCGACCTTGAACCGCAATTTCTGGCAATTCAGTGATTACTTTTTCTGGCTTTGCTTCTACCTTTGGTTCTGGTTTGGGTTCGGGTTTGGGCTCTGGTTTATTTTCAGGCTTGGCCTCCATCAGCGCAGCCGCATCAGCACCGCCAGCAACAGGCGTTTTGCTGTCAGGTATGCCAGGCGTGGGCATGGGATTGTTGGCCTCGTCAAGCTTCACATTGCTTGATGCAGGTTCTATTTTTTCTTCGCCCTTGGACAACGCGGTATCGTTTGTAGCTTTTGGTGAAGCAGCCCCTTGATCAAACAAATGCGAAATTTCTGCCCATGCCTTGTCACCTATCTCGGGATGTAGCCATGCTGCAACGCCCATCGACAACACCAACAACGAAGCAACAATCATGGACCACAAAAGCGCTGCGCCCGATTTGCCTTTTTTCGCTTGTTTTGCCTTTGGTGGGCTTGATTTTTTGGGTGCCTCGTTGGCTGCCGCTGCAGCACTCACGAAGGCTGGTTTTTTGGGCACGGTTTTGGACAAGCGATTGAAAAACTGTACAGCCGTGTCTTCTTCGCCTATTTTTCTGGCTTGCTGGATGGCATTGAGTTTTTGCTCTGCCGTTGGCATCTCCAAGGTCCAAGAAATAAATTGCTTGTTTTGCCTGACCAGGTTTTCTGCTTTGGTGGACTCGTCCGTGAACATCAATACGGTGCCAATGCCTGCACCAGGAAACTGAAGAATCAAGCGTGTCAACAAATCCAATTCGTGTGACGCAAGCGCGTTGGCATCATGAACAACCCAAATTTTTTCGGGAGGCAAGCCGCCGCGAGGCTTTGTGGCCACGTCCAACTTCATTGTCGACAGCAACTTGTTAAAGCGGTCGAGCATGGCCTCTGTGTCGGGCGGCATGAAGACTTCGACCGACGATTGCGTTAATTCTTTTTTGATCCGCCGAATGAATGCGGCGCCATAGTAGTCCAGCAGTTCTGCAGAGTTGCTAGAAATGACCAGACTCTTGCCTTCTTGAGCCATTGCTGTTGCACAGCTTTCCATCTGCAATCGGTCTGTGGCCCTGAAAAAAATATCAGTGCCTGATCCGCTACTGCTGGCGCCAAATTCGGTCATGTGATGAGATGTGGAAAAGTACCAGAAGTGCCAATGATACGCACATTGTCCTGCGAAATGACTTTATCATTGCCATCTGACAGCAACGACAACAGAACTGCAAAGAAGTGGCAGCGATCCTTTTAGAACACCCCTTGGACGAATTAACCGGCAATTTCTTGCGGGTTGAAACTTTGTTTTCTAGGGTTGACGTGCTGATCAATCGGTTTTTTCCCATTGATCACCATTTCTGTCTGTTGACCCTGCTCGAAATTGCGGAACTCGAAGACCAATTCGATTTGAATGCCCAAATTTTGAATCAATTGGACGATCAGAAGAAAAAGCTCAACGGGTTTAAGGGCAACCCCCACGTTGCCGAGTCCGTCTTGAACGATCTGCTTGCCAAGGTCGATCACCACAGCATTGCACTGCGGTCGCAAAAGAAAAAACTAGCCCACTTCATTGCAGACGACGAATGGCTGTTCAAACTGCGCGATAGAATGGCTTTGCCCGGTGGCACCAGTCCTTTTGATGCGCCACGCTACTTTGCTTGGCAGCACCGAAGCGGTGAAGATCGCCGAGAAGATTTGCTTGAATGGCTTCAGTTTTTTTTGCCCCTCAGAGACAGCGTCGGCTTTTTAATGGAAATGATGCGGGGCACGGCGCAGGTCAGCAGGCAAATTGCAAAGGGCGGCGAATTCAGGCAAAGCCTGCCGCAGGGTCGGTGCAAACTGGTTCAAATTTGGGTCGATCCCAAACTCAAGGCCACACCCGAAGTGCAAGGCAACAAATTGATGGTCACGATTCGCTTTTTAGACCGCGGCCCCAAGGGGCAAACCAGCGCTTGTTTGGACGACATCCCGTTTGATCTGGGGCTAATCACCGCTTAGTAGTTCTAAAGTGTTCCTTTAAAGCTCACGCATTGGCTCCCCTTTTTCTCAGGGATTTTGCTAAAATCGACCTCCCTTAGGAGCTAATGTGGCAAATCCAGCAGATTCACTTGAAAGCGTAGTTATTGGTGACGGTGTCACCGTTAAAGGCGTCTTTTTCGTCCCCTCTAAAGCCGTCATCAATGGTGTCATTGAAGGCGACCTCACAGCTGAGGAAGTCTTGATTGGTCCAACAGGCAAGATCACTGGCCGCATTTCTGCCAAAGTCATCGATGTACGAGGCCAATTGCACAATACCGTCATCAGTGAAAAGAGCCTGATCATTCGCTCGACGGGCAAGATCACGGGCAAGATTCACTACGTTGAAATTGAGATTGAAAAAGGCGGCGAGGTTGAAGGCACCTTGACGCAAGCCCTCGAAGGCACACTCAACGCGCAGTCCATTGTCAGCAACAGCGGCCCTGCGGCTGTCTAAGCGGAAACCAACATGCAATTGGCAAGCTGGCTTTGGCGCGGAGCCCTGTCGCTACCGTCGACCATGGTGCGCTTGTGGCACAAAGAATACCAAGACTCCAGAATCATCTTTGAGCAAAATGGTGATTTGCAATACTTTGCCCTCAGCGCCAAAGTACAACGCATTGCCGTGCGAACTGCACTGACCACAGCGGTTTCAACGTTTTGCATCATCGTCTTTCTTTTGGTTACAGCCATCAGCTTGCAACTCAGCCGTGCAAGGCTTGAACAATCCCACCAAGAAGTCTTCAAAGCCCTGGTCAGCAGCACAGCAGACAGCGAGAGCGGTGATGTGGGTGACATGAACGAGGACCAAATGGTGGCCTTGGCACAGTCCATTCGCGATCGCGACATGAGCATTCGACGCTATGTTGACACCTCGATGGCCGCGGTTTCGCAAGAGAACGTTTCATTGAAGTCGCAACTCGATTCATCTGGCCTGACCGAAAAGATTGTCAAAATCATTCAACAAAACAATCCCAAAGGCGGATTCAGTTTGACGGATGATTTGAGTAGCAACCCGCTTCTGCTTGGAAAAGTGGCCGATGAGTTGGCCACCAACCGCTCCTTGCGCGATGTGTTGTATGCACTTCCCAACAAAATGCCCGTTGACAGCTACTCTCTGACGTCAGACTTTGGCATTCGCAAGCACCCCATCAATGGTCACACCCATTTCCACACGGGTCTCGACCTGCAAAGTGACAATGGCGACGACAGAGTGCGCCCTGTCAAAGCTGGCACAGTTGTTCTGTCTCAGCATCACCCACAGTACGGCAATACCGTGGTGGTTCGCCACAACAATGGCATCGAATCGCTCTATGCACACATGTCCAAGTTGTTGGTCAAAGTAGGCGAGAAAGTGGATACCGATGCCGTATTGGGCTACATTGGCAATACAGGCTCATCGACAGGCAAACACCTGCACCTAGAAATTTTGGTTGGCGGATACCCCGTCAACCCACAAAAAGTAATTCGGACGGCTCAGCATGTTCAACAAATTCAAAGCAACTCCAAATAACGAACCGGCTGAACCGGTTAAAGTTGAAACGACCACTTCTGAAGAAGTGGTCATTGCCAATGCAGAACCTGCACCTGCACCTGCAACTGAGCCCGTGGTCGTCGCACCGCAGGCGGCGCCCAAGCCCAACGGCATGATGGGCATGCTGCAATCCAATGTGTCCAAGCCTTCTATCTTGAGTGAAGGTTTTTACTTCAAAGGTGAGTTGTCTGCCAAAGGCGCCATCCACGTTGAAGGCTCTTTGAATGGACAGGTTCAAGTGGACGAATTGACCATTGGCTCTAGAGGTCAGGTTGATGGCATTGTGTCTTGCAAAAACTTCCACATTAAAGGCCGTTTTGCGGGCACTGCAACCTGCGAAGAGTTGACGGTCACTTCTTCTGCCACTGTTGACGGTCATGTGGTTTACAAAACCCTGTCAGTCCAAAAAGGCGCATCCATCAAGGGCGAATTGCTCTTGGCCAAGTCTTGATTCTCAATCCCCTTCATTCTTTAACCGGCAACTGACCCATGAACCCCAACAGCAAACAAAACAGCGTTTTCATCGGCGAAGGCGTTTCTTTCAAGGGCAGCATCACAGCCCCCGATGAGGCCGTGATTGAAGGTCAATTTGATGGCGACCTCACCGTTGGCAATTTGTTAATTGGCCAAACTGGCCGCGTCACGGGCAGCATCAAAGCCGACCGTGTCGATGTCAAAGGTGAGCTCAACAAAGACATCAGCAGCCGTCAATTGCTGATCGTGCGCAGCACCGGCAAAGTCAATGGCACCTTGGAATATGGCGAAATTGAAATCGAACGCGGCGGTCAAGTTCGAGGCAACATGACGCAAGTTTGATTCGCGACTTGCCAAGCAAAAGGGCCCTAGGGCCCTTTTTTTGTGGCCATCGCAACAACGGCCTTCATGTGACTTGAAGACCTTTACGAATTGGCCCGCGCACTTTGGATGACAGCCTGCGCATCGGAAGCAGACTCGGCTACTGTTTTGTTTTGGATCACCAAACCCAGCAAGCGCGCACCGTGCTCGACCGCAATCGAGCCATACGAGATGTCTCCGTGCACCACACAGTCTTTGTGAAACTCAACACGCTCAGAGGCATAAATGTTGCCTTCAACTTTGCCAGCCACCATGATTCTGTGTGCTGTGATGTCGCCGGTTACTTCACCCGTCGCGCCAATGGCCACAGAAATTTTGTTGCCTGGGGCTGTCTCGATGTTGCCCAGCACCTTGCCATCGATTCTGACACTGTCGAGCAGCACCAGTCGGCCATGGATGGTGGTGGTGCGGCCAATCAGGGTGTCAAAACGCTCCTGCGTCGCCGTGAATGATTTTGATTTGAGTTTTTCAAACATAAGGATGTGGATGCCGAAGTGGTTTTGCGGGCAATATGCCTGTCAATTAATTGAGGGCTTGCGTTGGCAAGACTTGCATTGGGTTAAGAACGCGGTTGTTCCTGAAAACTTCGTAATGCAAATGCGGTCCTGTTGACCGCCCAGTACTGCCCACATCACCAATGCGTGTGCCCGTTGTGACGCTGGTACCTTCGTTCACGCGGCGTTTGCTCAGGTGCGCATAGCGGGTCATGAAGTTTTCAGCGTGCTTGACTTCAATGACATGGCCATAACCTGCATCCCAATCGGATCGGGTCACGATGCCTGGCGCAGTGGCCAAAACAGGGGTCCCCACTTCAGCAGAAAAATCGATGCCTTCATGCATGGCCAAGGAGCCCGTAAACGGGTCGTTTCGCAAACCGAAGCCACTGGACAAACGGTAATCCGATTGAATGGGCGAGGCAATGGGCAGACTCTCGAGCCAGCTCAGATGGTCGGACCATTGTTTTTCGAAACTCTGCAAAGAGGCAGAAATAGCCTCCACCTGGGTGGCTGTTTGTTGCAGCTCTGTCTGCAAGGGGTACCTGAAAAAATTATTCCGGAAAAGAGGAGAGACAAAAGGCCCGCCCTTCGATTCGAATTTTGTCTCTGACCTCGAATTGCCATTGGACTCGTTTTTTGATTTAAGTCCCACAGGGGTGGCCAAGGCCATGAATCTATTTTTCATGGCTTCCAAACGCTTCACCTCTGACACGGTTTGGTCCAATGATGCCCTCAGTTGCTCTAGGCGATGGCGGTAAATGGCTTCCATTTTTTGCTGCTCGGCCTCGGTGGTCACGCCGCCCAGCGATCTGGCCAAGTCTGGGTTGTACTCCACCGCAAATCGCAGGCCAACCCAATTCAAAATAAAGCCCAACAGCATCAGCCCCAATCCAAGCGCCAGCGCACCGCGCAACACAGTTCGCGCAGTGATGGAGATTGATTTAACCTGGCCAGTAGGGCCAGAGAGCCACATCAGTTGCATGGGGGGGAATTGGAGAAATCTGGAAAAGGGAGGTGGATTCTAGGCATAAGTAGCCCATCCGTCTACTTCAGAAACCCGAGCCGAGCCACAAAAATCAGCAAAATTGCCAAAACTAATAAGAATGTCTAAGATACGACGTGTTTCTATGATCGTATTGTTAATACTCGGAACCTCCATCTTTTACACATGAGCGCCACTCCGCCAATTTGGACACCAGAAAATGGTGCTCTGCTTCAACAATTGCGACTTAACGCTAAAGTTGACATTGGCTCATTGGCGCAAAAAAACATCGTGTCGAGGAGTCAAATCAAGCAACTTGAAGATGGTGGCGATTCAAGCTTTTACAGCCCCGAGATCAAATACCAAATCGGCAAGAAAGTCTTAGCCTCTTTGGGTCATAAGTTAGCGCCTGTGATGGCGCCTCAACAAGTTGTCACTGCGCCCCCATCAGCGCCAGCACCTCAGCCCCAAGTTGTCGAACAGCCTGACCTCGCTGCTTTGAAAAACCCAGCCATGGCACAAGCAACTGCAACCACACCACAACAAGGCGATGTTGGGAGCAACAAAGTGACGATGGGTTTGCTGCTGATTGCTGGGCTTTGCGGTCTGGCGTGGTTCTTGTTGCAATCGGGTACCTTGAATGAGCCGACGGCCCCGTCGCAGCAAGTGCTAACTAAAGCGAATGTGCCGGAAACTACTGCAGCGCCCCCAGCACCCGAACCAGCGAGCGTTGCACCAGTCGCGGCAAACAGCGTTAACAACGAAGAGGCAACGACCACGCCACCTGCAACACCACCTGCAACCCCAGCCGCTCCCGAAGCCTCAAAAGCTGAAGTCAAAGTGGCCATGTCTAGCGCAACAGACGACGCTAAAAATTGCTTGTGGAAAGATGCCGAAGTTGAACTTCAAGCGCCTGCCCCCAAAAAAGCAGCTGAATATGTTTACATCGTGGCTGGCAAAGACAGCTTTGTGTGCGTCATGGACGGCAACGAGCGCGTCGCACGCTTAACGATGAAAAAAGGCGAAGACAGAAGCGTGTATGGCAACCCGCCATTTAAAGTTCAAAGTGCAGACTTGGCACAATTGAAAATTTACTTTCAAGGCCAAGGGCTGAATTTGCCCAGTGCAGAAACCAAACAAATCAAGTTAACGGCAGCCGCCTTGAAATAAAGCTGACTGCTTAACTTACATGCCTCGAAACAACTGAGAGGCACTTCGGCTCACCACCAGCCTGTCGGTTCGGCCTTTGATCAAGACCTCTTGCCTTCCGCGCTCATCGCGTTGCACACCGGCTATGGCTTTGACACTGACCAGCGTACTGCGGTGAATTTGCCAAAAGACTTTGGGGTCGAGTTCTTCCACCAATTCTTTGATGGGCTTGCGAATTAAAAACTCCTGCTTCAAGGTTTGCACGCGCGTGTATTTGTCGTCGCTCACGCAAAAAAGCACGTCGTCCACGGACACCATTTGAATGCTTTGACCCACCGAGGCCTGCAGCCACGAAAGGTATTGCGTGGGCTGCCCTTTGAGTTGGGCCGACAACACATGAAGCAGTTGCTGCACTGATGGGGCACCAGCAGATTCAGTAGATGCTGAAGGCGCTACCTCGGAGTTGTCTTCTGCTGCACGCCGCATTAGGCGCTTTTGCAAACGCTCAGCGGTCACTCGCAAGCGCTCAGGCTCGGCAGGTTTCAAGACATAGTCCACCGCACCTTGCTCAAAGGCATCCAAGGCGTATTGATCGTAGGCGGTAATAAAAACCATCTCGGGCAACAAAGCCTCTTCGCCCAAATCGAGTTGCGCAATTTCTTTGGCGGCTTCGACACCCGTGAGGCCAGGCATACGAATGTCCAGAAAAATAACATCGGGCTGGTGATCTTTGACAGCTTGGATGGCTTCTAAACCATTTTTGGCTTCGGCCACAATTTCCAACGCGGGCCATACCTGCGCCAAGCGTGCGCGCAGTTGGTCGCGCATCAAGCGTTCGTCGTCGGCAATCACGGCACGGGGGTGGTCGAAACTCATTGTTGAACTTTATACACCCGCTGATTGTGACGCTAAGGGCACCACACGATAAGGCACCGTGATTTTGGCCAAGGTGCCCGAACCTTCATAGGCTTCCAGGGCACGGATGCTGAATTTGGCTTGGTCGCCATAAATGAGTGCCAAGCGATCGCGGATGTTTTTCAAACCAAAGCCATGGCCAGTTTGGTCTTTCAAACCTGCAGACTCTTCAGGGTAGTAACCCACGCCGGAGTCTCGGATGGTGACTTCCAAATGCCCATGAGAGACCTCTGCGCGCAATGCAAGCGTACCGCCGTCGGCCTTGGGCTCTAGGCCATGCTTAAAGGAATTCTCGACCAAGCTGAGCACCATCATGTGCGGTATTTCGGCAGAATTCAGCCCTTCTGGAATGTCCCACTGAATGTGCAAGCGGTCTTCCATGCGCATTTTTTGAATGTCCAAATAGGGCCGAATGACCGCCAATTCTTGGCCCAAGTTGCGCAACTTCGGATTGCCCGTTTCACGCATCGATGGCAATGTGGCGCGCAGCAAAGCAATCAAACTTTTTTGCATCAAGCTGGCGCGTGGCGGGTCGGTTTCAATCAGGTGATCAATTGAGGCCAAGGTGTTGAACAAAAAATGCGGCTCCACTTGGGCTTGCATGGCAGCCAAACGCGCCTCCACCAATTGGCGTTTGAGTTGCTCCGTTTCAGCCAAGTAAGTGGCTGCAGTGGCTTTTTCTTCCGCTTGAGTTTGGTACTTGTATGTGACCTTGATAACGATGGAGGTCAAGATGATCAAGAGGGCCACTTGCGGTATGGCCAAAATGCTGAAACCCATCATCAACAAAAGCGAGACGCCCGAAAAAAGTTTCCAGCTGATGCTTAGCAGCCACTTGGCGTAGGCATGAAATGCATCTTTGAAGGGCTGCCACGGAGAAGGCGTCACAGTAGACACGGCGTTGTGTTGGTTTGTATTTGAAGAAGTCATAAGGCCTCGCTGTTTGGAATGGGCCTAATGTAAAAACTTGCGATGATCAATGCACGCGGTTTGCGACGGAGTGTCAAAACCAAGGCATGAACTGCAAAAATTCAAACTTGAGTGAACGCGCAGAGGTCAGTTGCCAGTGCGTTTGCTTTTGGTCAGTTCGACGCCCAACTGCTTGAGTTTGCGATACAGGTGTGTGCGCTCTAAACCTGTTTTGTCGGCCACACGGGTCATGGAGCCGCCCTCATTGACCAAGTGAAATTCGAAGTACGCTTTTTCAAATGCATCACGTGCATCGCGCAAGGGCAAGTCGAGCTCAAAGCTTTGAGAGCCTGGCGGTGTGTTGTCTTGAGGCGTTGCGGCGTTGCCAGATACAGCGGCAGTGGTACTGGCACCCGATTGGGCAGCTTGATAAGCGGCAGCCGCCTGTCGCACTTGTTCACGTGCCAAACCTTGCTCGACTGTTTTGAGCAGTTTTTGCAAGGTGATGGGTTTTTCTAAGAAGGCTTGGGCGCCAATGCGAATGGCGTCTACTGCGGTGTCAATGGTGGCATGGCCACTCATCATGATGACGGGCATGGTCAGGAGTCCGCCAGTAGACCACTCTTTGAGCAAAGTGACACCGTCTGTATCGGGCATCCAAATGTCCAGCAAGACCAAGTCGGGGCGCATGCGATTGCGAACATCGCGCGCCTGCGCAGCATTCTCGGCCAACTCGACGTTGTGTCCTTCGTCGTTCAGGATTTCCGAGAGCAAATCGCGAATGCCAAGTTCGTCATCCACCACCAAAATGTTTGCCATGTTGCTTTTCGTTGCCTCAAGTTTGCGCTATTTTCTCGACACTGAATGATAACGATACTTGGGCGCCTTTGACCACCCCTTCTTCAACTCGATTGGCAATGTCCAGGCGTGCACCGTGTTCGTCGGCAATTTTCTTCACAACTGCCAGCCCCAAACCTGTCCCTTTGGCTTTGGTGGTGACATAAGGTTCAAAGGCGCGCTGCAAAATATTGGGCGAAAAACCAGGCCCTTCGTCGAGCACGGTCATTTTGACCCGTTTGCGCGCCGGGCTCCAGCGGGTCACCAGCATCACATGCGACTGCACTTCACTGGCATCTTGTGCGTTTTGCAGCAGGTTGTGCACCACTTGTCGCAATTGCTGGGCATCACCTTCAATCAGAGGCAAGGTAGGGTCTAAGTCTGTGAAAATTTGTGCACGCGTGGCCGTTTCCGAAGGCTCTTGCACGTACAGGCCCATCACGTCCAAAATCAGGTTGTTAAGGTCGAGCGGCTTCAGGTCAGCGGAGGGCAAACGGGCGTAGTCACGGAATTCGTTGACCAAGCGCTTCATGGCCGCCACCTGCTCCACGATGGTTTTGACCGATTTAGACAGCACCGTCTGCTCGGCTTCTTCCAATTTGCCATCCAACTTGCGCTCTAGCCTTTCGGCAGACAACTGAATGGGGGTCAGCGGGTTTTTGATTTCGTGCGCCAGCCTGCGCGCCACTTCACCCCAGGCCTGAGAACGTTGGGCAGACACAATTTCAGAAATGTCGTCAAACACCAGCAAGCGCATGCCGTCGGGCAAAATAGCGCCGCGCGCCACCAGGGTGACCGATGTGGCCTCCAAGCCTTGACCCGACGCATGAATTTCAAAAGACTTTTGCCAATGGTCCAACTCGTGGCGGTCTTTGTCGGCGCTCAGCAACTCAAATTGCTCTTGCACACCCGCCGCAAAGTTTTGCAAATTGGGTAAGCTTAAAAACGCCGCTTTTTCGTGAGCCGCTAAAGGCACTTTCAAAATGCGGGTGGCGCCAGGGTTTGACGACTGAATGATGCCGCGCGCGTTCAGCACAATCACACCCGCCGTGAGGTTGTCCAAAATGGTTTGAAGGTTGCCGCGCGCTGCGTCCAACTGCATCAAGCTGCGCTCGACAGCGCTGCGCGCATCGGACAACTGCTGGGTCATCTCGGCAAACGAGCGCGTGAGGCCGCCCAGTTCGTCTTTGCCTTGCAAGGTGTATTTGGGTGTCAAGTCGCCCGAGGCAACTTGGCGCATGCCGTGGGCCAGCAACAGCAAAGGCCGGGCCAATTGGTTGCCCAGCAACACCGCCAACAACACGGCAGCCAACACCGCCATGATGAGGCTCAAGGTGAGCGTGCCAATGTACATGCGGCGCAAGCCATCGCGCGCCAATGCCCGCTCTTGGTATTCGCGATTGGCAATCTGCACATCCAAGGCATTGGCCACCAAGGTGGCAGGCAGCTCTTGTGAGATTTGCAAAACCCAGGGGTCATCGCGCAAGCTCAAGCTGTTTTGCGGCACCAAGGTCAGCACTTTGATACGGCCTGTGGGAGCGCCCACGGCTTCGTCGAGGCCTTCTACAATTTCCACACTCAATTTGTTGCGGACTTGCTTGAGTTGGGCAGCCGATGGACGTTCAGGGCGAATAGAAAAACGCGACTGACCTGCTGTGGCAATCATGCGGCCGTCCAAAGCCCACAGCACAGCATCGTTGGCGCCCATTTGCTCGCGCACACGGTCTAGCATGAGGGAGGCGCTGGCTTCTTGCACATCGACCAATTGCTGCGCGGCCACACGTGATTGTTTGGCCAGGTCACCACTCAAAGTGTCGATGGTGGCACGGCCCAAATTCAAACCCGCCACCAAGGCGCCTTCTACCTTGACGTCAAACCAGCTTTCAATAGAGCGCGAGACGAATTGGTACGAGACCACATAAATCAGCACACCTGGCACAACACCCACAAGGGCAAAAATAGCCGCCAGTTTGACCAACAAGCGGGAGCCAAACTGCCCTTGCCGCACCCGAATGACCAAACGCGTTAGGCCCCAAAGCAAGCCCAACAACAACAGCCCCGCCACCACGGTGTTGACCAGGTACAGACGGTCGTAGTTGCGATCGTAAAGCGCGCGGTTGCTGGTGGCCTGGGTGAGCAAGACCAGCAGGCCCAAGCCAATGATCAGCAAAATGCCGACACCCAAGCCCACCAACCAGCGTACCGTTTTGGACGGCTGCAGGCCGGTGGCAATTCGATCTTGTTTTTGACGACTCATGGCTCAATTGTCGCTGACGCAACGCATCAACGCCCCAGGTCTGCGCTGAGGCGCATCATCTTTTGCGCGCTCAAATTCCATTCGGCTTGGCTGCCGGCCATCATTTGGAACGGCCTGGGCAATTGCGATACATCCAGACGGAATTTGAAGCTGAGGGTAAGTTTGTTGTCGATCTCGATGTCCGACAGGTCGGCCAACTTCCAATTCACGGTGCGGCGAATGGCCGACAAAGCTTCTGGCAAAGTTTCGAAGGTTTGCGACAGGCTGCTGGCCAAGCCCACAGCCCCAATCGGATCGCGTGAGACATTCAAGCGCCATTTACGGGTAAGCGGCTGATAAGCCAGCCGGTAATGGCGCGTGGCATTGCCCACCTTTTTGTCATACCAGTACCAACGGTCGCGCATCAGCTCAACCTCGGTGACGAAATAAATGGGCATGCCTTTTTGCAAGGCATCTTCGACCGTGCTGCTAAGGTCGAGGCGCAAACTGCTTTGTAGCAACAAGGCACCATCGGTGCGCTCAAGGCGCAACTCGGTCACTTCAACCGCTGTGTTGGCAGGGGTTTGGGCTGCAGCTGGCAACACAGCGGCACCAAGGAGCCATGAACACAACAAAAGCGCACGAAGGCAAAAGCCTGTGCGCCCCACGACATTCAACTTAGATTGAACGCTTTTCCAACAGTGCGTAATAAAAACCGTCATGTTCACCCATGACATTGTCGCGGAGACTGACGTCAGAAGTGGCATTTGAGGGCGTTAAATGGCCTGGAGAGGGCAAGATCAGGGCATCAGTGTTGTGCTGAACAAACGTTTGGATTTGGGTTTCGCCTTCGGCCTTGAAAACCGAACAAGTGCAATAGAGCAATCTGCCACCTGGTTTGACCAAGGGCCAAAGCGCTTTGAGCAACTTGGTCTGAATGTTGGCCAGCTGCGCCACATCGGTCTCGCGGCGCAACCAACGCACATCGGGGTGTCGCCGGCCAATGCCCGACGCCGTACAGGGCGCATCCAGCAAAATGCCATCAAACAATTGACCATCCCACCATTTGGAAGTGTCTGCGGCATCTGCAGCCACAATTTGAGCCTGTACTTGCAAGCGCTCAAGGTTTTGTTGAATGCGCTCACAACGCTGAGGGTCTACATCCAAGGCAAGTACTTGGGCAGTCGGCGCACATTCCAACATGTGCCCTGTTTTGCCGCCGGGCGCTGCACAAGCATCTAGCAAACGCAACTGTGCGCCAGCGGCTTGCAAGCCTTTTAGCAACAAAGGCGCAGCCCATTGCGCAGCGGCATCTTGCACCGACACATGGCCCTGTGCAAAACCTGGCAATGCATAAACGGGGACGGCCTTCTCGAGCTGAACACCGGAGGACACACCCTCAATCGTGATGGCCTTACCGGCAATGTTTTGTGTTTGCAACACAGCCAAGTACTCGGCCACGGTGTGGTGCTGTTGATTGACCCGCAAGCTCATGGGTGCTGCCGATTGCGCAGCCTCCAAAATGGCAATCCACTGATCGGGATGATCGTGTTGCACACGCTTGACCCACCAAGCGGGGTGGTTCCACTGCGCAGTCAGATCGTTTTGCGTGGTCAACAGCAATGCATCTCGCTCGCGAAGGAAGCGACGCAAGCACGCGTTGACAAACGGCGCTTGTGCTCGCATGTCTTTGTGACGTCGCGCAGCCTCGACGGCTTGATTGACCAAGGTGTGCACGGCATAGGGCGCCAAGTCATCACGCCAAGACAATGCCAGTGCAGTGCACAGCAATGCATCGGCAGCAGGCGGTGGTGCTTTGCGCGCCAACTGTTTGCGCACGGCCACGGCACGGCCCCACCAACGCATGGCCTGAAAAGACAAGGCCTGCACACCAGGGCGGATATCTTTGGACACCTGCTCAATGGCGGCAGTCATCGAACGGCCGTTGTGTACGGCTTGCGCCACACCGGCTGTGGCTTGTAACAACTGCCACAAGGGCGCTTGTAAATTGATAGCAGCTTGCGAGGTGGCCATGCAATTCAGGCCAGCAAATCGGCGTTGTCTAACATCTGTGCAGGCAAAAACTTCACTTGCCTGGCCAGCAAGCTGGCTGGAAATTGATGGATCGCTTCGTTGTACTTGAAGGCCGCTTGGTTGTAGGCGTCCATGAGGGGCCACGCTTGTGCTTTGAGGCGGTCAAACTTGTAAGGCAAGGGGTCAATGAACCAAGTGGCTTCACCCGTTTGACCAGCGCGCACTTCTGCTTTGGCCCATGCCGCTAAAGCCAATCGTTCTTGATTAACCCGCTGCATGGCACTGGCTGACATTGGCTGAGTACGGGCCAAGTCCAAGCTGTCTGACAGCTCCTCTAAAATTCTCAAGAGCTTCAAGTCGCGTTCGTTTTTAAGAAGCGCCTCGGGCAGTGCGGCCTCTTCCATTTCACTCAGCATGTCGCGCATAGAAACAGGCAAGTTGCCCTGCAACCACACCAAGACGCGCAAGAGTTGTGCATCGACAGCCGCAAATTGTTTGGCCACGCTGGCGCGCAACAACACCAAGCGGTTGTATGCACCCACTGCCCAAAAAAATAACACGGCCAAGATGGCGCTGAAAATCAGAAGAGACATGTTGGCGTCATTGTGAATCAAAACTCCCGCAAAAAGCAAAACGCCTCTGGCCGCTTTAGCGGTTCAGAGGCATTCTTCAAATCATCCGGCCAAAGCCGGATGTTGATCAGGCGTTCGAATCGGCAGCGTTGTTGGCTGCGTCTTCGGTCAACTGTTGGGCTTCGGCCAATTCAACGGCTTCGGCTTCTGTGATGGCGCGGCGCTCGGCTTCGTCCATCGCGTCTTTGGCAGCACGGGCTTTGTGATATGCCAAGCCTGTACCGGCTGGAATCAAACGACCCACAATGACGTTCTCTTTGAGACCACGCAACTCGTCGCGCTTGCCCATGATGGCAGCTTCGGTGAGCACGCGGGTGGTTTCCTGGAAGGAAGCCGCAGAGATGAACGAATCGGTCGACAAAGATGCCTTGGTAATACCCAGCAACAAGTTGCTGTAGGTTGCAGGGATCTTGCCTTCGGCGCGCAATGCGTCGTTGGTGTTCAAAATCTCTGAACGCTCCACTTGTTCGCCGGAGATGTAAGTTGAGTCACCAATGTTCTCAACCACCACACGACGCAGCATCTGACGCACGATCACTTCGATGTGCTTGTCATTGATCTTCACGCCTTGCAAGCGGTAAACGTCTTGCACTTCGTCGA
>CAZJAL010000048.1:0-14604 GCA_964544175.1 uncultured Limnohabitans sp.
AGAAACCGACTTGTTCGGTGAGCAAGCCGTCTTGTGCGGTGGCGCTGTTGAACTCATCAAAATGGGTTACGAGACTTTGGTCGAAGCTGGCTACGCCCCCGAAATGGCTTACTTCGAGTGCTTGCACGAGTTGAAGCTCATCGTCGACCTCATCTATGAAGGCGGCATTGGCAACATGAACTACTCCATCTCTAACAACGCAGAGTATGGTGAGTACGTCACAGGCCCCGAAGTGATCAATGAACAATCACGCGAAGCCATGCGCAACGCTTTGAAGCGCATTCAAACCGGTGAGTACGCCAAGATGTTCATTTTGGAAGGCCGTACCAACTATCCAAGCATGACAGCCCGTCGTCGCTTAACATCAGAGCATTCCATTGAAGTGGTCGGCGCACAATTGCGTTCCATGATGCCTTGGATTGCTAAAAACAAATTGGTCGACAAATCACGCAACTGATTTTGTTGGTCACTTAACCAGAAAGAACTGTCGCATGCACGATGGCACTGAAACCCCCGACGACGCCGACCAGGCGAGTCAAGTTCGTAAACCCCGCAAGGGCATTTACGTCTTGCCCAACCTGTTCACGTTGGCAGCCCTGTTCGGTGGCTTTTACGCCATCGTGATGGCCATGAATGGCCGCTTTGACATGGCAGCCATTGGAGTGTTTTGCGCCATGGTGCTCGACAGTTTGGACGGCCGAGTGGCCCGCATGACCAACACGCAAAGCGCTTTTGGAGAACAGATGGACTCTTTGTCCGACATGGTCTCTTTTGGCGCTGCGCCTGCACTCATTGCTTATGAGTGGTCCCTCAAAGGCTTAGGCCGTTGGGGTTGGATTGCTGCTTTCGTTTATTGCGCATGCGCTGCTTTGCGCTTGGCGCGTTTCAATGTCAACACAGCTGTGGTTGATAAAAGATTTTTTCAGGGCTTGCCTTCTCCGGCAGCTGCAGCCCTTGTGATGGGTTTTATTGCCATCATGTCCGATGCAGAAGTGGCGCCAGCCAGCATGGCCTGGCCCATGTTCGTGGTGGCCTTGTTTTCGGGCCTCACCATGGTCACCAATGTGCCGTTTTACAGTTTCAAAGACGTCAGCATGAAGCAAAGTGTGCCCTTTGCGGTCATTGTGCTCATTGCTTTGGGCATTGCTGCCGTCAACATTCACCCTCCCATGGTTTTGTTTGGTTTGTTTGTTTTGTACGGCTTAAGCGGTTACGCCCTCTACGGATGGCGCCGTTTTAAGGGTGAACAAACCAGTGTCATCAGTACGTCAACAGAAGACCCTGATGAACGCGGTCTTCATCAGTGATGACGTTTTCGAAAAGTTGTGATACAGTATTTCCATGAAAACGAATTTGCTAGCACTACTGCTGACGCCTCACGGGCGGGATGTATAGCGCGCGCTGTTCAGTTTCCCATCTAGCCCGTATGCCAAAAGCAGCGGGCTTTTTTGTTTTTGAAGTTTGCTTTTTGAATTTTTATACCAGGAGTGAAACATGGCCGATAAATTGATTATTTTTGACACGACATTGCGTGATGGCGAGCAGTCGCCAGGTGCATCCATGACCCGTGACGAAAAGCTGCGCATTGCACGTCAATTGGAACGATTGCGCGTCGACGTGATCGAAGCCGGATTTGCCGCTAGCTCCAATGGCGACTTTGAAGCCGTGCAGGCCATTGCCAACGCCATCAAAGATTCCACCATCTGCTCTTTGTCGCGTGCCAATGATCGTGACATTTCCAGAGCGGCCGAAGCCTTGAAAGGCGCCAACAGCGGCCGCATTCACACCTTCATTGCCACGTCGCCTTTGCACATGGAAAAGAAGCTTCGCATGACGCCCGATCAGGTCCTCGAGCAAGCCAAACAATCGGTGCGCTATGCCCGCAACTTGGTGGCCGATGTCGAGTTCAGTCCAGAAGACGGTTACCGCAGCGACATGGACTTCTTGTGCAAAGTGTTGGAAGCAGTTATTGCGGAAGGTGCCACCACCATCAACGTGCCCGACACCGTGGGTTATGCCGTGCCAGAGTTGTACGGCCAGTTCATCAAAACTTTGCGCGAACGCATTCCCAACTCAGACAAAGCCATTTGGTCGGTGCATTGCCACAACGACTTGGGCATGGCCGTGGCCAACAGTTTGGCGGGTGTCAAATTAGGCGGCGCACGCCAAGTCGAGTGCACCATCAACGGCTTGGGCGAGCGCGCAGGCAATTGCTCTTTGGAAGAAATTGTCATGGCGGTTAAAACCCGCAAAGACTATTTCGGTCTCGAGATGAACATTGACCCCATCCACATCGTGGCGGCCAGCCGCATGGTCAGCCAAACCACGGGCTTTGTGGTGCAACCCAATAAAGCGGTGGTGGGTGCCAATGCCTTTGCACACGCCTCAGGCATTCACCAAGACGGCGTGCTCAAAGCGCGCGACACCTACGAAATCATGCGCGCAGAAGATGTGGGCTGGTCGGCCAACAAAATCGTATTGGGCAAATTGAGTGGTCGCAATGCCTTCAAGCAACGCATGCAAGAGTTGGGTGTGGTGCTCGAAAGCGAAACCGAGTTGAATGCTGCTTTCACACGTTTCAAAGAACTGGCCGACCGTAAGAGCGAGATTTTTGACGAAGACATCTTGGCCTTGGTCAGCGAAGAAAGCGTTACTCAAGACAAAGAGCAATATGCTTTTGTCTCATTGGCGCAACATAGCGAAACCGGTGAGCGCCCCCAAGCCAACATTGTTTTTACAGTGGCTGGCAAAGAAGTTCATGGCAAATCGGATGGCAATGGACCTGTCGACGCATCCTTGAAAGCCATCGAGTCCATCGTCGAAAGCGGTGCAGAAATGGTGCTTTATTCGGTCAATGCCATCAGCGGATCGACCGAGAGCCAAGGCGAAGTCACGGTTCGATTGCAAAATAGTGGACGCGTGGTCAATGGTGTGGGTTCCGATCCAGACATCATTGTGGCTTCAGCAAAAGCATATCTGAGCGCCTTGAACAAGCTCCAAAGCAAGGCCGATCGGGTGGCTGCACAAGGCTAATGCCAAAATAGACGACGTCTCCAAAACGTCTTCAAGAAGGTCGCGCAAGGTATTGATCTTGCGCGACTTTTTTTATTTATGTACACTAGCGTAAGTTTCTATTACACTCGCCAAATTCTGCATGAATTGTGGCTTCGAAAGTACTGCTTTGACTTCACCCAATTGCCTTTTTTCTCGTCGTTTATTGAACCAATGCCTGTCAGTTTGTTTGATGGCTTTTGTGTCAGTTTCAATTTACGCCAACGACAAAGACAGCGTTCGCAAGCCAAGCAACAGCACCAAATCAGCCAACAGCAGTAAGCAAACCACCAAACAAAGCTCAAAGCAGGCCGCAAAACCTGCACCACAAGCCAGAAAAGTTGCCAAAGCTGGCCCTACCAATCCAAGACCTTCACACGGTCGTCTGGCTGGTCTGCACAATAGCGACGATGCGCTTGATCTTCGCTCCAGCGTTGCTTTGGTCATTGATCAAGATACTCACGAAGTCTTGTTGCGCAAAAATGACCAGGCTGTTTTGCCCATTGCATCCCTCACCAAACTCATGACGGGCTTGGTCATCAGCGAAGCTAATTTGCCCGACAGCGACATGATCACCATCACACAAGATGACGTGGACACAGAAAAAGGCAGCACCTCACGCTTGGCCGTGGGCTCTGTTTTAAGCCGTGGCGATTTGATGCACTTGTCATTGATGTCTAGCGAAAATCGGGCTGCGCATGCTTTGGGCCGCACCTACCCAGGTGGCATGGCCAGCTTTGTCAAAGCCATGAATGACCGAGCCAAGAGTTTAGGCATGACGTCTACCCACTACGTCGAGCCCACCGGCTTGTCTAGCCGCAATCAATCGACTGCTACCGATTTGGCTGTCTTGGTTGGCGCTGCCTACAACGTGTCTACCTTGCGTGAACTTTCCACATCGCCTGGTCGCGAAGTGGCCGTGGGCCGTCGCACCTTGCAATACAACACCACCAACCGATTGGTCAAAAGCCCCAACTGGGACATTGGCCTCCAAAAAACCGGTTACATCTCAGAAGCAGGTCAGTGCTTGGTGATGCAGACCAAAGTGTCCGGTCGCAAATTGATCATGGTGTTTTTGGATTCAGCTGGCAAGCTGAGCCGCATCGCCGATGCCGAACGCGTTCGCCGTTGGGTTGAGAACAACAGCGCGCGTCATGCAGTAGTGTCGGCCAACAGCGCAGGCTAAATCCCTAAAGCGTCCAGTTGCGCACCAACAAAAAGCCCGTTGACAACGGGCTTTTTTTACTCTTTGTAGCCCAAAGAGTGGGAAATTTCTTCTGCAGTGCTTTGAAGCTTTGGTAGCCAAGCTTCGTCCAGTCGGTCGGCAGGGGCAGAAATAGATAGGCCCGCAAGCAGTTTGCCCTGGTCATCGTAGATGCCTGCTGCAATGCATCGAACACCCAACTCCAACTCTTCGTTGTCGCGGGCAATGCCATATTGACGCACCTTGGAAAGCTCGCGCTCAAGCACTGGCAACTGCGTGATACTGTTTTTGGTATGGCCACTTAAGCCTGTTCGGGTGGCATAACTGCGAACCTTCATGGGCTCATCGACCGATAAAAACAATTTGCCTACCGACGTGAGATGAAGCGGGGCTCTGCCGCCAATGGCGCGCACCACTTGCATGCCAGAACGTTCACTGTAGGCGCGTTCAATGTAAACAATTTCATCGCCTTGGCGCATGCTCAAATTGACAGGTTGTTGTATCAGCTTGTGCAAATCGCGCATGGGCGCCAGTGCAGCGTCGCGCACATTCAATCGCGCTTTGACCATGTTGCCCAATTCAAGCAAACGCATGCCCAGGCGGTAGCTGCCGGGTTCGGGTCGGTCTACAAATCGACCAATGGTGAGATCGTTCAAAATGCGGTGCGCTGTGGACGGGTGCAGTCCTGTTTTTTCGCTGATCTCTTTTAAAGAGATGGCGTCTTCCCTTGATGCCAACACATCCATGAGGGAAAAAAGCCGTTCAATGACTTGAATGGTAGGTACAGCAGGCGTTGGTGCTTCAGCTTTTCTCATGGGACTGAACCTCTGTCTTTTTGAAAGCGAAGGGGCCCTCCAATTGGAAAACCCTGCGAAATGCCATTTTACAAGATGAAATTGGCTTTGAACAGCCTATTCGGGCATGGCGTCGAAGTGACGCTGCCACTGGCCATTCAGCAATCGCTCATGGGGCCCAAACCGTTCTTTGTATTGCATTTTGGGGCTGGCGCCAATCCAATATCCCAAATAGACATAAGGCAAATTCATCGATTGAGCCTGCTTAATTTGCCACAGCACACCGTAAGTGCCGTAACTGGCTTCTTTTTCGGGGGCATAAAAAGTGTAAACCGCCGACAAGCCTTCATTCAGCACATCGACGATGCTGACCATTTTGAGTTCTCCCAAGCCACCATTGGCGGCTGGTTCACGAAACTCAACCAAGCGTGAGTTGACACGGCTTTGAAGCAAAAACTGTTTGTATTGCTCAACGCTGTCTTGGTCCATGCCGCCGCCCTCATGGCGGTTGTTTTGGTAGCGCAAATACAGGTCGTAGTGCTCTGCCTCAAAACCTAAGCGTGACACTTTGGCCACCAAATTTTGGTGCTGCTTCAAAGCACGTTTTTGACTTCGATTTGGCTTGAACTCTTCGCACAACACGCGCAGCGGCACACAGGCTTGGCAGCCATCGCAATAGGGGCGGTAGGTAAACAAGCCGCTGCGCCGAAAGCCTCTGGCCACCAGGTCAGAATAAACATCACTTTGAATGAGATGGCTGGGTGTTGCAACTTGCGAGCGAGCTTCTTTGTGATCCAGATAGCTGCAGGGGTAGGATGCCGTGGCATAAAACTGCAGGGTGCTGAAAGGTAAATCTTGGAGGTAGGTCATGGCGCTTTGTCGCCTCGCCAAAAGTCCCAATCGATTTCAAGGCTTTGCCAATGGGGACCATCGCCTTGCGCAGCCATGCGAATGTGGCTTAAAAATTCTGAGCGCGGCATTTCCTTGGCCCCCATCAATGCCAAGTGGGCGGTATTTTGTTGGCAATCAATGGCCTTGATGTTGTGTCTTTCACATGCTTGAACCAAAGCAGCCAGGGCCATTTTGGAGCCATCACTGAGTGTGCTGAACATGGATTCACCAAAGACGGCTTGGCCAATGCTCACGAAATAAAGCCCGGCGACCAACTTGCCATCTAGCCAAGTTTCTGCACTGTGAGCATGGCCTGCACGATGCAAGTCTTTGTAGGCTTCAACCATGGCGGGGACGATCCAAGTCCCTTTTTGCCCTTCGCGTGGACTTGCAGCACAAGCCTCAATCACTTGGTCAAAGTCGCGATCAAAACAAAGTTCAAATTGGGGATGTGCGGCATACCGAGACAGCGTTTTGCGCAAGGACCTGTGAAGTTTGAAATCTTCGATTTTCAGGACCATGCGGGGGTCGGGGCTCCACCAAAGCACGGGTTGATCGGGGTTGAACCAAGGAAAAATACCGTGACTGTAGGCCGCCAAAAGCCTTTCAACGCCCAAGTCTGCACCTGCTGCCAACAACCCAGGCGCATCAGTGCCTTTGCCCCATGCGTTTTCGACAGGGGGCAAGGGGTCTTGGCTTTCGATCCAAGGCAGAGGAGGCTGAGGGGTGTCTTCTGACATGTTTCCAGTTTATGCTAACGCTTATGAAACTTTACAACTACTTCCGTTCCTCTGCTTCATTCCGCGTTCGCATTGCACTTCACTTGAAGGGTTTGCCCTACGAATATATCGCGGTTCATTTGGCCAAAGGAGAACACAAGCTTCCTGCCTACAGTGCAGTAGCCGCAGACAACCTGGTGCCCAACTTGGTGGTTGAAGATCAGCACCTTAGCCAATCGCTTGCCATCATGGAGTATTTGGATGAAACGCACCCTAGCCCTGCGTTGTTGCCTCAAGATGCTTTGGGCCGTGCACGGGTAAGGGCCTTGGCGCAATCGATTGCCTGCGAAATTCACCCCATCAACAACTTGCGCGTGCTGAAGTATTTGTCGGGCACTTTGGGCCTTAGTGAAGACCAAAAAAACACTTGGTACAGGCACTGGGTTCGCGAGGGTTTGGAGTCGTTTGAGCGCCAATTGGCGCAAGGCCCCAAGTCAACCTACTGCTACGGCGACACACCTGGCTTGGCCGATTGCTGCTTGGTGCCCCAGATCTTCAATGCCAAACGTTTTGAGACCAACTTAGAGGGACTGCCACTGACCCTGGCCGCTTTTGACGCTTGCATGAAATTAGAGGCCTTCCAAAAGGCGCAGCCCTCTGCTTGCCCCGATGCCGAGTAATGCCTTGATCGGTTTTCAGCCTCAATGGCCTGCACCCCAACACGTGCAGGCCCTCATGACAACCCGAGAAGGGGGTGTTTCTGCACCGCCGTGGAATGCCCTTAACCTGGGTTTTCTGTCGGGTGACAAAGCTGAAGACGTTCAAGCCAATCGCACGTTGGTGGAAAAAAGGCTAGGTGTACCCGCTGTTTACCTTCGCCAAGTTCATGGCGCAAAGGGCATTGACATCAGCAAAGACACAGCACCCAACCTTGAGGCTGATGTGGCTTGGACCGCACAAACCGGTGTGGCATGCACCATCATGGCGGCCGATTGCTTGCCCATTTTGGTGTGTCACCCCACGGCCAAATGGGTGGCTGGCGCTCATGCTGGGTGGCGTGGCTTGGCTGGCCAAAATGGCCATGGTGTGGTGGAGACACTTGCGCAGGCAGTCAATGCGGCAGGTCTTCAAACACAAGATTGCTTGGTTTGGTTAGGGCCTTGCATTGGCCCCACGGCTTTTGAAGTTGGGCAAGACGTCTATGACGCATTTGCAGAACTGATGCAAGTGGCGAATCCGGCAACGGCCTTGATTGTGCAAACATCAAATGGCAAATACATGGCTGACTTGGCCAGTTTGGCTCGTGAGCGTCTAAAACTTGCTGGCTTTAACGCCCTCTATGGCAATGACAGCAGTTTGCCTTGGTGTACTTATCGGCAAGAGGCGACTTATCACTCTCACAGGCGCGATGCGGTGGCCAAGGGGGGCTCTGGTCGCATGGCGGCTTACATATGGATTACTGATTAGTTGTTGTTTTGTTGTCGGTTTGTAACTCTGCGGCCTCTTTTTGGGCCTTTTCCGGTGCTAATCTGGTTCTTTTTCGGTGCTAATCTGGTTCTTTTTCGGTGCGGCGTCCTCATGATGTACACAATGATGGAAGTTGGAAGGATCCCGTAAAGAATGAAAGTCAGAATACCGCCTAGAACAGATCCATTCGTGTTGGTTGCTTCTGCCACACTCATCATGAGTGCGACATAAAGCCAGGCAATCGGAACAATGTACATATTTCAAATACTCAACAAGAGGAGAAGGGCACATGACAAATTCAAACAATGAATTTTGGTCACGCGCTGGTGAAGAGTTTCAGCAAAGCCTGAGCAAAAGCTGGGGACAGGCCATGCAAACTTTTCAAACCATGGATCTTGGCGGTATTGTGCCCGGCGCAGAAAAAGCTGCAACGCCCCTCAGCTTATCTCAAGAAAAACTGAAGGCTTTGCAATCAGCATATCTTGAGGAAGCCACTGCCTTGTGGAACCAAGGCTTAGGTTCAAAGCACGAGATCAAAGACCGTCGATTTTCAGGCGATGCATGGACGGGCAATCCGATGGCAGCGTTCACTGCTGGCGCATATTTGCTTAACGCCAAAACCTTGATGGGCTTGGCAGATGCCGTCGATGCAGATGAGCACACACAAAACAAAATTAAATTTGCGGTTGAGCAATGGGTGGCCGCCTCGGCCCCCAGCAACTTTTTAGCATTCAATGCAGAAGCGCAAAAAAAGGCCATCGAGACCAAAGGCGAAAGTCTGGCCAAAGGCATTCAAAACCTGTTGCACGATATGCAGCAAGGCCATGTGTCTATGACCGATGAGAGCAAGTTTGTGGTGGGCGAAAACGTGGCCACCACTGAAGGTGCTGTGGTTTTTGAAAATGAATATTTTCAATTGATTGAGTACAAACCACTCACCACCAAAGTTTATGAAAAACCATTTTTGTTGGTGCCGCCTTGCATCAACAAGTTTTACATTTTGGATTTGCAGCCCAACAACTCCTTCATTCGTTATGCTGTGAGTCAAGGGCACCGCACCTTTGTGGTGAGCTGGCGCAACCCCGATGAATCGATGGCCCAAAAGTCTTGGGACGACTACATCGAGAACGCCGCCATCAAGGCCATTGCGCAAGTGCAAGACATCACAGGTGCCAAGCAAATCAATGCTTTGGGCTTCTGTGTGGGGGGCACCATTTTGAGCAATGCGTTGGCAGTGTTGGCCGCGCGTGGCGAGAAGCCTGTGGCAAGCGCTACCTTCTTAACCACCTTGATTGATTTCACTGATACAGGTGTGTTGGATGTTTTCATCGACGAAAACTTTGTCAAGTTCCGCGAAATGCAAATGGGGCAGGGCGGTTTGCTCAAAGGGCAAGACCTAGCCTCCACCTTCAGCTTCTTGCGTCCCAACGATTTGGTCTGGAACTATGTGGTGGGCAATTACCTCAAAGGTGAATCACCACCGCCCTTTGACTTGCTATACTGGAACAGCGACTCCACCAATTTGCCAGGTCCCTTCTACGCTTGGTACTTGCGCAACACTTACCTGGAAAATAAATTTGTCACGCCGGGTGCTGTTACGGTGTGCGGTGAAAAAATTGACTTGGGCAAAGTTAACATTCCCGTCTACATCTATGGCTCGCGCGAAGACCACATCGTGCCAATTGGCGGTGCTTATGCCTCTACGCAACATTTGCCTGGCAAAAAACGTTTTGTGATGGGTGCATCGGGTCACATTGCTGGCGTGATCAATCCACCCACCGCCAACAAGCGCAGCCACTGGTTGCGCGAAGACGGCAAGTTTCCCGCTACTGCAGATGCATGGATTGCTGGCGCCACTGAGTTGCCCGGTAGCTGGTGGACTGACTGGTCCAATTGGCTCAAAACGCATGCAGGCAAACAAATTGCTGCGCCCAAACACTACGGCAAAGATGCCAAGTTCAAAACCATCGAAGCTGCGCCAGGTCGATACGTCAAAGCACGTGCTTGAATTTTAAATTCACTCAGTCATCAATTCATTCATAAAAAAGGAAGACATCATGGAAGACATCGTCATTGTTTCTGCAGCCCGTACCGCAGTAGGCAAGTTTGGAGGCTCATTGGCCAAAGTTTCTGCGCCAGAACTGGGCAGCATTGCCATTCGCGAAGCCATTGCACGTGCTGGCCTTGGCATGGACCAAATTGGCGAAGTCATCATGGGCCAAGTGTTGGCTGCTGGCGCGGGTCAAAACCCTGCACGTCAAGCCATGATGAAGGCTGGCGTCGCCAAAGAAACACCCGCACTTACCATCAATGCAGTTTGTGGCTCTGGTTTGAAAGCCGTCATGTTGGCTGCACAAGCGGTGGCTTGGGGCGACAGCGACATAGTGGTTGCGGGTGGTCAAGAAAACATGAGCGCATCACCACACGTCTTGATGGGTTCACGCGATGGTCAACGCATGGGCAACTGGAACATGGTTGACACCATGATTGTCGATGGCCTGTGGGACGTTTACAACCAATACCACATGGGCATCACAGCCGAGAACGTGGCCAAGGCACACAACATTTCTCGCGACATGCAAGATGCTTTGGCATTGGGCAGTCAGCAAAAAGCCAGTGCCGCGCAAGACGCCGGTAAGTTCAAAGACGAAATTGTCGACGTGCTCATTCCACAGCGCAAAGGCGATGCGTTGGTGTTCAATACCGACGAATTCATCAACAAGAAAACAAATGCAGAAGCTTTGGCAGGTTTGCGCCCAGCCTTTGACAAAGCAGGTTCTGTGACAGCTGGTAACGCCTCCGGTATCAATGATGGCGCTGCTGCTGTTGTTGTGATGTCTGCCAAGAAAGCAGCGGCTTTAGGCTTGACACCATTGGCACGCATTGCCGCATTTGGTACGAGCGGACTCGACCCCGCCACCATGGGCATGGGTCCTGTTCCCGCATCACAAAAAGCTTTACAACGCGCAGGCTGGAAAGCCAGTGACATCGATTTGTTTGAATTGAATGAAGCCTTTGCTGCACAAGCTTGCGCGGTAAATAAAGCTTTGGACATTGATCCTGCAAGGGTCAATGTCAATGGTGGCGCCATTGCCATCGGTCACCCCATTGGTGCGTCGGGTTGCCGTATCTTGGTCACCTTGTTGCACGAAATGCAGCGTCAAAATGCCAAAAAAGGCTTGGCTGCACTTTGCATCGGCGGTGGCATGGGCGTGTCATTGGCCCTCGAACGTTAATTTTTCTAAAACTAAAACTCATTATTAAGGAGACAAACCATGAGTCAAAAAGTAGCTTACGTCACAGGTGGTATGGGCGGCATCGGAACCGCCATTTGCCAACGCCTTCACAAAGAAGGTTTCAAGGTCATCGCGGGTTGCGGCCCAACTCGCGATTTCACCAAATGGCTTGATGAACAAAAAGCATTGGGCTACACCTTCTATGCATCTGTCGGTAACGTGGGTGATTGGAACTCTACAGTTGATGCTTTCACAAAAGCCAAGGCTGAGCACGGCACCATCGACGTTCTGGTCAATAACGCAGGCATCACCAAAGACCGCATGTTCTTGAAAATGACGCGCGAAGACTGGGATGCTGTGATTGAAACCAACCTCAACTCCATGTTCAACGTCACCAAGCAAGTGGTGGCCGACATGGTTGAAAAAGGTTGGGGCCGCATTGTCAACATTTCATCTGTGAACGGCGAAAAAGGTCAAGCGGGTCAAACCAATTACTCTGCTGCCAAAGCAGGAATGCACGGTTTCTCCATGGCCTTGGCGCAAGAACTGGCCACCAAAGGCGTGACGGTTAATACGGTGAGCCCTGGCTACATTGGCACCGACATGGTCAAGGCCATTCGTCCTGATGTGCTGGAGAAAATTGTGGCGACTGTGCCTGTGAAGCGTTTGGGCGAGCCTAGCGAAATTGCATCCATCATTGCCTGGTTGGCGTCTGAAGAAGGTGGCTACGCTACTGGTGCAGACTTCTCTGTCAATGGCGGCTTGCACATGGGCTAATCCCCTAACTTGGCACTTGCAGCCTTGATACAGAACCCCGCTTCGGCGGGGTTTTTCATTTGCTTCATTTATTAATTATCATTGGACTGTGAACGATTCATCTACAACCTCATTGAATTCTTGGCGCCTGTCTGTTGCCCCCATGATGGATTGGACCGACCGCCACTGTCGGTTTTTTCATCGTTTGCTTTCCCAACATACCTTGCTTTACACCGAGATGGTCACCATCGGTGCTTTACGGCACGGCAGCGTAGAGCGGCACCTGCGTTTCAATATTGAAGAGCATCCCGTCGCTTTGCAACTAGGCGGCAGCGACGCCGCCGACCTGGCCTTCGCCGCCAAACTAGGCGAGCAATGGGGCTACAACGAAATTAACTTGAACTGTGGTTGCCCAAGCGACCGTGTGCAGCGCGGTGCCTTTGGTGCGTGCCTCATGAACGAGCCGCAGTTGGTGTCCGATGGCGTCAAGGCCATGGTTGATGTGGTGTCGGTTCCCGTTACCGTAAAGCACCGCATTGGCATTGACCAAATTGAAAGCTACGACTTTGTTCGTGACTTTGTGGGCACTGTGAAAGAAGCGGGCTGCAATGTGTTTATCGTGCATGCACGCAACGCATGGTTGCAAGGTTTGTCGCCCAAAGAGAATCGTGAAATTCCGCCGCTCCGTTATGAGTTGGCTTACCAGCTCAAAAAAGATTTTCCTGAACTCACCATTGCCATCAATGGCGGCATTACACGCAATGACCAAATAGCCGAACACTTGAATGAAGTAGATGGCGTCATGATTGGCCGTGAGGCTTATTACAACCCTTGGCTCTTAACTACATGGGATGCGCAATTCTTCAATGCATCTGAATCAAGCATCACGCGCGAAGCGGTGGAAGAGGCCATGGTTGCATATATGGAGCGCGCCAACAAAGAAGACGGTTGTCCTTGGTACGCCATAGCGCGTCACATGTTGGGTCTTTACCATGGCCAACGAGGCGGACGCTTGTGGCGTCAGGTTTGGAGCAATCACAAACTCAAACCCATGCCGCCACGCGAGGTGATGGCCATTGCGCGTGAGGCACTGGCTAGAGGCGCTGAAATTCCTGCTTAATTGCAGGTCATCCAACTTTCGAAAGTCTGTTGATTAGGCGGGCGTCGCGCTAGCGGCCATCAGCCCATTGGCAAAGTGCTCGCGCATGCGAGCGGCAGTAGCGCCAGGGTCTTTGGCGTTGATGGCCGCCATGATGGCCTGATGCTCGGCCAAGGACTCGGTAATGCGTCCCGTTTTAAACAGCGAGTTGTGCCGGTTGAGCTTCATCACTTTGCGCAAGTCGGCCACCATTTGGTCACGCCATTTGTTTTGCGACAGTTCGAGCAAGCACATGTGAAATGCTTCGTTCACTTCAAAGAACTTGTCGTGCTTTTCTTTGCCGGGTTTGCCTGCAGCTTCTAGTTCTGCGTGAAGTGACTGGAGTTTTTTCAGGTCGGCAGGGGAGGCTGTGGCTGCGACAACGGCGGCTGCATCACTTTCTAAGAGACTGAGCAAGTGGTACACATCACGCAGGTCTTTTTCAGAAACCTCAGTGACGTAAGCACCCCGGCGCACTTTCATGGTCACCAAGCCTTCGGCAGCCAATACTTTCAAGGCTTCCCTCAAAGGTGTACGGCTAATGCCATAAGCCTTGGCAATTTGAAGCTCGTCAATCCAGCTGCCAGGCTCTAGCTCGCGGCTGAAGATGCGCTGCCGGATGAGTTCGGCGACTTCTTCATAGAGCGCGCGGGGCGCCAAGGACGGAACAGCAGATAGGGCAGACATGGTGGCTAAATCGAGAAATTTGACCTAAAGTGGGTCATTTTGAGGATTGTAAGGCAAGTACAATATTTTGCATCAATAATTATGAATCATATTGAGGACCCCGCGACATGACACAGCCCAAGAACGAATTTAAAAACGCACAACTAGAAGATTGGATGCGCGCAGCCCAGAAGTCTGCAACCGGCGGCAATGTCGAAGCCCTCAATTGGAAAACGCCCGACGGTATCTCCGTCAAGCCTTTGTACACAGCTGAAGATACAGCTGCTTTGCCCTACGCCAACACCTTGCCTGGCTTCGAGCCGTTCTTGCGCGGCCCTCAAGCCACCATGTACTCGGTCCGTCCTTGGACCATTCGCCAGTACGCTGGTTTCTCTACGGCAGAGGAATCCAACGCCTTCTATCGCAAGGCTTTGGCGGCGGGTGGTCAGGGTGTTTCAGTGGCTTTCGATTTGGCCACGCACCGCGGCTATGACTCAGACCATCCCCGTGTCACAGGCGATGTCGGCAAGGCTGGTGTGGCCATCGACTCTGTAGAAGACATGAAGATTTTGTTCGATCAGATTCCCCTCGACAAGGTGTCTGTGTCTATGACCATGAACGGTGCCGTGTTGCCTGTGTTGGCAGGCTATGTGGTGGCCGCTGAAGAGCAGGGCGTGAGCCA
>CAZJAL010000049.1:0-13784 GCA_964544175.1 uncultured Limnohabitans sp.
ATCTTCATGATCTTGCGAATCTTGTCTTCCGGAATTTCCATCTTCTCGGCCAAGATGCTGGCATCGGGTTCAAAGCCAAACTCCTGCAAATGCTGACGCGAAATGCGGTTCATCTTGTTGATCGTCTCGATCATGTGAACGGGAATACGGATGGTGCGGGCTTGGTCCGCAATGGAGCGGGTGATGGCCTGACGAATCCACCAAGTGGCATACGTAGAGAACTTGTAACCGCGGCGGTATTCGAACTTGTCCACGGCCTTCATCAAACCGATGTTGCCTTCTTGAATCAAATCGAGGAACTGCAAACCACGGTTGGTGTATTTCTTGGCGATGGAAATGACCAAGCGCAAGTTGGCTTCGATCATTTCTTTCTTGGCGTGGCGTGAGGCACGCTCGCCTGCATTCATGCGTTTGTTGATGTCTTTGAGTTCGTCCAAAGGCACCACCACATTGGTCTGTAAGTCTGTCAGCTTTTGCTGCAAATCTTGAACAGGCGGAATGTTGCGGCCCATGACGGCGCTCCAAGGCTTGCCGGCAGCAGCTTGCTTCTCAATCCATTTGAGGTCTAGCAAGTGAGAGGCAATGCGTTGGTTGTTTTTGTCGCGACCGCTGAACTCTGCAATGAACAAGTCTTGGGGGTAGCCGCATTTCTCGACGATGATGCGACGCAATTCGCGTTCTTTTTTACGGACATCGTCGACATGGCCACGCACCATGTCGCACAGCTTTTCAATGGTTTTGGCTGTGAATCGAATGGTCATCAATTCGTCAGACAATTCTTTCTGGGCCTTTTGGTAGGCGGGAGTACCCCAGCCTTCTTTGGCAGAAATTTTGTGAACTTTTTCGAAGAGTTCAGTGATGCGGTCAAAGCGTTCCAAGGCTTGATTTTTTAGCTCTTCCAATTTCTTGGTGAGGGCTTTGGAGCCACCTTTTCCGTCGTCGTCATCTGACTCGTCAAACTCGTCGAAGTCTTCTTCGGCCACGTAGTCGTCGGCTTCATTGATGTTGGAGAAGCCATCGACCACGGTTGAGATGACGATTTTGCCTTCGCGAATTTCTCCAGCCAATCGCAAGATTTCTGCAATGGTGGCAGGTGATGCGCTGATGGCCGTCATCATGTCCATCAAGCCGCCTTCGATGCGCTTGGCAATTTCAATTTCGCCTTCACGTGTCAGCAACTCGACGGTGCCCATTTCGCGCATGTACATGCGTACGGGGTCTGTGGTGCGGCCAAACTCACTGTCGACTGTAGACAAAGCAGCTTCAGCCGCTTCTTCGGCTTCTTCCTCTGTGGAGCCTGTGGGCGCGTTGTCTGTAATGATCAGTGTTTCGGCATCGGGTGTTTGCTCGTAAACAGCCACACCCAAATCGTTCAGCGTGGCAATCACCACCTCAAGAGTTTCTGCATCGACCAGCTTGTCGGGCAAGTGATCGGAAATTTCGCCGTGGGTGAGGTAGCCACGTGTTTTGCCCAACTTGATCAAGGCCTTGAGGCGTTGACGTCTTTTGGCCATGTCTTCTTCGGACAAGACGGTTTCGTCGAGTCCAAACTCTTTCATCAAGGCGCGTTCTTTGGCCTTGCTGATTTTCATGCGCAGAGGTTTGACTTTTTCAGTGGACTCTGCAACAGGCTCGCCTGCCAGGTCGTCTTCAATGTCGCTTAAATCTTCTTCGATGGGCGCTGCATCTGCCTTTGGCTTACGACCGCGCTTGGCGCCAGCGTTTTTGTCCACGGCTTCTGGCGCAGTTGTTTTGACAGGTTTTGAGGCTGTCACTTTGACTTTAACTTCGGCTTTAACTTCGGCCTTGGCCGTGTCTTTTACAATGGTTTTGGGGCTTGCTTTTGCGGCCGCTTTCGCGGGCGCTGCTTTTTTGGAAACGGGCACTGCACTGGCTTTCTTGACCGGTGGAGTCGCTTTTACAACCGGCTTGGCAGCTACTTTGGCAGGTGTTTTGACAGCTGCTTTGGGGGGTGCTTTAACGACTGGTTTGGCTTTCACCGGACTTGCTTTGGTGGCTACTTTGGCCGCTGGCTTTGTGGTTTTGGCCGGTGCTGTTTTGGCGACGGGCTTGGCACTGGGCTTGGCGGCTGGTTTGGCAGCAACTTTGGCAATGGGTTTGACGGACTTTTTAGCGCCAGATGTCACTTGTGCTTTAACGGGCTTCTTCGGCTTTGGAGCGGGCATGATGGACCTCAATACTGCAAATGAACTAGGAAACAAACGCTGCGTCACAAACTTCTGACGCGAGATGAAATGCCAATGCCGACCTGCGAACAGGTGCTGTCATTGACAAGGTTTTGGGCAAGATGTCTGGGCGAACATTTGGAATGCAGTCCTTGCGGTTAATTGGCCTTCCCTTGGCGGGAGTTGCGCGGTGGCGGTGGCCGGGTCCGGAGGTGCTGCTGTCGCTCTTGCTTGAAAAAAAGGATTATACCCAAGTCGCCCTTCTAATTTCAAGAGACTTGCGTACCAATCAGGGTTCTGCGCCTTTGATGCAGATCACGCCAACGTTGAAATGCAGCAGGGTCTTGACTGCTTTCAGCGTCCTTTAAGGCTTCAGTTTCTAACATTTTGAGCTGGTCGATCAGCATCAAGTTGAGCAATTGCCGCAACTCTTTGTGTGCTTCACCAGGCTCGCCTTCGGCCACTGCGCCAGGTGCAACAGGCAAATGACTTCCCATCAGTTTGGCGGCTAAATTGGCAAATGTCTGACTTTGCAACTCTGCCTGAAGCGTTCCCCAGGCCAAAGGGCCATGATCGTGAAATTGGCTCTCTAGCCATCGCATCAATTCGCCGTGTTGTCCAGACAAATCACAAAGAAGGGCATGGTCTTCCGAGGAGAGGGTGTCCCACAAGGCCATGTTGCCCAGCACCAAACGGACTGCATGATCGGCTCGGTTGGCGGGTTGGGTTCTTGGACCTAGGTTGCTGGGGGCATCGCTACCGCCTACCAATCGCCATTTGCCATTGGCATCTTGTTGCCATGATTTACCATCTGGGCGCTGGCGTGCCTTAGTCTTAGAAAACCCCGTGTTGGCCGATTCATAGGGCGACGGTTGTCCTTCTGGGTCATAGCCCTTGTCCTTGCTATATACCGGGCCATCTAAGGAGCCTCGCAGGCCATTGGCCGAGCTAGCCGCAGTGTTTGCAGGGCCTGTGCGTACTTGACCACGTGTTGCTGCGGCTTCAGCTTGTTGCAGCCACAGACCCGCCAATTCGGCAGGATCGAGTTGAATGAGGTTGGCAAGCTCAGAAAGCAGTTGCCTTTTGAGCGCACCGTCGGGCAATGCACGCCACAACGGACTGGCGTTGCTCGAAAGATGTGCGCGCCCCTCGGCCGATTGAAGGTCGCATCCTTCACCGGCCACTTCAATTAAGAATTTGGAAAGCGGTGTTGCTTGTGCAACGCATTGTGAAAATGCTTCTGAGCCTTGTTCGCGAATGAAACTGTCAGGGTCGTGCTCTTGCGGTAAAAACAAAAATTTGATGCTGCGTACATCGGTGGCATAACTCAAGGCGCCGTCTAAGGCCTTGCGAGCTGCGCGCCGGCCGGCGTTGTCGCCATCAAAACTGAAAACCACCGAGTCTGTGAACCTGAACAGTTTTTGCACATGATCGGGTGTGCAGGCAGTGCCCAACGTGGCGACTGCATTTGGAAAGCCCCATTGCGCCAAGGCCACGACGTCCATGTAGCCTTCGGTGACCAGAACATAACCCGCGCTGTGAATGCTGTCTCGGGCTTCAAACAGACCGTACAACTCGCGGCCTTTGTGAAAGACGGGTGTCTCTGGCGAGTTTAAATATTTTGGGGTGCCATCGCCCATGACACGCCCGCCAAAACCAATGCATTCGCCCTTGATGTTGCGAATGGGAAACATGACGCGGTCACGAAAACGGTCGTAACGCTTTTCGTCGTCTTCGTTGACAATGACCAAGCCACTCTCAACCAACAGCGGGTCGTCGTAATTTGGAAAGACGCTGGCCAAACTTCGCCAGCCTTCGGGCGCATAGCCTAGGCCAAAGCGTTTGGCAATTTGACCCGACAGACCTCGGCCTTTGAGATAGGCAACTGCTTTAGGCGCTTTTTTCAAATGCTGCTTGTAAGACTCACCGGCTTGTTCCAACATGTCTGTCAGCGTGGTCTGTTTGAGTTTCTGCTCTGCTGCTTTGGCACGGTCTTGGGGAGATATGTCGTCTTCTGGCACTGTCATGCCAGTTTGTTGGGCCAAATCTTTCACGGCTTCAATGAAGGTCATGCCTGCATGGTCCATTAGAAAACCAAGGGCATTTCCATTTTTGCCACAGCCAAAGCAATGGAAAAATTGTTTGGTGGGGCTGACCGTAAAGCTTGGCGATTTTTCACCATGAAAAGGGCACAAGCCCATGAAATTGGCGCCCCCTTTTTTGAGCTGAACATAGCGGCCGACAACCTCCACGACATCAACGCGGGAGAGCAGTTCTTGGATAAATGATTGAGGAATGGCCACGGGTCTATTTTCACCCAAGTTCAGCCTGAATCAGGCATAAAAAAGCCCTGCTTTACAGGGCTTGGTCAGATGCATGAAAAGATTAAGCGGCTTTCTTTTTAGCTTTGGCTTTTTTCTTTTTGGCTACTTTTTTGGCTGCTTTGGGGGCGTCAGCAGCAGTTTTGGCTGGCGCGACAGCCGGTGCTGCAGCGGGGGCGTTTGCCGGCGCGGCAGCGGGCGCAGCGGGAACGACAGGCGCCGTGGGTGCAGGGGTTTGGGCCAAAGTGGCTAAGCTGATGGCGCTCAAAGCACTGGCGATGATGAACTTGTACATGGAACTTCTTTCAAAAACTAAACAAGAAGAGAATACAGCGAATTAGAGCAGGGCCGTCTGATCTCAATCAATGTTGAAGGCATGAACTTTAAATTCACCGGTCTGCCTGCCTTCAAAATAATGTTTGAGGGTTTCTTGGACCGTTCTAAAGGCGAGCTCTTCCCATGGAATTTCGGACTCTAAAAATAGACGCGCTTCTTGCGTTTCAAACCCTGGATTGAATTGATCACTGGTCAACTCGGCCAAATAGTAAAGATGGACTTGACCCACGCGAGGCACGCTCATGACGGTGAGCAGCTCACCCATATTAAAAAGAGCGCCTGCTTCTTCGATGGTTTCGCGCGCGGCGCCTTCTGAGGTGCTTTCGCCCAATTCCATAAAGCCTGCAGGAAGTGTCCATTTGCCTTTGCGTGGCTCAATGTTTCGCTTGCACAAGAGCACGCGCTCGCCAAAGTGTGGCACGGTTCCCACCACATTCAAAGGATTTTCATAATGAACCAAATTGCAGGCTGTGCAAACAGCACGTTGTTTGGTGTCTCCGTCGTCTGGCAGTCGATACAAAACTGCCGAGCCACAGGCTCGGCAGAATTTGATCAGTTGACGTTGATAGCTCAAGCTTTTTTCGCTGGGGCTTTGGCCGCTGGCGCTTTGGTGTGCTTTTCAATCAGGGCGCGGGCTGTGTCCAAAAGTTTGCGTCCGTCATAGCCACGTTTGTTCATGTCTTCTACCCACTCCACTTCCAAGGCGCGAGACTTGCGGCGGAACTCTTGGGCTTCTGCTGGGCTGACTGTGAAGATGGTGTTGTTGCGGTCGCTGGCTGCTTTGCGTCCTGGCAAATCACCCTCTTGTTGAGCTTTGCCCAACCAAGCAGATGTCTCCATGCCACTGTTGTCGTCGATGATTTTTTTCAGGTCAGGTGGCAGCGAGTTGTACTTGGCCTTGTTCATGGCCATGACAAAGGTGGTGGTGTAAAGACTGCCACCAGCAGGGTCAAACTCTGCGTGGAATTTGGTCAGTTCATGAACCTTCACAGCAGGAACTACTTCCCAAGGAATGACCGCACCATTGATGGTTCCTTTTGACAAGGCATCGGGAATGCCAGGCAAAGGCATGCCCACAGGAATTGCACCCAGAGTGCCCATTAGCTTGGTCACTTGACGGGTTGGCGCACGCATCTTCAAACCCTTCATGTCTGCCACGTTTCGGACAGCTTTGTCGGTGGTGTGAATAACGCCAGGGCCGTGTACTTGCAAGGCAATGACGTGTGTTTCCTTGAACTCATCGGGTGCCATGGTTTGCACATATTCCCAATAGGCTTTGGAGGTGGCCTCTGCGTTGGTCATCATGAAAGGCAACTCAAACACTTCAACGCGGGGGAAACGACCTGCGGTATTGCCAGGCAATGTCCAGATGATGTCGACCACGCCGTCGCGGGCTTGATCGTACAACTGCACCGGCGTACCGCCCAATTGCATGGCAGGGTAAGCTTCAAATTTGATGCGGCCGCCGGAGTCTTTCTCAACCTTGTTCATCCATGCTTTGTGCATGTTGAGCCACACATTGGATTGGGGCGCCATGAAGGTGTGAAATTTGAGGGTCACGGTTTGCTGGGCAAAACCAGTGAGGGCTGGCGCTGCAAGGGCCGCTGCTGCACCAGACTTTAAAAGTGAACGACGTTTAATCATGAAAGTCTCCAATTAATTATGAGTTGAATGTTAACGGATCAAAGTGCCAAAAATTCAAATCTCGTTAACCGACGTATTGAATCAGCCACAGGGAAATCCCGGGGAAGAACAGCAACAATGTGGTTCGCAGGGTGTCGCTGATCAGGAAAGGCATGACACCTTTGTAGCTTTCCGAGATGGGTACATCCTTGGCCATGCTGTTGACCACATAGACGTTCAAGCCGACAGGAGGCGCCAACATGCCAAAGCCAACAGTCATCAAGACCATGATGCCGAACCAAATGGCCGTAGCTTCTTTGCCCATGCCAAAGTCCAAGCCCATGATTAGTGGGAAAAAGATGGGAATGGTGAGCAAAATCATGCTCAGCTCGTCCATCACGGCACCCAACACAACATAGAACAACAAGATGGCTGTGACAACCATCAAGGGTGCCAAGCCCCAACTGCTGACCACTTCGGCCAATTGGTTGGGAACTTGGGTGAGTGCCAAAGAGGAATTCATCACATCAGCACCAATGAAAATCATGAAAATCATGGCTGAGCTTTCAGCTGTTGCATAAAAGCACTGTTTGAATTTAGCCCAATTGATCTCTCGTTTCAGAAGCGCTGCCACAAAGGTGGAGGCCGCACCGACACCCGCACCTTCAGTAGGTGTAAAGAAGCCACCATAAATTCCGCCGAACACAATGACAAACACGGCAGCAATGGGAGCAATGCCTTTCAAAGCCGCAAATGTAAAGCGCTCAATGTTGTCATCAACTTCAGGCGCTTGTCCAGGTACCAGGCGTACATAAATGGCAATGGCAATCATGTAGCCAAACATGGCAATGATGCCCGGGATCATTGCCGCAGCAAACAGTTTGGCAATGTTTTGTTCGGTCAAGATGGCATAGATGACCAAGGGTACAGAGGGCGGAATCAAAATGCCCAGTGTGCCACCAGCGGCCAGGGTGCCCGTTGACAGTCGGCCGGAATAACCATGGCGCTTCATTTCAGGCAGTGCTACACCGGTGATGGTGGCGGCAGTGGCCACCGAGGAACCGCAGATGGAGCCAAACGCCGCGCTGGCCAACACGGCGGCCATGGCCAAACCACCTTTGAATCGGCCCATGACACTGGCTGCAAATTGAAACAAAGCTTTGCTGATGCCGCCTTGAGTTGCAAAGTGGCCCATCAAGATGAACAAAGGAATGACCGACAAGTCATAGCTGGCAAATCGTGCGAAAGCCAAGTTGTTCAGAAAGCTTGAATAAGCACCCCAACCCGTTTGAATCAGATAGCCCAGAGTGCCCGCAGAAAACATGGCCACGGCAATAGGAACACGCAAGGCCATCAAGACCAACATGGCGCCAAAAATAATCAAGCACAGGGTGAGGGCGCTCATGCTGTGGCTCCCTCTGAAACCACAAACTTGTCACCCATGATGGTTTGCGTCAATGCAATGACTGCGCTCAAGGCCAACGGGGGCGTCATGGCCGCGTACACAATCCATTCGGGAAACCCGAGCATCATGGATCCCGATTGGGAGACCCACGCGTTCATGCCTCCCAAATAGGTGCGCCATGCTAAAAGTCCGAAAGCCAAGGCCATGAACAAGGCGCCTAGGCGATCCAATTGGGCGATGGTGCTTTCGCTGGCCTTGGCTGTGAAAAAGTCCACGATGATGTTGGCTTTTTTGAGCTGACACAAGGGCATGAACAAGGCGATGGCAGCACCCGTGGCCACGCCTGTCAGTTCAAAGTCGCCCACAATGGTGTCGCCTGTGGTGTTTCTGCCAATCAGGCTGTAGCACGTCATGAGTGTGATGAAGGTGAGTAAAACGCCTGACAACACACTGCAAAACTTGGCCAGTAATTCAAGAATTTTCATTTGTCATTTCCAATAACGGGGCTTTGAGCCCCGTTAGATTTTTTTGCCTCAAGTGTGAGCTGGATCGATTTTGACGGTCAATGTTCCCAATCCGGCCACTTGACCGACCAGAGTGTCGCCCGCTACGACAGCGGCCACGCCTTCTGGCGTGCCGGTGTAAATCAAATCACCGGGCTGAAGTTCCCAAGCGGCAGACAAATGCTCGATGGTTTCGGCCACATTCCAAATGAGTTTGGCAACATTGCTCACTTGTCGCACTTCACCGTTGACCAACAGGTCTAAGGCTGCATTGTTGACGTCACCCGCTTGTGCTTTGGGGGTGATGGGACCAATCGGTGCAGATTCGTCAAAGGCTTTGCCGATGCACCAAGGACGACCTTGTTTTTTCATGTCGTTTTGAAGGTCGCGGCGCGTCATGTCCAAGCCAACTGCATAACCAAAAATATGTTTTTCGGCATCTGCCGCTTTGATATTTCGGCCACCAGTGCCAATGGCAACGACCAATTCAATTTCATGGTGCAGATTTTTGGTCAAGCTAGGGTAGGCCATGTGACCTGTTTCGCCCGCATTGACAACCACCAGTGAGTCGGCTGGTTTGAGAAAGAAAAAAGGCGGCTCGCGGCCTGTGAAACCCATCTCTTTGGCATGTTCTTCGTAGTTGCGGCCAACGCAATAAATACGGCGAACGGGAAAGCGTTCTGCTTGTCCCAAAACGGGAACAGCGGCGACCTCGGTTGGCGCAAAGACAAAGCTCATGGGGAAACCTTTCAGTCAAAGAGTTTTAAAGGGGGCAAAATAACTTTTCATAAGTATACTTATGAAAACGAACAATTGCCCAAAAAAATCCAACATCGTCTCATGAACAAAAGTTTTGATTTTGCACACGCGCCTGGTCATTTGGTGAGGCGGACGCATCAAATTGCGGTGGCACTGTTCATGAGTGAATTGGCGCAAGATGATGTCACGCCAGTTCAATTTGCCATCTTGAATGCGGTCATGGACACCCCCGGCGTCGATCAAGTTACGCTGGCCAATCGCGTGGCGTTCGATGCCGCGACATCGGGTTCTGTCATTGGCCGCTTAGAAGCCAAAGCTTGGATTCGGCGAGAGCCCGATCAGGCCGATCGAAGGCGCAAGCTTTTATGGCTGACGCCTGCGGGTCACGAGGCCACCTTGCAAATGAAACGCGCTGTCGATTTGGTGCAAGAAAAAATACTTGCGCCTCTCACGCCAGAAGAGTCTCAAACGCTGCTGGCGTTGTTGTCCAAATTGGTTGCAGGCCACGAGCGGCATTCAGAGAACGAAGCACCCTAGGCTTAGCCTAGTTAACCCAGTTGGCCACAACATCTGGAAGCACATGGCCCTCAAGGTGAGGCAGCTTAACTTTTGTACGTCAATTCAAAGTGTTCAACCACTGGGGGCGCTGCAAAGAATGGACCCACAATGGCACGCCATTCTGCAAACAAAGGAGACTCTCTAAAGCCCACTGTGTGGTCCTCTAAGGTGTCCCAAAAAATTTGCAAGACAAAACGATCAGGGCTTTCGATGCCGCGATTGACCTTGGCACCTTGAAACCCTTTGGCCCGAGAAATAACAGTTTTCAAGCCACGTGCAATGGCCTCTTCAAAGGCATCTTGTTGGCCAGGTGTGATGCGAATGTCGGCAAGTTCGAGAATCATGAAATACCTTTTGATGAAAACGGGGGGTGGACAACTCAATGATATGGGCAAATTAAAGTCGTCGTTGTTTGGCAACCCACAACACCAGGCTGACAAAAGACACGGTAACAACGCTTAACGCAAAGCTGCTGGCCGCCCAAAAAGTACTGACCTCTGGTCGTGCAGGCCAAGCGCCGATGCCTTGATATGCCCAAACGTATGCGCCGCCTAAACCAACGCCCCACAGCATGACGCTGTAAATGGCCAAAGGCAACAAGGTCATGCGGTAGCAACGCAAAATGAAAGCGCAGACCGCTTGTAGCGCATCGACCCAGTGATAAATGGCCACCCATGCCAGTACACCACTGGCTGCGATGGCCACCTCTGTGTTGGCAGAGAATAAATGGGCTAGTGGGTCTCGGCTCAGTGCCAACAGGCCACTGCACAACAGGGCCAAGCCCAAGCAAAGCTTCAAGCCTGTATGGGCGGCTTGCTCAGCACGCCTGGCTTGGTTGGCACCCAACCAAAAACCCACGCGCGCGCTACTGGCTATGCCCAAGGCCAAGGGCACCATGTACATCAGACTGGCCAAACTGGTTGCAATCTGATGGCTTGCTGCTGCGACCACGCCCTGTCTAGAAATGAACAATGCCATGAGTGTGAAGGCCGTCACTTCGATCATCAAGGACAGTGCAGAAGGAATGCCTAAATGTAAGAATTGTCGAAGCGTAGGCCAATGAATGGCTTCTAGGGGTTGCCAAATTTTGTAGTCTGCATAAAGCGTTTCGCGTCGCAAATCATGTATGCCCATCAACATGAGCCAAGTGTTGACCAACAAGGTGGCCCATGCGCAACCCACCACGCCTTGGGCCTCTAAGCCCCAACCCCCTAGGGTGAACCAAATGGACAACGGAATTTTGATGCCCAAGGCGGCAATTTGAAGTGTTGTCACGCGCAAGGGCATGCCCAAGCTTTGATTCAAAGTGGCATACATTCGAAACAACAAAGAGGGGCCAACAGCAACGGCCAAGACTTGCAAATAGGCGCGAACATCTGCCTGCAGTGCCAGGGGTACTTGCGTTGCATTCAGCCAAGGATCCGGCCATAAAAGTGCAAGCGTACCCAGCAAACTGACCGCTAAACACAAATACAAAGCCTGACGAACCGAACGGCCCAGTGCGGCTTTTTGTCCGGCACCACGCAACTCGGACCAGACGGGCAACAGCGCTTGCATCAGACCATTTAAGGCCACGTAGATGCTGATGTAAATCGCCGAACCTACCGACAGCGCCGCCAAGGCAGAGGCGTCATATCGGCCTGCAATGAGTGTGTCGGCAATGCCAAATGCCATGACCGCCAACTGGCCAACCAGGACGGTGCCTGCGTGGCGAACAATGGTTCTTGCCTCAAACATTCAACACTTCAATGTCAGGGTTTTGTGACCAATGAAGTGATTTGCTTTTTGTACAAAACAATGTCTTCGTTGTTGTCGGTTGGGCGGCGCACTGTGGCCTGATACTGCCAAACCGAGGTGGGCAATTCTTTGCCCAAGGTGTTAATGGCTTGGGTGTCAACGATGAGCCAATCACATTCTGGATTGATGGCGGTACCGCCAGAGGCAATGGTAGGCACAGGCAAAAGTTTCAACTTGCCGTGATACTCAAAGGCGGCGCCTTGCGCGCGCGTCAAACCGTAGTAGTGCACGCATTGAACATCGCCCATCATGCTGCGCACCTTGACCACCAAAGGCTCGTAGCTTCGCGCAAAGTTCAGCACTGGTAACCACAGCGTCATGACCAATAGCCAGCACAAGGTTGCGCCCCCTGCAGGCAAGGCCATGCTTTTCCAAATGGCTGAACGGTGGCGTCCTGCACGCCACTTGACCAAGCTGGCCCACACCAAAGAAGCCAGCAAGGCAAAGGTGAATGCCGCAGAAGAAAAGTAAGGCTCAAAACCGGGCGCCAAGCGCGAGACGTTGATGGCGGGTTGAGCCGGCACGCCCGTTTGCAGTGACAACCAAACCACCCAAATGATCAAGGCACCTGCACTGAAAAAAAGCAGCGTAAACCAGTCAATGAAAGCGCCCATGCTGCGTCGCAAGGTAGGCAATGCAAATGCTGCCAACGAAGCCATGGCAGGCAGTCCCAACAACAAGGCACGGTCACTTAAGCCCGACAGCCAAGTTGAGCAGATGGCAACCATCACAAACCACAGAGGCAAAGACAGGTGAGGGTTGGCGGTCAAATGCTGTAGCTGATAGCGCCATCGCCAAAGTGTCCAAATGGCCAAAGGCCAAGCGGGCCATGTAAACCAAAGCAACAATCGCGTCATGGCTTGGGCGTCAAAAATGTGCGAGTAGGCCAAACGCCAACGCCATAGGCCAAGCGCGCTGACAAGGGCTGCGGTGGCCAAGCAAATGAGCAACACCCAAGCAACATCGACACGTCTGGCGCGCAACGCGCTGGGTTTGTTGCCGTCAAGCGCCATGACAATGGCGCCGCCACCGCCCAGAATCATGGCCAATGCTGGCGCACCAGACAGTGCAAGACCCACGATGGCGATGGCCGAGCTGATCCAGGCTCCCAGTCGTTTGCGAGGTAAATTGGCCAATGCAAAAAACAACAGCGTAGAAAAGCACAACTGTGCAAGTGCTGGCGTGGCTTCATGCGAGAGCCTTGCCAAGCCCAAACACGCAAGCAGGGCAAGTAAGCCGCCATCGGCAATGGCCCTGGCGTAATCGGCAGGCCTGGCTTCACCACCAAAGGCAAACGTCACGGGTTGGGCTGCAGGCGTGCGGGCCAAGGCATAGACGGCGTACCAAGTGGCGATGAGTGTGATGGCCAAGAGGCCCATGAATGGCACACGGGCTGCCAAGTCCATGGGCATTAGATTTGGACTGATTTGAATGGCCCATGCACCTAGCCAATAGGGCAGAAGTGCTGCATGCGCATCTGATTGTCCTAACAAGCTGGGTTTAAGCCAAGAAACTGCTTCGGGGCCAAAGGCTTGTGCCAAGTGCAGCATGAAGCCGAAGGCTTCCATGTCGTCTGCTTTCCAAGGCGCTCTTCCGACAAAGCCTGGCAACACATAGGCCAAACAAAAAGTCAGCAGTACCCAGCGTGGTAAGCGTCTTACGGCGCTTTGAGCCACGATGGCTGGATTGGAAGATGATTCGGCGGCGTTGAAGGTCACGGCTTAGAAGATAGCAGAGAAGGCGAACGTATTAAAGGTCCAAATAAAGGCCCAAAAAACAAGGGCAGGCCGGTTGCCCGGGCTGCCCTGTGGAGTCACTGTGTGACAGTATTACTTGGTGACAGACGTTTTGCCGAAACGATTGCGGAATTTCTCAACGCGGCCACCCATGTTGTCCACAGATTTTTGTGTACCTGTGTAGAAGGGGTGTGATTCGCTGGAGGTGTCCAATTTGAACAAGGGCAACTCGCGGCCGTCGTCCATTTTCACCATTTCTTTGGCGTTAACACAAGAACGTGTGACGAACTTGAAACCGTTAGACAAATCCAAGAAGCAAACTTCTCGGTAGTTGGGGTGAATGCCTTCTTTCATGGTCTTTTCCTTGACTTCAGTTGCGACAGCCGCCCACGGACCATTCCAGGGTACTTTTCGCGAAAAACGAGATTATGGCATGAAATCAATGACTTGCATGCCAACGGATGCTTGAAATGCCTACTTTTTAGCCGCCTCGGCGCATCATGTCGAAGAACTCAACGTTGCTCTTCGTGGCTTTCATGCTCTTGAGCACCATTTCCATG
>CAZJAL010000050.1:0-11702 GCA_964544175.1 uncultured Limnohabitans sp.
CATGCAAGTGGCATTGGCACAAGCCAAAGAAGCGCGCATGCACATCTTGGGCAAAATGCAAGATGCCATGAGCGAAGCTAAAACCGAAGTGTCCAACTTCGCACCCAAGCTTTTCACCATGAAGATCAATCCCGAGAAAATCCGTGATGTGATTGGTAAGGGCGGCGCCACCATCCGTGCCTTGACTGAAGAAACAGGCACACAGATCAACATCAATGAAGACGGCACGATCACCATCGCTGCTGCCGATGGCGCCAAGGCTGACGAAGCCAAACGCCGCATTGAGCAGATCACTGCTGAAGTTGAAATCGGTAAAGTCTACGAAGGCCCTGTCACCAAGTTGTTGGACTTCGGCGCATTGATCAATTTGTTGCCTGGCAAAGATGGCTTGTTGCACATCAGCCAAATTGCCCACGAGCGCGTTGAAAAAGTGTCTGACTATTTGCAAGAAGGTCAGATCGTCAAAGTCAAGGTGCTCGAGACCGACGAAAAAGGTCGCGTCAAGTTGTCCATGAAAGCCTTGATTGATCGTCCTGCTGCACCTTCGCAGTCAGAGTGATCGAACACCCGGCTAGAAGAGGTCAAGACCATGAAGAAAAAGCTCATTGCAGGTAACTGGAAGATGAATGGCAGTTTGTCTGCCAACACATCTTTGTTGCAGGCGGTGTTAGACGGTAGCAAGGGCATGAATTGTCAAGCTGCGGTGTGTGTGCCGGCTGCTTATTTGGCACAGGTGCAAGCGCTTCTTTCTGGTCAATCTCTTGTTGCCCTGGGTTCACAAGACGTGTCAGCCCAAGAGGTGGGTGCCTTCACGGGCGAAATCTCAGCTGGCATGTTGAAAGATTTTGCGGTGCGTTATGCCATCGTGGGTCATTCAGAGCGTCGTCAATATCACGCAGAGTCAGATGCCACCGTGGCCCTCAAAGCGCAGCGCGCTTTGTCGGCAGGCATCACGCCTATTGTGTGCGTTGGCGAAACGTTGGCCGACCGAGAAGCTGGCAAGACTGAAGAAGTGGTGAAGCGCCAATTGGCGGCTGTCATTCACACCAACGGTCATTGCATCAGCGAAATTGTGGTGGCTTACGAGCCGGTGTGGGCCATTGGAACTGGCCGTACAGCCTCTCCCGGACAAGCACAAGAAGTTCACGCAGTGTTGCGTGCGCAACTGAAAGCGGCAACGTCGCATTCAGACCGTATTTCTATTTTGTATGGCGGTAGCATGAATGCCGCCAATGCCGCACAGTTGCTGGCACAACCCGACATTGATGGTGGTTTGATCGGCGGAGCCGCCCTCAAAGCGCCCGACTTTTTAGCCATCATGGCTGCAGGTTCAATGCCCGCTTGAGGCGCGCATGAATCAAGGACTGACGATATTTTGATTTGGAGTAAAGCATGAATGCAATGATTACCGTAATTTTGGCCGTGCAGATGTTGTCGGCCTTGGCCATGATTGGTTTGATTTTGGTTCAACACGGCAAAGGCGCAGACATGGGCGCGGCTTTTGGTAGTGGTGGCTCGGGCAGCTTATTTGGTGCCACCGGTGGTGCCAATTTCTTGTCGCGCACCACTGCTGTGTTGGCCGCGGTGTTTTTTGCCACGACCTTGCTCTTGGCATATTTTGGCAACCTGCGCCCCGCTGCATCTGGCAGTGTGTTGGAAGGCGCGGCCGTGGTGGCTCCAGCAGCACCCGTCGACAACAGCCCAGCTTCACAAATTCCTGGTAACGCACCTGTCACAAACAGCGTACCAGCACCTGCAAGTTCCAAGTAAGAAAGTTCATATGCTGGCGCTTGCGGGTGCGCCTCATAATTTTCGTTGTTTACTCCCAAAGAACACCTCTGTTTGGAGTTAAACTACGAGCTGTTCTGAGCGCAATAAACCTACGTGTAGGTGCCTCATGCCATCAGAACAAATAACCGCCGTCGTGGTGAAATTGGTAGACACGCTATCTTGAGGGGGTAGTGGCGAAAGCTGTGCGAGTTCGAGTCTCGCCGACGGCACCAACACAGAGAGTCGCTGGGTGTGATCACCCAGCGCTTCAAAGGTGACAAAACTCCATGACCAACCTCGATCAGTATCTCCCCATCTTGTTGTTCATTTTGGTCGGTGTCGCCGTTGGCGTACTGCCTCAAGTCTTGGGCTACATCCTTGGCCCTAATCGCCCCGACGCTGCCAAAAATTCCCCGTACGAATGTGGCTTCGAAGCCTTCGAAGACGCCCGCATGAAGTTTGACGTTCGCTACTACTTGGTCGCGATCTTGTTCATTTTGTTTGACCTCGAAATTGCATTCCTTTTCCCATGGGCCGTGGCCCTGAAAGAAGTGGGTTTGGCTGGTTTTGTGGCCGTGGTTATTTTTCTCGCCATTCTGGTTGTGGGCTTTGTCTACGAGTGGAAAAAAGGCGCCCTGGATTGGGAATGATTCAGTTTGACTTTGTGCTTCAACAAGGATGTGAGCAATGATTGAAGGCGTGATGAAAGAAGGCTTTATCACCACGAGTTACGACTCTGTGGTGAACTGGGCCAAAACAGGATCTTTGTGGCCCATGACCTTTGGTTTGGCTTGCTGCGCGGTTGAGATGATGCACGCGGCCACCGCGCGCTACGACCTGGCGCGATTTGGTGCAGAGGTGTTTCGCGCCAGTCCTCGTCAAAGTGATTTGATGATTGTGGCGGGCACTCTCACCAACAAAATGGCCCCCGCTTTGCGCAAGGTCTACGACCAAATGTCCGAGCCACGTTGGGTTATTTCCATGGGTTCTTGCGCCAACGGTGGAGGCTACTATCACTACAGCTATTCGGTAGTGCGTGGTTGTGACCGTATCGTGCCAGTCGATGTGTATGTGCCAGGTTGCCCACCTACTGCAGAAGCGCTGATCTACGGCATCATTCAATTGCAGCAAAAAATTCGCCGCACCAACACCATTGCACGGGTTTGAAAGAAGCACCATGACTTTTTCAATTCACCCCGAACAACTCCTTCAAAATTTGACGCAAGCCTTAGGTGATCAAGTCACCGATGTTGACTTGGCCTTGGGCGAAGTCACTGTCCACGTCAATGCAGCCAATTACTTGGCCGTGATGCAAACGCTGCGTGATGCCCCAGCTTGCAAGTTCGAGCAGCTCATGGACCTCTGCGGCATGGACTATTCAACATATCGCGAAGTAGGGGACGAAGGTCCTCGCTTTGGCGTAGTGGTGCACTTGCTGTCCGTCAGTTTGAATCAGCGTGTGCGCGTCATGGTGCGTTGCCCTGAAGACGACTTGCCTTTGGTGGCATCTGTCATGCATTTGTGGAATGCCGCCAATTGGTACGAGCGCGAAGCATTCGACCTTTATGGCATTGTGTTTGATGGCCACATCGACTTGCGCCGCATCCTGACAGATTACGGCTTCATTGGTCATCCATTCCGTAAAGATTTCCCAGTATCGGGTCACGTCGAAATGCGTTACGACGCCGAGCGCGCACGCGTCATTTATGAGCCGGTGTCCATCGAACCTCGCGAAATTACACCTCGCATCATTCGCGAAGAAAAATACGGAGGTTTGCACTGAGCGCGCAGCGTTCGTGTCTATCAACATGGCAGAAATTAAAAACTACACCCTGAACTTTGGACCGCAGCACCCTGCGGCCCACGGCGTTTTGCGTTTGGTGCTCGAGCTTGACGGCGAGGTTGTGCAGCGTGCCGATCCGCACATTGGTTTGTTGCACCGTGCCACCGAAAAGCTGGCCGAAACCAAAACCTACATTCAGTCCTTGCCCTATATGGACCGCTTGGACTATGTGTCCATGATGTCCAACGAGCACGCTTACTGCTTGGCCATTGAAAAATTGATGGGCATTGAGGTGCCAGAGCGTGCCCAGTACATCCGTGTGATGTTCTCCGAAATTACGCGTTTGCTGAACCACCTCATGTGGTTGGGCTCACACGCCAACGATTGCGGTAGCTCTACTGTGTTGATCTACGCATTCCGCGAGCGTGAAGACTTGTTCGACATGTACGAAGCTGTATCGGGTGCTCGCATGCACGCGGCTTACTTCCGCCCAGGCGGCGTGTACCGCGACCTGCCAGACACCATGGCGCAATACCAAGTCAACAAAATCCGCAATGCCAAAGCCATTGCCGAGTTGAACGTCAACCGACAAGGCTCTTTGCTCGACTTCATTGAAGATTTCACCAACCGTTTCCCTAAGTGCATCGACGAGTACGAAACCTTGCTCACCGACAATCGCATCTGGAAGCAACGTACGGTGGGCATTGGTGTGGTGTCAGCCGAACGCGCTTTGAACTTGGGCATGACAGGACCTATGCTTCGCGGCTCTGGCGTTGCTTGGGATCTGCGCAAAACGCAGCCCTACGATGCCTATGACAAAGTTGAGTTTGATGTTCCCGTCGGCAAAACGGGCGACAGTTACGACCGCTATTTGGTCCGCATGCAAGAAATGCGCGAATCCAACAGCATCATTCAGCAATGTATTCAGTGGCTGCGAGCCAATCCTGGTCCTGTCATTACCGACAACCACAAAGTGGCGCCCCCATCACGCGAATCTATGAAGTCCAACATGGAAGGTTTGATTCACCATTTCAAACTTTTCACAGAGGGATTCCACGTGCCCGAAGGCCAAGCCTATGCAGCCGTTGAACATCCCAAAGGTGAGTTTGGTATTTACCTCGTCAGCGATGGCGCCAACAAACCTTACCGCCTCAAAATCCGTGCCCCGGGCTATGCCCATCTGGCGACCCTTGATGAAATGGCCCGTGGCCACATGTTGGCCGACGCAGTGGCCATCATCGGAACCATGGACATTGTGTTTGGAGAGATTGACCGATGATCTCTGATGCGACCAAAACCCGCTTCGCGCGCGAAGTGGCCAAATTCCCTGCCGATCAAAAGCAATCTGCCGTCATGGCTTGCTTGTCCATCGTGCAACAAGAGCTCGGTTGGGTCAGTCCCGAGAGCGAAATAGAAGTGGCCGACTACCTCGGCATGGCCCCCATGGCCGTGCACGAAGTCACCACTTTTTACAACATGTACAACCAGCAAAAATTGGGCAAGTTCAAGTTGAACGTGTGCACCAATTTGCCTTGCCAATTGCGCGGCGGCCAACAAGCCTTGGTCCATTTGCAAAAGCGCTTGGGCATCAATGTGGGTGAAACCACGGCTGATGGCCTCATCACGTTGCAACCCAGCGAATGTCAAGGTGCTTGCGCCGATGCGCCCGTGTTGTTGGTCAACGATCGCACCATGTGCAGCTTTATGAGCAACCAAAAGCTCGATGAGTTGGTCGATACATTGCAAAAATCTGGAGGCGCAGCATGAGCGCTGATCTGAATCAGTTGTTGTCGCGCTTCGCGGCCACCGGCGTGGAAACTTCCTTCCACGATCGTCACATCAATCCGCAAATCATGGCGGGTTTGAATGGCAAAAACTGGAGCCTCAAAGACTACGAAGCCCGCGGCGGTTACCAGGCTTTGCGCAAAATTTTGGGCAAAGATGGCGGTGAAGGTCTGACGCAAGACCAAGTCATTGCTACCGTCAAAGAGTCCGCTTTGCGCGGTCGAGGCGGTGCTGGTTTTCCAACCGGCCTGAAGTGGAGCTTCATGCCGCGTCAGTTCCCTGGTCAAAAGTATTTGGTTTGCAATTCTGACGAAGGTGAGCCAGGCACTTGCAAAGACCGCGACATCATGCAATTCAATCCGCACACCGTGATTGAAGGCATGGCCATCGCAGCTTATGCCATGGGCATCAATGTGGGTTACAACTACATCCACGGCGAAATTTTCCAAACCTACGAACGCTTTGAAGCTGCGCTCGAGGAAGCCCGCGCTGCAGGTTATCTGGGCGACAAGATTATGGGCAGCAACTTCAACTTCCAGTTGCACGCCTCTCATGGTTTCGGTGCTTACATTTGCGGCGAAGAAACGGCATTGCTTGAATCTTTGGAAGGCAAGAAAGGCCAACCCCGTTTCAAGCCTCCATTCCCAGCAAGCTTCGGTTTGTACGGCAAGCCCACCACCATCAACAACACCGAAACCTTTGCAGCGGTTCCCTGGATCATTCGCAATGGGGGTCAGGCGTATTTGGAATGCGGCAAGCCCAACAACGGCGGCACCAAGATTTTCTCCATCAGCGGCGACGTTGAGCGTCCTGGCAATTACGAAATTCCCTTGGGCACTTCTTTTGCCAAACTCCTCGAGTTGGCCGGTGGTGTGCGCGGTGGCCGCAACTTGAAGGCGGTCATTCCTGGTGGTTCTTCTGCGCCGGTGTTGCCCGCCAACATCATGATGGACATCACCATGGACTACGATGCCATTGCCAAAGCCGGCTCTATGCTGGGTTCTGGCGCGGTCATTGTGATGGATGAAACACGTTGCATGGTCAAGTCCTTGCAGCGCTTGTCTTACTTTTACTCCCACGAATCATGTGGCCAATGCACACCTTGCCGCGAAGGTACAGGTTGGTTGTGGCGCATGGTCGATCGCATCGAAAATGGTCAAGGCCGCGCCAGCGACCTCGACCTGTTGAACTCGGTGGCAGACAACATTCAAGGCCGCACCATTTGCGCCTTGGGTGATGCTGCCGCCATGCCTGTGCGCGGAATGATCAAACATTTCCGTCACGAATTTGAGTACCACGTTGAGCACAAGACCTGCATGGTCCCCGCTTACGTTTGAGACGGCAGATCACCATGGTTGAAATCGAACTAGACGGTAAAAAAGTTGAGGTCTTAGAAGGCAGCATGGTCATGCATGCTGCAGAAAAGGCCGGCACTTACATTCCTCACTTCTGCTACCACAAGAAATTGAGCATTGCGGCCAACTGCCGCATGTGCTTGGTCGATGTGGAAAAAGCACCCAAGCCCATGCCCGCTTGCGCGACACCTGTCACGCAAGGCATGGTGGTGCGTACCAAGACAGACAAAGCCATCAAGGCTCAAGAGTCTGTGATGGAGTTTTTGCTCATCAATCACCCCCTCGATTGCCCCATTTGCGACCAAGGCGGTGAATGCCAGTTGCAAGATTTGGCTGTTGGTTATGGCGGCAGCAAGTCACGCTACGAAGAAGAAAAGCGTGTCGTTTTTCACAAAGACGTAGGCCCGCTCATCAGCATGGAAGAGATGAGCCGTTGCATTCACTGCACACGTTGCGTTCGCTTCGGTCAAGAAGTGGCTGGCGTCATGGAATTAGGCATGTCTCATCGCGGTGAGCATGCAGAAATCGAAACCTTCGTGGGCCAATCGGTTGACTCTGAACTTTCAGGCAACATGATTGACATTTGCCCCGTGGGCGCTCTTACTAGCAAGCCATTCCGTTACAGCGCTCGTACTTGGGAATTGTCACGTCGCAAATCAGTGGCGCCTCACGACTCATCAGGTGCCAACCTGGTGGTTCAAGTGAAGAACAACGAAGTGTTGCGTGTTGTGCCCTTGGAAAACGAAGACGTCAACGAGTGCTGGATTGCCGACCGCGATCGCTTCTCTTACGAAGCTTTGAACAGTGCCGACCGTCTGCGCGCGCCCATGATCAAGCAGGGCGGCGAGTGGAAAGAAGTCGACTGGCAAACCGCCTTGGAATATGTGGCCAACGGCTTGAACCAAATCAGCAAAGACCACGGTGCCAGCAGCATTGGTGCTTTGGTCAGCCCACACAGCACGCTCGAAGAATTGCATTTGGCCAGCACCTTGGTTCGCTCTCTGGGTTCTGACAACATCGACTACCGTTTGCGCAATGCCGAATTTGCCAAAGCAGAAGGTGTGCGCTATTTGGGTACTTCCATTGCCAGCTTGTCTCAGCTCCAACGTGTGTTGGTGGTGGGCAGCAACTTGCGCAAAGACCATCCGCTGTTTGCACAGCGCATTCGTCAAGCTCAACGCCATGGTGGTCAGATCAATGTCATTACCTCCAAAGCCTTGTTCAATGGTGCTGATGCTTGGGCCATGCCCATTAAGCAAGCCGATGTGCAAGAAGCCAGTGCTTGGGCACAAAGCTTGGCCAATGTGGCTGCAGCCATTGCAGCAGAGAAGGGCGTCACAGCGCCAGCCAATGGTCAAGCCACACCAGAAGCACAAGCCATTGCCAAGTCCTTGATAGGCGGCGAGCGCAAAGCCATTCTGTTGGGCAATGCTGCCGCTCACCACGCCAATGCTTCTAGCTTGCTCAGCTTGGCCAAGTGGATTGCCGACAACACAGGCGCTACTTATGGCTACCTCACAGAAGCCGCCAACACGGTGGGTGCTCAGTGGGCCAAGGCGCAGCCACAGTCAGGCGGCTTGAATGCTGCTCAAATGTTGGCGGGTGGTTTGAAAGCCGCTCTGCTGCTCAATACCGAGCCTGTTGAAGATTCAGCAGCGGGTGCCAAAGCCGTGGCAGCCTTGGCCGCCATGCAAATGGTGGTCACCCTCAGCCCCTTCAAAACCAACATGGCTTTCTCTGACGTGTTGTTGCCCATTGCACCGTTCACAGAAACGTCGGGCAGCTTTGTCAATGCAGAAGGTCGCTTGCAAAGTTTCCACGCAGTGGTGAAACCCTTGGCCGAAACCCGTCCGGCTTGGAAAGTGTTGCGCGTATTGGCCAACATGCTCGGTTTGCCGCAGTTGGCTTTTGAAACATCACAAGATGTGTTGAAGCAAATCAGTGCCACACCTTTGAACCTCAGCAATGCATGTAGTTCTGAAGTTCGCATGGCCGGTGCAGTGGACACACCTTGTGTGGCCTCTATTTATCAACTCGACAGTTTGGTGCGCCGCGCACCGTCACTGCAATTGACGGCCGATGCTAGAAATGCACAGGCTGTTGCAGAAGGAGTGCACGCATGATTGACGCGCTGTACAACGGTGGCTTGAACGCCGTTTCTGCCACATGGTGGGCTGCTTTTGTGTGGCCTGTCTTGTGGATTTTGATCAAAATTGTTGCGGTGTTGGCCCCCCTGATGGGTGCTGTGGCTTACCTTACTTTGTGGGAGCGCAAGTTGCTCGGCTTCATGCAAGTTCGCATGGGCCCCAATCGTGTAGGTCCGTTCGGTTTGCTGCAGCCCATTGCCGATGCTTTGAAGCTTCTCACCAAAGAGATCATCACCCCTTCAGCTGTGGCGCCTGGTTTGTTCCGCTTGGGCCCCATCATGGCGATCATGCCGGCACTGGCCGCATGGGTTGCCATTCCCTTTGGCCCCGAAGTTGCACTGACCAATTTGAATGCAGGTTTGCTGCTCGTCATGGCCATCACCTCCATCGAGGTTTATGGTGTGATCATTGCGGGTTGGGCCTCCAATTCCAAGTACGCCTTCTTGGGTGCCTTGCGTGCGTCTGCGCAAATGGTCAGCTACGAAATTGCCATGGGCTTCTGTTTCTTGGTGGTCATCATGGTCACGGGCAGCATGAACCTCACCGAAATTGTGCTGGGCCAAGGCAAAGGTGAGATGGCCACCATGGGCTTGAATTTCTTGTCATGGAATTGGTTGCCTTTGTTCCCCATCTTCATGGTCTATCTGATTTCGGGTGTGGCCGAAACCAATCGTCACCCGTTTGACGTGGTGGAAGGCGAGGCCGAGATTGTGGCCGGTCACATGGTGGAGTACTCCGGCATGGGCTTTGCCATCTTCTTCTTGGCTGAATACGCCAGCATGTGGTTGGTGTCTATCTTGGCCGTCATCATGTTTTTGGGCGGCTGGATGTCGCCCATCGACAGCACCTTGTTCAACCTCATTCCGGGTTGGATTTGGTTAGGCATCAAGACCTTTGTCGTGGTCTCTATGTTCATCTGGATTCGCGCCACATTCCCGCGCTTCCGTTATGACCAGATCATGCGTTTGGGTTGGAAGATTTTCATTCCAGTCACTTTGGTGTGGCTGTTGATTGTGGGCGCATGGTTGCATTCGCCTTGGAACATTTGGAAATAACCGGGTTAAGACATGTCTACAGTGGCTGTATCCAATTTTTCGCTCAAAGACTTCCTCAAAAGCTTCATGCTGTTTGAGTTGGTCAAGGGCATGGCCTTAACAGGTCGTTACGCATTTCGTCGCAAGGTGACACTTCAGTTTCCTGAAGAGAAGACACCTCTGTCACCTCGCTTCAGGGGTCTGCATGCACTGCGCCGTTATGAAAACGGTGAAGAGCGTTGCATTGCTTGCAAATTGTGCGAGGCTGTTTGCCCCGCAATGGCCATCACCATTGAGTCTGATGTTCGCGCAGACGGCTCGCGTCGCACCACACGCTACGACATCGATTTGACCAAGTGCATCTTCTGCGGTTTCTGCGAAGAAAGTTGCCCCGTCGATTCCATTGTCGAAACTTCCATTTTGGAATATCACGGCGAGAAGCGCGGCGACTTGCACTACACCAAAGAGATGCTCTTGGCTGTGGGCGATCGCTACGAAAAAGACATTGCGGCATCCAAAGCGGCAGATGCCAAGTACCGTTGATCGGCTGAATTTACAAAACTAACAAGCGACAACCCATGGACGTCAAAACTGGTTTCTTTTATCTCTTCTCGGTGGTGCTTCTGTTTGCATCCTTCCGAGTGGTCACTGCGCGCAATCCTGTGCATGCGGTGTTGTTCCTCATGCTGGCATTTTCCCAAGCTTCTGGTTTGTGGTTGCTGTTGCAAGCCGAGTTTTTGGCCATGACCTTGGTCTTGGTTTACTTGGGCGCCGTGATGGTCTTGTTCTTGTTTGTGGTGATGATGCTCGACATCAATCTTGACACCTTGCGTGAGGGCTTTTGGAAGCATTTTCCATTGGCCGCTTCGCTGGGCGCATTGATTGCACTCGAGATGGCGGCTGTATTGATGAGCGGCTTTCGCACGGCTGAAGCGCCAAAGGTAGCCTTGGCTGTAGGCCAATTGGCCCCAGAACTTTCCAATACCAAAGCCTTGGGCATTTTGCTGTACACCGAGTACCTCATGCCGATTCAAGTGGCTGCTGCCATTTTGTTGGTAGCCATGATTGCCGCCATCGCGCTCACTTTGCGTGAACGCAAAGACAGCAAAGCCATCAGTGCTTCAGAGCAAGTTCACGTTCGCGCTAGCGATCGTTTGGTGGTCTTGAAGATGGATGCCGTCAAAGTAGGCGAAGCACCCAAAGCACCTGAAGTACCTGCTGACGTTGAAGCCGCTAAGGAGACCAAGTAATGACTTTGACACTTGGACACTATTTGTCATTGGGCGCCATGTTGTTTGCCCTTTCGGTCATCGGTATCTTTTTGAACCGTAAGAACCTCATCGTGTTGTTGATGGCCATTGAGTTGATGCTCTTGGCGGTCAATATGAATTTTGTGGCTTTCTCTCACTTCTTGGGTGACATGCACGGACAAGTTTTCGTGTTTTTCATCTTGACAGTGGCAGCAGCCGAATCAGCCATTGGTTTGGCCATTTTGGTGCTCTTGTTCCGCAACAAGAACAGCATCAATGTGGACGAGCTCAATTCGCTCAAGGGTTAAGAGGTTAAAAGAACATGAGCCAAACCCTCAACGCTTCAACGCTGCTGGCAGTGCCGATGGCCCCACTTGTGGGCGCCGCACTGGCTGGTATTTTTGGTACCAAATTTGGCGGCAATTGGATTGGTCGCCGCTTGACACACACCCTCACCATTCTGGGTGTCTTGATTGCCTTCATCTTGTCCGCTTCCACTCTGAAAAGTGTCATGGTGGATGGTGCCCGCTTTAACGAAACCCTCTACACCTGGATGGTGGTGGGTGGTCTCAAAATGG
>CAZJAL010000051.1:0-10675 GCA_964544175.1 uncultured Limnohabitans sp.
TCGCAACCCGTGGCAACACGGTTGCGTTTGGTGATTCCGGTTTGAAGTCCACCGACCGCGGCCGTTTGACGGCCCGTCAGATCGAAGCTGCACGTCGTGCAATTTCACGTCACGTGAAGCGTGGCGGCCGTATCTGGATTCGTGTGTTCCCCGACAAGCCTATCTCTACAAAACCTGCAGAGGTTCGTATGGGTAACGGTAAGGGCAACCCCGAGTACTACGTGGCTGAGATTCAGCCCGGTAAGGTGTTGTATGAAATCGTTGGCGTGCCAGAGCAATTGGCCCGTGAAGCGTTTAAATTGGCCGCAGCCAAACTGCCCTTGCGCACGACTTTTGTCGCACGCATGATTGGCCAGTAATTCAGGAGATATCACAATGAACACAACTGAACTGCGCACCCAAGACGAAGCTGGATTGGCGAAAGAAATCAAGGATCTGCAAAGAGCCCATTTCAATTTGCGCATGCAAAAAGCCACTCAGCAACTCGGCAACACGAACCAGCTGCGCGAAACTCGTCGCAGCATCGCTCGCGCCAAAACCATCCTTGCTGAAAAGCAAGCCGCCAAATAAGGAGTGACCATGACGGAAGCTAAAACATCCCTCAAGCGCACCTTGATCGGCAAGGTGGTCAGCGACAAACGCGCCAAAACCGTAACGGTGTTGGTGGAGCGTCGCGTGAAGCATGCTTTGTATGGCAAGATTGTTGCCAAATCAAGCAAGTACCACGCACATGACGAAACTGGACAATATGGCGTGGGCGACGTGATCGAGATCACCGAGAGCAAGCCAATTTCCAAAACCAAAAACTGGGTTGCGACCCGTTTGGTTGAAAAGGCAGCAGCGATTTAAGCTTAATCAGCTTGCACTCTGCAAACCTCGTCAAAACGACTCACAATTGTGAGTCGTTTTTTTTCGTCTCGGCTTTTTGTAGCGCAGACGTACAGACATCCACTCATCCATTTGTAAAGGACACACCATGATCAAAGTTGGCGACGCACTTCCTGCAGTGACATTGACCGAGTTCGTTGAAGTAGAGGGCAATGGTTGCAGCATTGGCCCCAACCCCGTAGATGTTGCAAAAGCATCTGCTGGCAAGACCATCGCTTTGTTTGCGCTGCCTGGCGCATTCACACCCACCTGCTCTGCCAAGCACGTACCTGGTTATGTGGCGCAATACGGCGCTTTGGTGGCTGCAGGTGTAGACGAAATTTGGTGTGTTAGCGTGAACGATGCATTCGTGATGGGCGCTTGGGGCCGTGAACAAAAGAGCACAGGCAAAGTGCGCATGATGGGCGACGGCAGTGCAGACTTCACCAAGGCCACAGGCTTGACCTTGGACCTCACCGCACGTGGCATGGGCTTGCGCAGCAACCGTTATTCGATGTTGGTGAAAGACGGCAAGGTGGCCAGCTTGAACATTGAAGGCCCTGGTAAATTTGAAGTCAGCGATGCTGACACCATGTTGGCCCAAGCCAAAGGCTAATCAAACCACTGCCCACTTCTCAATAGAAGGGGTAGAACAAAAATCACAGTGATGAGCCTTAGGGCTCATCCTGTCACAACATCACTTTGAGATAGTGTGCACCCGGCAAGGGGTTGTGATAGTAGGGCGGAATTTCTTCAAAACCCAAGTCTTCATATAGTGCGCGCGCTGTTTCCATTTCGTCTAGCGTGTCTAGCAGTACGCAGCTGTAGTCGCATTGGCGAGCCGCATCCAAAATAGCCTCTGCCAGCTGGCGACCCAAACCCAAACGTCGAAAGGCTGGGCGCACATAAAGGCGTTTCATTTCGGCGGCGTTCGGGTCATCTGCTGAATCGAGCGGCCTCAACGCACAGCAGCCAGCCACCTGCTGGTTGACCATGGCCAACAGCAGGGCGCCTCTGGGCGCTGCGTATTCTCCTGGCAACATTTCGAGTTCGGCTTCAAAGTCTTGAAAGCACAAGTCAACATTGAGAGACTGCGCATACTCCGTGAAAATTTGACGCACAGCCGCTATGTCTTCGGGCGTGTTGGGCGTTACAAGCGCAATGGTGGGTTGGGGCAAATCAGGCAAAAGTCAGCGGTGGGTTGTGTTTTAAAAAGTGTAGCGTCAAAAGTGCAGTTCTACAGGACCACGGTAAAGGTATTGATCAGGAGAAATACCAAGCCGGAGGCAACAGCCAGACAGATCAAGGCTTTCACCCAGTCTCTGACTGTGTCGCTAGAAGCGATGGCTGGTGTGTCAGTTGGCTTGTCGCCTTGCAACATGGCACGTGGCAGATTTTCTTTGAGTTTGAAAAAATGCCATGCGATGGCCAGCAAGTGAATGGCAACCATGATCAGCACAAAGGTTTTTCCTAAACCCTTGTGCCATTTGGTAGCCAAGGCAATGGTGCTTTCTGAAGCCAACACGGTCAAGGGCCCTGCATTGGCAATTTCATCATCACTGAACAATCCTGTCCCTACTTGCAGTGCCAGCAAGCCCATGATGACCAGCACAGACAAAGAACCTAAAGGGTTGTGACCTAAATAATGCCGTGGGCTGGGCATGGCTGAAATGTAAGCGCGCAGTGCACTGGGCGTGCAAGACAACTGGCGCCATCTAGACCAGTGGCCGCCCACAACGCCCCACATCAATCTGAACAGTAACAAACTCAAAACGGCATAGCCACATCGAAAGTGCCAGACCATTGCGTTGCCGCCGACATTGCCAGTGATGACCAAACACAAAATGAGTATGGCGAGTGACCAGTGAAAAAATCGGGTGGGCAAATCCCAAACTCGAACTTTTGTCATGACAGTACTTTCAGCATGCGAGTGGCCTGCAAAAAAATTAAAAACATGCGAAACTGTAAAGCACCACCACACTCAATGGAAGATTTATGAAAAAACTAATCACAGTTGCCACATCCTTGTTGGCATTGATGCTGGCTTTGCCAGCTGCCGCGCAGTTTGCAAAACCTGAAGATGCCATCAAATACCGTAAAGCAAGCTTTACAGTCATGGCGGCACACTTTGGTCGCGTCGGCGCCATGGCTTCTGGCCGTGCCCCTTACGATGCCAAGGCAGCTGCCGAAAATGCAGACATTGCGGTTGCCATGGCAAAACTGCCTTGGGCTGCTTTTACAGAAGGCAGCGACAAGGGTGAGACACGTGCTAAACCAGAAATTTGGAAAGACAGCGCCAAGTACAAAGAGGCTGCAGACAAGATGCAAGCCGAAATGGTCAAGTTGTCTGCAGCCGCCAAAGCTGGCAATGTGGACGCTTTGAAAACGGCCTTTGGCCCTGCCGCAGCAACCTGCAAAGGCTGCCACGACAACTTCCGCAAGGAGTGATGGCCGATTAAGCTGAGCAAGTCAACAGCAGCTCAGTTAATTCTTTCGGGGCACTGATCATGGGGTCGTGCCCCGTTTTCATTTCAATCACGCGGGAATTGGGAAGCCATTGACCATCCCAAAACTGAGGATCCATCACGCGTCGACGAACTGCATCAATGGTTGCCAAAGGTGGCACAGTGCAATTGATGAAGGTTCTGGGAACGCTGGCAACACGCGCTGGGTCGAAATTCAGAACGTGCTGATAGGTGCCGCCTGGATGCGGTGTTTGCTGTCGTCGCACCCATTCGTAGCCCTCGGCGCTAAGTCCGAACACAGATGGATCGGGTGGTGGAAAACTGTTGTTGATGCTCTCTTGGGCAGCTTCAATGCGTGCCTTTTGCGTTGCACTGGCGTGCGTGCTGCTCCAAGTTTCACCAGGTTTTGGAACCACCGCATCCAAGTAGACCAAGTGCTTGAGTCTGTGGGCACGTCGATCGGCCACAGCTGTGCCCAGCATGCCCGCATAAGAATGCACCACCAAAATGGCGTCGTTCATTTCTTCTGCGTCCAAGGCTTGCAGCACATCTTGAATGTGCGTTTCTAAATCGATGCCGCTGTGCAAGAGGTGCGAACGCTCACCCAAGCCGGTCAAGGTGATGGCGTGTGCACTGTGACCTGCGCGAATCAAACCCTCTGTGACATGCCGCCAACACCAAGCACCGTGCCATGCGCCATGAACCAACAAATACTGTGCCATCAGATCACGCCTTTGTTTTGCAATTGTTCAATCTGAGTTGCGTCATAGCCCAATACTTCTTGTAGCAACTGCGCGGTGTGTTGTCCCAATTGAGGCGGCACGTGGTCTTGTCGGACGGGCGTGAGGCTGAGTTTGAGTGGACTTGCCACCAATTTCAAATCTTGTTGATGGGGATGCTGCCAAGTGCTCACCATGTTGCGCGCAGCCACCTGCGGGTCGGCAAACACTTCGGCCAAATTGTTGATGGCACCACAGGGCACCTTGGCGGCTTCTAGCGCAGACAACCAATCGGCTTTGGTGCGAGTGAGCATGATTTGCTCAAGCATGGGAACCAAGATTGCACGGTTTTTAACCCGTGCGGTATTTTTGGCAAATCGTTCATCAAGGGCCAATTCAGGACGACCCGCAACGGCACAAAATTTGGCGTACTGACCGTCATTGCCTACAGCCAAAATCAAATGGTCGCGACTGCCCGTTTCAGCTTGTGCAGGTGCCTTCACTTCAAAGACTTGGTAGGGCACGATGTTTTGATGCGCGTTGCCCGCACGGCCAGGCGTTTTGCCGCTGACCAAATAATTGGCGCCCAAATTGGCCAACATGGCCACTTGCGTGTCTAGCAACGCCATGTCAACGTATTGCCCGTCACCGGTTTTTTCGGCATGTCGAAGCGCTGCCAAAATGCCCACAGTGGCGTACATGCCCGTGAACAAATCGGCCACCGCCACACCCACCTTTTGAGGGCCACCTCCCAAGTCGTCGCGCTCGCCGGTGACGCTCATCAAACCTCCAATGCCTTGCACAGCATAGTCATAGCCTGCGCGGTCGCTGTAGGGCCCGGTTTGACCAAACCCTGTGACACTGCAATAAACCAACTTGGGATTGAGGACCTTCAGGCTGGCATAGTCCAAACCGTAACGGGCCATGTCGCCGACTTTGAAGTTTTCGATGAAAACGTCGCAATGCACCACCAGTTCACGGATCAAAGCCTGACCTTCAGGCTTTGAAATATCACATGTCAGTGAGCGCTTATTCCTGTTAGTTCCTAAATAATAAGCGGCCTCGGGCGTGTCGTTGCCTTGCGCATCTTTGAGGAAGGGCGGGCCCCAACTGCGCGTGTCGTCGCCGGCGCCGGGACGCTCAATTTTGATCACGTCGGCCCCGAGGTCGGCCAAAGTTTGGGTACACCAAGGTCCCGCGAGCACGCGGGAGAGGTCGAGAATGCGGATGCCATCAAGTGAATTCATGGCCTGATTGTCGCGAAAAATCATCACACCTGCAGGCACCGATAATGGGCGCATGCAAGAAATTATTGAAAGCCTGTCATGACAGCGCATCAGAACCCTTCCCCCATGTTGGCGCAGCGGCAAATGGTGGGGGTCTTCTTGGTCTTTGCCTTTGCTTACTTTTTGTCCACCTTGATGCGCGCCATCACGGCGACTTTGTCGCCTGCGCTGACGCAAGAGCTGTCTTTGTCAGCACAAGATTTGGGCTTGTTGGCGGGCGGTTATTTTTTAGGGTTCTCAGCAACTCAATTGCCTTTGGGCAAGTGGCTGGATCGGTATGGTCCTAAAACAGTGATCATGTCATTCTTGGTCATTGCCGTTTTAGGGTGTGCTGCATTTGCAATGGCAAACAGCTTTTTGGGTTTGTGGCTTGCGAGGTTTTTATGTGGTGTTGGGGTCAGCGCATGTCTGATGGCGCCTCTGACAGGTTACCGGCGATGGATGGATGCTGGCGCTCAATTGCGCGCCAATTCTTGGATGCTCATGACGGGCTCTTTGGGCATGTTGGCCTCCACATTGCCGGTGCAGTGGTTGATGCCATTGACAGGATGGCGCGCCATCTTTGCTGCGCTGGCCGGCTTGGTGGTGTTGGCCATTTTCTTGATTTACAAAGTGGTGCCAATTTGGGAGAAGCCGCAAGCCAGCCTTAACCCTGCAGAGCAAGAAGAGAAGGGTTATGGCCCCGTATGGCGAAACGCCTACTTTTGGCGCATGGCCCCGGTTGGTTTCTTTTGTTATGCCGGCATGTTGGCCCTTCAAACTCTATGGGCTGGCCCATGGATGACCGTGGTGGGGGGTTACACACCGTTGTCAGCGGCCACGGGCTTGTTCGCTATCAACCTTTGTATGTTGATCACATTTTGGGTGTGGGGCTTGATCACACCGCGTTTGTCCAAGGGCGGCATTTCAGCCAATCAATTGATTGCGTGGGGGCAACCGCTGAGTTTTGCTGTGTTGTTTGGGGTGATCTGGCTTGGCCCAGACTTGGGTGCAGGCACTGCGGCGGCCTTGGCTTTGTTTTGCATGGCCAGTACCTTTGTGGCGTTGGCACAGCCTGCCGTGGGCATGGCTTTTCCGCCCCACCTTGCGGGCCGCGCACTGTCTGCCTACAACTTGGTGATCTTTGTGGGTGTGTTTGCGGTGCAGTGGGGCATTGGCCTTGGCATTGACTTCTTCAAGTCATTGGGCTGGTCGCCTGTTTTGGCGTTTCAGTCTGCTTTCTCGGTCTTTGGCTTGTGTGCTGTTTTGTCCTATGTTTATTTTCATTGGGCAAACCGCGATAATTCAGCATGATCGGAATTCTCATCGTCGCCCATGCACCCTTGGCATCTGCTTTGCGTGATTGCGCTTTGCATGTGTATCCGGAGTGTGCGTCGGGTGTTCAAGCCTTGGACATTTTGCCCAGTGCCAGCCCCGAAGAAAGCTTGTTGTTGGCCAAAGCTGCCATGGCCAAGCTCAACACCCCCGAAGTGTTGATGTTGAGCGATGTGTTTGGCGCAACGCCTTCCAATGTGGCCCAAAAACTCAACGATGGCATCGACACCCGATTGTTGGCGGGCGTTAATTTGCCCATGCTGCTGCGCAGCGTGTGTTATCGACATGAATCGCTAGATGCTTTGGCAACCCGAGCACAGGCAGGTGGTGCGCAAGGCATCATGCCCGTAGGTTGTACCGCACCTCAAAATCAAACTGGACCTCGACATGCCCCAAGCTACCACGACCATCAGCAATAAGCTCGGCCTCCATGCGCGTGCTTCTGCCAAGCTGACCAAGCTGGCTGGCAGTTTTCCGTGCGAAGTTTGGATGGCCAAAGGAGAGCGTCGCGTCAATGCCAAAAGTATCATGGGCGTGATGATGTTGGCGGCCGGCATAGGCAGTGAAGTGGTCATTGATACCGACGGTGAACAAGCCCAAGAAGCCTTAGACGCCTTGCTGGCTTTAATTGCCGACAAATTTGGTGAGGGTGAATGACGTTCAGCATTCATGGCTTGGCGGTTGCCAGAGGCATCGCCATTGGACGCGCGGTACTGGTTGCTTCCAGCCGCGTTGACGTTGCGCATTACTTCATTCAACCAGAACAAGTTGACGCTGAAATTGCCCGTTTGCGCCAAGCGCGTGACGCCGTGGTCGATGAACTCCGGCGCTTGCAAAAAGATTTAACTGACGACGCCCCGCCAGAGCTGGGTGCACTGCTCGATGTGCACTTGATGCTGCTAGAGGATGAAAGCTTGTCCTTGGGCGTCAAGCACTGGATTGAAAACAGGCTCTACAACGCCGAATGGGCTGTCAGCAGTCAAATGGAAGTGATTGGTCGCCAGTTCGACGAAATGGAAGATGCGTATTTGCGTGAACGCAAATCTGATCTTGAGCAAGTGACTGAGCGAGTTCTGCATTTTCTGAAAGGTGGCACATCACCCGTGGTACGCACCAAGCCGCATGTGCGGCCTCAACAAGAATTGCAACTGGGCGACACCATGGACGTGCCGCTGGTGCTGGTGGCGCACGATTTGTCGCCTGCCGACATGCTGCAGTTCAAGCAAAGTGTGTTTACGGGGTTTGTGACCGATGTGGGCGGCAAGACCTCGCACACCGCCATTGTGGCTCGCAGCTTGGACATTCCTGCCGTGGTGGGCGCACGCAGTGCCAGCCAACTGATTCGTCAAGACGATTGGATCATCATCGATGGCGACATGGGCGTGGTCATTGTCGACCCCTCTCCCATTATCTTGGCGGAATATGGTTTCAAGCAGCGTCAAGGCGACTTGGAGCGCGAACGCCTTACCCGATTGCGTCATACGCCGGCGGTCACATTGGATGGCCAAAAAATTGAACTGCTGGCCAACATTGAAATGCCAGAAGATGCAGACGCAGCCATCATGGTCGGTGCTGTGGGCGTTGGCTTGTTTCGAAGTGAGTTCTTGTTCATGGGCCGGCAAGGTGATTTGCCAGGCGAAGAAGAGCAGTTTCAGCAATACCGCCGCGCGGTTGACGGCATGCAAGGGTTGCCAGTCACTATTCGCACGGTAGACGTTGGTGCCGACAAACCCTTGGATGAAGCGCGTCACGATGCCGCGCACTTGAATCCTGCTTTGGGTTTGCGCGCCATTCGTTGGAGCCTGGCCGACCCCGAGATGTTTTTGACGCAACTGCGCGCTATTTTGCGTGCGGCAGCTTTGGGCAAAGTGAACTTGTTGGTGCCCATGTTGGCGCATGCCAGCGAAATTCATCAAACACTGGCACTGGTCAAGCAAGCGCAGCTTGATTTAGACGCACGTGGCGTGGCCTATGGTCAAGTGCGCTTAGGCGCCATGATTGAAATTCCAGCAGCCGCTTTGTCCTTGAAGTTGTTCTTGAAGTATTTTGATTTCTTGTCAATTGGCACCAACGACTTGATTCAATACACCTTGGCCATTGACCGCGCTGACGAAAGCGTGGCGCATTTGTACGATCCCTTGCACCCTGCGGTGTTGCGTTTGGTGGCAGACACCATTCGCGAAGGTGCCGCGCAAGGTAAGAGCGTGTCGGTGTGTGGCGAGATGGCGGGCGATGTCAACATGACTCGCTTGTTGTTGGGCATGGGCTTGCGAAGTTTTTCGATGCATCCATCACAAGTCTTGTTGGTCAAACAACAAATATTGCGTGCCGACACCGAAAAACTCAAATCTCTCGCCCAGCAAGTGCTGGACTCAGAAGATCCCGCCAGCTTGTTATCTGGGCACTGACGACGCTTCCTTGCCTTCAAAGTGCGGATCGTTTGCGGCATCTTGTGGACCTGTATTTCGGCCAAACCACGCACCACCCACAATCAAAAAGCCAGCCCAAGCCACGAGGGGTGTGAGTGCCTCTTGGCGGTCGATCAGTAAGAGCACCGTAGAGCCCAAGGGTGTGATGAAGCTGAGTAAACCGATCTGTTGTGCATTGCCGTTTTTGAGTGCGGCATCCCACAGGTAAAAGGCCACGCCCAAGGGCCCAAGGCCCATCCAAAGTAATAGTCCAGCATCTTGGGCAGTCAATGCCACTGGCGTTTCGAGTGCAAAGTGGCATGCCAACGACAGCAAGCCAGATACCAAACCAAAGCTGCCAATGGCCGCCGTGTGGAAGGCTTGAACACGTTGTGTCAGTAGCGAGTAGGTGGCCCAAATGAAAGCGGAAGCCAAGGCTGCCAAATAACCAATCTCGAAATCTGCACTGATGGTTTTGCCGCCAGTCATGACCAGGGCCGCACCTGCAAACCCTGCAGTTGCAGCAATCACTTGACGTAATTTGAGGCGGGTGTTTTTGTTGAACAAGGGTGCCAGCACCACGATCAACAATGGCCACAGGTAGTTGACCAAATTGGCCTGCACAGCTGGCGCTGTTCTAAATGCAACAAACAACAAAAAGTGATAGCCAAACAAACCGTAAATGCCCATTGCCAAAGTGGAGGCTGGCACGATGGCCAAGCGCCACTTGAAGCCAGACCAAGGCAGGGCCACCAAGCTGCCAATCAGCAACGCACAGCCCGCTGTTAAAAAAGGCGGTAGGTGTGACAAACGCACCCCCACTGGGGCCAGTGTGGCCCACAGCGCAATAGCGCCCAAGGCGAGCCAAGTTGCGCGAACGGATGCTTTCAACGGGTCAAACTCGCACCGTGCGCCTGTTGGTCGGCGTGATAACTGGATCGAACCATGGCCCCTACAGCGGCATGCTTGAAGCCCATTTCGTAGGCCTTTTCTTCAAACATCTTGAAGGTGTCGGGGTGTACATAACGCTTCACTGGCAAGTGACTGTTGGACGGCGCCAAGTACTGACCTAGGGTGAGCATGTCGATGTTGTGTTCGCGCATCTCGCGCATCACGGCCAAAATTTCTTCATCGGTTTCACCGAGGCCCACCATCAAACCTGATTTGGTGGGAACGTTGGGGAAAAGCGCCTTGAATTTTTTCAAGAGTTGCAAGGAGAACTGAAAGTCTGAGCCTGGACGCACTTCTTTGTACAAACGTGGCACGGTTTCCAGGTTGTGGTTCATCACATCGGGCGGTGCCGCTTTCAAAATTTCCAAGGCGCGATCGTCACGACCGCGGAAGTCGGGCACCAGCACTTCAATTTGTGTCAGTGGCGACAATGCACGCGTTTCGCGAATGCAATCGACAAAGTGACCCGCGCCGCCATCGCGCAAGTCGTCGCGGTCGACGCTGGTGATCACGACGTAGCTGAGTTTTAAGTCGGCAATGGTGCGTGCCAAGTTGCCCGGTTCGTTCACATCCAATGGATCGGGGCGGCCATGGCCCACATCGCAGAAAGGGCAACGACGTGTGCACTTGTCGCCCATGATCATGAAGGTGGCCGTGCCTTTGCC
>CAZJAL010000052.1:0-10563 GCA_964544175.1 uncultured Limnohabitans sp.
AAGCAAAAAACACTCGAAGTCAAAATCCCTGCGGGCATTGACGACGGCATGCGCATTCGCAGCACTGGCAACGGCGAACCGGGCACCAATGGTGGACCACCTGGCGACTTGTACATTGAGATTCGCCTCAAGAAACACGACATCTTCGAGCGCGATGGCGACGACCTACACTGCTCCGTTCCGATCGGCTTCAGCAAAGCCGCATTGGGCGGTGAAATCGATGTGCCCACACTCAGTGGCAAAGCGGCCATTGATATTCCCGAAGGTACCCAAACTGGCAAGCAATTCCGTTTGCGGGGCAAAGGCATCAAGGGCGTGCGTTCCAGCTACCCAGGCGATTTGTACTGTCACATTACAGTGGAGACGCCGGTCAAACTCACAGAGCATCAGCGCAAGTTGCTCAAAGAATTTGAAGAGTCTTTGCAGAAAGGTGGCGCCAAGCACATGCCCACAGGCAACAGCTGGACAGACAAACTCAAAGGTTTGTTTGGCGCATAAATGACGAATCAAGTTGAGCCTTCAGTTCGGCACTTAGCTTGATCCAAGTCAAGTCCATGTTGGGCCATCGGCCTAACATGGGCTCATGACACTCAACATTCGATTCTTAGGCGGTGCAGACACAGTCACCGGGTCCAAATACTGCGTAGAGCACGATGGCAAAAAACTGTTGGTCGATTGCGGTTTGTTTCAGGGCTATAAACAACTGCGTCTGCGCAATTGGGATCCCTGCCCCACCCCTCCCCAAGATGTCGCTGCAGTCATACTGACCCACGCCCATCTTGATCACAGTGGCTACTTGCCACTTCTGGCACGAAATGGCTTTCAGGGCAAAGTTCACAGCACGTCAGGCACGCGCGATTTGTGCAGCATCTTGTTGCCAGACAGTGGGCACATTCAAGAGGAAGACGCCTACTTTGCCAACAAACACGGCTACGCCAAACACAACCCCGCCTTGCCTTTGTACACAGAACAAGACGCCAAATACTGCTTGCAACAATTTCATGTAGAAAAACTCAACACATGGTTCCAACCCATCCCTGGTTGGAATGCCAAATTCAGCAGTGCTGGGCATATATTGGGAGCCGCCAGTTTGTTGTTGGAAGTTGCGGGCCGACGCATCCTTTTTTCTGGCGACTTGGGCAGACCAGACGACAGTTTGATGCCACCTCCCGAGGCCCCACCCCAAGCCGACACGGTGCTCATCGAGTCGACTTATGGCAATCGCAGACATCCAGAAGAAAACGTCAACTCAGAGTTGGGCGAAGCTTTGAGAAAGGTCGCTGCACGCGGCGGTGTGGCCGTTGTGCCTGTCTTCGCAGTGGGTCGCGCACAAGCAATATTGCACAGCATTGCGCAACTCAAACAGCAGGGGGCCATTCCACATGGACTGCCAATTTTCTTGGACAGCCCCATGGCGATTCACACGACGGCCTTGTACAAGCGCCATATGGGCGAACACCGTCTCAATGTGGCCGAAGTCGAAGCCATGGACCACGTGGCCACCATGATCGAAACCCCAGAACAATCCAAGGCATTGGTCAAACGACACGGCCCTATGGTCATTCTGTCTGCCAGTGGCATGGCCACAGGCGGGCGTGTTTTGCACCACCTGGCCAACCATGTGGGAGACCATCGCAACATGGTGATCCTGACCGGTTTTCAATCCCCCGGTACACGCGGCGCAAGCCTGGCCAGTGGCGCTCCCACCATTCGATTGCATGGCAAAGACTTGCCTGTGACGGCTGAAATTGTTCAGCTAAGTTCAGCTTCGGCCCATGCCGATGGCAACCAACTCTTGGCATGGTTGCAAAAAATGCCCCAAGTTCCTGCGCAAGTTTATGTGGTTCATGGGGAACGAGAAGCCTCGGATGTCCTTCGCCAACGCATCGAAAGAGAGCTCAAGATGCGGGCCGTGGTGCCTGAACACGCGTCTGTTTGGCCAGGATGACAGATTGAAGCGATAAACTTCAGCCTATGACATCCAAACGACAAAGACCTCACTCGTTTCAAACAAACGCCTGGCATCCTGCTTGGATAGCGCTATTGGGCAGCCTGTGGCTGGCCAGCGCAGGCAACTATGCGCTGTGGCAACAAGTTCATCAGTTGCCTGAAGTGAATGGCCTGCGAGGGTTGGCCTTCACACTGGGCTTTGGTCTCATCATTACCTGTGCGCTCACAAGCCTTTTGAGCTTGTTCAATTGGGGCAAATTACTGAAACCTGTTTTGACAGTGTTCTTTTTCAGCGCAGCCAGCGGTGCTTATTTCATGATGAGTTATGGCATCGTGATTGACAGCACCATGATCACCAATGTGATCCAAACAGACACCAAAGAAGCCTTGGACTTGTTCAATTGGCGCATGTTGGTCAGCTTTGCCATCTTGGGACTGCTGCCTGCTTGGGTCCTTTGGAAAACACCCCTCAAATCACTTCGTGTCGGTCAGCAATTGCTTGGCAATGCCCTCATGGCTGTACTTTCTATTGGCATTCTGCTTGCATCTTTGCTGGCTGTTTTTCAAGATTTCTCGTCCATCATGCGCAACCACACCCAGCTGCGCTATTTGATCAATCCACTCAACAGTTATTACGCCATTGGCATGGTAGCTGCCAAGCCCTTTCAACGCGATAACAAAACGCTGCTGCCCGTTGGGCAAGATGCCAAGTTAGTAACCGCCAAGGCAACCGACAAACCACCCCTGATTTTGTTGGTATTGGGTGAAACAGCACGCATGGGCAATTTTGGTCTCAATGGCTACGATCGCAACACGACGCCAGAGCTGTCGAAAGAAAACACCGTGAGCCTGCGCGGCGTGATGTCTTGCGGCACAAGCACGGCCACATCGGTCCCTTGTATGTTTTCGCATCTGGGCAAAGAAGACTTTGAATCTCGCAAAAACAATTACGAAAGCCTGATCGATGTGCTTCATCACGCGGGTTTGGCTTTGTTGTGGATAGACAACCAATCGGGCTGCAAAGGCGTTTGCGAACGCGTACCGCAAGCGCTGACCAAGGAACTCAAACACCCAAGCTTTTGCAAAGGCGGTGAGTGTTTTGACGAAATCATGCTTCACCAATTGGATGAACGCATTCAAGCATTGCCAGCAGAGCGCCGTGCAAAAGGTGTGGTGGTGGTCATGCACCAAATGGGCAGCCATGGCCCTGCTTACTACAAACGCGTACCCGACAATTTCAAGAAATTTCAGCCTGAGTGCAAAAGCAATGCGCTTCAAGAATGCTCAAGAGAGCAAGTGGTCAATTCTTTTGACAACACCATTCTCTACACCGATCACTTTCTCAGTCAGGCCATTCAATGGCTGAAGAAATCAAATGCAACCCACGCCACCGCCATGCTTTATGTGTCTGACCATGGTGAATCTTTGGGCGAGAACAATTTGTACTTGCATGGCCTGCCTTATCGGGTAGCGCCAGATGTACAAAAGCGCGTTCCTTGGATCAGTTGGTGGTCGCAACAATTTGAAACGCAAACAGGGTTGTCAAGTGCCTGTCTGAAGAAGAAAACCAATGCGCCCTTAACGCACGACAACTACTTCCATTCGGTCTTGGGCATGGTTGGCGTTAGCACTGAGGTTTACCAAGCCAAGCTGGATGTGCACGCTGACTGCCGCACACCTTCATAAAAATCGATCGAGCAGTTTTCTGGAGTGACGGTCCATTTGGGCCATGTCACGGATTAGAAACTGCACACCATGACCATCGGTCACAAGCAGCACAGAAGCTGAAAGCCGACGAATGTCTTCCTCGCCTTTGAGCAGCAAGGTGGTGGCCCCTCGGTCGGTTTCAATGTCCCAAATGCTGGGCGTCACAAAACTGCTGACACCGAGAAGCTTCAATATTTGAGGCATGAATTCGCGTTGCGTCATGGCACGTAAAACATTGTGTCGAACAGCCTCAGACAAGTGGCTCAGGTGCGGTATCCACAACAACTCTTTGCCGTCTACATCGACGACTGCAATGCCTTCATCGGGCGCAGCCACAGGAAAAGAACGAACTGCCATCACATGGTCGTGCTGCACACCGTCAGCGCTGACAAAGTACCACCGACCCGATGGGCCCTGGTCAAATTTAATGTTGCTCAGGGATGGGTTCATGATGTGGCACTCTCTCTCAACACAGCACCTTCGGATTCGGCCTGCCTTTGTTGCGCTTCGTACAAGCGCCAATAAGCCCCTTGCCGTTGGATCAACACGTCGTGCGTGCCTTCTTCCACAATGAGACCTTTGTCCATCACCACCAAGCGATCAGCTTTGCGCAATGTGGACAGTCGGTGCGCAATAGCAATCGTGGTGCGGCCGCGAACCAAATTGTCCAGCGCATTTTGAATTTCTTTTTCTGTTTCGGTATCGACGGCAGAAGTTGCCTCATCCAAAATCAAAATGCGAGGGTTGATGAGCAAAGCGCGCGCAATGGAAATTCGCTGACGCTCACCACCTGACAAACCTTGGCCGCGCTCACCCACCAAAGAGTCGTAACCTTGTGGCATGCGCAAAATAAACTCATGCGCGTGCGCGGCACGGGCCGCCGCAACAATTTCTTCGCGTGAGGCATCTGGCAGGCCATAGGCAATGTTGTCGGCAATGGTGCCAAAGAACAAAAACGGCTCTTGCAGTACCAAACCAATGTGCCTGCGGTAATCGGCCACTTTGAGTTGCTTGATGTCAACCCCGTCCAAAGCAATGCTGCCCTCCGACAAATCGTAAAAACGACACATCAAATTGACCAAGGTGCTCTTACCGGACCCACTGTGTCCTACCAAGCCAATCATTTCACCTGGCTTGATGTCTAGATTCAATTGTTTGATCACTGCACGGTTGCCATAACGAAAGCTGGCATCGGTCAGGGTGATGCGTCCTTCCACCTTGGGCAAAGCGACTGGGTTGACCGGCTCAGGCACGCTAGACACATGGTCCAAAATCTCAAAAATGCGCTTGGCGCCTGAGGCTGCTTTTTGGGTGGTGGACACGATGCGACTCATGGAATCGAGCCGTGTGTAAAAGCGCCCAATGTAAGCCAAGAAGGCTGTCAAAACACCCACCGTGATTTGGTCTTTGGAGACCAACCAAATGCCAAAGCCCCAAACCACCAACAGACCAATTTCGGTCATCAAGGTGACCGTTGGCGAGAACACCGACCACACCCGATTCAAACGGTCATTGACGGCCAAATTGTGCTTATTGGCATCGATGAAGCGCTGTGCTTCGCGGTCCTCTTGCGCAAAGGCTTTGACCACCCGAATGCCTGGAATCGTGTCGGTCAAGACGTTGGTCACTTCTGACCAAACACGGTCAATTTTTTCAAAACCTGTGCGCAGTTTTTCACGCACCACATGAATCAGCCAACCGATGAAAGGAAGTGGCAGCAAGGTGACCAAAGCCAGCGTCGGGTTGATCGAAAACAAGATGATGGCCGTCATCATGATCATCAAGATGTCGGTGGCAAAGTCGAGCAAGTGCAGTGACAGAAACACATTGATGCGATCGGTTTCGCTGCCAATTCGGGCAATTAAATCGCCCGTGCGTCGACCGCCAAAATACTCCAAAGACAACTTCAGCAAATGCCGATAAGTGGTGGTTCGTAAATCAGCGCCAATGCGTTCAGACACCAAGGCCAAGATGTATGTTTTGATCCATCCCAGCCCCCACGCCACCAAAGCAGAACCCAACAAGCCCAACAAATACCAAGACACCGTGACAGGGTCGATGGGCTTGCCGTTTTGGTAGGGAATAAGGACTTCGTCCATCAGGGGCATGGTGAGATAAGGAGGCACCAAAGTGGCCGCCGTCGAGGCCAGTGTGAGGACAAAGCCCAGCAACAACTGCCCTTGGTACGGTTTGGCAAAACGCCAAAGTTTGAAGAGCGTCCAAGTGGAGGTCGGTGCTTGATCTTTTTCTAGGCAAACAGGGCATTCTTCATCTGAAGCATCGACAACGTTCTGACATACGGGACACAAAACATGCCGCATTGCACCGACGCCAGGTTCTGTGACTGTACTTTCGTCATTGCCAGCCAATGGCATACCCAAAAAACGACCAGATTGCGCAGCTTGAAGTTGCTGATTTTCAAAACGCAGTTTCCAACGCAAGACTGCGGCCTCAAGGCCCAAGGTAAATCGCCAAGTGGCCAGCCGTCGACCCGTTTGGTTCAAAGCCAAGGTGCCAACACCCGCGTGGTCTAGCACGCGAAGACTTAAATCAGAGGTAAGAGACCAGAAATTCCAACTATTTTGGGTGTCGTCCGTAGAGATCACCCTTTGATCGGTCAAAATAACAAGGTTTTTTTTGAACCTTAATTCATCATTCAGGTCAACCTCTAGCCAGGCTAGGACGTTTTCACCAAGGTGAACTTGAGACAACACGCCCTCCTGCCAGAACAACGGCAATCCCAGCAAGTCAGTGGGAGGATGGGATTTGGGGTTCATAAGAGTTCAAACAGCAAGAGTCAACACGTGTTGGCGGCAAACAAAAACAGCAAAAGAAGCGGCCAGGACACAGCCCATGCACCTTGTTTATCAGACGATCATTGCCAGTGTTGCAACTGGCCAGTCATTGTATCCCCGGACTCGAATCACTCGGTGCCGTCGCTCAGAATCGTCAGGCCCACGGAAATGAGTTCTAAAGACATCAAATTTTTACGCATGACCCACCTCAAGGGTCCCAACATCTGGACTTACCGTCCTGTGCTGGAAGCTTGGATCGACATTGGCGACTTAGAAGACTGCCCCTCCAACACCCTTCCCGGCTTCAACGAGCGACTGCAAGAAATGTTGCCCGGCCTGGTCGAGCATCGTTGCAGCGTAGGCGAGCGAGGCGGCTTTCTTCAAAGATTGGCCGAAGGCACTTGGCCGGGTCACATCATGGAACACGTGGCTTTAGAACTGCAAAACCGAGCAGGCATGCAAACGGGTTTTGGCAAAGCACGCGAAGCCGGTCCACGGGGCATCTACAAGGTGGTCATCCGCACCCGCAACGAAACTGTTAGCCGCGCAGCGCTTCAAGCTGCCCGAGATTTGGTCATGGCGGCCATCGAAAACAGATCCTATCCTGTCAAGCAAGTCATAGCCGACCTCACACAAATGGTCGATCGTCTGTGCATCGGACCCAGTACAGCCTGCATTGTCGATGCCGCTGCTGAGCGCAACATCCCTGCCATCCGTCTCAACGATGGCAATTTGGTTCAACTGGGGTATGGCGCCAATCAGCGCCGAATTTGGACGGCCGAAACCGACCAAACCAGCGCCATTGCTGAAGGCGTGTCAAAAGACAAAGACCTCACCAAGAGCTTGCTTGCCAATTGCGGCGTGCCCGTGCCTGAAGGCCGCAACGTTGCATCCCCCCAAGAAGCCTGGGAAGCTGCTCAAGAAATTGGCTTGCCTGTTTGCGTCAAACCTGTCGACGGCAACCATGCCCGCGGCGTCTCACTCGAGTTGCGCACCCAAGCCGAGGTTGAAGCGGCCTACCACTTGGCAGAAGCCGAAGGCAGCGATGTGCTGGTCGAGCGCCATATTTTGGGCGATGAGCACCGCTTGTTGGTCGTTGGCGGCAAAGTGGTTGCCGCCAACAAGGGCGAAGTCGCCAGCATTGTGGGCGACGGCATTCACACGGTCGAGCAATTGATTGAAATTCAAATCAATTCCGACCCACGGCGCGGGGAAGAAGAAGACTTCCCCCTCGACACCATTCGCCTCAAAGATCACACCACCGCGGTCCTAGAACTTAAGCGCCAAGGCCTCACTGGCAACAGCGTGCCCGAAAAAGACCGCAATGTCTTGGTCATGCGCACTGGCAACATGGCCATGGACGTCACAGATCTGGTCCACCCCGATGTGGCCGAGTTGGCTGCGTTGGCAGCGCGCATTGTTGGCCTCGATATTGCCGGTGTTGATCTGGTCGCGCAAGACATTTCCAAGCCGATGAAAGCGCAAGGCGCAGCCATTGTGGAAGTCAATGCAGGACCCGGTCTGCTCATGCATTTGAAGCCTGCGACGGGCTCTGCTCGACCTGTTGGCCAAGCCATTGCAGCGCATTTGTTTGCCTCAGATTCCGAGCCGCGAATTCCTGTGGTGGGCCTCATTGGCCAAGAAAATACCACTGGCACCAGCCACCTCATTGCGTGGCTTTTGCATTTGCAGGGACTTCAAACAGGCCTCGCTTCGGCCAAAGGCTTGTTCTTGGGCCAGCGTTGCCTGCAAAACCAAAATGGCATGGAGTGGGAGTCTGCTCAGCGTCTGCTCATCAACCGTTCTGTTCAAGCCGCTGTGTTTGAAACCACAGCCCGACATTTGTTGGCAGAAGGTTTGCCCTACGACCGTTGCCAAGTTGGCGTCATCACATCTATGCCCAAGGCAGAAGGTCTGCAAGATCTTTACATTCAAAGCGACGAGCAAATGCCCAATGTTGTTCGTACGCAAATGGACGTGGTTCTGTCGCATGGCATGGCCGTCTTGAACGCTGAAGACGCCGACGTAGCCAGCTTGGCAACGTATTGCGATGGCGAAGTCACTTACTTTGCCAACTCAGAAGACCACCCTGTCATTGCCAAACATCGCAGCGAAAACGGTCGCGTTGTGTTTTGGCGCAAGCATCATTTGGTATTGGCGCAAGGCGATCAAGAAATTGACGCTCTCAACCGCCAGTTACCGGCCATAGATCGCCTGTTTAAAAACAATCACCTCACTTGTGTCGAAGTGCTTGCAGCATCGGCCGCAGCTTGGGCACTTGGTATCCCAACTGATTTAATCAGAGCGGGCATCAAGAGTTTTGGTCAAAGCCCTGGCTCGCACTGACACGGCTAACCCTGCCCTGCCCTTCACTTCACCGCATTCACAGACTACGCGCTTCAACCAGGATCAATGTTTCATGGAAGTTTCAAGAATAAGAGCTTTGCGGGGACCCAACTTATGGAGCCGCCAGACCAGCATTGAAGCCATTGTCAGTTGCACCCCCAGCGAGTGCGAAATGCTGCCTGGCAACGATTTCGAGAAACAACTTCGTCGCATTTTTCCTGCTGTCGGACCTGTAGAAGGTTCTCGCCCAGGCCAACCGGCCAGCATGGCGCACGCCTTAGAAAAAATCACCTTGAGCTTGCAAACCCAAGCCGGTTGCCCCGTCACCTTCAGCCGCACCACGGCCACTGAAGAAGCAGGTATTTACCAAGTGGTGGTGCAATACACTGAAGAAGCAGTGGGTCGTTTGGCACTCAGTTGGGCCGAAAAACTCTGCCAAGCAGTGCAAACTCAATCATCATTTGATTTGAACCAAGCGCTCGCAGAATTGCGCGACTTAGACGAAGATGTCCGCTTGGGCCCATCTACGGGTTCAATTGTGGATGCTGCTGTGATCAAAGGCATTCCCTACCGCCGCCTCACAGAAGGCAGCATGGTGCAATTTGGTTGGGGTTCAAAACAGCGCCGCATTCAAGCCGCCGAAACAGACACCACCAGTGCCATTGCCGAATCGATCGCTCAAGACAAAGACCTCACAAAATCGCTGCTCTTGGCAGCAGGTGTGCCAGTGCCAATTGGTCGCCCCGCCAAAGACCTTGAAGACGCCTGGACCATTGCGCAAAGCATTGGCCTGCCTGTGGTGGTCAAACCTCAAGACGGTAACCAGGGCAAGGGTGTCACAGTCAACATCACCGAACGTGACTTGTTTAATCAAGCCTACGACACAGCAGCTCGCTATGGCGAAGTGTTGGTTGAAAAGTTTCTTCCGGGCAGCGACTATCGGCTGTTGGTGGTTGGCAACAAACTGGTTGCGGCAGCACGCCGTGAACCGCCTTTGGTGGTTGGCGATGGCGTACACACGGTTCGTCAATTGGTCGAAAAAGTCAACGAAGATCCTCGCCGCGGCGATGGCCATTCCACATCACTGACCAAAATCAAGTTCGATGACATCGCCATTGGCCGCCTGAAATTACAAGACCTCGAACCCAACTCAGTGCCCGAAAAGGGCCGCCGCGTCATTCTTCGGAACAACGCCAATTTGTCAACGGGTGGCACAGCCACCGACGTCACAGACGACGTGCATGCAGAAGTTGCTTCGCGCGTCATTGCTGCAGCACAAATGGTGGGCGTCGACATTTGCGGCGTTGATGTGGTTTGCGAGTCGGTCTTAAAACCCTTAGAAGAACAAAACGGCGGCGTTGTTGAAGTCAATGCGGCACCTGGTTTGCGTATGCACATCAGCCCCTCTTTTGGCAAAGGTCGCAACGTCGGCAAAGCTGTCATCGACCACATGTTTCCCAACGGAGACAACGGCCGAATTCCAGTTATTGCGGTTACCGGCACCAACGGCAAAACCACCACCGTGCGCCTCACCGCTCACTTACTCAGGGCCAACAACCTGCGGGTGGGCATGACCAACACCGATGGTGTGTATGTCAACGGCCGTCAAATTGACGATGGCGACTGCAGTGGCCCACGCAGTGCGCGCAATGTGTTGATGCACCCCGATGTCGATGCGGCTGTGTTTGAAACAGCACGCGGTGGTTTGCTGCGCGAAGGCTTGGCCTTTGACCGCTGCCAAGTGGCCATCGTCACCAACATGGGT
>CAZJAL010000053.1:0-10209 GCA_964544175.1 uncultured Limnohabitans sp.
TTTACTACATCGGTGACCTGATTCAGCGCACCGAGAACGAGTTGCTCAAGACCCCTAACCTGGGTCGCAAGTCACTCAACGAGATCAAAGAAGTTTTGGCCTCACGTGGTTTGACATTGGGCATGAAGCTCGAGAGCTGGCCACCTGCCGGTTTGGAAAAGCGTTAAGCAGTTCCGCTAAAATAGCGGACTTCTCAAAAGTCCCACCGCCTTAGTTCCCGGGGTGGGCAGTGCACGGGCAGTACCTGATACGGCTGCCTGATTAATAAAGAAAGGATTAGCACCATGCGTCACGGACACGGATTACGAAAACTCAATCGCACAAGCTCACACCGCTTGGCAATGTTGCAAAACATGATGAACTCCATCATTGAGCACGAAGTCATCAAAACAACAGTGCCTAAGGCCAAAGAATTGCGCCGCGTGATCGAGCCTATGATCACTTTGGCCAAGGTCGACACAGTGGCCAACCGCCGCTTGGCTTTCAACCGTTTGCGCGATCGCGACAGCGTTACCAAATTGTTCACAGACCTCGGCCCCCGCTTCAATGCGCGTCCTGGTGGCTACACACGCATCCTGAAAATGGGTTATCGCGTGGGTGACAATGCGCCTATGGCTTTGGTTGAATTGGTCGACCGCCCAGATGTGGCCGATCAAGCGCCTGCAGCCTAATTGCACAATTAATTGGCTTTAATTTTAAAACCTTATTATTAAAGCCGATTAACAAGGTATACTCTCGTTTTTACCGCGGGGTGGAGCAGTCTGGTAGCTCGTTGGGCTCATAACCCAAAGGTCGTTGGTTCAAATCCGGCCCCCGCAACCAAATTAGGCAAGCTATTTGTTGGCCTGCTAATTGAAAAAATGCTCACTTCGGTGGGCATTTTTTTTGATCTTTTTTAATCTATTGTCTGGCCAGTTTTTCTGCCTTCAACCATCTTCAACAGTTGAGTCAAGGCCAACTCTGTCGTTGCCAAACGAACCTCTTGCCGATTGCCCAGAAAGACTTTGCGAACAGCGATGCATTGTGCGGGTTCTATTTGCGCCCAAGCCAACCACACAGTGCCGACAGGTTTGGCTTCGCTGCCGCCAGTGGGCCCCGCAATGCCTGTAACAGCCACACTGAACTGGGCCCGTGAATGCGCAAGGGCGCCCAATGCCATGGCCTTGGCCACCGCTTCACTTACCGCACCATGCTTCAGAATGAGGGAGGAAGGAACGGCCAGCATCTCTGTTTTGGCGTCGTTGGAGTAGCTTACAAAACCCCGCTCAAACCAAGCACTCGAGCCCGACAAATCGGTACAGCTTGCCGCAATCAAACCACCCGTGCAGCTTTCAGCTGTGGCCATGGTGGCTTTCTTTTCTTGCAACGCATGGGCCAAAGCTAAACAGTGTTGCTGGATTCCGGGTGTCATGAGGCTCTCCAAAGTGCGAAACACAAGAGGGTACAAAAAGCTGCGACAAAGTCATCTAACAAAATGCCGGCAGCGCCGCGCCATCCAAATCCTTTGAACAAACGATCGGCCCAAGCCACAGGTCCTGGTTTGGCAGCATCAAAAAATCTGAACAGTGCAAATGCACACAGTTGTGTTGCAAAAGAGCTGGGGGCCAACAGCCAAAGTATCAGCCAAAAAGCCACCACCTCGTCCCACACAATAGACCCAGGATCGGAAATGCCCATGTTTTGAGCCGTGACTTTGCAGGCCCACCAACCGACCAAAGCAGACAGTGCAATGAACAAGCCTGCTTCGGTTTGCGTCAAGTGATCATGAAAAAACCACCAGCAAACCCAAGCCCACAGGGTGCCAACGGTACCTGGTGCTTTGGGCGACAGGCCAGAACCAAAGCCCAGCGCAAGCCAATGGGCTGGGTGTTTCAGCATAAAGCCAACGGTGGGTTTCATGTGCTTTTGAAATGGTCGAATGACGCAAAGGTATTGGGCAGCATAGTGCCCTCGGCAGTGCGCAGCACCAGTTCTTGCGACGCTGTAATTTGACCAATGTGCGTCACGTCTGTTTGGCTGGCTTTTGCTGCCGCAAGCACCGCCGCTCTTTGAGCAGGGGCTGCCGTGAACACCAGTTCGTAGTCGTCGCCGCCAGACAAAGTTAGTGCCAACTGATTCGCGACATCAATCTTAAATTGATTTTGAGGAATCGAAGTGCACGCCAAAGTGTTGGCCACTTGCTGTGTTTCAAGCACGGCCCCAACCCCACTGGCTTTCAAAATATGCTTCAAATCACCCAAAAGGCCATCGCTGATGTCGGCCGCCGCATGGGCAATACCGCGCAAAGCCAAGCCTAAAGCGACGCGAGGCGTTGGTTGTTCCATCCGCAAACGCGCATGCTCAAATACGGCTGCAGGAACTTGCAGGGCGCCTCTAAAAACTTCCAAGGCCAAACGCGCATCGCCTAAATTGCCACTGACATAAATGTCGTCGCCAACTTGTGCGCCACTTCGGAGCAAGGCTTGCGAGGTGGGAACTTCTCCTAGCGCGGTAATGCAAATGTTCAAGGGGCCCCGGGTTGTGTCGCCGCCAATCAGGTCAATGTCGTGTTCGTCGGCCAATGCCCAAAGGCCTTGAGAAAACTCTGAAAGCCATTCCGGATCGACTTGGGGCAAAGACAAGGCCAACATGAAAGCCTTGGGTTTGGCGCCACAGGCCGCCAAATCACTCAGGTTAACAGCGAGGGCTTTGTGACCTAAAAGACGCGGATGAACCGTTGATAAAAAGTGACGGCCCTCCACCAGCATGTCGGTGGAGATGGCCAATTGTTGGCCCTGCCCAAAAGCCAGCAACGCACAGTCATCGCCCACGCCCAACGTAGCGTGCCGTGCTGGCCGCTTGAAAAAAGTCTCAATCAGATCAAACTCACCCATAAGCGCAAGCATAACCGCAAGCTACAAAATGCGACAATTCAGGCATGACCACTTATCGCATCGCTCCCTCACTTTTGTCAGCCGACTTTGCCCGCTTGGGTGAAGAAGTGCGCAATGTCATTGCCGCCGGCGCCGACTGGATTCACTACGACGTGATGGACAACCATTACGTGCCCAACCTCACGTTTGGCCCCATGATTTGCCAAGCACTCAAGCCCCACGCCAAAACGGCCGATGGCAAAGATGTGCCCATCGATGTTCACCTCATGGTGCAACCTGTCGATGCCCTGGCCGCAGCCTTTGCCGATGCAGGTGCAGACCTCATCAGTTTTCACCCAGACGCGTCAACCCATGTGCACCGCAGCGTTCAAGCCATCAAATCTAAAGGCTGCAAAGCTGGTGTGGTGTTCAACCCCGCCGAGTCATTGGATGTTTTGGAGTGGGTCATTGACGAGATCGACCTGATTCTCATCATGTCGGTTAACCCTGGCTTTGGCGGCCAAAGTTTCATTGACAGTGCTTTGCGCAAAATTGAGTTGGCGCGCAAGTGGATCGATAAATCGGGCAAAGACATCCGTCTGGAGGTCGATGGCGGGGTCAAGGTGGACAACATTCGCCGTGTGGCCAATGCGGGTGCTGACACCTTTGTGGCGGGCAGTGCCATCTTTGGCAAACCCGATTACGCAGCTGTGATTCAAGCCATGCGCAAAGAATTGAGTGCTGCCTGACATTGGGTTGGGACAAGACCGTCAGCTTTGATACACTAGCGACACATGATCTACATTCATTCATTCTTTGCAGCAGCGCTGCCGGCCGTATGTGGCCGGGGAGCCTGGTCTTGGCGTCAGCCAGCCTAAATTGCCTAGAACCGGCAGCTTGATGGCTGCCACCCCAGTGTTCAAGCTTTGTCACTTGAGCAAATGAATGTACCGGTTGGCCTCTTTTTTTAACGCACCACATGCGCACCCCGGCCCAACCATCCTGAACGGAGTCCCCGATCGTGATCACAGAACTTGAATTCAAAAGCCTCACGCAACAAGGCTTTAACCGCATCCCCCTCATGTTGGAAGCGTTTGCCGACCTAGAAACACCGCTGTCGCTTTATCTCAAACTGGCGCACGCCAAAGATGGCGGCAAGTACAGTTTCTTGTTGGAGTCGGTGGTGGGCGGTGAGCGATTTGGCCGCTACAGCTTCATTGGCTTGCCCGCCAAAACTTTTTTGCAAGCCAGTGGCTTTGGTGCAAACGCCAAAACCGAAGTCGTGACAGAGGGCGTGGTCGTAGAAACTGCAAAAGGCAATCCCCTCGATTTCATTGAGCAATATCAAAAGCGATTCAAAGTGGCGCTGCGCCCTGGCTTGCCGCGTTTTTGTGGCGGCTTGGCGGGTTACTTCGGATACGACGCTGTGCGCTACATCGAGAAAAAACTCGAGAATTCTTGCCCGCCAGATGCGCTGGGCACCCCCGATATTTTGTTGCTTCAATGCGAAGAGTTGGCCGTGATCGACAACTTGTCGGGCAAGCTTTATTTGATTGTGTATGCCGACCCTGGTGTACCCGAAGCGTATTCCAAAGCCAAAAAGCGTTTGCGCGATCTCAAAGATTTGCTGAAGTATTCGGTGAGTGCACCCATGGTGAACGCCACCCAAACCCATCCTGCCGAGCGCGACTTCAAAAAAGAAGATTATTTAAAAGCCGTGTTGGAAGCCAAAGAGCTCATTGCAGCTGGAGACTTCATGCAGGTGCAGGTGGGTCAGCGCATTAAAAAGCGTTACACAGAAAGCCCCTTGTCTTTGTACCGTGCATTGAGGTCTTTGAACCCCAGCCCGTACATGTACTTTTACAACTTTGGCGACTTCCATGTGGTGGGTGCCAGCCCCGAAATTTTGGTGCGCCAAGAAAAAACCGAAGAAGGCGTCAAAGTCACCATTCGCCCCTTGGCGGGCACACGGCCACGAGGTGCCACGCCCGAAAAAGACAAAGCAGCAGAGCTTGAGTTGATCAACGATCCCAAAGAACGTGCCGAGCACGTCATGCTGATTGATTTGGCCCGCAACGACATCGGCCGCATTGCCAAAATTGGTTCGGTCAAAGTCACAGAAGCTTTTGTGGTCGAGCGTTACAGCCACGTGATGCACATCGTGAGCAATGTCGAAGGCATCTTGAACGACGGCATGACCAACATGGATGTGCTCAAAGCCACTTTCCCTGCGGGCACGTTGACAGGTGCGCCCAAGGTGCACGCCATGGAGTTGATTGATCGACTCGAGCCTACCAAGCGTGGCCTGTATGGCGGCGCATGTGGTTACCTCAGCTATGCCGGTGACATGGATGTGGCCATTGCCATTCGCACGGCCGTCATCAAAGACCAAACCTTGTACGTGCAAGCGGCGGCAGGTGTGGTGGCCGATTCAGTGCCCGAACTGGAGTGGAAAGAAACCGAACACAAAGCGCGCGCCTTGTTGCGTGCCAGTGAGTTGGTGGAAGAAGGTCTGGAGTAATCAACATGGCAAAAATCAAACTGTTGATGGTCGACAACTACGACTCTTTCACATTCAACATCGTGCAGTACTTTGGTGAGTTGGGCGCAGACGTGGAAGTCTTTCGCAACGACGAAATTAGCTTAGAAGGCATTGCCGCCCGCGCGCCCGATCGCTTGGTCATTTCACCCGGCCCATGCTCTCCTGCAGAGGCGGGTATTTCGGTGGCCGCCATTCAGCACTTTGCAGGCAAGTTGCCCATCTTGGGCGTGTGCTTGGGTCATCAAAGCATTGGCGCTGCCTTTGGCGGCAAGATTGTGCGTGCCCAAGAATTGATGCACGGTAAAACCAGCGTCATTCAAACCAAGCAAACAGGTGTATTCAAAAATTTGCCCGAAAAATTCACGGTCAATCGATATCACTCTTTGGCCATTGAACGCGCTTCGTGCCCCGCCGACTTAGACATCACCGCATGGACCGACGATGGAGAAATCATGGGCGTGCGCCACAAGCATTTGAATGTAGAAGGTGTGCAGTTCCACCCCGAATCCATTTTGACCGAGCACGGCCATGCCATGCTGAAAAATTTCTTGGAGGCATCCTGAAATGAATGCATCAGCAACGATGCCGCGCGTTGATTTGCGCAGCGACACGGTCACTCGCCCAACGCCAGGCATGCGTGAGGCCATGGCGCACGCATTGGTGGGCGATGACGTCTTTGCAGACGACCCTAGCGTCAATGCCTTGCAAGAAAAAATTGCCAAATTGTTGGGCTTTGAAGCAGCATTGTTCATGCCCACTGGAACGCAAAGCAACTTGTGTGGCTTGCTGGCGCATTGCCAACGCGGCGACGAGTACATCGTGGGACAAATGGCGCATTGCTATCGTTGGGAGGGTGGTGGTGCGGCTGTGTTTGGCAGCGTACAACCGCAACCTCTGACGCAACAAGTGGATGGCAGTTTGGCCTTGGCCGACATTGAAGCTGCCATCAAGCCCGATGATGCGCACTTTGCCAAAACCAAATTGTTGGCCCTCGAAAATACATGGGGAGGCAAGGTTTTGCCTCAGTCTTATCTGAATGAGTTCAGTGCATTTGCGTTGCAAAAAGGATTGGCGCGTCACTTGGATGGCGCACGACTTTTCAATGCGGCTGTAGCCCAGGCCAGTGCGCTTGGCACATCACCGTACGATGAAGCCAAACGCATTGCACAATGTTTTGACAGTGTGTCCGTCTGCTTTAGCAAAGGCTTGGGTGCGCCCATGGGCTCGGCCTTGTGCGGCTCCAAAGACTTGATTGCCAAAGCGCATCGCGTGCGCAAGATGGCGGGCGGTGGCTTGCGTCAAGCAGGCTTCATGGCGGCTGCCGCGTCCTATGCTTTAGATCACCATGTGCTGCGCTTGGCAGAAGACCATCAGTTGATGCAACATTTGGCGCAAGGCTTGAGCGATATTCCAGGCTTGCATGTGGAAGCACCGCAAACCAATATTTTGTTTGTTGATTTGGTGGGCGATGCCAAAGCCAAAGGTGCTGCATTGCAAGCTCACTTAAAGCAAGCGGGCATCGACATGACAGGTTTGTATCGCTTGCGATTTGTCACGCACTTAGACGTAGACCGAGCCGGCATCGATCGCGCCATTGCGGCCGTACGCCAGTTTTTCAACGCTTAACAAAGCCGCGTGCGCCATCCAATCCCATCATGAATTCAAATCCAGAGATCACCATGCCCATTACCCCTCACGAAGCCCTGCAAAGAACCATCGAGCACCGTGAAATTTTTCACGACGAGATGTTAAAGATCATGCGCATGATCATGAACGGTGAACTCTCGCCCGTCATGACAGCTGCTTTGATTACCGGTTTGCGCGTCAAGAAAGAAACCATTGGCGAAATCACTGCAGCAGCGCAGGTCATGCGCGAGTTTTCTACCAAAGTGGTGGTGCCCGATGTGCGCCACTTGGTTGACATTGTGGGCACGGGCGGCGATGGCTCGCACACCTTCAACATTTCAACCTGCGCCATGTTTGTGGCTGCTGCTGCTGGTGCCAAAACAGCCAAGCATGGTGGGCGCAGTGTCAGCAGTAAATCTGGCAGTGCCGATGTTCTAGAGAGTTTGGGCGTCAACATCAACTTGTCGCCCGAAAAAATTGCGCAATGTGTGCAAGAGGTGGGCATTGGATTCATGTTTGCCCCCAACCACCACCCTGCCATGAAAAACGTGGCGCCAGTGCGCAAAGAGTTGGGCATCAGAACCATCTTCAACATTCTGGGTCCGCTCACCAATCCGGCCGGTGCGCCGAACATTTTGATGGGCGTGTTTCACTCCGATCTGGTGGGCATCCAAATTCGCGCTTTGCAGCGCTTGGGTGCCGAGCATGCGCTGGTGGTCTATGGCCGCGACGGCATGGACGAGGTGAGCTTGGGCGCAGCCACTTTGGTGGGCGAACTTAAAGACGGTCACATTACTGAATACGAAATTCACCCTGAAGACTTTGGCATGGCCATGGTCAGCAATCGCGCCTTGCGAGTTGAAACGCCTGAGGCCTCACAAGCCGTGTTGCGTGCAGTGTTGAACAACGAGCCGGGCCCTGCGCGCGATATCGTTATTTTGAACGCGGGCGCCGCTTTGTATGCGGCCAACGTGTCCAGCAGTATCAAAGATGGCATCGCATTGGCGCGTCAAGCCATTGAGTCAGGTGCTGCCAAAAACAAACTCGAACAGTTTGTAGCCTTCACACAAAAAGCAGGAGCCTCTGCATGAGCGACATTCTCAAAAAAATAGTGGCCGTGAAGCACGAAGAAATTGCGGCATCACTTCGCAAGAAATCTTTAGAGGCTGTTCGCGCCGATGCAGAAAGCCGTGTGCTCACGCGCGATTTTGTGGGTGCCATGCGTCACAAAATAGACAATGGCCAATCTGCGGTCATTGCTGAAATTAAAAAGGCCAGCCCTTCCAAAGGCGTGCTGCGTGCTGACTTTATGCCAGCAGACATTGCCCAAAGTTATGCCGAACACGGCGCGGCATGTTTGTCGGTGTTAACCGATGCGCAATTTTTTCAAGGCAGTGCCGACTTTTTGAAACAAGCGCGCGCCAGTTGTGATTTGCCCGTGCTGCGCAAAGACTTCATGGTCGACCCCTACCAAGTTTATGAAGCCCGCGTGATGGGCGCCGATTGCATCTTGCTCATTGCGGCTTGCTTGGACGATGCGCAAATGAAAGACATGGAAGCTGTGGCGCGCAGCATGGACATGGCGGTGTTGGTGGAAGTGCACGATGCTGAAGAATTAAACCGCGCTCTCAAACTCAAAACGCCCTTGGTGGGCATCAACAACCGCAACTTGCGCACCTTCGAGGTGTCTTTGGACACCACGCTGGGCATGCTGAAAGATGTGCCGGCCGACCGCATCTTGGTAACCGAAAGCGGCATCTTGTCGAGCGCCGATGTGCAAAAGATGCGTGAAGCCCATGTGAATGCATTCTTGGTGGGCGAGGCCTTCATGCGCGCCGCCGACCCAGGCAAGGCTTTGGCCGATTTGTTTCAGTGACTTTCGCCAATCAACTGCGACTTGAAGATTGGCCGCCCACGGCGGGCGACCTGTCGCCGATTTGGGCGCAGTTGTTGGCAGATTTTTGGCAAAGCCACACGGGACTTGCCTTGTCTGAAAAAGTTCTGGCCTCTTTAATTGCCGGAAAAGTGGTTTATCCAAGAACTCCCTACAAAGCGCTGGCGCTGACGTCCTTCGACAAAGTTGACGTGCTAATTTTGGGTCAAGACCCCTACCATGGCCCTTGCCAAGCTGAAGGCTTGGCTTTTTCGGTGGGCGACAGTCAAAAAATCCCACCCAGTTTGCGCAATATTTTGAAAGAAATTCAGCGCGACACAGGCGGTCTGCCCCCTGCAAGTGCCAATGGCGGGAGTCTGGTGCGGTGGGCAGAACAGGGTGTTTTGTTGCTCAATACAGCCCTCACTGTAGAAGATGGCCTGCCTGCCAGCCATAGCAAGTGGGGTTGGGAAGTGCTCACTGACAACATCATTGATGCATTGGCCAAAGATGCCAAGCCACGTGCTTTTTTGCTGTGGGGTGGTCATGCGCAAAGCAAGGCGCCGAGCATTGATGCCTTCAATGCAGATGGTCGGCATTTGGTTCTCAAGGCCAACCACCCATCGCCTTTGTCGGCGCTTCGGCCGCCTTTGCCCTTTATGGGTTGCGGTCATTTTGGCCAAGTGAACCAATGGTTGATGGCGCAAAATAAAAATCCGATTGTTTGGTAATTTCCTTCGCCAAGCTTGCCGACCCCCAGAAAAAAGTGGCATAATCCCAGATTCGCTGAGGAGGGGTGCCCGAGTGGCTAAAGGGGGCAGACTGTAAATCTGTTGGCTTACGCCTACACTGGTTCGAATCCAGTCTCCTCCACCAGCAAAACTTACCTTGTTAAGAACAGAGCGTTTGGAATCAGAACAACGCATCATGGCTGTTGTCATTCATTTGACTTCATTTGCCGCAATGATGTGCCTGACTCTGCTGCATGCATGTGCGGGAGTAGTTCAATGGTAGAACCCTAGCCTTCCAAGCTAATGACGCGGGTTCGATTCCCGTCTCCCGCTCCAGTTGTTAATGAGGTGGTGCAGTCGTTATTTGATTGAACAGTTAGTGCAGACAAAGTGCTTTGAGTGCTGAGTCAAACCGCCCTTGTGGCTCAGTGGTAGAGCACCCCCTTGGTAAGGGGGAGATCGCGGGTCCGATTCCCGCCAAGGGCACCAGATTTTTTGTGTATTCGTTTTAATGTTTTTTTCGGAGTCGAGAAATGGCAAAAGAGAAATTTGAGCGGACAAAACCGCACGTCAACGTTGGCACCA
>CAZJAL010000054.1:0-9037 GCA_964544175.1 uncultured Limnohabitans sp.
AGTTCATGGTGCGCAACACCTACATCTACCCGCCCGAGCCGTCGATGAAGATCATTGGCGACATCATCGAGTACACGGCCAAGAACATGCCGAAGTTCAACTCAATTTCGATTTCGGGTTATCACATGCAAGAGGCTGGTGCCAACCAAGCACTTGAGATGGCCTTCACCTTGGCCGATGGAAAAGAGTATGTGAAAACCGCCATTGCCAAAGGAATGGACGTCGATGATTTTGCAGGCCGCTTGTCCTTCTTCTGGGCGGTGGGCATGAATTTCTATTTGGAAATTGCCAAGATGCGTGCCGCTCGTTTGCTCTGGTGCCGCATCATGAAGGGCTTCGATGCGAAGAACCCCAAGAGCCTGATGTTGCGCACGCATAGCCAAACCTCTGGCTGGTCGCTCACAGAGCAAGATCCCTACAACAACGTCGTTCGCACCACCATTGAAGCTATGGCGGCCGTGTTTGGCGGTACGCAATCTTTGCACACCAACAGCTTTGACGAAGCCATTGCCTTGCCCACCGAGTTCAGCTCACGCATTGCCCGCAACACACAGTTGATTATTCAAGAAGAGACGCACATCACCAACGTGATCGACCCCTGGGCCGGTAGTTACATGATGGAATCGCTGACGCAAGAGATGGCCGACAAAGCCTGGGCCATCATTGAGGAAGTGGAAGCCATGGGCGGCATGACCAAGGCAGTGGACAGCGGTTGGGCCAAGCTCAAAATTGAAGCAGCCGCGGCTGAGAAACAAGCGCGCATTGACTCTGGCAAAGATGTCATCGTGGGTGTGAACAAATACAAGTTGGCCAAAGAAGACCCCATCGAAATTTTGGCCATCGACAACGTCAAAGTGCGTGACGGTCAGATCGATCGTTTGAAGAAAATTCGCGCCACGCGCGACAGCGCAAAAGTGCAAGCTGCACTGGATGCGCTGACAGCATCGGCTGAAAGCGGCCAAGGCAATTTGCTCGACCTCAGCATTCAAGCCATTCGCTTGCGCGCCACCGTGGGTGAAGTGTCTGATGCTTTGGAAAAAGTCTTTGGGCGCCACCGCGCCGATACGCAAAAGGTGACCGGTGTGTACGCAGCAGCTTACGATTCAGCAGAAGGCTGGGATCAACTGAAAAAAGAAATCAACGAATTCGCTGATGACAAAGGTCGCCGCCCTCGCGTGATGATCAGCAAGTTGGGTCAAGACGGTCACGACCGTGGCGCTAAAGTGGTGGCTACAGCCTTTGCCGATTTGGGATTTGATGTGGACATGGGTCCCTTGTTCCAGACCCCTGAAGAATGCGCGCGGCAAGCCATTGAAAATGACGTGCATGCTGTTGGCGTTTCAACTTTGGCTGCGGGTCATAAAACCCTAGTGCCTGCCATCATTGCCGAGTTGAAGAAGCAGGGCGCAGACGACATCATCGTGTTTGTGGGTGGTGTGATTCCGCGCCAAGACTACGACTTCTTGTACGAAGCCGGCGTGAAGGGCATCTACGGCCCCGGCACCCCCATTCCAGCCAGCGCCAAAGATGTTTTGGAGCAAATTAAAAAGGCCTTAGGTTGACCCCTCAAGACCTCATGCAAGGTGTGTTGCAGGGCCAACCCGCGGTTCAACGCCGCGCCATGGCCAAGTCCATCACTTTGCTCGAGTCCACACTCCCTGCACACCGCGTGCAGGCGGATGAGTTGCTCACGGGTTTGTTGCCGCATTCAGGCAAGTCATTTCGCTTGGGCATCAGTGGTGTGCCTGGTGTGGGTAAATCGACTTTCATTGAAGCGTTGGGCTTGTTCTTAATTGCGCAAGGTCATCGCGTGGCCGTGTTGGCCATCGATCCTTCGTCTACGGTTTCTGGCGGCTCTATCTTGGGCGACAAAACGCGCATGGAGCATCTCAGCGTTCACGAGAAAGCCTACATTCGCCCAAGCCCCTCTAGCGGCACCTTGGGCGGCGTGGCCGAAAAAACGCGTGAAGCCATGTTGGTCTGTGAAGCCGCAGGCTACGACGTGGTCATTGTGGAAACAGTGGGCGTAGGTCAGAGCGAAACCGCTGTGGCCAACATGACCGACATGTTTGTGTTGATGCAATTGCCCAATGCCGGTGACGATTTGCAAGCCATTAAAAAAGGCGTGATGGAGCTGGCCGATTTGGTTGTCATCAACAAAGCAGACATTGACTCATCTGCTGCGACCCGCGCCGAAGCGCAAATTACCAGTGCATTGCGTTTGCTGGGCTTGCACGGCAACCACGATCATGCGCACCACAACGAAGAGATTTGGCATCCTGAAGTGTTGCAAATCAGTGCACTTCTCAATCAGGGTGTTGACAGTTTTTGGCACCGCGTGCAGAAGTTCAAACGCCTGCAGCAAGCAAATCATAAATTTGAATATCGTAGACAACAACAAGCCCAAGCCTGGATGTGGGAACGCATTGATGCTGGCTTGAAACAAAATTTCCGAGCTCAGGTCAGTGTGAAAGCGCTGTTACCTGAACTCACGCAAAAGGTGATCTCAGGTCAAGTGCCTGCATCCACTGCCGCAAGACAACTGCTGGCTGCTTATCAAGCAACTGGTTTTCCCACGAATTGAAATATCCCGTATTGGAGTGAAGAAAGTAAATCATGCAAGACATCATTCAACAGCTCGAAACCAAACGCGCCGCAGCCCGCATGGGTGGCGGACAAAAACGCATTGATGCACAACATGCCAAAGGCAAACTCACCGCGCGTGAACGCCTTGAAGTGCTGCTAGACGAAGGCACCTTCGAAGAGTGGGACATGTTTGTGGAGCATCGCTGCACAGACTTTGGCATGCAAGACAACAAAATTCCCGGTGACGGTGTGGTCACAGGCTACGGCATGATCAATGGCCGCTTGGTGTTTGTGTATAGCCAAGACTTCACGGTGTTTGGCGGTGCTTTGTCTGAATCGCACGCTGAGAAGATTTGCAAAATCATGGACCAAGCCATGAAGGTGGGTGCACCTGTGATTGGCTTGAACGACTCGGGCGGTGCACGTATTCAAGAAGGCGTGGCCTCCTTGGGTGGCTATGCCGAAGTGTTCCAACGCAATGCCATGGCCAGCGGTGTGATTCCACAGATCAGCATGATCATGGGCCCTTCAGCCGGTGGTGCTGTGTATTCACCTGCCATGACCGATTTCATCTTCATGGTGAAAGACAGTTCGTACATGTTCGTGACAGGTCCAGAAGTGGTCAAGACCGTGACGCATGAAGAAGTCACAGCGGAAGAGTTGGGCGGTGCCTTAACGCACACCACCAAGAGCGGTGTGGCCGACATGGCGTTTGAAAACGACGTGGAAGCTTTGCTGATGCTCCGCCGCTTGTACAACTACCTGCCACTGAATAACCGCGAAAAAGCACCGGTTCGCGCCAGTGGCGACCCCACAGATCGTCAAGACATCAGCTTGGACACCTTGGTGCCCATGAACGCCAACCAAGCGTATGACATGAAAGAGCTCATCTTGAAGACCGTCGACGATGGCGACTTCTTTGAACTCCAACCCGACTACGCCAAAAACATCATCATCGGTTTTGCCCGCATGGCGGGCCAAACCGTGGGCATTGTGGCCAATCAACCCTTGGTCTTGGCGGGCTGCTTGGACATCAAGAGCTCGATCAAAGCTGCACGCTTTGTGCGTTTCTGCGATGCCTTCAGTATTCCTGTCATTACCTTTGTTGACGTACCTGGCTTCATGCCCGGTACATCGCAAGAATACGGCGGCATCATCAAGCACGGCGCCAAGTTGCTGTACGCCTATGCAGAGTGCACCGTGCCAAAAATTACGGTCATTACGCGTAAGGCCTACGGTGGCGCGTACGACGTGATGGCTTCTAAGCACTTGCGCGGTGACGTTAACTTTGCCTGGCCCAATGCTGAAATCGCAGTGATGGGTGCCAAGGGCGCAGTGGAAATTATTTTCCGCGAAGACAAAAACGATCCTGTGAAGTTGGCAGCACGCGAAGCTGAATACAAAGACCGCTTTGCCAATCCGTTTGTGGCTGGTGCGCGCGGCTTCATTGACGACGTCATTCAACCGCACGAAACACGCAAACGCATTTGCCGTTCCTTGGTGATGTTGAAAGACAAAAAAGTTGAAAACCCATGGCGCAAGCACGGCAACATTCCACTCTAAGTGGCATGACCGAACTTGATTGAACTGAATACGCCATTAGGAGAAAAAATATGTTTACCAAAATTTTGATTGCCAACCGCGGTGAAATTGCATGCCGTGTCATTGCAACTGCCAAGAAGATGGGCATTGCGACGGTTGCCGTTTATTCTGAAGCCGACAAAGAAGCTCGCCACGTGATGCTGGCCGACGAGGCTGTGTTGTTGGGCCCAGCCCCGTCGCGAGAGTCTTACTTGGTCGCCGACAAAATCATTGCTGCTGCTAAATCTACTGGCGCGCAAGCCATTCACCCAGGTTACGGTTTCTTGTCCGAGAACGAAGCCTTTGCCAAGCGTTGTGAAGACGAAGGCATTGCCTTCATTGGCCCACGCCACTTTTCGATTGCCGCAATGGGCGACAAGATTGCCTCTAAGAAATTGGCCAACGAAGCCAAGGTTAATACCATTCCTGGTTACAACGATGCCATTGAAACAGCCGAGGCCGCTGTTGAAATTGCCAAAGGCATTGGTTACCCCGTCATGATCAAAGCATCCGCCGGTGGCGGTGGTAAGGGTCTGCGCGTGGCCTTCAACGACAAAGAAGCCTTTGAAGGTTTCACATCTTGCCGCAACGAGGCTCGCAACTCTTTTGGCGACGACCGTGTCTTCATTGAGAAGTTTGTGGAAGAACCCCGTCACATTGAAATTCAAGTCTTGGGCGACAGTCATGGCAACGTGATTTATTTGAACGAGCGCGAGTGCTCTATTCAACGCCGTCACCAAAAAGTGATTGAAGAAGCGCCATCACCTTTCATCAGCGATGCCACGCGCAAAGCCATGGGTGAACAAGCAGTTGCCTTGGCCAAGGCCGTAAAGTACCAATCTGCCGGTACGGTGGAGTTTGTGGTGGGCAAAGACCAAAGCTTCTACTTCCTGGAGATGAACACGCGTCTGCAAGTGGAGCACCCCGTGACCGAAGCCATTACAGGCGTCGACTTGGTGGAGATGATGATTCGCGTGGCCAATGGCGAAAAATTGCCAATCACCCAGGCTGATGTGAAGCGCAACGGCTGGGCCATTGAGTGCCGTATCAACGCCGAAGACCCATTCCGCAATTTCTTGCCCTCTACGGGCCGCTTGGTGCGTTTCCAAACGCCTGTGCAAACCATGTTCCAGTCCAACACACAAGACCTCTTGGGTGTGCGTGTGGACACAGGCGTACAAGATGGTGGCGAGATCCCCATGTTCTACGACTCCATGATTGCCAAGTTGATCGTGCACGGCACCGACCGCAACGACGCCATTGCCAAAATGCGCGAAGCCCTCAATGGGTTTGTCATTCGCGGTATCAGTTCCAACATTCCATTCCAAGCGGCTTTGTTGGCGCACCCCAAATTTGTGGCCGGCGATTTCAACACAGGCTTCATTGCCGAAAACTATGCCCATGGTTTCCGCGCGGAAGATGTGCCGCACGACGATCCTGACTTCTTGGTTGCCTTGGCTGCGTTTGTACGTCGCAAATCACGCGAGCGTGCTGCCAACCTCAGTGGTCAATTGCCTGGCTACGATGTTCAAATTGGTCACGACTACAGCGTGATTGTGTTGGGCGCTAAAGGCGACAACCGTTACATCGGTGTGCACGTAGACGAGTTCCGAGGTCAGAGTGGCAAGGCCATCATCAAGGTGGGCGAGAACCACTACATCATTGAAAGCCGTTCACGTTTGAACGATGTGCGCATTAGCGGTACGGTCAATGGAAAACCTTTCACCGCACAAGTTGAACGCGGTACACCCAAGAACCCATTGGCCTTGCAAGTTCAGCACAACGGTACGCGCATTGAAGCCTTGGTGGTATCACCCCGCATGGCCGAATTGCATCAAATGATGCCTTTCAAAACACCGCCAGACATGAGCCGTTTTGTTTTGTCGCCCATGCCAGGTTTGTTGGTCAATGTGGCCGTCACACCAGGTCAAAAAGTGCAAGCGGGCGAGCGTGTGGCGGTGATCGAAGCCATGAAGATGGAAAACATTTTGTTTGCCGCGCACGATGGTGTCGTTAAAAAGGTTTTGGCCACACAAGGTGAATCTTTGTCTGTAGACCAAGTGATTGTGGAGTTTGAGGCATGAGCGAAATCATCCGTCCTTTTAAAGTCCTTGGCATTCAACAAATTGCGATCGGTGGTACTGACAAAGTCAAACTGCAAAAACTGTGGGTTGACTTGTTTGGTTTGGAAGTGACCGGCACCTACAGAAGCGACCGTGAAAATGTCGACGAAGACATTTGCGCCATGGGTTCTGGCCCTTTCAAAGTAGAGGTTGATTTGATGCAACCTTTAGACCTTGAAAAAAAACCTGCCGTTCACGCCACGCCCCTGAACCACGTCGGTCTTTGGATCGATCATTTGCCAGAGGCCGTGACATGGTTGGGGCAGCAGGGCGTTCGCTTCGCGCCAGGCGGCATTCGCAAAGGTGCAGCCGGCTTCGACATTTGCTTTATTCACCCCAAAGGCAACGAAGAGCTGCCCATTGGCGGCGAGGGTGTGTTGATTGAGTTGGTGCAAGCGCCACCTGAAGTGGTTAACGCCTTTAGCGCCTTGGCAGCGCAATACAGCTAAACGGCTTTAAGTTTTTTGGCGCGCTTTGGCCTTGGCCAAGGCGGCTTCGATGATGGCCCGCTTGCGGGCCATTTCTGTGTCTGCATGGCTCTGAGTTGGCGCTTCACCATTGGCACCTAACAAGGGCCGCGTATGAGCTTCTAAATGCGCAAGTTTGTCGTATGCCTTGGCTTCGTTACGTGCAGCATGCTCGCGCTCTTCTAGTACCAAGCGAACTTGACGTGATTCATACCGCTGCCGCGCTTGCTGTGCCAGTGTTGGAGACCATGCCGCCCAACCCGTTTGATCACCAGAGATCGGCACCATTTCAATGCAGTCAACAGGACAAACGGGTAAACAGAGATCACACCCGGTACAGGCTGATTCGATCACCGTGTGCATCACTTTGTTGCTGCCCAAGATTGCGTCGGTGGGGCAGGCCTTGATGCAAAGAGTACACCCGATGCACCAAGCCTCATCAATCACAGCCACTGTCATGGGGCCTTCAACGCCATGGTCTGGGTTGAGGGCAAGGACGGGGCGGCCAGTCAGCTTCGCTAAAACAGCAATGCCCTCAATGCCCCCTGGGGGACATTGATTGATGGGGGCTTGTTCTAGGGCAATGGCCTCCGCATAGGCCTTGCAATCGGGATAACCGCATCGTGTGCACTGCGTTTGGGGCAGTGCATCGTTGATGCGTTCAGCCAGTGAACTCACTTGCTGCGAGCAACGGCTTTGCGTGTCACAGCTTTGACAGTGCGCTTGACCGCAGTCTTGGCTGTGGTTTTAGCTGCAGCTTTGGCTGCGGTCTTCTTTGAGCTACCCAAATCGTTGTGGGCCAAAATGAATTTGACCACTTCTGGGTAAACCACATCGCGCCAACGGCGACCACTGAAAATACCGTAGTGACCTGCACCAGGCACTTCTAAGTGTTTGCGTTTGTTGGGCTTGATGTTGCTGCAAAGGCCATGAGCCGATGCCGTTTGACCAGAACCAGAAATGTCGTCCAGCTCACCTTCAACCGTGAGGAGGGCGGTGGTGGTGATGTCTTGTGGGCGAACCAATTCAGGTTTGCCAGCAGTATTGTTCACATTCCATGTGCCGTGCACCAAGTTGTAGTCTTGGAATACAGTTTTGATGGTTTCGAGGTAATAGTCGGCATCCATGTCGAGCACCGCGTTGTACTCGTCGTAAAACTTGCGGTGCGCTTCTGTGCTGGCGTCATCGCCTTTGATCAAATCTTTGAAGTAATCGTAATGGCTGGTGGCATGACGATCGGGGTTCATGGCCACAAAGCCTGTGTGCTGCAAAAAGCCAGGATAAACGCGGCGGCCAGCGCCTGGGAAGTTGCCAGGCACTTTGTAAATCACATTGTTCTCAAACCACTCAAAGCTCTTGTTCATGGCCAAGTTGTTGACCGCGGTGGGTGACTTGCGCGCATCGATGGGCCCGCCCATCATGGTCATGGACAAAGGTGTGGTTTCGCCGCGCGATGCCATCAAAGACACAGCCGCCAACACGGGCACTGTGGGTTGACACACGCTGACCACGTGGCAGTTGCCATAAACGCCTTGCACGTGGCGAATGAACTCTTGTACGTAGTTGACGTAATCGTCTAGATGGAATTCACCTTCTGACAAAGGCACCAAGCGTGCGTTTTTCCAATCGGTGATGTAGACCTTGTGGTCCTTGAGCATGGTTTTGACCGTGTCACGCAGCAAGGTGGCGTAGTGGCCAGACAAAGGTGCAACGATCAAAACTGCAGGCTGCTTTTTGATGGCGCTGAGTGTGGTTGAGTCGTCTGTGAAGCGCTTGAAGCGGCGCAACTCACAAAATGGCTTGTCAATTTCAACGCGTTCGTGAATGGCGACATCCACATCACCCACATGCACTGTGCGAATGCCAAATTCGGGCTTGACATAGTCTTTGCCCAAGCGGTGCATGAGCTCATAGCTGGCAGATACACGCTGTGCCAAGGGCGAGTTGCCCATGGGGTTGAGCGGGTTGCTGTACATCTTGGCGGCAGCATGAGCCAAGTCTGCAAAAGGCTCCATGATGGAACGTTGTGTTTCGTAGATTTGGTAGAGCATGGCTAAATCACCTTAATTTGTTGCACTGCAGCAATATAACAGTTGTGATGCAATGAAAGTGGAGTCGCGCACCTAAATCACATTACCTTGGCAATGGCCTGGCAAACGTAATCGATGTTCTTGCTGTTCAAAGCAGCCACGCACATACGACCTGTATCAGTGCCGTACACACCAAACTCAGAGCGCAAACGCACCATTTGGTCTTTGTTCAAACCCGAGTAGCTGAACA
>CAZJAL010000055.1:0-8111 GCA_964544175.1 uncultured Limnohabitans sp.
GCCATTGATGCCCAAGACCATTTCGGGCGAGGTGCCCCATGTGACTCGCGGCACGATGTCGGCCGCGTTGAGTTCGACCACGGCGTCGAAATGCGCACCGGCATCGGATTGCAATGTTTTCCAATAAGTGACGGCTTGATCCCATTCCACGCCAGTGGGGGAGAGCAAACGGCCCTTCACGTACTCAATGGTTTTTTCGTCCACTGCCACCAGACCTGCGCGAGCGCCGGCCTCGATGGCCATGTTGCAAACAGACATGCGGCCTTCCATGGACAGGGCGCGAATGGCGGAGCCACCAAATTCAATGGTGTAGCCCGTGCCACCTGCGGTACCAATCTTGCCAATCACGGCCAGCACAATGTCCTTGCCAGTAATGCCTTTGGCCACAGTGCCTTCCACTTTGACCAACATGTTCTTGGCTTTTTTGGCCAACAAAGTTTGGGTGGCCATCACGTGCTCGACTTCGCTGGTGCCAATGCCATGCGCCAAGGCGCCAAAAGCACCATGTGTGGAGGTGTGGGAGTCGCCGCACACCACGGTCATGCCAGGCAATGTGGCGCCATTTTCTGGGCCAATGACGTGAACAATGCCCTGACGTTTGGACATGAAGGGGAAGAAGGCGGCGGAGCCAAACTCGGCAATGTTGCTGTCGAGGGTGGTGATTTGTTCTTTGCTGATGGGGTCGGTGATGCCGTCGTAGCCCAACTCCCAACCCGTTGTGGGGGTATTGTGGTCCGCGGTGGCCACAATTGAGCTGACACGCCAAACCTTACGGCCGGCCTGACGCAAGCCTTCAAAGGCTTGGGGGCTGGTGACTTCGTGCACCAAATGGCGGTCAATGTACAAGACGGCGGTGCCATCTTCTTCGGTGTGGACGACGTGCTCGTCCCAAATTTTGTCGTAAAGCGTGCGTGCCATGGTGCTTCCTAGGGTCAAGCCCAGCATTTTAAGCTGATTAGCAATATGGCCCGAGCCGGATTTGCAAGGTTGGCACCATAGAATCGCTAGTTGTCGCGCTATATTGTGGGTTTGCTGGTCCTAGAAACTCAACTCTAATCATTTAATTAACTTTTTTGAGACTTCCCCATGACGACTGTCCAACCCAGCAGCAATGCGCCAGAAAGCAATGCGGCCCCCAAACCTCAGCGTATTGGTGTGCCCAAAGAGATTTTTTCGGGTGAAAAGCGCGTTGCCACTGTGCCCGATGTGGTCACCAAGCTGATCAAACTTGGCTTTTCGGTGGTGGTTGAGCAAGGTGCGGGCGATTTGGCCGATCTGCCAGACTCAGCCTTCGAGCAAGCGGGCGCCAGCATCGCGCCCAGTGCCGCAGCGCTTTGGGGTGGCAGTGACATCGTCTTCAAGGTTCGTGCGCCGACTGCCGAAGAAGTTGAGCTCATGCATGAAGGCCAGACGCTCATTGGTTTCTTGTGGCCTGCTCAAAACCCCGATTTGATGCAACAACTGGCAGCCAAAAAAGTCACGGCCATGTCGATTGATGCTTTGCCTCGCACCCTCAGCCGGGCCCAAAAAATGGACGCACTGACCTCTATGGCAGGTGTCAGCGGCTACCGCGCAGTGGTTGAAGCGGCAGGTGCTTTTGGTCGTTTCTTCAACGGTCAAATTACGGCTGCGGGCAAAGTGCCCCCGGCCAAAGTCTTTATTGCTGGCGCAGGTGTGGCCGGTTTGGCGGCCATTGGCGCCGCTGCCAGCTTGGGCGCCATTGTTCGCGCCAACGACACACGTGCCGAAGTGGCCGATCAAGTGGTGTCGCTGGGCGGCGAGTTCGTCAAGGTGGACTTTGAAGAAGAGGGTTCGGGCGGTGGCGGTTATGCCAAAGTGATGAGTGAAGGCTTTCAAGCTGCGCAGCGCGAGATGTATGCACAGCAAGCCAAAGAGTGCGACATCATCATCACCACTGCGCTCATTCCAGGCAAACCTGCCCCCAAGCTGATCACAGCCGAGATGGTGCGCAGCATGAAGGCTGGCTCTGTCATTGTGGACATGGCGGCCGAGCAAGGTGGCAATTGCGAACTGACCGAACCCGGCAAAGCTGTGGTCAAGCACGGTGTGACCATTGTGGGTTACACCGACCTGGCCTCACGCATGGCGCGTCAGTCGTCCACGCTCTATGGCACCAACCTCTTCCGCCTCACAGAAGAGCTTTGCAAAACCAAAGATGGCGTGATCAACGTCAACATGGAAGACGATGCCATTCGCGGTTTGACGGTCATCAAAGACGGTGCCGTGACTTGGCCTGCGCCCCCCTTGGTGGTGGCACCCAAGCCTGCACCCAAGCCCGCCGCTGCACCCGCTGCCAAAAAAGGCCACGGCCATGGCGAGCCTTCTGGCCCCATGCCAGCAGGTCAGTTGGCCATTGTCGCCAGCGTTGTTGCTGTGTTGTTTGTCTTGGTCGGTGCCTATGCACCGGCTGCGTTCCTGTCGCACTTCACAGTGTTTGTGCTGGCCTGCTTTGTGGGCTACATGGTGGTTTGGAACGTCAAGCCTGCGTTGCACACGCCGCTCATGAGTGTGACCAACGCCATCAGTTCCATCATTGCCATTGGCGCCTTGGTGCAAATTTCTCCCATCGCCAATGCGGCGGCCCGCCCCAACACACTGATCATTGTGTTGGCCTCGCTCGCCTTGGTGCTCACCGCCATCAACATGTTTGGCGGTTTTGCAGTGACTCAGCGCATGCTGGCGATGTTCAGAAAATAATCAGGAAGAAGTAATTCATGACCTCTAACTTGTCTACGGTTGCTTACATTGGTGCAACCATTCTCTTCATCCTCAGCTTAGGCGGATTGTCCAATCAGGAAACCGCACGACGTGGCAACCTCTACGGCATGGTCGGTATGACCTTGGCCATTTTGGCCACCGTTTTGGGTCCTCAAGTCACTGCCTCTGGTACACCTTGGATTGTGGGTAGTTTGGTCGTGGGTGGCGCCATAGGCTTGTACGCTGCACGTTCCGTGCAAATGACACAAATGCCCGAGCTGGTCGCGCTGATGCACAGCATGGTGGGTATGGCAGCTGTGTTGGTGGGCTACGCCACGTTTGTTGACCCTGAAGCCACCAAAGGCTTTGAGGGGGCGGCGCACACCATCCACTCGATGGAAATCTACATTGGTATTTTCATTGGTGCGGTCACTTTCTCTGGCTCCGTTGCAGCATTTGGTAAGTTGTCAGGCCGCATTGGCGGCAGCCCTTTGTTGCTGCCCGCTCGCCACTGGATCAATTTGGCCGGTTTGCTGGCCGTGGTTTATTTTGGCCGCCTGTTCTTGCAAGCCGAGACCATTGAGCAGGGCATGATGCCGCTGTTTGTGATGAGCGCCATTGCACTTTTGTTTGGCATTCACATGGTGATGGCCATTGGCGGTGCCGACATGCCCGTGGTGGTGTCCATGTTGAACAGCTACTCAGGTTGGGCCGCTGCTGCCACAGGCTTCATGCTTAACAACGACTTGCTGATTGTGGTGGGTGCTTTGGTGGGCTCAAGCGGTGCCATTCTGTCTTACATCATGTGTAACGCCATGAATCGCAGTTTCATCAACGTGATTGCTGGCGGCTTCGGAACCACTGCCGCAGCGCCCAAGCCCGCTGACGGTGCAAGTTCAGAGCCTGTGGGCGAAGTCAGTCCCATCTTGGCAGCCGAGACAGCAGAAATGTTGCGGGATGCCAAGAACGTCATCATCGTGCCTGGCTACGGCATGGCTGTGGCACAAGCACAGCACACTGTGTTTGAAATTACTCGAACCCTGCGTGAAAAAGGCGTCAACGTTCGCTTTGGCATCCACCCTGTTGCGGGTCGCATGCCGGGCCACATGAACGTGCTGTTGGCCGAAGCCAAAGTGCCCTACGACATCGTCTTGGAAATGGATGAGCTGAACGAAGACTTTCCAGACACTGATGTGGCCATTGTGATTGGTGCCAACGACATCGTGAACCCAGCCGCACAAGACGATCCCACCAGCCCTATTGCTGGCATGCCAGTGCTTGAAGTTTGGAAAGCGCGCACCAGCATTGTCATGAAGCGCTCCATGGCCAGCGGCTATGCAGGTGTGGACAACCCACTTTTCTACAAAGACAACAACCGCATGTTGTTTGGCGATGCCAAGAAGATGCTGGACGAAGTGCTGGTGGCTCTGAAGAGCTAAATAAATAAGGGGCTCAACTCGATGTTTGCATCGAGTTGAGCCCCTGTCTTTTTAAAGCTGATTAGCCTTTGATGTCGCGGCGTGGTGAGCCGGTGAACAACTGACGTGGACGGCCAATTTTGTACTCGGGGTCGCCAATCATTTCGTTCAATTGCGCAATCCAGCCCACAGTACGAGCCAAAGCAAACACACCGGTGAACAAGTTCACGGGGATGCCGATGGCGCGCTGCACGATGCCGGAGTAGAAGTCGACGTTGGGGTACAACTTGCGTGACACGAAGTAGTCGTCTTCCAAGGCAATTTTCTCAACTTGCTTGGCCAACTTGAACAGAGGGTCGTTTTCGAGACCCAATTCAGCCAACACTTCGTTGCAGGTTTCTTGCATCAACTTGGCGCGAGGGTCGTAGTTTTTGTAAACACGGTGACCGAAGCCCATCAATTTGACGCCAGAGTTTTTGTCTTTGACTTGTTCCATGAACTCGCCCACTTTGGAGATGCCACCCATTTTTTGGATGTCGTCGAGCATGTTCAAGCAAGCTTCGTTGGCACCGCCGTGGGCAGGGCCCCACAGACAAGCCACGCCGGCGGCGATGGCAGCGAAGGGGTTGGTGCCAGAAGAGCCGCACAAACGCACAGTGGATGTCGAAGCGTTTTGTTCGTGGTCTGCGTGCAAGATGAAGATGCGGTCCAAAGCGCGTTCCAACACGGGGTTTACTTTGTACTCTTCGCAAGGCACACCAAACATCATGCGCAAGAAATTGCCTGAGTAAGACAAATTGTTTTGGGGGTATTGGAAGGGCTGACCCACGCCGTATTTGTAAGCCATGGCTACCAAAGTTGGCATTTTGGCAATCAAGCGAATGGCCGCAATTTCTCGGTGCTCTGGGTTGTTGATGTCGGTGCTGTCGTGATAGAAGGCAGACAAAGCGCCCACCAAACCAGTCAACACAGCCATAGGGTGAGCATCACGGCGGAAGCCGCGCAAGAAAAATTGCATTTGCTCATTCACCATGGTGTGGTTGTTCACCAATTTGTGAAAGTCAGCGCTTTGTTTAGCGTCGGGCAATTCGCCTTTTAAAAGCAAGAAGCACGTGTCCAAATAATCGCCATGGTTGGCCAATTGCTCAATAGGGTAGCCACGGTACAGCAACTCACCTTTGTCGCCATCAATGTAGGTGATGGAGGACTGGCATGAAGCGGTTGACAAGAAACCTGGGTCATAAGTGAACATGCCACTCTGGCCGTACAACTTGCGAATATCGATCACGTCGGGACCGATGTTGCCACTGTAGACTGGCATTTCGATACTGGGGCTGCCATTGCTAAATGACAGGGTTGCTTTGTTGTCAGCAAGTTTCATGGTTCTATTTCCTCAAGTAATCAGTCAATTCAAAGGGGTCTGTGGGTCAATGTGTTGCGGGTTGCCGTCATGCCAAAAGCATGTTGAACACTTCGCTTACGTCTTCTGATGCAATGTCAGCGCCTAAGGGCTTGCGTTTCATTAGCAAATCCATCAGGTCATTGTCTGACAGGTCCATCAGGACGTACATGCCACGTGCTTGACCCACAGTGATGTCAGTGGCGTATCGGTTGAAGAAGCGCTCAATGAAAAGATCGTTCTCAAGCAAACCACGTCGGCAGCGCCAACGCAATTTGCTGAGCGCACGCTCACCCAAAGGTGTGCTGCGGTCGAGTCCATCAAGCAGTTCGTCGCCCATTCTTAAATACTCTTTTTGGCTTTTGGCTTAGACGGCGCGACGCACCATCATCTCTTTGATCTTGCCAATCGCTTTGGTGGGGTTGAGGCTCTTAGGGCACACGTCCACGCAGTTCATGATGGTGTGGCATCTGAACAAGCGATAAGGGTCTTCCAAGTTGTCCAAGCGCTCTGCAGTGCCTTGATCACGGCTATCAGCTAAGAAGCGATAAGCTTGCAACAAACCAGCTGGGCCCACGAACTTGTCGGGGTTCCACCAGAAGCTAGGGCAAGACGTAGAGCAGCTGGCGCACAAAATGCACTCGTACAAGCCATTGAGTTCTTCGCGCTCTTCAGGGCTTTGCAAACGCTCTTTTTCGGGCGGAATGCTGTCGTTGATCAAGTAGGGCTTGATGGAGTTGTATTGCTTGAAGAACTGCGTCATGTCGACGATCAGGTCCCGCACCACGGGCAGACCTGGCAGGGGTTTCAAAACAATCTTGCCGGGCAATGTCAACATGTTGGTGAGGCAGGCCAAACCATTTTTGCCGTTGATGTTCATGGCGTCAGAGCCGCAAACACCTTCACGGCATGAACGGCGGAATGACAATGTGGGATCCACTTTTTTCAGCTTCATCAAAGCATCTAGCAACATGCGTTCGTTGCCGTCTAGCTCAACCTCAATGCGTTGCATGTAAGGCTTGGCATCCTTGTCTGGATCGTAACGATAGATTTCAAATGTACGTAATGTCATGATTCAACCTTCAGAAATTTAGAACGTCCGGACTTTAGGTGGCACAGAGTCCACGGTTAGCGGTTTCAAGTTGACGGGCTTGTAAGTTAGGCTGTTGCTGTCGCTGTGCCACAAGGTGTGTTTCATCCAGTTGGCATCGTCACGGCCCAACGGCGCGATCGGATCATCTGCAGGACGCTCGTAATCGCTCACAGTGTGCGCGCCGCGGCATTCTTTGCGAGCCGCCGCAGACACCATGGTGGCTTGTGCGCATTCGATCAAGTTGTCCACTTCCAAGGCTTCAATACGCGCTGTGTTGAAGACTTTGGAGGTGTCGGTCAAGCCGATGGCATTGACGCGTTCGCGAATCTCGGCAATCTTGACCACGCCTTCGTCCATGCTGGCTTGTGTGCGGAACACGGCAGCGTGTTTTTGCATCGATGCGCGCATGTCGTTGGCCACGTCTTGCGCGTATTCGCCTTTGCGACCTTCCAAACGGTTGAGGCGAGCCAATGTGAAGTCGGCGGCATCTTTGGGCAAGTCTTTGTGTGCCTTGGTTTTGCTGGCGAAGTCGACAATGTGGTTGCCAGCGGCACGGCCAAACACCAACAAGTCGAGCAAGGAGTTAGTGCCCAAGCGATTGGCGCCGTGAACGCTAACGCATGAGCATTCGCCCACAGCGTACAAACCGTTGACCACCGCGTTGTGGCTGCTTGCGGTTTGTGTGACCACTTGGCCATGAACGTTGGTAGGAATGCCGCCCATTTGGTAGTGAATGGTAGGCACCACAGGAATGGGTTCTTTCGTGATATCGACGTTGGCAAAGTTGACGCCAATTTCGTACACAGAAGGCAAGCGCTTGTGAATAGTTTCTGCACCCAAGTGGTCCAGCTTCAGCAGCACATAATCTTTGTTGGGGCCGCAACCACGACCTTCTTTGATCTCTTGGTCCATAGAACGTGAGACGAAATCGCGTGGTGCCAAGTCTTTCAAGGTGGGCGCATAGCGCTCCATGAAACGTTCGCCATTGCTGTTGAGCAAAATAGCGCCTTCACCGCGGCAACCTTCTGTCAGCAACACGCCAGCACCGGCCACGCCAGTGGGGTGGAACTGCCAGAATTCCATGTCTTCCAAAGGAATGCCCGCACGAGCGGCCATGCCCAAACCGTCGCCGGTGTTGATGAAAGCATTTGTCGAGGCTGCAAAGATGCGGCCTGCGCCGCCAGTGGCCAACAACACAGTCTTGGCATGCAAGACGTGCAAATCGCCGGTTTCCATTTCTAGGGCGGTGACGCCGACGACATCGCCTTCAGAGTCGCGAATGAGGTCGAGGGCCATCCACTCTACAAAGAAGCTGGTTTTGGCCTTGACGTTTTGTTGGTACAAAGTGTGCAACATGGCATGACCCGTACGGTCAGCGGCAGCGCAAGCACGTTGAACTGGTTTTTCACCGTAGTTGGCGGTGTGGCCGCCAAAAGGACGTTGGTAAATGGTGCCGTCAGGGTAGCGGTCAAAAGGCATGCCC
>CAZJAL010000056.1:0-7339 GCA_964544175.1 uncultured Limnohabitans sp.
GTGTCGCCGTAGCCCTTCTCGATGGAACCGATGGCCACAGACACGAAGTCGCCAGCTTGGACTTCGATTTCGCCCAGATCTGATTTGAATTCTTCCAGGGGGACGTAGGCTTCAGATTTGAGGCCGGCGTTAACAACCACGAAGTTGTGTTCGATGCGAACAACTTCAGCGGTGATCACTTCGCCTGGGCGCATTTCCGTGCGCTTCAGTGATTCTTCAAATAGGGCTGCAAAAGATTCTGACATTCAAGTTCCTAATCCGCAAAAAGGTCTGACGACTGCAGGATTGCGTCGTTAACAAGGCTAAGTGCGGCGGTTGTTTGCGTTTTCACGCGGGTTAGGTTGATGAACCACAAGGCCAGTGCGCAAGCAGCGCGGATGGAGCCTTGTGGGCCTCTGACAAGTTCTCTGTTTAACTTTTAGATCAAGCAGGGAAGTCTTGTTTGCTTTGCCACCAGTCAAGGACCTGAATCACCGATTGATCGATGCTCAAATCTGAGTTGTCTAGCAGCATTGCGTCTTGCGCTGGCTTTAAGGGCGCTACGCTGCGAGAACTGTCTCGTGCGTCGCGAGCCTCTAAGTCAGCCCGAAGATCGGCGATTTTAGCCTGAAAACCTTTAGAAATCAATTGCTTATAGCGCCGATCGGCTCTTTTTGCGGCGCTGGCGGTCAAAAACACCTTCAAAGGCGCGCCAGGAAAGATCACAGTGCCCATGTCGCGTCCGTCTGCCAGCAGTCCGGGCAGGCGCTGAAAGCTGTGCTGCAGAGCCACCAAAGCCACTCGAACGGCGGGCAAAGTGGACACTTTGGAGGCATTCATGCCGCCTTCTTCGCTGCGGATGGCGTCGGTTACATCTTGGTCATTGAGCAAGACTTTGTCGCCGTCAAAACGCACAGGCAGTTTTTCGGCCATGGCCGCAATGGCGGCTTCATTGGCAGGCTCTAAGGCTAAACCTGCTTGCAACGCTGCATAGGCAGTGACGCGATAGAGCGCACCAGAGTCTAGGTAGTGGTAACCCAAGCGCTCGGCCACCAAGCTAGACAAAGTGCCTTTGCCGGAGGCGGTGGGACCATCGATGCAAATCACGGGAATGCGGTCTGCCGGTGTTTGCGTCAAAGAGAACAGCGCTTCAAAATAATCTGGGAAGGTTTTGGCCACGCACTTGGGGTCTTCAATGCGCACAGCTTGTTGGTCGGCGTTGAAGGCTGCCAAAGAGAAACACATGGCCACGCGGTGATCGTCGTAGGTGTGAATGCTGGCGGCTTGCCACTGGCCTGCGGGTAAGGGATGAATGCGCAGCCAATCTGGGCCTTCTTCCACTTGTGCACCCAGCTTGCGCGATTCTTTGGCCATGGCCGCAATGCGATCGGTTTCTTTCACTCGCCAGCTGGCAATGTTGCGCAGGGTGGTAGGACCGTCGGCATAAAGGGCCATGACGGCCAAGGTCATGGCGGCATCAGGGATGTGATTGCAGTCTAAGTCAATGGCTTTGAGGGGCCATGCGCCGCGTTTGATTTCTAACCAATTAGGGCCGCTCTCAATGTGTGCACCCATTTGGGCTGCAGCTTCCATGAAGCGAATGTCGCCTTGAATGGAAGATGCGCCCACACCTTGAATGCGAATCGCTTGGTCAGTAGCGGCCAATGCACCTAAAGCAATGAAATAGCTGGCCGATGAGGCATCAGCTTCAACGTGAATTTCGCCTGGTGAGGTGTAGTGGCTGCCAGCGGGAATAGTGAATCGTTGCCAAGCATCGCGCTTCACGTTGATGCCGTAGCGCGCCAACAAGTTCAAGGTAATTTCAATGTACGGCTTAGAGATGAGTTCGCCCACCACTTCAATCACAATGTCTTTTTGGGCGGCCAATGGCAGCGACATCAAGAGTGCGGTGAGGAACTGGCTGGACACATCGCCGCGCACTTGAATGGGTTTGTCGAGTTGCAGTTGAGGCGACAAAACGCGCAAGGGTGGATAGCCTTCATTGCCCAAATAATCGATGTGACATCCCAAGAGGCGCAGTGCATCGACCAAATCGCCAATAGGACGCTCGTGCATGCGCGGAACACCTTTGAGGGTGAAGTTGCCGCCCATCACGGCCAATGCGGCGGTAAGTGGGCGCATGGCTGTGCCGGCGTTGCCCATGAAAAACTCAATGGCTTCGGTGGGCTTTTTTAACCCGGCTGACAGACCATTCGAAGTACTTTGCCCCAAACCCGTAATGCAAACACTGTTGGTTCCTGCCTTAGGTTCAACGCCGCATCCGAGTTGGCGCAATGCGGCCAACATCACTCGGGTGTCATCTGAATCTAAAAGGTCGTGCACCCAAGTACTGCCTGCGCAAAGTGCGGACAACAACAAGACGCGATTGGAAATACTTTTGGACCCAGGCAGGGTGACGGTGCCACCAGCTCGTTGCAATGAGGGAAGGTCGAGAAACGCGGTTGCAAACATGTTGGCTAATTTATTTTTCTGAATTTTGGCTGGCACCCATGCGCCAATTGAAACGCAAATCACTGGCTTGGCGAATCATGTCTTCAAGTGCTTGAGGCTCGTTGTCTTGAATGGCTTTTTCAAAGTCGTTCAAGGCGTCTTTGAAGTGGCTGATTTGCAACAAAACTTGGTCACGGTTGGTGGTCAAGATGTCGCGCCATACCACCGGATCGCTGGCAGCAATGCGCGAGAAATCTCTGAAGCCGGGACCGCCCAGGGCAATCAAGTCGGGGCCATTGTGCTGTTGAAAGATGCCGCGAATGATGGCGTAGGACAACACATGAGGCAGGTGGCTCACCGCAGCAAAAGCCGCATCGTGGGCGGCTGGCGTGAGTTCTGTGATGTAGCTACCTAAGCTTTTCCAAATTTGCTTAGCCAACTTAACCTGTGTGGCGCCTGAGCTTGCCATCGGTGTCACGATCAGCGCGCGATCTTTGTACAGATCAGCATCTGAATGTTCCACACCTGCCACCTCTTTTCCAGCAATGGGATGGACGGGCACGAAGCACGCCAGTTTGTTGCCTAGCGTGCTGAGAGCCGATGCCACGATGTCTGACTTGGTAGAGCCAACATCCATCAAAAGTGCATCAGGTTTCAAGGCTGGGGCAATCGCTTGGAAACAAGCTTCTGTTGTCTTCACCGGCACGGCCAATAAAACCAAGTCGGCACCTTTTACGGCTTGCTCAATGCTGTCCACAGCCTGGTCAATCACGCCCATGCTGAGGGCTTTTTGACGGGAAGATTCAGAGGCACTGTAGCCCACGATGTGAGGTGCCCAGCCAGCTCTTCGAGCGGCCAAAGCAAACGAGCCGCCCATCAGACCGCAGCCTATGAGAGCGACTTTTTCGAACTTCATTCCGGAATGGGGTAAGAACCCAAAACCTTGTAGAAGGCACACAGCCCTTGCAGCTCTTGCAAAGCAGCCGCCACATGGGGTTGTGAAATATGGCCTTGAATGTCGATGTAGAAATAGTATTCCCACTGGCCAGATTTGGCAGGGCGAGATTCAAAGCGCGTCATCGACACACCGTTGTTCTTGAGCGGCATGAGCAAGTCATGCACAGCGCCTGGCTTGTTGGGCACAGAGACCACCAAGCTGGTGCAGTCTTTGCCAGACACGGGCGGCGTGGCCAAAGTTTGGGGCAAGCAAATAACAGCAAAGCGGGTGCGGTTGGTGGCTTCGTCTTGAATGGCGTGTGCCACGATGTGCAGACCAAATTGGGACGCTGCGCGTTCGCTTGCCAAACCAGCCCAAGCTGGGTTGGTAGCAGCCAATCTGGCACCTTCAGCGTTGCTAGATACCGCACGTCGTTCAGCGTTTGGCAAATTTTGTGTGAGCCATGTCTGGCACTGGGCCAATGCTTGAGGGTGAGCTAACACCACTTCAATGTCTTTGAGGTTGTCGGTTTGACGCAGCAAATTGTGACGAACCAGCAGACTGACTTCACCAATCACATGAACGGGTGAGCGCAAAAACAAATCAAGTGACCTAGCGACGACACCTTCAGTTGAGTTCTCCATGCCCACCACGCCAAATTGAGCGGTGCCTGCGGCCGTTGCATGGAACACTTCGTCGAAGTTGTTGCAGTAAATCAGATTGGCAGCACTTCCAAAAAACTCAATGGCTGCTTGTTCGCAAAACGTACCTTGTGGGCCAAGTACAGCAACACGCTGTGGCGCTTCAAGGGCCAAACAGGCCGACATGATTTCGCGCCAAATGGAGGCCACGTGCGCATTGAGCAAAGGACCTTGATTGGCCTTTTCAATTTTGGCGATGACTTGTGCCACTCGATCAGGGCGGAAGAAGGGCGAGCCTTCTGCGCGTTTAATTTCGCCCACTTTTTCAGCCACTTTGGCGCGCTGATTCAACAAGCTCAAGAGCTGCTGATCGAGCGAGTCAATTTGAATGCGCAGTTCGCCCAAGGCGTCTGATTGAATAGGTTGCGTCATGTTGGATTCAGTAGTGAAAGACAAGCGGCGAGACGAACTTGTTCACGCCTGCTTTGTTTCGAAATCTTGAAGGTAAGACACCAGCGCCTGCACGCCTTCCATTGGCATGGCGTTGTAAATGCTGGCACGCATGCCGCCCACAGACTTATGACCTTTGAGTTGTAGCAAACCACGCGCTTTGGCGCCTGCCAAGAAGGCGTCGTTGCGAGACTCGTCGCGCAAATAAAAGGGAATGTTCATGCGGGAACGGCAAGAAACATCGACACGATTTTCAAACAACTCTGATTGGTCTAAATAGTCATACAACAACTTGGCTTTGGCCATGTTGCGCTGCTCCATTGCAGCCACGCCCGTCAAGCCATTTTCAGTTTGCGCTTTCAGCCACTTGAAAACCAAACCGGCAATGTAGATTGAGTAAGTGGGTGGTGTGTTGAACATCGAACCGTTGTCGGCCACCAGTTTGTAATTGAACGCGCTAGGGCAATGCTTCATGGCTTTGCCCAAGAGGTCTTCACGAACCACCACGAGTGTGAGCCCCGCTGGCCCCAAATTCTTTTGCGCGCCGCCAAATGCCAAACCCACTTTGGACCAGTCAATGCTGCGCGACGCAACGTGTGACGAGAAATCAATGACCAAAGGTGCGTTGCTGCCCAAAGCCTTCAGATCGGGCAAAGCATGGTATTCAACGCCATCGATGGTTTCGTTGGTGCAGATATGGACATAGCTTGCGTTGCCGCTCAACTGCCATGTGGCTGGCGAGGGGACGGTGGTGAACTTGGTGCTTTGTGCGGTGGCTGCCAAATGAGGTGAGCAAAACTGCGCAGCCTCTTTGAACGACTTCTGACTCCAGCTGCCGGTCACCACAAAATCTACAGTGCCTTCTTGCGACAAGTTCAAGGGCACGATGGCATTTTCTGCAATGCCGCCACCTTGCATGAACAAGATTTTGAAGTTGGCGGGGACCGCCAACAATTCACGAAGGTCAGCTTCTGCTTCTTCGTAAATCGACATGAACTCTTTGCCGCGATGGCTCATCTCCATCACGCCCATGCCGCTGCCATGCCAGTCCAGCATTTCGCTGGCGGCTTGCATCAAGACGGCATCGGGTATGGCGGCAGGGCCGGCAGAGAAGTTGAAGGGCCGTGTCATTCAGCGGAACCGCTTTCGTCCGTGCTACCGGCGGCATCACCGCCCTCAGCATCCGCAGCGCCGTCAGCAGATTCATCTTGCACGTTGGCATCGTTTTCTACGATGCGTTGCAAGCCAGACAATTTGGCGCCATCGTCCAAACCAATCAAAGTCACGCCTTGTGTGGCACGACCCAGTTCGCGAATTTCAGAAACGCGAGTACGAACCAACACACCCGTGTCGGTGATCAACATGATTTCGTCGTCGGCGTGAACCAAGGTGGCAGCGACCACTTTGCCATTGCGCTCAGATTGCTGGATGGCAATCATGCCTTTGGTGCCACGGCCGTGGCGTGTGTATTCCGTGATGGAAGTGCGTTTGCCGTAACCATTTTCGGTGGCCGTCAAAACACTTTGCTGTTCGTCTTCTGCTACCAACATGGCAATCACGCTTTGCGTGTCGTCCAGCATCATGCCGCGCACACCCCGTGCATTACGGCCCATGGGGCGCACATCGTTTTCGTCAAAGCGAACGGCTTTGCCGCCATCGCTGAACAACATCACATCGTGCTTGCCGTCTGTGAGTGCGGCGCCAATCAAGAAGTCGCCTTCGTCCAAATCCACAGCAATGATGCCGGCCTTGCGAGGGTTGCTGAATTCATCCAAAGATGTTTTCTTCACGGTACCCATGGAGGTGCCCATGAACACGTAATGGTCGGCAGGGAAGCTGCGCATGTCGCCTGTTAAAGGCAAGACCACATTGATCTTTTCGCCTTCTTGCAAGGGGAACATGTTGACGATAGGGCGACCGCGTGAGCCGCGTGAACCCGCAGGCACTTCCCACACTTTGAGCCAGTACAAACGGCCTCGGTTGGAGAAGCACAAGATGTAGTCGTGTGTGTTGGCAATGAAGAGCTGATCGATCCAATCGTCTTCTTTGGTGGCAGTGGCTTGCTTGCCGCGACCGCCGCGTTTTTGGGCGCGGTATTCAGACAAAGGCTGGCTCTTGATGTAACCGCTGTGCGACAAAGTCACCACCATGTCGGTGGGTGTGATCAGATCTTCAGTGGCCAAATCTTGGGCGTTGTTTTCAATGAAACTGCGACGTGCGCCAATTTTGGTTTGGCCAAACTCTTGGCGCAATTCGCCCAGCTCTTCACCAATGATGGTGGACACGCGTTCAGGCTTGGCCAAGATGTCGAGCAAGTCTTCAATTTCAGACATCACTTCTTTGTACTCAACCACAATCTTGTCTTGTTCCAGACCGGTCAAGCGTTGCAGACGCATCTGCAAAATTTCTTGGGCTTGGGTGTCGCTGAGGCGGTACAAGCCGTCGTTGCCCATACCAAATTCTTTTTCCAAACCATCGGGGCGATAGTCGTCTGCATTCACGGCACCGCCATCGGCACGGGTGCGTGTGAGCATTTCGCGAACCAATTTACTGTCCCAACGGCGGGTCATCAATTCGGCTTTGGCCACAGGCGGTGTGGGCGCATTGCGGATGATGGCAATGAACTCGTCGATGTTGGCCAAAGCAACGGCCAAACCTTCCAGCACGTGACCGCGTTCGCGGGCTTTGCGCAAGGTAAATACCGTGCGACGTGTGACCACTTCACGGCGGTGTTGCAGGAACACGCTGATCAGGTCCTTCAAGTTGCACAACTTGGGCTGACCATCAATGAGGGCCACCATGTTGATGCCGAAGGTATCCTGCAACTGAGTCTGTTTGTACAGATTGTTGAGCACCACTTCAGGCACTTCACCGCGCTTGA
>CAZJAL010000057.1:0-7103 GCA_964544175.1 uncultured Limnohabitans sp.
GTCTTCAATCTCGGCCTTGCCAATGGTTTTCTTGCGCTTGGAAGGCGGCAAGATACGCTGGGCAGCGCCGGCTTCGTCAATCACGTCAATGGCCTTGTCGGGCAATTGGCGATCGTTGATGAACTTGGCAGACAACTCGGCTGCAGCTTGCAGCGCGGCATTGGCATACTTCACACTGTGGTGCTCTTCGAAGCGAGACTTCAAGCCCTTCAAAATGTCCACCGTCTCGGGCACAGTTGGCTCAACCACATCGACCTTTTGGAAGCGACGTGACAGGGCTGCGTCTTTTTCGAAGATGCCGCGGTATTCAGTGAAAGTGGTTGCACCAATGCATTTCAATTGGCCACTGGACAATGCTGGTTTGAGCAAATTGGAGGCATCCAAAGTACCGCCAGAGGCCGCACCTGCACCAATCAGGGTGTGAATTTCGTCAATGAACAACACAGCGTGTGGCTTGTCCTTCAAGGCTTTCAACACGCCTTTTAAGCGTTGTTCAAAATCACCACGGTACTTGGTGCCTGCCAACAGGGCGCCCATGTCGAGTGAATAGACCACTGCTTCGTTCAAAATTTCGGGCACGCTTCCCTGCGTGATGCGCCATGCCAAGCCTTCGGCAATGGCCGTCTTGCCAACACCTGCTTCGCCAACCAACAAAGGGTTGTTTTTGCGGCGACGGCACAAAATTTGAATGGTGCGCTCGACTTCGTACTCACGACCAATGAGAGGATCGATCTTGCCTTCTTTGGCCATCTGGTTCAGGTTCTGCGTGAACTGCTCCAAAGGAGAGGCTTTTTCGTTGCGCTCACCACCACCAGCACCTTCTTCACTGTCGGGGGCGGGTGCAGCGTCGCTGCCTTTGCTGGTTTCTGGGGGATCGCTTTTGCGAATACCGTGCGCAATGAAATTGACCACGTCCAGACGCGTAATGCCTTGCTGGTGCAAATAGTAAACAGCGTGCGAGTCTTTTTCACCAAAAATCGCCACCAACACGTTGGCGCCAGTGACTTCTTTTTTGCCACTGCCCGTAGATTGCACATGCATGATGGCACGTTGAATGACACGTTGAAAACCCAAGGTGGGTTGCGTGTCAACTTCTTCAGTACCCGCCACTTGAGGCGTGTTGTCTTTGATGAAGGACGACAGCGATTGACGCAAATCGTCAACTTGCGCTGAACATGCGCGCAACACTTCTGCTGCGCTTGGATTGTCTAGCAATGCCAACAACAAATGCTCTACGGTAATGAACTCGTGACGCTGCTGACGCGCCTCAACGAAGGCCATGTGCAAACTGACTTCCAATTCTTGGGCAATCATGTGATTTCCTTAAATGCCTTGCGGAGGTGAAAAATATTAGGTTGGGTAAATTTGTTGAATTTCAACTGCTTTATGCCACATTCTTGCAATAACTTTGAAGTACTCATGCGACAGGCTCACTGACGCATTGAAGTGGATGACCGGCCTGATTGGCTGCATCCAAAACTTGATCGACTTTGGTAGCTGCGACATCGCGCGTAAAAACGCCACAAACGCCTTTGCCGTCCAAATGGATTTTCAACATGATTTGGGTCGCTGCTTCGCGGTCTTTGTTGAAGAACTCTTGCAACACCAGCACCACAAATTCCATGGGTGTGTAGTCATCGTTCAACATCACGACTTGGTACATCTGGGGCGGACCAACTTTGGCCGGGCGTCTTTCTAAAACCACAGAATCGCCATTTCCTGGCGAACGAGTAGGCTCCCCTACTGATCCTGGGTTTTTTGGTTGAAATGGTTGATTTGGTTTCTCAGTTGCCATGATTTCATTCTATCGATGCCAGAGCCGCTTCTGCGCGCAAGTTGAAGAAAGTCCTTATGTGGCACTGCAACATTCGTCATCAGTCGGGTAAACCTTGAATTGACAAGCGTCAAATACGTGCTTTAAATGTTCTATACAGCTAAAAAAGATGGAGACAGGCATGCCCACTGGAACAGTCAAATGGTTCAACGACGCTAAAGGATTTGGGTTCATTCAGCCCGATGGCGGAGGTCCGGATGCCTTTGCGCACTTTTCTGCCATCACCATGGAGGGCTTCAAAAGCCTAAAAGAAGGTGCCAGAGTGTCGTTTGATTTGGCCGATGGCCCCAAGGGCCCAATGGCCGTCAACATTCAATCTGAAGGGGCCACTCAAACTGCAGACAGCTCAGAAAAAAGCCCCTGAGAACAAGTTCTCAAGGGCTTTGGTCTTTGTGAATGGTCGGCGTGGCGGGATTCGAACTCGCGACCCCTTGCACCCCATGCAAGTGCGCTACCAGGCTGCGCTACACGCCGACAAGCTTTAAATTATAGCTTGAGAATGCGCTCAGATTGAGAGCAAATCTCGAATATCCATTAATTCGCGCCGAAGGCTTGGCAAGCTGCTTGTGGCATTGAGCGAGCCCGCCCTCTGTGCACTCTCCAATGCAAGCTTTGTCGATGAGTCTTCGTCTTCGTGCGATTCGAAGTCGGCTTCGAAATCTTCTGACAATTCGACATCAAAATCTTCTGCAGTGAGTTGCTCTTTGCGAAGACCTTTTTGTGACTGCGCAAGTTCCTGCATTTTGTTGCGCGCACCACTGATGGTGAAACCTTGCTCATAAAGCAAATCGCGAATGCGTCGAATCATGAGCACTTCATGGTGCTGGTAATAACGGCGATTGCCACGTCTTTTGACAGGGCGAAGTTGTGTAAATTCCTGCTCCCAATAACGAAGCACATGCGGCTTGACGCCACAAAGCTCACCCACTTCACCAATGGTGAAGTAGCGCTTGGCGGGAATAGATGGGAGGGAGTTCTCCATTGAAATCACAAACTTGCTAGGGGAACCTACTAGCTTACTCTAAGCAATGGGGCTCCGTAAAGCCCTCTTTTGATTAAATTTGAGTATGACTCGGTGCAAGGCGTAAGCAGCGCTTAAGACTTCTCGGTTTCATCACCTTGAATCACGTCTTTGAGCTTGTGACTGGCGTGAAAAGTGGCCACGCGGCGAGCATCAATAGGAATCAATTCGCCCGTACGCGGATTGCGACCTGGACGGGGCGCTTTTTCACGGATTTGAAAATTGCCAAACCCAGAAATTTTGACGTCCGTTCCTTGAACCAATTGCGTGGCAATCAAATCAAAGAAAGAGTCCACCATGTCTTTGGACTCACGTTTGTTCAAACCGATTTGTTCAAATAACAAATCGGCCAGATGCGCTTTGGTCAGCGCAGGGGTTTCTAGACTTTCAACAGAAAAATCCATGGGTACTTTCTGCTTTGAATTAAGAACGCAAACGCGCAGACAACTTAGAAGCCAAATGATCTAGCACTGCTTTGACAGTGCCCTCGATTTGTACGTCCGTCAATGTTGCTTCGTCGCTGTTCAAAGTCAGGCGCACCGCCAAACTTTTTTCTACGCCTTGAGTGGCCTGAGGACGGAAAACGTCAAACAACACAGCATTCTTCAACAAGCCTGCTGTGGGCGCCTCTTGAATGGCACTCATGAGTTCGGCATGTGTCACTTTTTCTGCCACGATGACGGCAATGTCGCGCTCGACGGCTTGGAATCGGGCCACACCTTGCGCAACCGGAACGTCGCGTTGGAGCACGGCGTCCAAATCCAATTCGAACAGGATGGGTGCCAACTGCAAATCCCAAGATTGGCGCCAACGGGGATGCAACTCGCCCACATGGCCAATCACTTGGCCATTCAGCTTAACTTGCGCGCAACGGCCTGGGTGCATGGCTGGGTGTTCCGCAGCTTCAAACAAAGGCTTGGCGGGTGCCAATAATGCCTCCACTTCGCCTTTGACATCAAAGAAGTCGACGTTGCGAACTTTACCGCCCCAAGTGGTGGTTGCGACAGGGCCGTAAGCCACCCCTGAAACGCGCATGGGTTGATGCAATCCCTCAACCGTGCTGTCGCTGTCCTTGACGGATGCGTCACGCAAAAACACGCGGCCCAATTCGAACACACGCACACGGTCGGCTTTGCGATCGGTGTTGAACTTCACCACTTGCAACAAAGAGCCCAGCAAGCTGGTGCGCATCACGCTCATTTGACTGGCGATGGGGTTGAGCAACTTGATGGGGTTGGCATTGCCAGCCAACTCATGTTCCCAACGTTCTTCGACAAAGCTGAAGTTGATGGTTTCTTGGTAACCCAAGGCGGCAATGCTGCGGCGCACAGCAAAGGGGCCTCGCACATTTTCTTTGCGAATCTTGGCTGTGATGGGGGCCAAAGGCGGTGTGGTTGGCAGTTGGGTGTAGCCCACCATGCGAGCGACTTCTTCAATGAGGTCTTCTTCGATCTCAAGGTCGAAACGCCAGCTTGGTGGGTTGACCGTAACCAAGCCTTCGGCTTCAGTGACCTCAAAACCCAAACCGCGCAAGGCATCAGCGCATTGCATTTGCGTCAGCGGCATACCAATCACTTTAACAGCACGTGCGACACGCAGCGTGACAGGCTTGCGCACGGGCATGTTCAGTTGTTGGTCATCAACAGGGCCAAGTTGCGTGGCCGCTGTGCCGCAAATGTCGATCACCAATTGCGTAATGCGCTCGATGTGCTCAACCGTACTTTCTGGGTCGACACCACGTTCAAAGCGATGTCCGGCATCGGTTGAAAAGTTGTAACGGCGTGAACGGCCGGCAATGGCTTTAGGCCACCAAAACGCAGCTTCGATGTAAATGTTTTGGGTGTCATCAGACACGGCGGTGGCGTCGCCGCCCATGATGCCCGCCAAAGACTCTACTTGTGAGTCGTCGGCAATGACGCCCACTTTGTCATCCACGGTGACTGTGTTGCCATTGAGCAGCTTCAAAGATTCTTCTGGACGGCCCCAGCGAACTTGCAGTCCGCCGTGAATTTTGTCGAGGTCAAAAATATGTGAAGGGCGGCCAAATTCAAACATCACATAGTTGGAAATGTCCACCAGCGGACTGACACTGCGCTGTCCGCAGCGTGCCAAGCGGTCGACCATCCATGCGGGTGTTTGCGCTTTTGGATTAACGCCCTTCACCACGCGGCCACTGAAGCGGCCGCACAAATCGGTGGCTTCTACTTTGACGGCCAATTTGTCTTGCACTTGGGCTGTCACCGCTTTGAAGACTGGCGCCTTCAAAGGCGTACCTGTCAGTGCCGAGACTTCACGTGCAATGCCATACACACTTAAGCAATGCGCCAAATTGGGCGTGAGCTTGAGCGTGAGCAAGGTGTCGTCTAAATTCAAATAGGTGCGAATGCTTTGACCCAATGGTGCATCGGCGGGTAGCTCTAGCAAGCCGCCATGGTCGTCCGCAATTTTCAACTCTTTGGCCGAGCACAACATGCCTTGGCTTTCAACGCCGCGCAATTTGCCTACCTTGATGAGGAAGGGTTTGCCATCTTCGCCAGGGGGCAACTCTGCTCCCACCATGGCGCAAGGGATGCGAATGCCAACGCGCGCATTGGGCGCGCCGCACACGATGTTGAGCAATGTGGGTTGGCCCACATCCACTTGGCAGACACGCAAGCGATCGGCATTAGGGTGCTGCTCTGCACTTTTGATTTCGCCAATCACCACATTTGTAAATGGCGGTGCCACAGGTTGAAGTTCTTCAACCTCCAGGCCCGCCATGGTGAGTGTTTCGGCGAGTTGTTCTGTGTTGAGGGGTGGGTTGCAAAACTCACGCAGCCAGGATTCAGGAAATTGCATGGTCTTTAATTATTGAAATTGACTCAAGAAGCGAACGTCGCCGTCGAAGAACAAGCGCAAATCATTCACGCCATATCGGAGCATGGTGAGACGGTCGGGGCCCATGCCGAAGGCAAAGCCAATGAATTTTTCGGGGTCGAGCCCCATGTTGCGAACCACATTGGGGTGCACTTGACCCGAGCCCGCCACTTCCAACCAACGGCCTGCCAAAGGACCCGTTTGAAACTGGATGTCTACTTCGGCACTGGGTTCGGTGAAGGGGAAAAAGCTAGGACGGAAGCGCAAGACCAAGTCGTCGCTTTCAAAAAACGTACGACAAAAATCAGTAAACACCACCTTCAAATCTTTGAAGCTGACGTTCTCGCCAATCCACAAACCTTCGCACTGATGGAACATGGGTGAGTGGGTTGCATCGCTGTCGACACGGTAAGTGCGGCCTGGCGCAATGACGCGAATTTCGGGCATGCCCTGCCCTGCATCCAATTGCGCTTTGTAACGCTTGACGTGCTGAACCGCATGGCGAATTTGCATGGGGCTGGTGTGTGTGCGCAGCAGATGACCGCCTTCTACATAGAAGGTGTCGTGCATCGAGCGTGCGGGGTGGTCTTCGGGCGTGTTGAGCGCTGTGAAGTTGAACCAGTCGGTTTCAATTTCGGGGCCTTGTGCCACTTCAAAACCCATGGAGCCAAAAATTTGCTCGATGCGCTCTAAGGTGAGTGACACAGGGTGCAGGCCGCCTTGCGTGAGGGGGCGGCCCGGTAATGTGACGTCAAAAGCTTCCGCTTTGAGTTGAACGGCCAACTCGGCATCGGCCAAAGCTTGGCGGCGAGCGTTCAACGCGGCCTCAATGCCCTGCTTGGCCACGTTGACCGCGGCGCCGAATGTTTTCTTCTCTTCAACGCTCAAGGCGGCCATGCCCTTCATCATCTCGGTGATGCGGCCTGACTTGCCCAAATACAGGGCCTTTGCATTTTCAAGATCGGCGGGGGTTTGGGCCTGCGCAAAACTGCCGCGGGCCGCTTCAACCAAACTGTCCAACTCGGTCATGGTGGAAACTTTAAAAGGAACTTAAATTCAAAATGAAAAAAGGATTGAAGCCTTCGCAAGCCTCAACCCCCTTGATCGACTGTGATATCGACTGCGTGAGTACTTAAGCTGCGGCCAACTTGGCCTTAACTTGGTTCACGATGCCAGCAAAAGCGGCCTTGTCGTGCACGGCAATATCAGCCAACACTTTACGGTCGATTTCAATGGCAGCCTTTTTGAGGCCGTTGGCGAATTGGCTGTATGTCAGACCGCATTCACGGGCTGCAGCGTTGATACGCGCAATCCACAACTGACGGAACACACGTTTCTTGGCACGACGGTCACGGTATGCATACTGACCGGCCTTCATCACCGCTTGTTTAG
>CAZJAL010000058.1:0-7019 GCA_964544175.1 uncultured Limnohabitans sp.
TCGATTACTTTTGGGGTGCGCTGCTGCGCGCCTACAAAGAGTTTGAGGAACGTGTGGGCGCCATCGAGCGTGGACGCGGCGCCAAAGGCGACCGTGTGCGTGCAGAAATACTCAAGCGCCAACTGTCCTTCTCCATCACCGACATCGAAGAAGCCTGCCCCGGCATCAGTCGTGACACAGTGCGCATGGTGCTGCGCGCAATGAAAGCAGAGGGGCTGATTGCCCCCATGGGCAAAGGCCGAAGCGCCAAGTGGACACAAATCCAACCTGAGGGAAAAAGCTGAATGCCCCAAGTTCTGACGCCACACCAAAGCCAATACTACGCGTGGCTGCTCACACGCCGCACGGCTGGCGACTCTGTTGAGTCCCTCGCTTCCACCTTGGTGGACTCGCAAGTCGATCTCAACCCTCATCAGGTTGAGGCCGCACTCTTCGCATGCGCCAATCCATTGTCGCGTGGCGTCATCCTGGCTGATGAAGTTGGCCTCGGCAAAACCATCGAAGCAGGGTTGGTGATCTCGCAGCGCTGGGCTGAGCGCCGCCGTCGCATCCTAATCATCGTGCCCGCTAACCTGCGCAAGCAATGGCACCAGGAACTACAAGACAAGTTCAACCTGCAAGGCGTTCTGCTGGAGGCAAAGAGCTACAGCGCCCTTCGCAAGCAAGACCATCGCAACCCCTTCCAAGGCGTAACAGGCCCCGTGATCTGCTCGTACCAGTTCGCCAAAGCGAAGGCCGAGGACATCAAGGCAATCGACTGGGATCTGGTTGTGCTGGACGAAGCGCACCGCCTACGCAACGTCTACAAGAGCAACAACGTGATTGCCAAGACGCTGAAAGAAGCGCTGGCTCATGTTCACTCCAAAGTTCTACTGACAGCTACACCACTGCAAAATTCGTTGCTCGAACTCTACGGACTCGTCAGCATGATCGACGACCGCGTATTTGGTGACGTTGATAGCTTCCGCTCGCAATTCACAGCACAGCCCCGGGAACAGGCATTTACAGCACTGAGAACACGCCTCGCCACTGTGTGCAAACGGACCCTGCGCCGCCAAGTGCAGCAATACGTGCCCTACACAGCGCGTAAAGCCATTGTTCAAGAGTTCACGCCATCAACGGAAGAACGTGAGCTGTCCAGTCTTGTCGCGGACTACCTTCGTCGCCCCAATCTCAAAGCTCTGCCCGAGGGGCAGCGACAGCTGATCTCCTTGGTGCTGTGGAAGCTCCTAGCCTCCTCCACACACGCCATTGCAGGCGCGCTGGAAACCATGACCACACTGCATCAGTGGGTAGCAAGCCTTGGCACTACTTGCTCGTACCGCACGATGACGTTGCAGAATCAAAACGGCTGACCGACTTCTTGCAGTTTGAGGTGAAATTCACGCCATCCGCTTGAGGTGGTGTCCACCTAAAATAACAACTTACTCCGAACATTTTTACTTTCTTGCGAGCCTGCTCGCTTCACACAATGAAAATCGCAATCCTTCCCGGCGACGGCATCGGCCCAGAAATCGTGGCCGAAGCGGTCAAAGTCTTGAACGTCCTCGACCTCAAGTTTGAATCTGAAACAGCCTTGGTTGGCGGCGCAGCGTTTGACGCGCATGGCCACCCACTGCCTGAAGCCACCCTGAAGCTGGCGATGGATGCCGATGCGGTGTTGTTTGGCGCTGTGGGCGACTGGAAATACGACACGCTTGACCGCCCTTTGCGCCCCGAACAAGCCATTTTGGGCTTGCGCAAAAACATGGGCCTGTTTGCCAACTTCCGACCAGCCATTTGCTACGAGCAATTGGTCGGTGCGTCCAGCCTCAAGCCTGAACTCATTTCTGGACTCGACATCCTGATCATTCGCGAACTGACAGGTGATATCTATTTTGGTCAGCCCCGCGGCCGCCGCGTGGCCACCGATGGTCACTTCCCGGGTGCCGAAGAAGCCTTCGACACCATGCGCTATTCGCGCCCCGAAATCGAACGCATTGCACACGTTGCCTTCCAAGCGGCTCGCAAGCGCGGCAAGAAAGTGACCAGTGTTGACAAGTCCAATGTGCTGGAGACTTTCCAATTCTGGAAAGATGTCGTTACCGATGTTCACAAAGAATACCCCGACGTCGCGCTCGATCACATGTACGTTGATAACGCAGCCATGCAGTTGGTCAAAGAACCCAAGAAATTTGACGTGGTGGTCACCGGCAACATGTTTGGCGACATTTTGTCCGACGAAGCCTCCATGTTGACAGGCTCCATTGGCATGCTGCCCTCCGCCAGCTTGAATGTCAAAAACCAAGGTTTGTACGAGCCAAGCCATGGCAGCGCACCGGACATTGCCGGTAAGGGTATTGCAAACCCATTGGCTACAATACTGTCTGCAGCCATGATGTTACGTTTTTCACTGAACCAAGCCCAAGCCGCCGATCGCATTGAGACGGCTGTCAAGTCTGTGCTTGCCTCGGGTTTTCGGACGGTAGACATCTGGTCAGAAGGCACACAAAAGGTTAGCACGCGTGAAATGGGCGAAGCCGTTGTGAAAGCCATTACGAAAACGACAAAGAGCTAAAGCTCAAAACTCGTCATGCCCTTCCGGCTCGACGAGTCGGAATCTCAAAATTAACATTGAAAGGGTGATGACATGAAATTGGTAGGACTTGTAGGGTGGCGTGGCATGGTCGGTTCCGTCTTGATGGACCGCATGCAAGCCGAGGGCGACTTTGGTTTGATTGAACCTTTGTTCTTCTCCACCTCCAACTCGGGTGGCAAAGCGCCCGCCATGGCCAAAAATGAAACGACGCTGCAAGATGCCTTCAACATCGATGCCTTGAAGCGTTGCGACATCATCATCACCGCCCAAGGCGGCGACTACACCACCGAAGTTTTCCCCAAGTTACGCGCAGCAGGCTGGAACGGTCATTGGATTGACGCCGCCTCCACGCTGCGCATGGAAAAAGACGCGGTGATCATTTTGGATCCGGTCAACATGCCCGTCATTCAATCCGCTTTGAAGAATGGCGGCAAGAATTGGGTTGGCGGCAATTGCACCGTCAGCTGTATGTTGATGGGGGTCGGCGCTTTGTACAAAGCCGGTTTGGTCGAATGGATGAGCACCCAAACTTATCAGGCTGCCTCAGGTGGCGGCGCGCAGCACATGCGCGAGTTGCTCACGCAATACGGCACCTTGAATTCTGAAGTCAAAGCATTGCTCGACGATCCCAAGAGTGCCATCCTTGAAATCGACCGCAAAGTCATTGCCAAACAACGTGCGCTTACAGGCGCTGAAACTGCCAACTTTGGTGTGCCACTGGGTGGCTCGTTGATTCCATGGATCGACAAAGATTTGGGCAATGGCATGTCCAAAGAAGAGTGGAAGGGCATGGCTGAGACCAACAAAATTTTGGGTCAAGGCGAAGGCTTCAACTCTGCCGCCATTCCTGTGGATGGTTTCTGCGTTCGCGTGGGCGCCATGCGCTGCCACAGCCAAGCGCTTACCTTCAAGCTGAAAAAAGATGTACCCTTGGCCGACATCGAAGCCATGATCGCTGCTGACAACCAGTGGGTCAAAGTAGTGCCCAACACCCGTGAAGCCACTTTGCAAGACCTCACACCTGTGGCCGTTACGGGCACCATGACCATTCCAGTGGGACGTATTCGCAAATTGGCCATGGGCCCTGAGTATGTTGGCGCCTTCACCATTGGTGATCAATTGCTGTGGGGTGCTGCTGAACCACTGCGCCGCATGTTGCGCATTTTGCTCAACGCCTAATCAGGCACTCATGCGCACAGCTCGTCACGTCATTGCCGGCATCATCAGCGTTTGGGGCGCGTGCATCAGTGCACACGCCCTCACCTTGGCTGGCATTGAAGTGCAGTCGTTTAAAGGCGAGCCCTTGCGCGCTGAAATCAGTGTGGCCAGTGCCACGGCGGAAGAGTGGCAACAACTCAACGTCAAAATTGCGCCAGCTGAACGCTTCACGCAACTGGGACTCGTCTATTCACCTGCGGTAGGCTTGCTGCAAGCAGAACCCTATGAAGCCAGAGATGGCTCTCAACGTATCCGCATTTCAGGTCCTCAAAATTTTTCTGATAATTTTGTCGATCTGTTGATCGAGGCGCAGACAGCTTCGGGCAAATGGGTGAAAGCGTTCACTTTGATGCTGAAGCCAGCGCCCGCCAAGTCAGACGCGCCAATTCAACTTGCGACCTCTTCCGAAGTCACGAAGAGCAGCGCTGCGCCACCTTCCGAGCATGTGGTTCAAAAAGGAGAAAGTGCCAGCCAAATCATTCAACAATGGTTGACTGAAGACATGAGCACGCAGCAAATGCTTGTTGCCTTGCTCAAAAGCCAACCCGATGCCTTCATTGAAGGTAACGTCAATTTATTGCGGGCCGGCGCCGTGCTCAAAGCGCCTTCGGCTACGGCTGTTCAAGCTGTAGATCCTGATGAAGCGCGCCGATTCTTGATCTCACAACAAAAAGAATTCTTAGCTTACTCTCAAGCTGCCGCCCAAAACACCAATGTCATCAAGGGTCAAGCGCCTACCCGTCAAGCTTCTGGCAAAGTGGGACAAGAGGAAACTGCACTCCAAGCCGCAGAAGCCACCATCGACCAATTGAGGCTCACTCAAGCGAAGATTGAAAAACAAAATGCTGAAACAAGGTTGGCAGCGCAACGTGCTTTACAAGATGCACAAAAACAACTGACCACCCTGCAAAATAACGTCAACCAACTGGTTCAACTCACAACCCCAGCGCCCATCAACGTGGGTCCAAGCCCTTCACCTGCAACTGACAACAGCCAAAGCAAGGGTTGGCTCAACCTCCATCGTTTATTGGAAACACCCCACCAAAATACCTACTTGTGGGCTGCTTTGGCGTTGCTGGGTATTTTGACGGTGTGGGCTGGCCTTCGAATTCAGAGCAGGAAAACTTCACCCAGCTTGAGCACCTTGATGCCAGCGGCAGAAGTGCCCGCCGCTTCTAATAGTTTTGAACGTCCCAACAAACTTGAATTGCCAGCAGACATCACAGCATTGGATTTAAACCTTGACCTGGGTACTCCGACAGTCAAAAACATGGATCAAGTTCGGTCTGCCATTAGCACAGAGACAAGACAGTGAGAATTGCGCTGGGCATCACCTACAACGGTCGGCCCTACCAAGGCTGGCAGAGTCAAAGCACAGGCCTCACCATCCAAGACAAATTGGAAAAGGCACTCAAAGAATTTACCACTCAAAAAGTGACCACCTTGTGCGCCGGTCGCACCGATGCTGGCGTTCACGGTCTGATGCAAGTGGTTCACTTTGACACCCCTCTCGCGCGTGACATGGGGTCTTGGGTGCGCGGAACCAACCGTTATTTGCCCGATGATATTTCTGTGCAATGGGCACAAGAAGTGCCCCCTGAGTTTCATGCCCGTGGAAGCGCTCTGTCGCGTCGCTATGCTTACATCGTATTGGAATCGCCTGTGCGTCCAAGCCTCGAGTTTGGCCGCGTGGGTTGGGTCTACCGCCCATTGGACGAAGCCGCTATGCGCCAGGCTGCTCAGCATTTGTTGGGCGAACATGACTTTTCTTCCTTCAGGGCCAGCAGCTGCCAAGCCTTGTCCCCCATCAAAACCATGCTGCGCGTCGAGATTCAAAGGCACGGACCTTACTGGCGCTTTGAATTTGAAGGCAATGCTTTTTTGCACCACATGATTCGCAACATCATGGGTTGCATGGTAACCATCGGGCAAGGATTTCAGCCACCAGAGTGGATGGCGCAAGTCATTGAGAGCAAGCGCCGTGATGCAGCGGCCCCCACCTTTTCACCAGACGGTTTGTACTTCCAAGGACCGATCTACGACTCACAGTGGGGTCTCCCCACTGAAACGCCACCTTTTCATTGGTTACCATGAACAAGGCCCCTTCCAATACCCTCATCAAAATTTGCGGCCTCACTCGGGAGGACGATGTCTTGGCTTGCGTCACAGCAGGCGCCCATGCCATTGGCTTTGTGATGTACCCCAAAAGCGCCAGGTACGTCTCACCAGAGCGAGCGGGGGTCTTGGCGAAGCTGCTGCCGCAGGGCCTGACGCCGGTCCTGTTGTTTGTAAATGCCAGCCTAGAAGAAGTTCAGGCCGCTTGCGACGCCGTCCCCAACGCCCTGCTCCAATTTCATGGCGACGAATCCCCCGCCGAATGCGACCGACTGGCCAAAACAGTGCAACGTCCTTACTGGCGCGCAGCTCGAATTCCCACCGACAACACGGCCTCGTTTGACTTGGTAAAATTCTGCCAAGATTACTCAAATGCCCAGGCCATTCTGCTCGACGCTCATGTTGACGGTTATGGCGGTGGCGGGAAAACATTCAATTGGTCACAGCTTCCTCCAAACGTCAACGCTCACCTCGTTTTGAGTGGTGGATTGACGCCTGCAAATGTGACCGATGGCATTCTTCAACTTCGGCCCAAAGCATTGTCTTTGGCCGTTGATGTCAGCTCGGGTGTCGAGCTAGAAGGCCAAAAAGGCCTCAAAGATGCCCGAAAAATCCAAGAATTTGTGGCTGCCGTGAAAGCAGCCGATGCCATTGAGTAACACCATGTCCAATTACCAACAACCCGATGCTTCTGGCCACTTTGGCATTTATGGCGGCAGCTTTGTCAGCGAAACCCTGACGCACGCCATCCTAGAATTGCGCGAGGCCTACGCCAAGTACCAAAACGACCCTGAGTTTTTGGCCGAGTTCAAATACGAACTGGCGCACTTTGTGGGTCGCCCCTCGCCCATTTATCACGCAGCTCGCATGAGCCGTGAAGTGGGTGGTGCACAAATCTATTTGAAGCGCGAAGACCTGAACCACACGGGCGCTCACAAAATCAACAACACCATTGGCCAAGCCATGCTGGCCAAGCGCATGGGCAAGCCGCGCATCATTGCCGAAACAGGTGCCGGTCAACACGGTGTGGCCACGGCCACCATCTGCGCCCGTTACGGTCTGGAGTGCGTGGTTTACATGGGTGCCGAAGACGTCAAACGCCAAAGCC
>CAZJAL010000059.1:0-5758 GCA_964544175.1 uncultured Limnohabitans sp.
TGCCGGTCAGCCCCGCATTTCTGAAAAAGAAGGCGCACCCGAAGGTGAGTTGTCTTTTGAAGCCATTTTCGAGGTTTACCCAGAAGTTAAGTTGGGCGACCTGAGTACCGCCACCGTTGAAAAACTCAACGCCGAAGTGACCGAAGAAGCCATCGACAAAACGGTTGATATTTTGCGTAAGCAGCGTCGTACGTTTTCCCAGCGTCCTGCAACAGAGGCTGCCATTGACGGCGACCGCGTTACGGTTGACTTCGAAGGCAAGATCGACGGCGAAGTATTCTCCGGTGGCAAAGCTGCCGACTTCCAGTTCTTAGTTGGCGAAGGCCAAATGTTGAAAGAGTTTGAAGAAGCGGTTCGCGGTATGAAAAATGGCGAAAGCAAAACTTTCCCATTGGCATTTCCGGCCGACTATCACGGTCAAGACGTGGCTGGCAAAACAGCCGACTTCTTGGTCACAGTGAAGAAAATTGAAGCGGCGCACTTGCCAGAAGTCAACGAAGCCTTGGCCAAGTCATTGGGCATTGCCGACGCATCTGTTGAAGGTCTGCGCACAGACATTCGTAAAAACCTCGAGCGTGAAGTGAAATTCCGCTTGCAAGGCCGTAACAAACAAGCCGCCATGAATGCGTTGGTCGAAAAAGCCGAACTCGACTTGCCCCAGTCAGTGGTGCAAAGCGAAATTGAGCGTTTGAAAGACGGCGCACGTGCCGACCTCAAGCAGCGCGGTATCAAAGATGCCGACAAAGCGCCTATCCCGGACGATATCTTCCGCCCTCAAGCCGAAAGCCGTGTGCGTTTGGGCTTGGTAGTGGCCGAGTTGGTCAAGGCCAATGCTTTGAATGCCACAGAAGCGCAAATCAAAGCCCACATCGAAGAACTGGCTTCCAGCTACGAGCGTCCAGAAGACGTCTCACGTTGGTACTATGGCGACCAACAGCGCTTGGCCGAAGTTGAAGCCGTGGTCATTGAAACCAATGTGTCCGACTTCATCATGTCTAAAGCCAAAGTGACTGAAAAAGCCATCACGTTCGACGAATTGATGGGTCAGCAAGCCTAATCGATTGAACCCTTTGCAGTTTGGAAAAACCATGAACTCACTCGACATTCAAGCCTTGGGCAATGTGCCCATGGTGATCGAAACGTCAGGCCGCGGCGAGCGCGCCTACGACATTTACTCACGTTTGCTCAAGGAGCGAGTGATTTTCTTGGTGGGCGAGGTCAATGACTACACCGCCAATTCCGTGGTAGCCCAGTTGTTGTTTTTGGAAAGCGAAAATCCTGAAAAGGACATTTCTTTTTACATCAACTCACCTGGCGGTTCCGTCAGCGCTGGCATGGCCATTTACGACACCATGAACTTCATCAAACCCGATGTGTCTACGTTGTGCACCGGAATGGCGGCCAGCATGGGTGCGTTTTTGTTGTCTGCTGGTACCAAAGGGAAGCGTTTTTCTTTGCCCAACTCTAAGGTCATGATCCACCAACCCTTGGGCGGCACCCGCGGACAAGCCACCGAAATTGAGATTCACGCCCGTGAAATTCTCAAAACACGTGAGCAATTGAACCGCATCTTGGCCGAAAACACTGGCCAACCCTTAGAAAAGATCCAATTGGACACCGAGCGTGACTATTATTTGTCCGCCGATGAGGCCAAAGAATACGGCCTGATTGATCAAGTGATCGCAAAACGTCCCTGAGACGCAACACAACAGGGCAGAAATTGAGGTTTCAGCCCTGTTTTTTGAAGACGGCGCCCCCTTTCTGGGAGAGCGCCGTTTTTCTTTCGTTATCATTGGGAAAATAGAACCACAAGGCGTTGTTTATGGCCGATAAAAAAGGCTCGGTTACCGAAAAGAATTTGTATTGCTCCTTCTGCGGCAAAAGCCAGCACGAGGTGAAGAAACTCATCGCAGGACCCTCGGTCTTCATTTGCGACGAGTGCATTGATTTGTGCAACGACATCATTCGTGACGAATTGCCAGCGACAGAAATTGCCAAAGACACCAAAAATGGTTTGCCAACGCCCCTGGACATCAAAACCAATTTGGACAACTACGTCATTGGTCAAGAAAAAGCCAAGCGCACTTTGGCCGTGGCTGTTTACAACCACTACAAGCGTTTAAAGCACAAAGAAGGCGCCAAAAAAGAAGACGTCGAATTGGCCAAGAGCAACATCTTGCTAATTGGACCTACTGGCTCCGGCAAAACTTTGTTGGCCCAAACTTTGGCGCGCATGCTGGATGTGCCTTTTGTCATGGCCGACGCTACCACCCTGACCGAAGCTGGTTATGTGGGTGAAGACGTCGAGAACATCGTGTCCAAGTTGCTGCAAAGTTGCAACTACGACGTCGAACGTGCCCAGCGCGGCATTGTTTACATCGACGAGATCGACAAAATTACACGCAAGTCTGACAACCCTTCCATCACGCGTGACGTGTCGGGTGAGGGCGTTCAGCAAGCCTTGCTCAAGCTCATTGAAGGCACCATGGCCAGCGTGCCACCGCAAGGCGGCCGCAAGCATCCCAATCAAGACTTCTTGCAAATTGACACCACCAATATTTTGTTCATTTGCGGTGGCGCATTTGCAGGCTTAGAAAAAGTCATCGAAAACCGAACAGAAGCCTCTGGCATTGGTTTTGGCGCCGTCGTCAAAAGCAAAAAGCAACGCTCACTGACCGAAGTCTTCACAGAAGTTGAGCCCGAAGATTTGATCAAGTTCGGCCTCATTCCCGAACTGGTTGGACGTATGCCTGTGGTGGCCACGTTGGCCGAGCTCACAGAAGAAGCCTTGGTTCAAATTTTGACCGAACCTAAAAATGCCTTGGTCAAACAATTTGGCCAGTTGCTCAACATGGAAGGCGTCGAGCTCGAAATTCGCCCCGAAGCCTTGCATGCCATTGCTAAAAAAGCACTCAACCGTAAAACGGGTGCGCGCGGTTTGCGCTCCATTTTGGAGCAAGCGCTCATCGACACCATGTTTGAGCTGCCCAATGCAAGCAACGTCGAAAAAGTGGTGGTGGACGCGTCTACCATCGAAGAAAACCACGTACCCCTGCTGGTCTACCGAGAGTCGGCCAAGCAAGCTTGAATTTTTTCCAGCCCCCCCCCTGAATCCGATCATTAACCCTATGAACTCAAGGCTTGAAATCGGTAAAACAGGGGCCATCTATCCCCCAAACCCAAGGGAATCAAATGTCTGGACACACACCTCTGCCCGCTGAACTGCTCGACTTGCCGATGTTGCCTTTGCGCGATGTCGTGGTCTTTCCTCACATGGTCATTCCACTTTTTGTGGGACGCCCCAAAAGCATCAAGGCCCTAGAGAGCGCCATGCTCACCGATCGCCGGATCATGTTGGTGGCGCAAAAAACAGCGGCCAAAGATGAGCCTGAAGCCACCGACATGTTCGAAGTCGGTTGCGTTTCAACCATTTTGCAAATGCTGAAGTTGCCTGACGGCACCGTTAAGGTTTTGGTTGAAGGGCAGCAACGCGCCAAGGTTCAAACCATTGCAGATGGCGAGGCGCATTTTGTCGCCACCGTCATGCCCATTGAAGTTACCGCCGAAAAAGCCGAGCAAAGCAGCGAAATTGAAGCGCTGCGCCGCGCGGTCATGCAGCAGTTCGACCAGTACGTCAAACTGAACAAAAAAATTCCGCCCGAAATTCTTACTTCAATTTCTAGCATTGATGAGCCCGGTCGTTTGGCGGACACCATTGCCGCGCACTTGCCTCTTAAGTTAGAGAACAAGCAAGTCGTGCTTGACTTGGCCAGCATCCGAGATCGATTGGAAAACCTTTTTACGCAACTCGAGCGCGAAGTCGACATCTTGAAAAGAACCAACGCGATTTTTATTTGAACGAGCAAGTCAAGGCCATTCAAAAAGAACTCGGTGAAGGCGAAGAGGGCGCTGACATCGAAGAGATCGAAAAGAAAATCAAGGCAGCCAAAATGCCTGCAGAGGCACGCAAAAAGGCCGATGCCGAGCTTAAAAAACTCAAGCTCATGTCGCCCATGTCGGCTGAAGCGTCTGTGGTGCGCAACTACATCGAAGTACTGACGGGCCTGCCTTGGAGCAAGAAGACCAAAATCAAGCACGACTTGGGCAATGCCGAAGGCGTGCTCAACGAAGACCACTACGGTCTTGAAAAAGTCAAAGACCGCATCATGGAATACCTGGCGGTGCAGCAGCGCGTTGACAAAGTCAAAGCGCCTATTTTGTGTTTGGTGGGTCCCCCTGGCGTGGGCAAAACTTCATTGGGTCAATCCATTGCCAAAGCCACAGGCCGCAAATACGTGCGCATGGCCTTGGGCGGTATGCGCGACGAGGCCGAAATTCGCGGTCACCGCCGCACCTACATTGGTGCCATGCCTGGCAAGGTGCTCCAAAGTTTGAACAAGGTCGGCACACGCAATCCTTTGTTCTTGCTAGATGAAATTGACAAGCTTGGCACCGACTTTCGCGGCGACCCTTCCAGCGCATTGCTCGAAGTCTTAGACCCCGAACAAAATCACACCTTTGGCGATCATTACGTCGAAGTCGATTTTGATTTGAGCGACGTCATGTTTGTGGCCACTTCAAATTCCATGAACATTCCTTCTGCGCTCTTAGACCGCATGGAAGTCATTCGTTTGTCGGGCTACACGGAAGACGAAAAAACCAGCATTGCCATCAAATATTTGTTGCCCAAACAAATGAAAAACAATGGCGTGAAAAACGAAGAGTTAAGCATCAGCGACGCGGCTGTGCGCGATGTGGTTCGTTACTACACCCGCGAAGCGGGCGTGCGTTCACTCGAGCGAGAGCTTTCCAAAATTTGCCGCAAAGTGGTTAAAAGTTTGTTGCTCAAACAAATGACGGCTCCAGTGCTGGTCACACCCGACAACCTGAACGACTTCTTGGGCGTGCAGAAGTACACCTATGGCCGCGCTGAAGCTGCCAATCAAGTTGGTCAAGTGGTGGGCTTGGCTTGGACCGAAGTCGGCGGCGACTTGCTCACCATCGAAGCGGCCCTCATGCCTGGCAAGGGTGTCATTACGCGCACCGGTTCTCTGGGCGACGTCATGAAAGAGTCTGTCGAAGCAGCGCGTACCGTGGTTCGCAGCCGTTCGCGCATGTTGGGTATCAAAGACGATGTCTTTGAGAAAAAAGATTTGCACATTCACGTGCCCGATGGTGCAACACCCAAAGATGGCCCAAGTGCTGGCGCTGCCATGACCACGGCCATGGTTTCGGCCATGACAGGTATACCCGTGAGAGCCGATGTGGCCATGACTGGCGAAATTACTTTACGCGGAGAGGTCACAGCCATTGGCGGCTTGAAAGAGAAGCTGTTGGCTGCTTTGCGTGGTGGCATCAAGACCGTTCTAATTCCGGAAGACAACGTCAAAGACTTGCAAGACATTCCCGAGAACGTCAAAAATGGTCTAGAAATTGTGCCCGTCAAATGGATCGACAAAGTGCTTGAAGTGGCTTTGGAAAAAATGCCACAAGCCTTGCCTGAAGAAGAGCCCGAAGCCGTGGCGCCATCTGTTTCGGCCGATGCCAAAACTGCAAGCAAAGAAGGCGCCATCAAACATTGATAGATTTTTTGCGGGGACTTTAAAAATTCCTAAAAATTGCGCTACAATTCATTCATCGCAAACAAATCAGCATACAATGCCGAGTTGATTGCAAATGCGGGATTAGCTCAGTTGGTAGAGCGATACCTTGCCAAGGTATAGGTCGAGAGTTCGAGCCTCTTATCCCGCTCCAAACA
>CAZJAL010000060.1:0-5362 GCA_964544175.1 uncultured Limnohabitans sp.
AACCTGAGTAGCTGAACATGCCGATTTGGGTGGTGATGAAGCTCATGTCTTGCTTGACGCCAGCAGCTTTGAGGCCATCGACCAACTTTTGGCGCATGGCCTTGATGCGAACACGCATTTCGCCCAGTTCTTTTTCCCAAGTAGCGCGCCACTCGGGGTTGGCCAATACGGCTGCCACCACAGCGCCACCGTGGATAGGTGGGTTGGAGTAGTTGGTGCGAATGACAATTTTCAATTGGCTCAATACGCGGCTGCATTCTTCTTTGTCGGCGCAAAGCACAGACAAAGCACCTACGCGCTCGCCATACAAGCTGAAGCTCTTCGAGAAAGAAGTAGAGACGAAAAAGTTGAGTCCAGCGGCCACAAACTTGCCAACCACAGCGCCGTCTTCTTGAATGCCGTGACCAAAGCCTTGGTAGGCCATGTCCAAGAAAGCGGTCAGGTTTTTGGCCTTGACCACTGCAATGACTTGGTCCCACTGAGCGGCAGTGATGTCATAACCGGTTGGGTTGTGGCAACAAGCGTGCAACACCACGATGGTGCCCGCTGCCGCTGCATTGAGGCTGGCCAACATGCCATCAAAATTCACGCCGCGTTTTTCGGCATCGTAATAGGCATAGGAATCGACTTGGAAACCGGCGTTGGTGAACAAGGCACGGTGGTTTTCCCAACTGGGATCAGAAATCAAAACTTTGGCGTTGGGGCTGACTTTTTTCAGGAAGTCGGCACCAATCTTGAGGCCGCCTGTGCCGCCGATGCCTTGCACTGTGGCAACGCGGCCAGATGACACGGGTTCGCTGTCGGCACCAAAAACCAAGCTTTTGACTGCGGCGTCGTAGGCGGCAATGCCGTCAATGGGCAAGTAGCCACGGGCAGTGGGCTTTGCCATCATGGCGTTTTCTGCGGCTTGCACGCATTCGAGCAAAGGTAGCTTGCCGTTGTCGTCGAAATAAACGCCCACACCCAAATTAACCTTGTTGGGGTTGGTATCGGCTGCAAATTGTTCGTTCAAACCCAGAATAGGGTCGCGGGGGGCCATTTCGACGGCAGTAAACAGAGACATGAAAAAGTCCTTGATAAGGAGGTTGCTGTTGGCAGAAATCCCAAACCTAGGTTAGGCTTTAGGGTTGCCCCTAATTTTAGCGGCTCTTTGCGCTGTTTTTTGCACCAAATTGACCCATCTCAAGAAGTTCCATGGCCGTTACCCCCGATTCTTTTGAACCCGCTTTAGAGGCTGTTCCTTACGTGGCGCCCGACGGCAAGTTCGTCCAATACGAAGGTTCGCCCTTTGAGCTGTACCAACCTTACCCGCCCGCGGGCGATCAACCCACCGCCATTGAAGGTCTGGTCGAGGGCCTGAACGACGGCGAGGTGTTTCAAACCCTTTTGGGCGTCACGGGTTCTGGCAAAACTTTCACCATGGCCAACGTCATTGCCCAAATGGGCAAGCCAGCCATTGTGTTCGCGCCCAACAAAACTTTGGCCGCCCAGCTCTACTCAGAATTTAGAGAGTTCTTTCCCAAAAATGCGGTGGAGTATTTCGTCAGCTACTACGACTACTACCAGCCTGAAGCCTATGTGCCGCAGCGCGACTTGTTCATTGAAAAAGACTCCGCTATCAACGAGCACATCGAGCAGATGCGTTTGTCGTGCACCAAGAGTTTGATGGAGCGACGCGACGTGGTCATTGTGGCTACCGTGTCGGCCATCTATGGCATTGGCGAGCCCGAGAGTTATCACCGCATGATCATGACTCTTCGCACCGGCGACAAAGTAGGGCAACGTGATGTGATCTCGCAGCTCATTCGCATGCAGTACCAGCGCAATGACCAAGACTTTAGCCGCGGCAAATTCCGTGTCCGCGGTGACACCATCGATGTCTTTCCTGCCGAACATTCCGAGTTGGCGGTGCGCATTGAGTTGTTCGACGACGAAGTCGACAGCTTGCAATTGTTTGATCCATTGACAGGTCGCATTCGTCAAAAGATTCCGCGCTTTACGGTCTATCCTTCAAGCCATTACGTGACACCTCGAGACAAAGTTTTGGCCGCTGTTGAAACCATCAAAGTGGAGTTGGCAGAGCGCCTTCAACAGCTGGTGGGTATGGGCAAACTGGTGGAAGCGCAACGTTTAGAGCAACGCACGCGTTTTGATTTGGAAATGCTGAGTGAAGTGGGCCATTGCAAAGGCATTGAAAACTACACGCGTCATTTGTCAGGCGCAGAACCTGGCGCGGCGCCTAGCACGCTCACCGATTACATGCCACTCGATTCCATTATGTTCTTGGACGAGAGCCACCAAATGATTGGCCAGCTCAACGCCATGTACAACGGCGACCGTGCACGCAAAACCACCTTGGTTGAATACGGCTTCAGGTTGCCCAGTGCGCTAGACAATCGTCCTTTGAAGTTTGAAGAGTTCGAAACCAAAATGCGCCAGTGTATTTTTGTTTCGGCCACGCCTGCCGATTATGAAAAAACGCATGCTGGCAAAGTTGTGGAGCAGGTGGTTCGCCCCACGGGCTTGGTCGATCCGCAAGTCGAGGTGCGCCCCGCTATTCATCAAGTGGACGATGTCCTTCAAGAAATTCGCATTCGTGTAGAAAAACACGAGCGCGTCCTCATTACGACTCTTACCAAACGCATGGCCGAGCAGTTGACAGATTACCTGTCTGACAACGGCGTCAAGGTCCGATATTTGCACTCGGATGTAGACACGGTTGAGCGCGTTGAGATTTTGCGCGACCTGCGTTTAGGTGCCTTCGATGTCCTGGTGGGTATCAATTTGCTGCGTGAAGGCTTGGACATTCCAGAGGTTTCTTTGGTGGCCATTTTGGACGCCGACAAAGAGGGCTTCTTGCGCTCTGAGCGCAGCCTGATTCAAACCATTGGCCGCGCCGCGCGTAACCTCAATGGCCGCGCTATTTTGTATGCCGATCGCATGACCGAGTCCATGAAAAAGGCCATCGGTGAAACCGAACGTCGCCGTACCAAGCAAGTGGCACACAACTTGGCCATGGGCATTACCCCTCGCAGCATCGTCAAGCAAGTGCGCGATTTGATTGATGGCGTCTATAGCGAGAAGGCGGGCAAAGAGGCCGAGCGTTTGGAGCTGGCTGCCGTTCAGCGTGCCAAGGTAGAAGAGATGAGCGAGAAGGACATCTCCAAAGCCATCAAGCAGCTGGAAAAACAGATGATGGAACACGCCAAAAACCTGGACTTTGAGAAAGCAGCCCAGGTTCGCGACCAATTGCAAATGCTCAAAGCACAGGCTTTTGGTGCGCCGGGTACCGACAATGTTGTGGTGCTTAAGGCTTGATATTTGAGAAAACCCTCTACGTATCAAGCCTATAAAGACCTTCAAATCGTATTCCTACTAATCCAGTCAAGTTCTGCTATAGTCGAGCGAATTAGTCAACAACCTAGGATTCAGCCATGCGCCTCACCACCAAAGGACGATTTGCGGTTACCGCCATGATCGATTTGGCCCTGCGACAGCATTCAGGTCCCGTTACCTTGGCCGCCATCAGCCAGCGCCAAGAGATCTCCTTGTCCTACCTAGAGCAGTTGTTCGGTAAATTGCGCCGTCACCAATTGGTCGAGTCCACACGCGGTCCTGGCGGTGGTTATACCTTGGCCAAAAAAGCTTCCGAAATTACAGTAGCCGACATCATTTTGTCGGTTGACGAGCCCATCGACGCCACCCACTGTGGCGGCAAAGAGAACTGCCATGGCAGTACAGGCCGCTGCATGACGCACGATTTGTGGGCCTCTTTGAACTCTCGCATGGTTGAGTTTTTGGACTCAGTGACTTTGCACAAGTTGGTTGAAGACCAATTGGCGTCGGGTCACACCATCGAAGACAAGCCAGCCATCAAGCGCGCTATTTCGGCCATGCCTGTGGTCCAGCCTATGCGCGTCAATGCCCCCAATTCTGTGTTTGCATTAGGCAACACTTTGGTCAAATCTTGAGACGTTTTCAAGCATGAACAGCACACCTCATTTCCCCATTTACCTCGACTACAGCGCCACCAATCCTTGTGATCCGCGTGTGGTCGATGCCATGATTCCTTGGTTGCGCGAGCACTTTGGCAATCCTGCTTCCCGTAGCCACGCTTGGGGCTGGGAAGCCGAAGAAGCGGTGGAAAAAGCCCGTAAAGACGTGGCCGACCTCATCGGTGCCGACCCCCGCGAAATTGTGTGGACCAGCGGTGCCACCGAATCCAACAACCTGGCCTTGAAGGGTGCTGCGCAGTTTTACAAATCTCGCGGCAAGCACCTCATCACGGTTAAGACCGAACACAAAGCTGTGCTCGACACCATGCGTGAACTCGAGCGACAAGGCTTTGAAGTCACTTACCTCGACGTGCAAGACGACGGTTTGGTTAACCTGGATGTGTTCAAGGCTGCTTTGCGCCCCGACACCATTTTGGTCAGCGTTATGTTCGTCAACAACGAAATTGGCGTCATTCAAGACATCCCCGCCATTGGTGCCATCTGCCGTGAGAAGGGCATCATCTTCCACGTCGATGCCGCTCAAGCCACGGGCAAACTGCCTATCGACCTCAACACCTTGCCAGTCGATTTGATGAGCTTGGCCTCGCACAAAACCTACGGCCCCAAAGGCATTGGTGCTTTGTATGTGCGCCGCAAACCCCGCGTGCGCCTCGAAGCGCAGATGCATGGCGGCGGTCACGAGCGCGGTATGCGCTCTGGCACATTGCCCACTCACCAGTGCGTGGGCATGGGAGAAGCCTTCCGTATTGCGCGTTTGGAAATGGACCAAGACATTGCCAAAGCCAAAGCTTTGCAAGAGCGTCTTATCAACGGCTTGAAAGACGTTGAGCAAGTGTTCTTGAATGGTCACCCCACCCAGCGCGTGCCGCACAACATCAACATGAGTTTCAACTACGTTGAAGGCGAGTCACTCATCATGGGCATCAAAGGTTTGGCCGTGTCTTCAGGCTCTGCTTGTACCTCTGCCAGTTTAGAGCCCAGCTATGTCTTGCGCGCCTTAGGTCGCAGCGACGAATTGGCTCATAGCAGTTTGCGCATGACCGTGGGCCGTTGGACCACCGAAGCCGAAATTGACTTTGCCATTGAGACCATCAAGACCAACGTGGCAAAGTTGCGCGAACTCAGCCCCTTGTGGGAAATGTACAAAGACGGCGTCGACCTCAGCACCATCCAGTGGGCTGCGCACTAAGCGATTTAGCGTTCAAGAACAGATTAAGGAAGTAACACCATGGCTTACAGCGAAAAAGTTGTTGATCATTACGAAAACCCCCGCAACGTGGGCTCCTTTGAAAAGGGCGACGAAGATGTGGGCACCGGCATGGTGGGTGCACCTGCCTGCGGCGACG
>CAZJAL010000061.1:0-559 GCA_964544175.1 uncultured Limnohabitans sp.
AAGAGCAAATCATTTTCCCTGAAATTGAGTACGACAAGGTTGACGCTTTGCGTGGTTTGAATATCAGCATCACCACGACGGCCAAGACCGACGACGAATGCAAAGCATTGCTCGCCGGCTTCCGTTTCCCGTTCAAGAACTGAGGTGGCACGTGGCTAAAGTAGCATTGATCGAGCGTGAGCTCAAGCGTGAAAAACTGGCGGCCAAGTACGCAAAAAAATACGCGGAACTGAAAGCCATCGCCAATGATGCCAAGCGCAGCGATGAAGAGCGTGCAGTTGCCCGTCTGGGTCTGCAAAAGCTCCCACGCAACGCCAACCCCACGCGCCAGCGCAACCGTTGCGAAATCACCGGTCGCCCACGTGGCACATTCCGTCAATTTGGTCTGGGCCGCGCCAAGATCCGTGAACTTGCCTTCCAGGGCAACATTCCGGGCGTGACCAAGGCCAGCTGGTAATCGGCAGGAGAGATACAACATGAGCATGAGTGATCCCATTGCCGATTTGCTGACTCGCATCCGCAACGCACAAATGGTGGCCAAGGCCTCCGTTTCAATTCC
>CAZJAL010000061.1:569-4754 GCA_964544175.1 uncultured Limnohabitans sp.
CTGAAAGACGAAGGTTACATCGACGGCTTCCAAGTCAAGACAACTGGCGGTAAGTCAGAACTTGAAATCGCCCTGAAGTACTACGCAGGTCGCCCTGTGATTGAGCGCATCGAGCGCGTCAGTCGCCCTGGCCTTCGCGTTTACAAAGGCCGCGATGCCATTCCACAAGTCCTCAACGGTTTGGGCGTGGCCATCGTCACCACACCCCAAGGCGTGATGACCGACCGCAAAGCGCGCGCAGCCGGTGTCGGCGGCGAAGTTCTTTGCTACGTCGCTTAAGCGCAGGAGAGACTAGAAAATGTCCCGTGTAGGAAAAATGCCTGTGACCATCCCCGCTGGCGTGGATGTGTCCATCAATCAAGACCAAATCAGTGTCAAAGGAACTGGCGGCACGCTTGCCACCGCTTCTAGCCTGTTGGTTAAAGTAAACAACGACAACGGTAAGTTGACCTTTGATCCGGTCAATGATTCCCGTGAAGCCAACGCCATGAGTGGCACCTTGCGTCAGCTGGTGAACAACATGGTGACGGGTGTCACCAAAGGTTTCGAAAAGAAGCTGACCTTGATCGGCGTGGGCTACAAAGCCACGGCGCAAGGCGCCAAGTTGAACTTGGCAGTTGGCTACTCGCACCCTGTCAACATTGACATGCCTGCTGGCATCAAAGTGGAAACACCTGCGCCAACTGAAATCATCATCAAAGGCGCTGACCGCCAACGTGTGGGTCAGATTGCTGCTGAGATTCGTGCTGTTCGTCCTCCCGAGCCTTACAAAGGCAAAGGCATCCGTTATTCGGATGAGAAGATCACGATCAAAGAGACTAAGAAGAAATAAGGAGCTGCAACATGTTGACCAAAAAAGAGCAGCGTCTCCGTCGTGCACGTCAAACACGCATCCGCATTGCACAGCAAGGCGTGGCCCGTTTGACAGTGAACCGTACCAATCTTCACATTTATGCCAGCGTCGTTTCCGGCGACGGCAGCAAAGTGTTGGCCAGTGCTTCCACAGCCGAAGCCGATGTTCGCAAAGAACTCGGCGCAACCGGCAAGGGTGGCAACGCCAATGCAGCCCAACTGATCGGCAAGCGCATCGCTGAAAAAGCAAAAGCTGCTGGTGTAGAAAAAGTGGCTTTCGACCGCGCAGGTTTTGCCTTCCACGGTCGTGTCAAAGCTTTGGCTGAAGCCGCTCGCGAAGCTGGCTTGCAGTTCTAATCGGATCGGAAATTACAAATGGCTAAGTTTCAGGCAAAAGCACAAGGTGACGGTCCAGAAGACGGTCTGCGCGAGAAGATGATCGCGGTAAACCGCGTTACCAAGGTTGTTAAGGGTGGTCGCATTTTGGCGTTCGCAGCCTTGACAGTCGTAGGTGACGGCGATGGCAAAGTGGGCATGGGCAAAGGCAAATCGAAAGAAGTGCCCGCTGCTGTTCAAAAAGCCATGGAAGAGGCTCGTCGCAACTTGCACAAAGTGTCGCTCAAAAACGGCACAATTCATCACACCGTTTACGGTCACCACGGTGCAGCGCGCGTTTTCATGGCGCCCGCTCCCAAGGGTACTGGCATCATTGCCGGCGGCCCAATGCGTGCTGTGTTCGAAGTGATGGGTATCACTGACATCGTGGCCAAAAGCCACGGTTCGTCAAACCCTTACAACATGGTTCGCGCCACTTTGGACGCTTTGACCCACTGCACAACGGCATATGAAATTGCCTCCAAGCGTGGCAAGAGCGTCGAAGACATCTTCGCTTGAACCCGAAAGGCACACCAATGACAACTCAACAAACCGTCAAGGTCCAACTGGTTCGCAGCCCTATCGGCTGCAAACAAGACCACCGCGACACCGTTCGTGGTCTGGGCTTGCGCAAGCTCAACAGCGTCAGCGAATTAGAAGACACACCTTCTGTTCGCGGCATGATCAACAAGATCAGCTATCTGGTCAAAGTTCTCTGAGAGATATCTGATGGAACTCAACAGCATCAAACCTGCAGCTGGCGCTAAACACGCCAAGCGTCGCGTTGGCCGTGGTATCGGTTCGGGTCTGGGTAAAACCGCCGGTCGTGGACACAAAGGTCAAAAATCCCGTTCAGGCGGCTACCACAAGGTGGGTTTCGAAGGCGGTCAAATGCCTTTGCAACGTCGTCTGCCCAAGCGTGGCTTCAAGTCTCACCTCTTGAAGTTCAATGCTGAAGTTACATTGACAGCCCTCGAAAACCTCGGCTTACCCGAAGTTGACGTCTTGGCACTCAAGCAAGCTGGCCTGGTAGGCGAGCTGGCCAAAGTGGTCAAGGTTGTTAAAACAGGCGCGTTGACCAAGGCTGTCAAATTGACAGGCATTGGCGCAACTGCAGGTGCAAAAGCAGCCATTGAAGCTGCTGGCGGATCTTTGGCCTAATCGGTCAAGCATTTACAACGTTTAAAAAGAGATAAGCAGTGGTCACTAGCGCAACAACAGCAAACAAAGGCAAGTACGGAGACTTGAGTCGCCGCCTCGTCTTCTTGTTGCTCGCGCTGGTGGTTTACCGTGTGGGTGCGCACATTCCTGTTCCAGGAATTGACCCCGCACAACTGCAGCAGCTCTTCAATGGTCAGCAGGGCGGTATTCTGAGCCTGTTCAACATGTTCTCTGGTGGCGCTTTGTCGCGCTTCACAGTGTTCGCGTTGGGCATCATGCCTTACATCTCTGCGTCCATCATCATGCAATTGCTCACTTATGTCTTGCCTGCTTTCGAGCAGCTCAAGAAAGAGGGCGAGGCAGGACGTCGCAAAATCACGCAATACACACGTTTCGGTGCATTGGCTTTGGCCTTGTTCCAATCTTTGGGTATTGCCATGGCTTTGGAAGCCTCTGCTGGTTTGGTCATTGCCCCTGGTTTTGGTTTCCGCATGACAGCCGTGGTCAGCTTAACTGCCGGCACGATGTTCCTCATGTGGCTCGGCGAGCAAATCACTGAGCGCGGTTTAGGCAACGGTATTTCTATCCTCATTTTTGCTGGTATTGCTGCAGGTTTGCCTGGCTCTATCGGTGGATTGTTGGAGTTGGTTCGCACAGGCGCCATGGGCCCTCTGGTTTCCATCTTCATCATTGCTGTGGTTATTTTGGTCACTTATTTTGTGGTGTTCGTCGAACGCGGCCAACGCAAAATCTTGGTCAATTACGCTCGCCGTCAGGTGGGCAACAAGGTGTATGGCGGTCAGTCGTCACACCTTCCCTTGAAGCTCAACATGGCGGGTGTCATTCCCCCCATCTTCGCTTCTTCCATTATTTTGTTGCCAGCCACTGTGATCAATTGGTTCAGTTCTGGTGAATCCGACAACGCTGTTGTGTTGTTCATGAAGGATGTGGCTGGCGCTCTCACACCTGGTCAACCGATCTATGTGATGTTCTATGCAGCAGCCATTATTTTCTTCTGTTTTTTCTACACTGCCTTGGTGTTTAACAGCCGCGAAACGGCTGACAACCTCAAGAAGAGTGGTGCGTTCATCCCTGGCATTCGCCCCGGTGATCACACTGCCAAATTTATCGACAAGATCTTGGTGCGTTTGACATTGGCAGGTGCCGTGTACATCACCTTTGTCTGTCTTCTGCCCGAATTTTTGATCTTGAAGTACAACGTGCCATTCTATTTTGGTGGCACTTCACTTCTGATCATTGTTGTGGTGACCATGGATTTCATGGCACAAGTTCAGAACTACATGATGTCTCAGCAGTATGAGTCGCTCCTCAAAAAAGCGAACTTCAAAACGACGCTGTGATTGAATTGATAGGTAAAAGAGTTTTAGGAGAAATGAAATGAGAGTTTCGGCTTCGGTCAAAAAAATTTGCCGCAACTGCAAAGTCATTCGCCGTAAGGGCGTGGTTCGTGTGATCTGCACAGACCCACGTCATAAGCAGCGTCAAGGCTGATTGCAAGAGTTATTAGAGGACGAAAATGGCACGTATCGCTGGCATCAATATTCCGCCGCACAAGCATACCGAAATTGGCTTGACAGCTATCTTTGGTATCGGTCGCACCCGCGCTCGCAAAATTTGCGAGGCTTCAGGCATTGCTTACTCCAAAAAGATCAAAGATCTGACGGATGGCGACCTGGAAAAAATTCGCGATCAAATCGCATTGATCACCATTGAAGGTGACTTGCGTCGCGAAACAACCATGAACATCAAGCGTTTGATGGACATTGGTTGCTACCG
>CAZJAL010000062.1:0-3925 GCA_964544175.1 uncultured Limnohabitans sp.
AGTCAGCCATCTCGTGATAGAAGTCGTTACCTTCACGGGTACGCTCACCCACACCGGCGAACACGGACAAGCCGGAGTGCGCCTTGGCGATGTTGTTGATCAGCTCCATCATGTTCACGGTCTTGCCCACACCGGCACCACCGAACAGACCCACTTTACCGCCCTTGGCGAATGGGCAAACCAAGTCAATCACCTTGATGCCGGTTTCCAGCAATTCTTGTGATGGGCTCAATTCGTCATAAGCAGGGGCCTTACGGTGAATAGAAGCTGTGAGTTCTTGGCTAACAGGACCGCGCTCGTCGATGGGCGTGCCGAGCACGTCCATGATGCGGCCCAGTGTGGCCTTGCCAACTGGCACTGTGATGGGGTTGCCGGTGTTGGACACCATCAAACCGCGGCGCAGACCGTCAGATGAACCCAGCGCAATGGTACGCACCACGCCGTCACCGAGTTGCTGCTGCACTTCCAATGTGAGGGCAGAGCCGTCCATTTTCAGAGCATCATAAATTTTTGGCATTTGATCGCGTGGAAATTCCACGTCAACCACGGCGCCAATACATTGAACAATTTTTCCTTGGGCTTGCATTTTTCGCTCCAATAATTTGAATTAGCTGAACTGTCTTGATCGTCTTAGCCGCTGATCGCCGCGGCGCCAGAAACGATTTCGGACAATTCTTTGGTGATGGCTGCTTGACGAGTTTTGTTGTAAACGAGTTTGAGCTCGCCAATCACATTACCCGCGTTGTCTGTTGCAGCCTTCATGGCGACCATGCGAGCTGCATGCTCGGAGGCCATGTTTTCTGCAACAGCTTGGTAAACCAAGGCTTCCGCATAACGAACCAGCAAGTCGTCAATGACAGCTTGTGCATCGGGCTCGTACAAATAATCCCAACCGTGTTCTTTGCCAGCAGCCTGGGTTTCAGCTTCCATCTTGTCTGCTGACAAAGGTAGCAGTTGTTCAATGGTTGGCTGTTGAGCCATGGTGCTGATGAACTTGTTGTAGCAAAGGTAAACCGCACTCAACTCGCCATTGGCATACGCATCGAGCATGACCTTGACGGGGCCGATGAGTTTTTCCAAATGGGGTTTGTCGCCCAAGTGCGTCACTTGTGACACCACTTTGGCACCCACGCGATTGAGAAAACCTAAACCTTTGCTGCCGATGGCGACTGCTTGCGCAGTTTTGCCAGCGGTTTGCGTATCACGCAACTGTGCGGTGACAGCGCGCAACAAGTTGGTATTCAGACCGCCGCACAGACCTTTGTCAGTGGTGACCACAATGAAGCCAACGGCTTTGCCGTCGGAGTGCTTCATATAAGCGTGCACATACTCAGGATTGGCCTTGCCGAGATTGCTCGCGATAGCGCGAATTTTCTCTGCATAAGGACGTGCCGTGCGCATGCGCTCCTGCGCCTTGCGCATTTTGGAGACAGAAATCATCTCCATCGCTTTGGTGATCTTCTTGGTGTTTTCCACCGATTTGATCTTGGTGCGTAGTTCCTTGCCCGATGCCATCAGAGGCTCCTTTTGGTCAGGTAGAAATTAAGCAAAAGTTTTCTTGAAGGCGGCCACAGCAGCGTTCAACTCGGCTTCGGCGTCTTTGTCCAAAGCTTTGGTCTCTTCGATTTTTGCCAACAAAGCGGCATTTTTATCTTTGAGGTACGCGTGCAAACCACTTTCGAAGGACAGAATTTTCTTCACGTCCACGTCGTCCATGAAACCTTTGTTGACGGCGAACAAAGAAGCACCCATCAAGCTGATGGATTGTGGGCTGTATTGAGCCTGCTTCAAGAGTTCTGTCACGCGGGCACCGCGGTCGAGTTGTTTGCGTGTGGATTCGTCCAAGTCGGAAGCGAATTGCGCGAACGCTGCCAATTCACGGTACTGGGCCAAGTCGGTACGGATACCGCCAGATTGACCCTTGATGACTTTGGTTTGAGCCGAGCTACCCACGCGAGACACAGAAATACCGGCGTTAATCGCTGGACGAATGCCTGCGTTGAACAATGAGGTTTCCAAGAAGATCTGGCCGTCGGTAATCGAAATCACGTTGGTTGGCACGAAGGCTGACACGTCACCAGCTTGCGTTTCGATGATTGGCAACGCTGTGAGTGAGCCTGTTTTGCCTTTGACCGCGCCTTTGGTGAAGGCTTCTACGTACTCAGCGTTGACGCGAGCTGCACGCTCGAGCAAACGGCTGTGGAGATAGAACACGTCGCCAGGGTAAGCTTCGCGGCCTGGTGGACGACGCAAGAGCAATGACACTTGACGGTAGGCAACAGCTTGCTTAGACAAATCGTCATAAACGATCAAAGCGTCTTCGCCGCGGTCGCGGAAGTATTCGCCCATGGTGCAACCAGAGTAGGCTGACACATATTGCATGGCTGCGGATTCAGAAGCGGAAGCTGCCACCACAATGGTGTATGCCATGGCGCCGGCTTGTTCCAACGCGCGAACCACGTTTTTAATGGAAGAAGCTTTTTGACCAATCGCCACATACACGCAGGTCATGTTCTGACCTTTTTGGTTGATGATGGCGTCGATGGCCACAGCTGTTTTACCAGTCTGACGGTCACCAATGATCAATTCACGTTGGCCACGGCCCACGGGCACCATGGAGTCAATTGACTTCAAGCCAGTTTGCATAGGCTGGTCAACTGATTTACGTGCGATCACACCAGGCGCAACCTTTTCGATCACGTCGGTCATCTTGGCGTTGATGGGGCCTTTGCCGTCAATCGGCTGACCCAAAGCGTTGACCACACGGCCAATCAACTCGGGACCCACTGGCACTTCCAAAATGCGGCCTGTACATTTGACAGTGTCGCCTTCAGAGATGTGCTCGTACTCACCCAAAATCACGGCGCCGACAGAGTCACGCTCCAAGTTCAAAGCCAAACCGAAGGTGGCAACACCAGCGGCAGTAGCGGGGAACTCAAGCATCTCGCCTTGCATCACGTCTGACAGGCCGTGCACGCGCACGATACCGTCAGTTACGGACACCACAGTGCCTTGGTTACGGATGTCTGCATCAGAAGACAAACCTTGGATTCGGCTCTTGATCAGCTCAGAAATTTCTGCTGGATTGAGTTGCATGACTCTTTCCTTCTTTCTTTAAATAGATCCGGACTCTCGCCGCCTTAAGCAGTGAGGGCCACTTTCATTTGTTCCAGACGGGCCTTGACGGAGGTATCTAACACTTCGTCCCCCACGACCACGCGCACGCCACCAATCAGTGACGCATCGACCTCAACGCTGACGTTGAGTTTGCGGCCGAAACGCTTTTCCAGTGTTCCAGACAGATCAGCCAAAGCGGCTGCATCAATGGGGAAAGCACTGTGAACGATCGCATCGGCGGTGCCACCTTGTGCATTTTTAAGTGCACGGAATTGGCTGGCAATTTCGGGCAATGCGGCAAGACGGCGGTTTTCAATGGCCAAACGCAAGAAGTTTTGACCTGCTGCTGGCAACGCCGTTTTCACGACGCCAGAAATCAGATCGAACACTTGCGTGTCGGTCACCTTGGGGTTTTCAGAGAATTGCAACAGTTGCGAGTTGCTCGCAACTGCGGCAAGCTCGTCGAGCCAAGCTGCAGTACCCGCAAGGTCGGCCGATTGCGCTTTGAAAAGCGCATCAGCGTAAGGGCGGGCGATGGTTGCAAGTTCTGCCATGGTCTTCTCGGACTGATAAAGGATTACAGCTCGGTCTTCAGACGGTTCAACAGATCAGCATGAACACCCGCATTGACTTCCTTGCGGAGAATCTGCTCGGCGCCCTTCACAGCCAATGCCGCAACTTGCTCGCGCAAAGTTTCACGGGCATTCACCGTTTGTTGCTCTGCTTCAGCTTTTGCTGCAGCAATGATCTTGTTGCCTTCTTCAGTGGCACGGGCTTTGGCTTCTTCGATGATCGTCAAAGCACGGCG
>CAZJAL010000063.1:0-3583 GCA_964544175.1 uncultured Limnohabitans sp.
GCGTGCACTTGTCGCCCATGATCATGAAGGTGGCCGTGCCTTTGCCAAAGCATTCACCAATGTTGGGGCAACTGGCTTCTTCACAAACCGTGACCAATTTGTTTTTGCGGAGGATGTCTTTGATTTCGTAAAAACGCGTGGTGGGTGAGCCTGCTTTGACGCGAATCCATTCGGGCTTTTTCAGTACTTCACCGGGTTCAACTTTGATCGGGATGCGAGACAACTTGGCCGCTGCTTTTTGCTTGGCAGACGCATCGTAGTTTTCGACAGTTTGCGCTTCACGCACCACATTGCGGACAGCGTCAGTATCTTTGGTCATTGCGTTCTTTCAGTGTCGAAGGCACAGTTGAGTTCATCATCAAGGCGATAGCAGGGGCGCGAGTTTGTGCGCCAAGACGTCGGCTGCTTCTTCCCAAGATGTGTTGACCCCAATTGTAAAAAGGTCCACGGTTTGCAAACCAGCATAGCCGCAGGGGTTGATGCGTTGGAAGGGTTCAAGGTCCATCTTCACGTTCAGGGCCAAGCCATGGTAAGTGCATTGCCGGCTGACTTTGATGCCCAGCGCGCTGATCTTGCCAAGGCCCTTGAAGGGGTCGCCAGGCACCGCAGGGCCTGTCAGTGCAGTGTGGGCAAAAGGGTCGGCCAGGCGAACATAAATGCCAGGTGCGTTGGGCACGCGATGGCCCGTGACGCCAAAATGCGCCAAGGTCCGAATGACGGCCTCTTCCAAGCGGTAAACGTATTCTTTGACGAAATAGCCGGCGCGCTGCAAGTTCAACAGGGGGTAGGCCATCACTTGGCCCGGGCCATGATAAGTGACCTGTCCGCCGCGGTTGGTGGCTATGACAGGAATGTTGCCGGCGTTGAGCACATGCCCTGCTTGGCCCGCCAAACCTTGCGTAAAGACGGGCGAATGTTCGCAAAGCCAGAGCTCGTCCGCTGTATCTGGCGTTCTTTGAGCCGTGAAGTCTTGCATGGCCAGATAAGTGCCAGCAAAGTCCACAAGACCTAAGGGTTTGACCAACATAAAAGGCGTGCTAGAGGGCTACTTTGACCATGGGATGGCCTGTCAGGGCGCGGTACAAGTTGTCGAGTTGATCGCGACTGGTGGCCCTGATGGTGAGGGTGACGCTGAGGTAATTGCCCGCTTTGCTAGGCCGCATTTCGATGGTGGCTGGGTTAAAGCCAGGGTCAAATTGCGTGGCCAATTCCGCCATGGCTTCGGCAAAGCCATCCACGCGTGCGCCCATGACTTTGATGGGAAAGTCGCAGGGGTATTCAATCAATGACTCTTTGCGAGGATCGCCTGGGATAGGGGTCGTTTGAGTAGCGCTCATGGATGTGGTTTTTGATTTGAGTTAACGCCAGATGACCACGGCACCGATGGCCAGCCAGCCGAGTGCAAAGTTCAAAATCATCAGGGGGTGTATTTTGGCCAATTGTGCACCTGCTGCAGGAAACTCTTGTTGGGCCAAAGCCAACTTCAGGCGACGAAAAGGGACCGTGTAAATGTGTCCAAAAATGAGGCACATGAGCGTGCCAATGCCCAGCATGGCGTGCCAGCCTTTGGGGGCCATTTTCATGTCGACGCCCACCAGCATGGCGCCGCCTGTGGCGAGAAGCAAGAAAACACAGATCGCCACCAACTTGAAAAAGCGTGACATGACCGCTGCCAAAAAGGGCAAACGAACAGGCGGCTCAAACAATGAAATTGCAGTGGGGCGGACCGCCCAGATCATGACGGCCATGCCACCCATCCAGACAATGCCTGATGCCAAATGGGTGAATTTAATCAGTTCGTACATATATCAGCTTCCTGCTCAAGCGCAAATAACAAGAATTTAAGGACTTCCATTGTGGCCTCTTTTGACAGTATGGGTTTTCACCTATAATCGTGAGCTTTGCGGAACCCTGGGTATTTCTGTAACCTGTGTGTAAACATGCAAGCTCAGAATCCCGCCACAAGACAAGCCTAATGAAGACAGTGCGCAAAGACGGCCCCGTCCTTGGTCTCAAGTCAGTAAACCATGCATATGGTGATGCATATGATGCAGAAGACGTTAGAGATCTGGAACAATTCAAGCCGTTAACAGCTGAAGAGGTGCAAAATTTGCGCCGCCAACAGCCGCTACTCTCTGTTTGGCGTGTGGTGTTGGCGCAAATGATGGTTGGATTGGCTGTAGCGGCTTTGACTTGGCTCTTGACGGGCAGGGTTTCGGCGGCTTGGTCGGCAGCATATGGTGGTTTGGCGGTGGTGGTGCCTGCAGCGTTGTTCGCGCGGGGCCTTACCAGCAAAGCCACTATGCTGAACTCAGGTACTGCGGTTTTTGGGTTCTTGCTGTGGGAATTGGTCAAGATTGGCCTCACAATCGCCATGCTTTATGCGGCGGTTTGGTTAGTCAAAGATTTAAGTTGGCCTGCCATGTTGGTGGGCCTCGTGGTTACGATGAAGGTTTATTGGGTGGTGTTTGCCTGGCGCAATGTGTTCCACCCGGTGACCTAACTTGTGCCTCAATTGAAAAGTTAAAGTTAATTTTTAAAGAGCCTAGAGAATGTCAGCTGCAAACGCTCCCAGCGCCGGTGAATACATCGGCCACCACCTGACCCATCTGCAAAACAAGCCGATGGCGGGTGTGATTGACTTTTCAGTCTTCAACATTGACTCCATTTTTTGGGGTATTTTGTTGGGTGTGTTGGGCAGCTTCTTTTTGTGGAAGGCTGCCAGCAAGGCCACTTCCGGCGTACCTGGTCGTTTTCAGGCAGCCGTTGAAATCTTGTTTGAAATGGTTGACTCACAAGCCAAGGGCATCATTCACAACGCCGAAAGCCGCAAACTCGTGTCGCCTTTGGCCTTGACCGTTTTTGTTTGGATCTTCTTGCTCAACTCGATGGACTTCTTGCCTGTCGATTTGTTCCATGGTTTGTTTGCCGTGACAGGTCTCGATCACAGCATCCATTATTTCCGCGTTGTGCCTACAGCCGACTTGTCCACCACATTGGGCATGTCTGTGTCGGTTTTGCTCATTTGTATTTACTACAACATCAAAATCAAGGGCATTGGCGGCTGGTTCCACGAGTTGACCACGGCACCTTTCGGCGCACATCCTATTTTGTGGCCCTTCAACTTTATCTTCCAAATGATTGAATTCGTCGCCAAAACCGTGTCACACGGTATGCGACTGTTCGGCAACATGTATGCCGGCGAACTGATTTTCATGTTGATCGCTTTGATGGGTGGTACGGCCGCCATGTCATTGACCGGCATCTTGATGCCCATCGGTCACGTGATCGCTGGCTCCATCTGGGCCATCTTCCATATCTTGATCGTGGCTTTGCAAGCTTTCATTTTCATGATGTTGACTTTGGTCTACATCGGTCAAGCGCACGACGCTCACTAAGCGTCACAATTTAGTTTAGTTTTTTCTCAACCTTTCCATCATCATCCATAGGAGCAATTAAATGGAACACGTTCTCGGTTACGTCGCTTTGGCAGCTGGTCTCATCATCGGCATGGGCGCGATTGGCGCTTGTATCGGTATCGGCATCATGGGCAGCAAATACCTCGAAGCAGCTGCTCGTCAGC
>CAZJAL010000064.1:0-3202 GCA_964544175.1 uncultured Limnohabitans sp.
TCACGTCATACGCACCGCCGTAGGCTTTGCGTGTGATGACGGTGATTTTTGGCACGGTGCACTCGGCATACGCGTACAGCAACTTAGCACCGTGCTTGATGATGCCGCCGTACTCTTGTGAGGTACCGGGCATGAAGCCGGGCACGTCTACAAACGTGACCACAGGAATGTTGAACGCATCGCAGAAGCGCACAAAACGGGCGGCCTTGATAGAGCTCTTGATGTCCAAGCAACCGGCCAACACCAAAGGTTGGTTGGCCACGATACCCACGGTTTGACCTTCCATTCGGGCAAAGCCAATCAAAATGTTTTTCGCGTAGTCGGGTTGCAATTCGAAGAAGTCGCCGTCATCCACTGTTTTGAGGATGAGCTCTTTCATGTCATACGCTTTGTTGGGGTTCTCAGGCACCAAGGTGTCCAAGCTGATGTCCATGCGGTCGGTTGGGTCACCGCTCACGCGCACGGGTGCTTTTTCTTTGTTGTTGAGTGGCAAGTAGTTGTACAAGCGGCGCAACATCAACAAGGCTTCGACATCGTTTTCAAACGCCATGTCTGCCACACCACTCTTGGTGGTGTGGGTCACAGCGCCGCCCAATTCTTCGGCAGTGACTTCTTCGTGCGTGACGGTCTTCACCACATCGGGGCCGGTCACAAACATATAAGAAGTGTCTTTGACCATGAAGATGAAATCGGTCAACGCAGGTGAATACACCGCACCACCCGCTGATGGGCCCATGATCATGCTGATTTGTGGCACCACACCACTGGCCATCACATTGCGCTGAAACACTTCGGCGTAACCACCCAGTGAAGCCACGCCTTCCTGAATGCGCGCACCACCTGAGTCGTTCAGACCGATGACAGGGGCACCCACTTTCATGGCTTGGTCCATCACCTTGCAAATTTTTTCTGCATGGGTTTCAGACAAGGCACCACCGTACACAGTGAAGTCTTGGCTGTACACAAACACCAAACGGCCATTGATCATGCCGTAGCCAGTGACCACGCCGTCACCCGGAATTTTGTTGTCGGCCATGCCAAAGTCGGTGCAACGGTGCTCGACAAACATGTCCCACTCTTCAAAGGTGCCTTCGTCTAACAGCACTTCAATGCGTTCACGCGCGGTGAGCTTGCCTTTGCTGTGCTGGGCGTCAATGCGTTTTTGCCCGCCACCCAAACGCGCAGCGGCACGCTTTTGTTCAAGTTGTTCAATGATGTCTTGCATGGTTGCTCTCTCTTTTCTCCAGGAAGATTTCAAAATCAGCTCTGCACTTGATAAGCGCCGAGCAATTGACGGGCGGCAGTGGATGCGGCCAACTGGCCTGCACCCACTTGTTGACTGAGTTGTGGCAACAGGGTTTTGACTGTGTCGTTTTGCCGAAAGTTTTGTTTCAAGCCTGCGTCAATGCGTTCCCACATCCACGACAGTGCTTGTTGTTGGCGTCGTGTGGCAAAGCGTCCATTGTTGACTTGCAAGCCTTTGAATTCGCTGACAGCCGACCAAAACGCATCAACACCTTGGTTCAACAACGCGCTGATTTGGACTACTTTGGCATGCCATTGGGTTTCGTTGTGGTGCGCGTTGTCAGGGTTACCATGCTGCCCCAACAAACGCAAGGCACTGGTGATTTGTGCTTCGGCGCGTGTGGCCGCTGCAGCATCGATGTCGGCTTTGTTGATGACCACCAAATCGGCCAACTCCATCACACCTTTTTTGATGGCTTGCAAATCGTCACCCGCATTGGGCAATTGCAACAAACAAAACATGTCGGTCATGTTGGCCACTGCGGTTTCGCTTTGGCCTACGCCCACGGTTTCGACCAGCACCACATCGTAGCCAGCAGCTTCGCACACCAACATCGACTCGCGTGTTTTTTCGGCCACGCCACCCAAGGTGCCACTGCTGGGGCTCGGGCGAATGTAGGCTTGGTGGTGCACCGACAAATGTTCCATGCGGGTTTTGTCACCCAAGATCGAACCACCCGACACACTCGACGATGGGTCGACTGCCAACACCGCCACGCGATGGCCTTGTGCAATCAAATATAAACCCAATGCTTCGATGAAGGTGGACTTGCCCACACCCGGCACACCGCTGATGCCCAAGCGAAACGATTGACCGGTGTGCGGCAACATGCGCGTGAGCAATTCATCTGCCAAGGCGCGATGATCCGTGCGCGTGGACTCGAGCAAAGTGATGGCCTTCGCCATAGCGCGTCGCTGCACAGCCGCATCGCCATGCAGCAAACCACTGAGCAATTGCTCAGGTGTCACCCAAGCGCCTTTTTGATTTGTTCCAGCACATCTTTCGCACTGGCTGGAATAGGTGTGCCAGGTCCATAAATGCCCTTCACACCTGACTCGTACAAGAAGTCGTAGTCTTGGCGCGGAATCACACCGCCCACAAACACGATGATGTCATCCGCACCTTGCTTCTTCAACTCGGCAATGATGGCGGGCACCAACGTTTTGTGACCTGCAGCCAAGGTGGACACACCCACTGCATGCACATCGTTTTCAATGGCTTGGCGTGCGCATTCTTCAGGCGTTTGGAACAAGGGGCCCATGTCCACATCAAAGCCCAAATCGGCGTACGCGGTGGCCACCACTTTGGCGCCACGGTCGTGACCGTCTTGGCCCAACTTGGCGATCATCACGCGGGGGCGACGGCCTTCTTTGTCGGCGAAATCGGCGATCTCTTTTTTGAGTTGTTCCCAGCCCTCGGCCGAGTCATAAGCAGCAGCGTACACACCGGTCACCTTTTGCGTGTCGGCGCGATGGCGCCCATAAACTTTTTCAAGCGCATCGCTCACCTCACCCACGGTGGCACGCAAGCGAATGGCTTTGATCGACAAGTCGAGCAAGTTGCCCTCGCCGCTTTCAGCCGCAGCCGTGAGTGCATCTAACGCAGCCTGCACTTTGGCACTGTCGCGTGAGGCTTTGATTTTTTTCAAACGATCAATCTGACCGTCACGCACTTTCACATTGTCAATCGCCAAAATGTCGATCGGGTCTTCTTTGGCCAGTTTGTATTTGTTCACACCCACAATCACATCTTTGCCACTGTCGATGCGTGCTTGCTTTTCAGCCGCAGCCGCTTCGATCTTCAGCTTGGCCCAACCGCTGTCCACCGCCTTGGTCATGCCACCCATGGCTTCGACTTCTTCGATGATGGCCCAAGCTTTGTCAGCCATCTCTTGGG
>CAZJAL010000065.1:0-2802 GCA_964544175.1 uncultured Limnohabitans sp.
TTGTTGCGCGGTACAAAGCGCGAAGACGTGCAGCGCGGCCAAGTGCTGTGCAAGCCAGGTTCAGTCAAGCCACACACTCACTTCACAGCTGAGATCTATGTGTTGTCTAAAGACGAAGGCGGCCGCCACACGCCATTCTTCAACAACTACCGTCCTCAGTTCTACTTCCGTACGACTGACGTGACAGGCGCTATTGAATTGCCAGAAGGCAAAGAGATGGTGATGCCTGGTGACAACGTGTCGATCACTGTGAAGTTGATCAACCCGATTGCCATGGAAGAAGGTCTGCGTTTTGCGATCCGCGAAGGCGGCCGCACTGTGGGCGCTGGCGTTGTTGCCAAAATCATCGCTTAATTCATTAAGCCTAAGTTTGGAGCACACGCATGTCAGCTAAACAAAAAATTCGCATTCGCCTCAAAGCGTTTGACTACAAATTGATCGACCAGTCTGCTGCTGAGATCGTAGACACTGCCAAGCGCACCGGTGCGATTGTCAAGGGCCCCGTGCCTTTGCCAACACGCATGAAGCGTTTTGACATTCTGCGTTCACCGCACGTCAACAAGACCAGCCGTGACCAGTTCGAAATCCGTACGCACCAGCGTCTGATGGACATCGTTGACCCTACAGATAAAACTGTGGACGCATTGATGAAGTTGGACTTGCCTGCTGGCGTGGACGTCGAAATCAAATTGCAGTAATCTGCAATTGCAAAACAGTTGAGGTGTTGCTTGCCTGGGAAACTGGGCATGCAGCGTCCTCTTCGGGGTCTGAAAAAGCCCCAAAAAGACTCGAATTAAAAAACCGCTTGCCATGTTCTGTGACGCGCGGCTATAATTCGAGGCTCAGCCCGTTTTGGGTTGAGATTTATTAACCTTCTTTCATATAAAACTCAGTGGCCAATTGAAGTCGCTGGGGTGGAAGTTTTGGAGAAAAAAAATATGAGTCTTAGCAACTCCCTAGGGTTGCTGGGCCGCAAGGTGGGCATGATGCGTCTGTTCACTGATGATGGGGACGCAGTGCCTGTCACAGTGGTAGATGTTTCAAACAACCGCGTGACCCAGGTCAAAACCCAAGAGAACGATGGCTACGTTGCCCTTCAGGTAACGTTCGGCTCGCGCAAAGCATCGCGCGTGACCAAGCCAATTGCTGGCCACCTTGCGAAAGCAGGCGTTGAAGCCGGTGAAATCATTCAAGAATTCAAAGTGACTGCTGATACAGCAGCTCAGTACGCCGCTGGCGCTGCTGTGCCTGCTACGGTGTTTGCTGTGGGCCAAAAAGTGGATGTGCAAGGCACCTCCATTGGTAAAGGCTTCGCGGGCACCATCAAGCGTCACAACTTCAAGTCACAGCGCGCGTCGCACGGTAACAGCCGTTCGCACAACGTGCCAGGCTCGATCTCTATGGCGCAAGACCCAGGTCGCGTGTTCCCAGGTAAGCGCATGTCCGGTCACCTCGGTGATGTCACATGCACAACCCAGAACCTCGACGTGGTGCGTGTAGACGAAGTCCGTGGTTTGCTCCTGATCAAAGGTGCAATTCCTGGTTCCAAAGGCGGTTTCGTGACTGTGCGTCCCGCCGTTAAAGCTAAAGGAGCGAACTGATGCAGCTCGAACTCCTGAACGACCAAGGTCAAGCCGCTTCTAAATTTGAAGCGCCAGAAACCGTGTTCGGTCGTGAATACAACGAAGACCTGATTCACCAGATCGTGGTGGCTTATCAAGCCAATGCCCGTCAAGGCACCCGCGCTCAAAAAGACCGTGAACAAGTTCACCACTCAACCAAGAAGCCCTTTAAGCAAAAAGGTACTGGCCGCGCACGTGCTGGTATGACTTCATCGCCTTTGTGGCGTGGCGGTGGTCGTATTTTCCCGAACATGCCCGACGAAAACTTCACACAGAAGATCAACAAGAAGATGTACCGTGCTGGTATGGCTTCGATCTTCTCTCAGTTGGCACGCGAAGGCCGTTTGGCGGTGGTTGACTCCTTCAAGGTTGAGTCTCCCAAAACCAAGCAATTGGCTGCCAAATTCAAAGCCATGAACCTCGACTCTGTCTTGGTCATTGCAGAAGAAGTTGACGAAAACCTCTACTTGGCATCACGCAACTTGGTCAACATCCTGATTGTTGAGCCCCGTTACGCCGATCCAGTTTCTTTGGTTCACTTCAAGAAAGTGGTTGTCACCAAAGGCGCTGTCGACAAACTCAAGGAGATGTTCGCATGAGCACACAAAAGTTTGACGAAGGTCGTCTGATGGCTGTGTTGGTTGCCCCCATCGTGTCCGAAAAGGCCACCATGGTTGCAGAAAAATCAAACGCTGTCACATTCAAAGTGCTGCAGGACGCTACCAAGCCTGAAATCAAAGCTGCTGTGCAGTTGATGTTCAAGGTGGAAGTTAAGGGCGTGTCTGTGGTGAACACCAAAGGCAAGACCAAGCGTTTTGGCAAGACTGTGGGCCGTCGCGACAACGTTCGCAAGGCATACGTCACCTTGATGCCAGGTCAAGAGCTGAACCTCTCAGGGGAGGCCGCTTAATCATGGCAGTCATTAAACTCAAACCAACCTCACCAGGCCAACGTGGCGTGGTGAAGGTGACTCGTGATCACCTGTACAAAGGCGAGGCCTATGCGCTTTTGCTCGAAGAACAGCATCAAAAAGCGGGTCGCAACAACAACGGTCACATCACAACCCGTCACAAGGGTGGTGGTCACAAACATCACTACCGTGTTGTTGACTTCAAACGTAACAAAGATGCAATTCCAGCCAAAGTGGAACGCATTGAGTACGATCCAAACCGTACAGCGC
>CAZJAL010000066.1:0-2612 GCA_964544175.1 uncultured Limnohabitans sp.
GGGGACGTGAACCGACCAACAAGGCGTAGTCGGTGTCTTTGAATGCGGTCATCGGGTCGGAATGGGCTTCCATGCCAGCCAGCAATGGGAAAGCGCAATCTTCCAATTCCATCATCACGCCCTTCAAAGCTTTTTGGGCTTTTTCGTCGGGGATTTCGAGCAATTGCAAGATCACAGGTTGATCTTTGCCCAACATTTCGCCGGAAGCGATGCGGAACAACAATGCGTATCCAATTTGACCTGCGGCTCCTGTGACGGCGACGCGAACGGGCTTTTTGCTCATGGTGTGAACTCCAGATAGTGATAAGAAAACGGACTTTGCCGAACCCATCTAGACATTCACTGCCGACCGGGTTGCCTGGCTGATCCAGACAGGTGTGCAAATATTTTTGCTCACGGGCAAACAGCTTCCGAGTGTACTCGCGAAAACCCTCAAAAGTCAATTTGTCTTATGTCTTATATAAGATATCATTGCCTCACTTTTTGTGCCCACCCTGAAGCAGGGCTTTTGACATGACATCCCAAGTTTTTTCTGTTGATTCAATTGGACTGCCTGACCTCAATGCAGCTGCGCCAGCTTTTAGTCCTCTGTATCAACAAATCAAAGGTTTGATCTTGCAAAGTTTGCAAACGGGCGAGTGGAAACCAGGCGAGGGCATTCCCAGTGAAATGGAGTTGGCCGCTCGATACCGCGTCAGCCAAGGCACCGTGCGCAAAGCCATTGATGAATTGGCCAACGGCAATTTGTTGGTGCGTCGTCAAGGCAAGGGTACCTTTGTGGCCACCCACGCAGAACAACAGGTTCAATACAGATTTCTCAAACTGTTGCCCGACCAAGGCGACCCCAAAAGTGAGGGCCCTGCCCAGCGCACCATTGTTGACTGCAAACGGCTTCGTGCCAACGCAGACATTGGCCGCGCTTTGGCCTTGCGCACTGGGGATGCTGTGCTTCAGGTGCGCCGCGTTTTGTCTTTTGCTGGCTCACCTACCATTTTGGAAGATCTCTGGTTACCCGGCAACCCTTTCAAAGGGCTGACCGCCGAGCGCTTGAGTGATTACGACGGCCCCATGTACGCTTTGTTTGAAACCGAATTTGGTGTTCGCATGGTGCGTGCCGAAGAACGGATCAAAGCTGTGGTGCCAGATGCCGCACAATGCAAGCTCCTTGAGATTAAATCTCACACCCCACTCTTGAGTGTTGAGCGCGTGGCTTACACCTACAACGACACTCCCATGGAACTGCGTCGCGGCTTTTATGTGACGGACACCCATCACTATCACAATGAGTTGAATTGACGCCAAGGCGACTCTCTGAACCCAATAACATTTAGTTTAGTAATTTCTTTATGAAATCCTCATGTCAGTTTGTTGCGTTGCAATAGAATCCGCGACACTGAAATCAAAAATGTCAGTGAAGTTACCAAAGAGGAATTAAAAATGACCGAAACCGCCCGTCAAAGGCCTGAATTTCGCAATATCAACGCCATCAGCGATTTGCCCACGTACCGGTTGCCTGCAGCCGGTTGGGTGTCAATCTTGCACCGCGTCAGTGGTGCTTTGATGTTTGTGCTCATGCCTTTCATCATTTGGATGTTTGATAACTCCATCACGTCTGAAATCTCTTTTGCATCTTTTGCAGCTGCTTTCAGTGTTGGCATTGGCTTTGTGCCAGGCTGGTTCTTCAAGCTGGTTGCATTGGCCATCATTTGGGCCTACCTGCACCACTTCATCGCGGGTATTCGTCACCTGTACATGGATGTTTTCCATGCTGTGACCAAAGAATTCGGCAAATCTTCTGCCATCGTCACTTTGGTTTTGAGCTTAAGCCTCACCGCTGTGTTGGCTGCCAAGCTGTTTGGCCTTTACTAATCAGGAGCATTCAACATGTCAGTAAATTACGGCGCCAAGCGCGTCACTGTCGGCGCTCACTTTGGTCTTCGCGACTGGTTAGCTCAGCGTGTAACGGCTGCTCTCATGGCCGCATTCACCCTGGTTGTGTTGGCACAGGTGATCTTTACAAGCGGCCCCATTGGTTACGACGAGTGGGCTGGTATTTTTGCGTCTCAGTGGATGAAGTTTTTAACCTTCACCACCATTCTGTGTTTGCTTTATCACGCTTGGGTTGGCATTCGTGACATTTGGATGGACTACATCAAACCGCTCGGTTTGAGAATTGTCTTGCACGTTGCTTCTTTGGTTTGGTTGATCGGCTGCGCCGGTTGGGCCATTCAAGCTCTGTGGCGTCTTTGATTTTGTTCAAATTCAATTGAATTTTTTCAGATTTTGAACCCTCAACACCCTCAATAAGATTTTTCACACCATGACTTACACCAAAGACAAGATCGCTACGCGCAAATTTGACGTCGTGATCGTCGGCGCCGGTGGCTCCGGTATGCGCGCATCCTTGCAGCTGTCCCGCGCTGGTTTGAACGTTGCTGTTCTCTCGAAAGTGTTTCCAACACGTTCGCACACAGTCGCAGCGCAGGGCGGTATTGGCGCTTCATTGGGCAACATGTCCGATGACAACTGGCACTACCACTTCTACGACACCATCAAGGGCTCCGACTGGCTCGGCGACCAGGATGCGATCGAGTTCATGTGCCGCGAAGCGC